>NZ_AUJU01000010.1 GCF_000424385.1 Butyrivibrio sp. LC3010 | reverse complement strand
CTTATGCCTGCCATGCAGTCTATTCGCGTACTTGCTTTCCATAGACTCCCTCTGCGGCCTTTTACTTATGCCTGCCATGCAGTCTATTCGCGTACCTGTTTTTATTAGACTCCCTCTTCGAGAAAAAAAATACTGTCAGTGATCAGTCTGTTATAGTGTTATTGTCTTATGAGACTGAATGCTGATATAAATGTGTTATTTTATAGTCAGTCACTAATGTATCATTCTTCTTCAAGGACTCATCCTTACCCTAAACTCTATTACAATCCTCACAGTCTATTTCAAATTTCTTCGCGCCCTGACTGATTACAGATCGTAACGATGTACCCGCGAAGGGAGTCTTAATCGGTAAATGTCACATTGGGACTCCTTCAACGCCAACACAAAAAAACTTTATTCCAATTGCTATATCAAAAAATGTCTTTATTTCTCTTGTTACACTAAAGATTGTCTTTATTCCTCTTGTTACACTAAAGAATATCAAGCATATGCACTCTTCATATTGTTAACAAACTGTCCAACGTGAGCTGGTGCGTCTTTTCCATACTGTTCAATAATTCGGACAATTGCTGACCCAACGATTGCACCGTCAGAGATACTTGCCATTTCTGATGCCTGTTCAGGAGTGGAGATTCCAAAACCCACCGCGCAGGGAACATCAGTAGCTTTTCTTATCTTTTCAACAAGTCCCTTTACATTACTGTTTATTTTGGTTCTTGTTCCTGTTACGCCAAGACTTGAAACTATGTAAATAAAGCCCTTTGCATCTTTAGCTATGGTTGCAATTCTCTCCTCTGAGGTAGGTGCCACCATTGAAATAAAATCAATTCCATACTGAGAAGCTGTGACTTCAAATTCTTCCTTCTCTTCATAGGGAACGTCAGGTAGAATAACGCCATCCATCCCAATTTCCTTGCATTTCTCAAAGAATCTGTCCATGCCATAGGAAAAGATCACATTAGCATAGGTCATAAACACCATTGGAATTGTGACATCTTTTCTGACTTCCTTTACCATCTCAAAAATGTCGTCAGTAGTTATTCCATTTTTCAAAGCTCTGATATTTGCGCCCTGAATCACAGGACCTTCGGCTGTAGGATCTGAAAAAGGGATGCCAAGCTCAATAAGGTCTGCTCCGTTTTTCACAAGCTCTCCTATGATTTTCCTGGTTGTGTTAAGGTCCGGATCACCACAGGTTATAAATGGTATGAACGCCTTTTTGTTGCTAAATGCTTCTGCTATTTTACTCATGGATATCCTCCCCTCTGTATCTGGCAATTGCTGCACAGTCCTTATCGCCTCTTCCTGAGATAGTAATTACAATTATGTCGTCCTTACTCATGGTCGGTGCTATTTTAATCGCATGGGCTACTGCGTGTGATGACTCGATCGCAGGAATTATGCCCTCTGTCTTTGATAAATATTCAAATGCATTAACTGCCTCATCATCTGTAACAGGAACGTATTCAGCTCTTCCGATGTCATGAAGATGAGCGTGCTCAGGTCCTACTCCCGGATAGTCAAGTCCTGCAGATATGGAGTAAACAGGTGCTATCTGTCCGTATTCATCCTGGCAGAAATATGATTTCATTCCGTGGAAAATCCCAAGCTTTCCGGTATTTATTGTTGCAGCTGTCTCAAATGTGTCTATTCCGCGGCCTGCTGCTTCGCAGCCTATGAGTCTTACTCCCTCGTCCTCGATAAAGTTGTAAAAGCTTCCGATGGCGTTTGATCCGCCGCCTACACATGCAATAACAGCGCTTGGAAGTCTGCCTTCCTTTTCAAGAATCTGCTGTT
Organism: Butyrivibrio sp. LC3010; assembly: GCF_000424385.1. Taxonomy (GTDB): domain Bacteria; phylum Bacillota; class Clostridia; order Lachnospirales; family Lachnospiraceae; genus Butyrivibrio. Next base: position 161,330 of record NZ_AUJU01000010.1, on the reverse strand, counting down.
TGATTTCCTTTGAGATTACTGACTGAAAATCGCGGACTATTGTAGGAAAAGGATGAGGTCCCATTACGGAGCCAAGACAATAATGAGTATCATCAATTCTCGTTGTCCACTCTCTCATAGCCTCTGATACTGCATCCTTAAGGGTTGCTGTTCCTGAAGTAACAGGTATTACTTCAGCCCCAAGGAGGCGCATTCTGTAGACATTAAGTGCCTGTCTCTCTGTGTCCTCTTTTCCCATGAAAACAACACATTCCATTCCCATAAGGGCTGCTGCGGTTGCTGTGGCAACGCCGTGCTGTCCTGCACCGGTTTCAGCTATAAGTCTGGTTTTTCCCATCTTCTTTGCAAGAAGTGCCTGACCCAAAACATTATTAATCTTATGGGAACCGGTATGATTTAAGTCCTCACGCTTTAGATAAATCTTTGCCCCACCAAGATCTTTAGTCATTTTTTTTGCATAGTAAAGTCTTGATGGTCTTCCTGCATACTCATTTAACAGTTCTGATAGCTCTGCATTAAACTCTGGATCATTCTTATAATGATCATAGGCTTTCTCAAGCTCTATCACTGCATTCATAAGAGTTTCAGGTATATACTGTCCACCGTGGACTCCGAATCTTCCCTTTGATACTGTCATTGTTTACTCCTTTTAGCTGCTACGATTTTTTTCATTTTCTCCTCATCCTTTACGCCACCTGTTTCAATTCCAGAACTGACATCGATGGCAAAAGGAGATATCTGTATTGCTTCTTCGATATTTTCAATATTTATTCCGCCTGCAAGAAAATACGGACGGGTTACTTTTTGCAAAATCTCCCAATTGAAGGCTTTCCCTGTTCCCTGGCCGGAATCGATTAGAACCATATCTGCAGAGGAATTATTGATCTGTTCAATTTTCCTATCAATTTTCTTATTCTCACCATTTCCACCACCGGATTCGATGCCCTTCACATTTCTGATTTGAAAGGCTTTTATAATTTTGGCATCAGTCATTTTGCGGAGCTTTTCTATATACTCTTCATCCTCATGTCCGTGGAGCTGAATGATATCGATAGTCTTATTATTTGCTATTTCTGCAACTACCTCAGGCTCTTCATCCACAAAAACACCAACCGCTTTTATGCTTTTGTCCAGCTTTTGTTTTAGTCCTTTTGCCTCTTCAAAAGTCACATACCTCTTACTTTTTTCCCAGAAAACAAAGCCTATATAATCAGGCCTGAGCTCATTTGAAATTGTAATATCCTGCTCTCTTCTAAGTCCGCAAAATTTTATTTTTGTCATTTTGTTTTTCCTGCAAATTCAAAATCCATTTACCTGTCAAATGAATTTTTTAATATTATGAAATTCCAAAGCCATGCCATACCAATTGCTTTATTTTTGAAAATGGCATTCTACTCTGCATTCAAGAAATTGTTTAGATGCCCTTAAGCTCCAAAAGAGCCTTCTTCCTGTCAAAAGCCCTCATGAGTGCTTCTCCTACAAGTACTGCGGACACTCCGTTTTCCCTTAGGATTCTCACATCTTCTGCATTTCTGATTCCACTCTCTGATACATAGATAACATCCTTGGGAATCATCTGTGTAAATCTCATGCTGTTTGAGGTGTCCACTGAAAAGTCCTTCAGATTTCTGTTGTTAACACCGATTATTCTTGCACCTGCATCAAGTCCCATCTCTATTTCAGCTTCATCATGGGCTTCCACAAGGGCTGATAAACCAAGTTCATCACAGATTTGTATGTACTCACTCATCTGCTCTGCATCGAGAATGCTGCAGATAAGAAGAACGGCTGAAGCTCCCAGCACCTTTGCCTCGTAGATCATGTATTCATCAACTGTAAAGTCTTTTCTGAGGCAGGGAATCTTTACGTTGTCTGCTATCTCCTTAAGGTATCTGTCATCTCCCAGAAACCACTTGGGTTCTGTGAGAACCGAGATGCAGTCAGCACCTGCCTTTTCATAATCCAGCGCAATATCCAGATATGGAAAATCCTCAGCGATAATTCCCTTTGAGGGCGATGCCTTCTTACATTCACAGATAAAGGACATTCCTTCTTTTCTCAGCGCCTTCTCAAATGAAAAATCGCCTTTTGGAAGTGCTTCTGCCTCAAATCTAAGATCCTCTAATGATTTATTCTGTTTTGCTTTTTCTACTCTTACTTTTGCATATTCAGAGAGTTCATCTAAAATTGTCATATATTTTTCATCCATTCGGCCTAAGTGTTATCACTTGCGGTAACTCGACATCAGGCGGATCACCTTTATGGGAGAAGTCCTGATGTCGTTTATCATAGGTCATTCCAATTTTTTAATAACTTATTATCACTCCCCTGCAGAATCAGGCTGTCATCTCAGCCTCGCGGTTACTTACCTCGATAAGCTTTTCAAGTGTATCCAAAGCCTTTCCTGAATCAATGATTTCAGCAGCCAGCTCTATTCCATCCTTGAAGCTGTCAGCCTTGCCTCCGATGTAAAGTGATGCGCCTGCATTCAATAAAACAGCGTTTCTCTTGTGTCCTTTTTCTCCGCCCAGGATTTTTCTTGTAATCTCAGCATTCTCTTCAGGTGAACCACCCTTTAAATCATCCTTTGTGCATCTCTCAAAACCGAATTCCTCAGGTGTGATTGTGTAGCATTTATACCATCCGTCCTTGATCTCACAGATCTTAGTCGGTGCGCTCATAGAAATCTCATCCAGCTTATCCATGCCATACACCACCATGCCTCTCTTTACACCGAGATTGATAAGAACCTGTGCAAGTGGCTCAACAAGATATTCATCATATACACCAAGGAGCTGCATTGTAGGTGAACCGGGATTTGTGAGAGGTCCAAGGATATTGAAAACTGTTCTGAAGCCAAGCTCTTTTCTGATGGCACCTACATATTTCATTGAGGTGTGATACTTCTGAGCAAAGAAGAAACACATTCCTACTTCTTCAAGAAGCTCTATGCATTTTTCAGGACTTTGCTGAATATTCACTCCAAGAGCCTCAAGACAGTCAGCTGTTCCACAGTTTGAAGATGCTGCCCTGTTGCCGTGCTTTGCAACCTTCATTCCGCCTGCTGCAGCCACGAGAGCTGAAGTAGTTGAGATATTGAAGCTGTGAGCGTTATCTCCGCCTGTGCCAACGATTTCGAACACATCCATGCCAGTGTCAACCTTTGTTGCATGATCTCTCATGGCTGCTGCACAACCTGCAATCTCCTCTGTTGTCTCTGCCCTTGCACTCTTTGTTGAAAGAGCTGATAAAAATGCAGCATTCTGTGTGGGAGTTGTCTCACCGCCCATTATCTCATTCATAACTGCATAAGCCTCATTGTATGTGAGATCCTCTTTGTTTACGATTTTTACGATTGCTTCCTTGATCATTGTACTTCCTCCTCGCTGTGACTTTTATTTTCTACTATGCATTGCTGCAAGCATTCAGGTAATTTTGGTTGCATGGTTCTGCTTTACACTAAAAAAACGCCCCTGACAGAATTACACTTCTGTCAAGGACGAATAATATACTATATCCGCGGTGCCACCTTGAATTCATAGTTTGTAGCTATGCGCTTATCAGGATACCAACATATCCCCGGCAACTGACGTATGCCCTACGTAACGATATACTCGGTAAAATTCCTTTGTATCGTTCCCTCAGCGGTCCATTTGACAACTTGTTTCTTACCCGGCTCTCACCACCCCGGACTCTCTGTGAAGGCATCACTGCCGTTATCTCCGCTTCATCAGTTTAAAGTATTAAGTTGTTTAAAAGTTTACTTCCAATAAGTCCGCTTGTCAATCAATTATACAAAATTGATTAATTTTGTTAGTAAAGAAATTAAAATAAATCAATTGCACAAGAGTAATTTAGCTTACAAATACCTTATCTCTGTGAGGGCCACCTGGTCTCCGGAAAGTGATACATACACATCTTTGACATCCTCAGGGATATTCGTAATGTTCTTTATGGCTATTCCCCCGTTCTCGGTGGTAAGCGTGACTCTGCTTCCAAATCGCTTGAATTCCAGCTCGCAGTTATAGCCCTTTTTATTGAGCTCCTTCCAGGCATCCCAGGATTCGAAGTTCTCTGTAAAGTTTGTGATCATCTTGTTCTCAGAGTGACCCTTGGAATCCCAGTACTCACCATCAAGTCTTATGAGAGCAAATTCCCTGTAATTTTTTCCATCCACCTTTTTATCGTCTGAATAGAATAAAATTATGTGAGGACAATGCCAGATAAGTCTGGCTGTTGGAAGGCACATTGTATGGAATTCAATTCTCATACCATCCCTGACAGGCACACCATCAGTTTTGGCAAAGTGATATCCTTCAATCTGAATATTCGGAACATCCCCTTCAAGCCTGTCGATATAGCTGATCTCCTCAGCAATTCTGGGTATATAATCATTGGGCACAGGCTTTTTCGCCTTGTCAGCCGAAATATTATAAATATAACAATACTCACCTGTAAGTGCAGCATACATGTATCTTACAGCGTCCGGAAGAGCAATTATAGCTTCCACCTTGAGAAATTTACTGCTAATAACTATCTTTGCGTGATCTCTTATTTTTACAGCCTCAATGTCATATTCAATAACATCTTTACTCTTTATCAGTGCGTTATATTTTTCCCTGTCAGAGTATTCTGTCTTTACCTGAATATCTCTTGCACCGCTGCAGATTTTATTTCCGTCAAACCATAACTCGCCAAATTCCAGATAGCCTAAATCTTCAATCTTATCCGGCTGGTAGTATATCTTTCCATCCAGTGAATCATAGAGGACCAAAGCGGGTATATGAAATTCATTTTCTGTATCTTCATCCGGTTTACAGGATATATGAATTTTCACCGGAGTCTGATCAACAATTATTCCGTCTGAGATTTTGCTCCTGTACTCCGCAGGATGAAGGTCCTTATTTCCCGCAAGGCCTATGGTTTCTGTTCTCTCTTTCATTTCATAGGTGTTATCCATATCTATCAGGTGAAGCATTGTATTTGCAAAAACAGGATCAAACTGAGTTCCTGTACCTTTTATGATTTCTTCTCTGACCTTTTCCTGCGGTCCCGCATCCCTGTATTTTCTCTTGGAAGTCATAACATCATATGCGTCCGCTACAGAGATTATTCTCGCAATCTCAGGTATGTTTTCTCCTGCAAGCTTATCAGGATAACCTGTTCCATCATATCTTTCATGATGATATTTAGCCGCAATACTAAGGTAAGGGAACTCCGTAATACTTGATAAAATCTCCTCACCTATACTTACATGCTGTTGAACCTCTTCGTATTCCTCGTCTGTAAGTCTGCTGCTTTTAGCTATAATATCATCCGGAATTCCTATTTTTCCTACATCATGAAGAAGTGCCGCATAATAGATCTCATCGCATTCTTTTTCTGTCTTCCCCTGCTCTACTGCAATTCTTCTGGCATAATCCGCAACTCTGGCAGAGTGTCCGTGCGTGTGACTGTCCTTGGCATCAATCGCGGTTGCCAGAGCGCTGGCGGTTTGCTCGAAAAGCCTCTTTATGCTAACACTCTCTTTTTTCAGATAATCAATCTCACTCTGAGTTGCAAGTTCAGCTGTTTCATTGATATCTATCAACGTGAAGGTATATATGATCAGCAAAATGATCACAATAGTAATATTTGTGAGAGAAAGCCCATATAGAAAAATCTGGGCAATAGTGGATATTATCGGGGCAATAGTAAATGCCAGAAATCCAAATCTGAGTCTTCGCCTTAAATTTTTACGGTACTTTGTTATACATATGAGCTGAAATCCGAGAGAAAGCAGTGTACATGCATAGCAGACAAAAAGTCCCGGTTCTCTCTTATAATGGTTTGTCTCATCAAAGGTGTAGTAAAGACCTGTAAACTGGGATACAATAAGCAGCAATTCACCAATGGAAATAAAAAAATCCACAAACCGAAGCTCAATCGGCACCCGACCCAGATTACCTTTTTCACGAAGTATGTCTGCAAATAGCAGATTAAATGCATGAATTACTGAAAGAGAAATAAAGAATACCAGAAAATTGGTTATCCTGACCATCCAATATCCCAGTGTAGATTCATCCCCTCGAAAAATATAAGCAAACCTGTCGGCAAGCATAAGAATCATTCCATCCAACTCAAGGTATATAATGTATATCTTTCTCTTTGCCGGCAACGTTTTTGACAGAAGTGCATAAAACGCAGTTATACCGCACATTCCTGCAAGGAACAGCATTATGTTCAACTGGTGCACCCTTACAAATTCAAACATTAAAAAGCCCCCAACTAGTCAATATTTATCTATGCAATATAAAAAACTCCTCAAGCTTATCCAAAAGCTCCTGCTTTGCTATTGTCTTCAGGAAATAGCCCTCAGGCTTAAGTGCCATAACAGCCATAACGCTTTCCTTATCACTTTTTCCGGTAAGAAACATAACAGGAATATGCTTTGTCTCCTCATCGCTTCTGAGCATTTCAAGCACCTGAGGTCCTGAAGTTATAGGCATCTCATGATCAAGCAGAATGAGATCCGGCTTGTTTTTACCAAGCCACTTGATAGCCTGTAACCCCGAGCTTGCCATGGAAACCTTGTACTTTTCTCTCAGCCACTCCCTCACAAGTCCAAGATAGCTTGCATCATCATCAACAACCAATATGCTCTTTCTCAGTTCCCCAAGGGCAGCCTTACTGAAAAGATCATTAACTGTTGATACAAACTCCACATTATCAATGGGACGGACAAATGACTTGAAAACAAGGTCAGCCGGCACATGGTCTTCGATATACTTTATGTCGCTCCGCTCGCCTATTGGAATGATCTGCTTTCCTTCATCTGTCAGCTTGTCGATCAAAAAACGCAGAACATCCTCACTTGGTCTGTCACCATCAGTCATGTAGGCTGTAACAAGGTCTGTACCCTCCCAGCCCTCATTTATACTGTTGATGTCCCATTTTTTAAAGATACATTCCATATCAGCATCTTTAATTTTTTGTATAAGCACTTTTACAAGGAAGGTTTCTTTCTCCCCTATAACCATTATGCGCTTCTTAGTCATAATATCTCCTCATAAAAAACCAGGTTCTATCTGATAAACTCTGGCAGTAGTTACTGTTCACACCTTACGGTGCTCACAGCAACTGGATTTGCCCATTCCAGTTGCCTTCGGCAAAGGGGCAAATCCTATATTCAAGACATAGAACATTCTCACGCTCAGCGCAGCAAGTGCGCAGAGCTGTCTGAACAGTAACTGGCAGTATACAGATACCGCGCTTGCATTTATACCTTATGCCAGTGATATTCTTTATATATTTATTGTATCAGTTTTTCCATTTCATCCCAACTAAAGGTTTTAAGAAGCTTCTTAAGCTTCCCTATCTTTTCTGCATCCTCGTCCTTTAGCTTATAGTTCTTAAGCTCTCCAAAAACCATCTCTATGCTGTCATAATCCATCTGAGGAATCAATTCTTTAAGGGCTTCATAAGCACCTTCAAGCTCATCATCCGGTATGGGCTCTTTTTCTACACTGTTTTCAAAAGCATCTTCGCCTTGAAGCCTTGCCAGCTTATCTTTATATGCGCGGTAATCATGCAAAAGCTTTCCGGTATTGGCATCAATAAAGGCTATATTCCCTTTATTTCCCGCTTCCTCAAGCTGTTCAGCAAGGGAGGATAATTCCATAGCTCCCACTATCCTGCACGAGCTCTTCAAAGCATGCACTTTTACAGTGTAAAGCTTTATATCCCCTGTATTATATGCTTTCTCAATAACTTCTGAATTACTATCTATAGTATCATAAAACAGCGTAATTGAATTAATAAACGACGTAATTCCGCCGGAGTTCTTGATTCCGTATAATGCCGAAATTCCTTCTACATCATTTAACCAGTATTTATCCTCAGGAAATACCTCTTTCTCCTCAGCCGGTTTCACAACAGGTTCCATCATTATTTCCGAAGGAAGATGCTTCATTATGGCTTTCTCAAGTTCTTCAGTATCTACAGGCTTTGCAAGATATCCATCAAAGCCCTTTGATTTATAGAAGGCTTCACCGCCTGCTGCCGCATTGGCAGTAAGTGCGTAAACCGGAAGATCAGGATGTGTCTTTCTGATCTCCTGAAGCGTTTCAATACCATCCATTCCCGGCATCATGTGATCAAGAAGAACGATATTGAAGTTTCCATACTTTATCTTTTCAAGACACTCTTCTCCGCTTGCTGCAGTTGTGACGAACATCCTTGTAGCCTTGAGCAGATTCTTTATTACGTTCAGGTTCATGGGATTATCATCCACAACCAGAACCTCTGCATCAGGAGCTACAAACTTCGGAACATAAGGTCCTCTTGCAGCCTTTTCATCGTGCTCTATGAATTTGCCAATGCCCTCTCTGTCGACGATTTTCTGTGAAAAAGTGAATATAAATTCGGAACCTACTCCGTATTCACTCTCGCACCACAAATGACCCTCCATGAGCTCGGCAAACCTTCTTGAAATATCAAGTCCAAGACCGGTTCCCTGAATGGCACTGTTCTTTTCCTCATCGAGTCTTTCATAGGCTGTGAAAAGCTTATCCACATCCTCTGCTTTAACACCTATTCCGGTATCTTTGACAGAAACACGAATACTGCACTTATCCTCTGTCATCTCTGCAATTGAAACTTTTAAAGTGAATCCGCCCTCTTCTGTGTATTTTACAGCATTAGTAAGCAGATTAAGAATTATCTGCTTAATTTTACCGGAATCACCATAAAGCTTCTTGGGAAGCTGATCATCAATCTTAACTTCAAATGAAAGATCCTTCTGTCCACTGCGGACTCTGATCATTGTAACTACAGATCTTAATAATTCAATAGTATCATATTCTGTCTCAACAAGGTGCATTTTCCCTGATTCTATCTTAGATATATCAAGAAGATCATTTATCAGATTCATGAGTGCTTCGGTGGCATTCTGAATATCGTAGGAATAGTTGATCATTGACAGGAAATATGGCTTGGGAACGTCTGTCGGATCCTCACGCATTATCATCTCTGACATGCCGGCTATCGTGTTGATAGGTGTTCTGAGCTCATGGGAAATATTGGCAAGGAACCTTGATTTTGCAAGATTTGCCCTCTCTGCCTCATCCTTTGCAGCCCTTATCTGCTCATACTGCTTCCTGATAACAGTACCGGACATAATTCTCCATACTGTAAGTCCGACAACAGCTGCAACAACAAGTCCAAGCAGTATTCTTATTATGGTCAGCTCAAAAAAGTGAGGCTTTTTTATTATCTTAAAAATCTCATCCTGATAAACATCACCATTTGAAGGATCAATTATCTGTACATGCAGATTATAATTACCATATCTTAGCCTTGTGTACTCAAGAGCAGACATTCTGTTTTGGGTAGATGTGATTCCACTGTCTTCATTTCCCTCAAGATACATGTGTACCGTGGGATTAGTCATAGAATAATCAAGAATTGCCGGGCTTATCTGAACTCGCCCAAATTCTGCAGGCAGAATGTACTCACCATTCTCATTTGGATATATTGTCTCGCCATTACTCTGAACGCTTCTTATTCCTATCTTTATCTTTGAAGACTGCTCAAAGTAATGATTTACATTAACACTTGACACACCTGTGCGCCCTGAAATAAATATGGTTCCGGTCTCAGTCATATAGCTGAAGGAATTCCCTGTAGGTACACTGGGAAGGCCGTTTGCCACTGTGCTTAATCTGTAATCCTTTACATCATCATTAAGCATATCCTGCGCTCTTACACAAAATACACCATAGGATGATAAAACCCACAAATTATCATTATCATCAAAATAAATATCAAAGTTATTGTTATAGGGGAAAGATTCTACATTAACTATCTTTCCGTTTTTCATATATTCAATCGAATTGGATGTTACTATCCAGTAGATATCCCGCTTTTCATCATATTTTATGCGAAGAATAACATCACTGGTAAGACCCTCTTCTCTGCTGATCTTCTTAATCTCATGCTTGTTGATCTCATAGATTCCATTGCCGTCAGTACCGGCATATATAATGCCGTCTCCGCCATCCTCTATTGTAAGAATGACTGTATTTTCAAGCCCGTCTTCTTCTCCGTAGCTTCTTGCAACCCTTCCATCTTTTACAACAGAGACTCCGCCATTCGTTCCCACCAGTATTGAACCGTTCTTGGCAACAGTTGCACAGCGGACTTCATTACTGATAAGTCCCGTACCTTCTGTATAGCTCTTTATCACTCCATTGGGAGCTACGCAGATAAGACCCTTTTTATCGTCATAAGCGCATATCCAAAGGTAATCTTTATTATCTTTAACAATGCATCTGATTCTGGTTTTACCAAAAAAATCAGTCAGTTCATTGTGTACGATCTGTTCCTGGTCATCAATTATCTGTAATCCATTGTCCGTTCCGATGTACAGATTATCATTCCAAAGGCAGGTCGTATTTACAACCTCCTCCGGCTCACCTGAAATATTGGTAAGATTTCTGAAATTACTGCTTACTATCTTCATTACACCCTGTCTGGAAGATGTAACCCAAATATTGCCCTGATAATCATCAGTAATCATTTCAATTGAATTATCGATTGGAATTCCGTCTAAAGTGTGAAACTTCTGATTTTCATCAATATAGCCAAGAGCATAACTGGAACTGACCCAAATTCTGTCGCAGGCAGAAGTAATCCACACAACACCTCCGGACAATGGGTAAACTGAAATCTCATAATATCTGGTTTTCTTTTTTCCAAAAGGGCCGTGATAAATCTTATCCCCGTTCCCACCTATATATACATATCCGGGTTTATCAGGATCGGCATAGATGGCTGTGATAGCATCTACTCCTATATCTGCTCCGGTTATATATTCACTGACCTCCCCGCCTGCAATACAAAAGGCATCGCCGCTTCTGGTGTTTCCGTAAACCTTACCCTCTGCATCTGCAGAAAGTCTTATAATATATTGATTCCTGAGCCTGTCATCATCAATCTCATAAACCTTGTAGTCGTCCTCATCAACATATACAACACCATTTGCGGTGCCAATCCACATTTTTCCATCTTTACTTTCCCCAAATCCTCTGATGGACGATGACGGAAGCCCGTCTTCATAAGTAATCCTTATATTTTCGCCATTGTTTATGATCACAATTCCATTATCATTGGTTCCAATCCACATTCTATGTTTGTGATCTTCGTAAAAAACCTTACCGTTGGTAAGTCCTCCGGATGAATCAAGTCTGTCGAAAGACTCTCCGTCGTATTTGAATACTCCGCTGTAGCCACCTACCCATATATACCCATCACTGGCTGAATATATAGAATTAGCGTCAGATGTGGGAAGTCCGTTTTTTGCATCATAAAGAACAGTGGTGAAACCGACATCATTGATCTGACCTGATGCAGCATATCCACCTCCGGTCCTGACATCTTCATTATCTGCCATTCTCTGGATTAAATCTTCACCTGTTGCGGCATGGGCACAAAAATCCCCCACCAGCCCTGCCGTTATAAGTGAAATAAGAGCTGTCATCATAGCTATTCCGGATATTTGCTTTAAACTTCTGCCCTTCATACTTTAAGTATTCATCCTCCGGTTATTAAAATTGTTCTCAGAATATCAGAAACTTTTGATTCCCGAAAATACAGTATTTACAAATTCTGATATTGGATAAGTACCTCTTTTACCTCATCCATGGATTCCAAAAAGACTTCAACGCATTTGGGATCAAACTGAGTTCCTGCGCCCTCCTTCAAAATCTCTATGGCCTGTTCAAGCGGAAATGCCGGCTTATAAACTCTCTTTGATACAAGAGCATCAAACACGTCCGCAACAGACATTATTCGGGCTGACAACGGAATGACTTCACCATGAAGTCCCTCGGGATATCCCTTTCCATCCCATCTCTCATGATGATAAGCAGCCATGTTTCTGGCTTCCTTCAAATAGTTCTCACCGCTTACTGTGCTTATGGCATGCTCCATTATCTGCTTACCCGCTGTGGTATGAGTCTTCATTATCTCAAATTCCTCCGGAGTAAGCTTTCCGGGTTTATTCAATATGGCATCCGGTATATTTATCTTACCTACATCATGCAAAGGAGCTGATGTAACCACGTCTCCAATATACTTAGGAGTAAGCTTTGATGCGTAATATCCTTTTCTCTTTAATCCTTCAAGTATTATTTTGACATATGCTGCGATTTTTTGGCTGTGTGCTCCTGTTTCAGAATCCCTGTTTTCAACCATATCAGCCATAGTGATGATAAGGCCGTTCTGCATTTTGGCATTGGCATCTGCATAGTGCCTGATATCTCTCATCTGTTCTGCAGTGGCTGAAGCCATATGACATATTGACCTGTATAGTTTTTCAACATCATCACCAGTTCGTATATTGAGGGATTTGATATTCTTTACATTTTCATCAAGCTTTTCCTGATTAGTATTATCTTCGATAAAGTCATCAAGGCATGACGCCATTGAATTAATGGGATATATGAGATAAAAGCCTGTCATCCATAGACCATATCCCAGGATAAGTATGAAAAATCCTGAGAAAATAAGAATAACTCTTAAAGTAAATACCCTCATATAATCACCGATATAAGACTCTGATATATCTGCTCCGGCATATCCAACACATTTGCCCTTGGAATCAAAAATCGGTTCATAGGCAGTAATAATAAAGCCGAAAACATCAGCTCTTTCAAAGTTATCAATTTTCTCTCCTGCAAGAAGTGCCGGAAGATATGGATCAAATGATTTGTCGAAGGGGATAACCTCTCCTATATACATTTCCGTCCGAAATGCTTCATCTGAATGAAATACTATGTAGCATCCATCCTCTTTTATCTGGTATATGTAGACATATTCTATTCCGGGAACAGTATCCCTGATTGAAGAAAGAAGCTTATTCGTCTTCTGATATTCTGAATTATTATATTCTATAGGTTTTTTACCACTGTTCAGATACCAGTTTATAGAATTGGCATTTACCACCTCTGATGCGAGTTTTGCGGCATTTTTAACATTGGTTCTGTACTCGCTTTTAAGATTTGAATAATAGAGTCTTAAGCCTGTGATTCCCATGATGACAGCAATAGCAAATGAATCTACTACAAGCATGGTGGTTATTTTTCTCTGGAGGGATTTTCTGTTTCGAATATTTTCTCTCTTTATTTTTTCTCTTTCTTCAACAGAAAGCGGCTTTTGTCTCCATCCACCTTCAAACGCTGCCTCTCTGTACCTTTCAGGAATTATTTTCACAATAGACAGCGCAATAAAAATAGTTACGGATTTATCCAATATATTAAGCAGCAAATTTATGACAAAGGTGCAAAAAACATAATTGATTCCAAGCTGCTCATTGATAAACGCAGCCATCTCGACAACTTCCACAAACTGAGGCTCACCAAGAAGAATCCACTGGAATGCCATTCCGACGATACCGGCGGCAAACGATACAGCGAATACAAATACAAAGAAATTCATTTTTTTCTGTTGCCTCATTCTATATGAATATAATGAGGTAATCTGCGCTATCATTACGTTTATTATCATGTAGTAGATTGCCGTGGGATTAAACAGCATACACACCACATTCGTAAGTACTGCAGTAACAATTCCCGGATAAATTCCGCAAAGAACAGACACTGACACAGTACCTATGGTATCAAAATAAAGCGGCAGCTTAAAAACATTCATTATAAAGGCAATGATGATATTGAGCAGAGCGCCGGCTATAACATATAACGGAATGCCAATTTTTTCAAAACACATTGTCCTGATATCAGATAGTTTTATCCTGGGCAATTTAAACTTCAATACCAGTTACCTCCGAATAGCGCAAAATGTCCAAGGCTGTTCTGAATTAACCGAACCCCCTGGACATTATAATACATTTTCGCATATATGTTGTCTATTTAATGTCAAAATAGGCTTTCATTTTTATTTCCTATCTTTTACAATAGGCTCAATCTGAGATACCAGATTATCGATGTGCTCGAAAACACTACTCTTTGTCGTACCGAGCGAATTAACTCTTTCAAGCTGGTTAACGAGAGCATCATATTTATTATTGATATCAGTGAAGCTGTTGCCGATTCTTCCAAGTTCATCAGAAGCCGCATCTGCAGTATCAGCAATTTCCTGCTGAACTACATTCGCTCCGTTAGCACTTTCTATGATCTCATCAAATGTTGCATTTGTCTCATCAACCTCCTGGATGCTTCGATCCATAGCTGCTATGGAATTCTGCATGCTCAGAGATAATTTCTCACTCTCCTGCCCTGCTGCGTCAATAGAAGCATTTACCTGACTGATCATCACCTTGATCTCATCTGCCAGTTCTCTTACCTCTGTAGCAACAACCGCAAAACCTTTTCCCGCAGCACCTGCTCTTGCAGCTTCGATTGATGCGTTAAGTGCAAGGAGGTTTGTCTGGGTAGCAATACCGATGATTTTTTTCATGTAATCGGATATCTGATCAACTGCACTCTTAAAGTTCTCAAACCCTTGGGTCATCTCATCAAAGCTTGCACGGACTTCATTTGAAGAATCCTTAAGCTCTGACACTTTATTCTGGGCATTCTGAACACTGTTAAGGATATTCACCTTAACATCCTGGAATTTTCCAGCGCTTTCGTTTACAGCCGCAAACATTTCATTAAAAGCATCCATTTCATTTCTAAGCTGTGTATTACTGCTGATAACATTTTCCACTGCCTCGCCCATATCATGGATTTCTGTAAGCGAGGATACCTCATTTCTTACCAGCTCCTTCTGAAATGTCTTCACAGAATCAGCAATATAAATAAGGGCTTCCCTTTTTTCTGCATCAAAAGCTTCTTTAGAAGGCTCATTGCTCTGAGCTTCAGCCGGTTCCGTCTTTTTCTTAAAAATATCTGTAAGCATTGCTATCTCCCTCTCATCTTTAAACAAATGTTTATCTGGCTAAGACCACGGTTATTCAAAAACAACACATGTCATCGTCTGATTAACAAATTGAGTGTTATAATGCTCTCCAAATCCGATAAGTCCGCAGGATGGTCCAAGCTGAGCTATTTTACCAAGATATGTATCCATTTCTCCTCTTCCTGAGAGTACCAGATATCTGAATATACAATTGACAGAATAAATACCGGAAATCCTTGAAAAATCATTCCTGATCTTATCTATAGTATGCTGCGCAACTTCCATCGGATCGCGCATTTCGAGAAGTGTGAGAATATCTGAGTCATTAATCTGTCTGTAAAGAATAAGTCCGCTTCCTGACACATCCTTTACTGAGCAGATACAAACATCATTACCTACCATCTTTCCAAGAGGATTCTGGAAAGTCTGGTCCATTATTTCCTTGTCAGTTCTTGCACCGGTGAGATCCATATAAACCTGCTTAGCAGATCTGCCGTTCAGCTCACCCAGAAAATATTTAGCCTTATCAGTCTTGGATGCTATAAGCTGTCTATTATCTTTGGGTTCGTAAATATTTTCTTTATAAGTCTTAACGCGGCCGCCCTCATTTTTAATGACAGCGTAAACCATAGCATCCTCATAGATTTTACCATTTACAGAGGCTTTTCCTGCATCACCTGTAGCCCCCATTACCTGGAGGTTAAACTTATCTACAAGTCTTCTTAATGTTGTAAGTACCGCTGCATCATTTCCTGTACAAAAATCAATGATTGCGGTATTCTCTTTTCCGGGCTTGATATCCTCAATATCCTGCTCGATTCTTTTAATATGACGTGCAGGCATGGAAGAAACAGTCTCAAGAACACCTGTCTTTACCTTAACTCCTTCAGTGAATGCAGTAATGTTAACTCCTTTTTCCTGGATCGTAGAATCATACCCCATACCTATACAACCAATACTGGGCACTCCGGGAAAACGCTTTTCAATCTCTGCAACATTTGCATCGAAGTGATCAGCATCACTTGTGAAAATTATGAGTTGGGGATTTGAGAGACCTTTAATTGCATCAGCTACATTTGCCGATGAATTTTTTCCTTTATACATTTTCATAATGCATTTCTCCTACTTTTTTTAGAAAAAATAAGTTAAACTCTGTATTAATCATGATACCATTCAATCATGAGGGTATACAATTATGTAAAAACTATATTTAATTAAAAAATCTCTTAAAATTTCATAAATTACTATTTCCAAATATGATAAAATTAATCTGATTTATAGAACATTGAATTTCTTGAACGCTTTTTTCCTCAATATGTTCGGAAAGTCATTGAAAACTATCTGACCGGGAGGATAATCTGACAGTTACCATGAATAATCGAAGTGAAAATGCATTTGGATTTCTTAGATATTATGCTGCTTTCTGTGTGATGTATCTTCATTTTACAGGTCACGTACAGGGCAATCTTCCTGAATATGCAGGTGAACTTGGTATCCTGAGATCAATAGTGGATTTTTTTCAGCCCACAGTTATAATGTTCGCCATAAGTGGTTTTCTTATTTCTGCATCTTTAGAACGTTCCGGATATGACGCTAAAACATTTATAAAAAAGCGGTTTTTCAGACTTTATCCCGACCTTTGGCTTAGCATGCTAATCTATCTGGGTGTGTTCTATTTGATAATTCCCAAAAAATTTGACAGTTCAATCTTCAAATGGCTGCTTACACAAGGGGCAGGCTTTGCAAGTACCCCGTCCTGCTTTAAGAAATTCGGTACAGGTAGCCTCAACGGTCCACTGTGGTATATAACAGTACTATTACAGCTCTATATTATTGTTTTTCTCTTTAAAAAGCTGACCAGAGAAAAGCGGAATTTTTATTTGTATGCAGCACTATGCTGCGTTCTTGCTGCTTCAAATTTATTTTTTTACTTTATTCAGAGCAGCGCAGGGGATACTATTGCAAAACTGATCGAACGCTTTTTCCTTCCTTATGCTATCTGGTTCTTTGTAGGAGTTTTCTTTCAGACCTTCAAATTACATGAAAAAGAATGGAGAACAAAAGCATTTATCGCCCTCCTGATACTTCACTGCTTTTTTAGAATAAGCGGTATTTTGAATATAGGCTACTACACAGGAATCATCACGGGGATAAGTACCGCGTGCCTTACGATCCTTGCAGCCTTTATCATTAAACCAATAAAAAATGATTCTACTCTCAAAGGCTATACAAGAAAGAATGTCGCTTGCGACATTCTCGCGCCGAGCGCGGTTGCTGAAGGCAACATATTCCTATCGCGCGAGTGCGCATCCATAGCGGAGCGCTTTTTATCATATAGGAAATCCAACGGAATTTCCTATATGATAAAAAAGACAGACCTGTCCTATGGAATGTACCTCTATCACTGGCTTTTTCTGAATATTATTATTCATTACAAGCTATATCTGAGATTCCACTGGATAGTCTGCCTTATTATGTTCACAGTCGGAACTATTCTGTTTTCTTTTGTTTTCAGGTACTCATTGCTGAAGCAAATACCTGTATTTCGGAAAAATTAAGGTTTTAGTTTTATTCAGGCAAAATGCATCTGAATCTGTTATTTATGATCTCGCCTACAGGGCTGTTTCTTCTTACAAAATCAATGACAAGGTCGGGCATTTCCTCAGGATAAGTGCGAATTGTCCTGCAGGCTCCTATACATTCATATCCGCCTGTTCCCGTTGCTCTGTAGTTACTGGTAACAAGAGTATACTTTTTGTCATCAATGATGTCGGTTCCATCAAGCTTTTTCAAAGTAACAACTCTTTCTCCCACAGGCTTTGTCAGGTCAAATTCATACCACAAGCCTGCATAGAAGTCATAGTTGTAATGCTCAACCTTGGGTTTTAAAAATACATCGGAGATTCTTACTTCATTTGTATTTTCGTCAATCTCAAAATATTCAGCACATCTCTCAAGCGCCATCCTTAAGACAGCTCCCGTAACCTCTTTGACCTCCTCAGTATTTGCAAACTGATATATACCAAGGACATCTCTGACCGTGATCTCTTTATGTAGACCAAGCGGATCATTTGCAAGACTTGTACAGGAAAAATCTGCTCCTGTAAGCTCCAATTGCACCTGATTGAAAATCGAAGCCACTTTACTTCCGTATAATGCTGCCTGAAGTTTATCCTCCGGAGCAATCTCACTTTCAAGACATCCTATGGGCTCATCAAGCCAGGTCTGAAGCTGTGTATTCATTGATTCCATAAATGAATGAGCCTTAAGTATCTCATCATATGCTTCACCCGCCTTCTCTACAGGTATAAGCTTTGATTCAACCTGCCAGCCCTTATGGGTTGAATTCTTAGACTCTGACATTTGAGCTGTAGAATTTTCCATTTGAAGGCTGCCTTCTGCCTGATTACCTGCTGCCTTCTTATCCTCTGTATCGTTATACTTTTGTATATCCAGCACACAGTACTTCATACCATTTGCCGGAGGCTGAACACCATAGGATTTATTAACCATAGTTCCTTCAACAGCCATGTGCTGATGTCCTGTCAGTAGAATATCAAAGTCAAGCTCTCTGGCTATTTTGCATGCCTGATTTTCCTCTGTCTCAGAAAGCTTATTGCCTGTATTTAAGTCCTCTTCAAAACCGCCATGATATATACAGACTGTTATATCTGATTTATCCCTTATGATATCAAGCTCGGCTTTTAGAGCTTCCACAGGATCTGTAATCTTTAACTCTGTCAGGTTTTTCTCCTGCTCCCAGACATTTACATAACCTGTAACTGCACCTGTTATTCCTACTCTCGTTCCATCCTCAAGTACATGAATAGCATGCTTTTTAATTCCAAGCTCTCCGCGCAGGTCCTCGACATTCGCACAGATAAGCTCCGCTTTCATAGCTTTGGTATAATCCAGAACCGCATCATAGCCAAAATTAAAATCATGATTGCCCAAGGTGTAGTACTGTAATCCCATGGCGTTAAACCCCTCTGCCATAGGATTAAAATCATAGCTGCCGCGGTTACTAAGATAATACGATAACAGCGGTGTTCCCTGAAGGCTGTCACCTCCGTCAATTAAAAGAGTATTGCCATCCACCTTATCTTTTATCTGAGCTGCAATATAAAACAGACCAGAATTTTCTTCTTTATTTGTCGAATAGTTTATTGGAAATACATGACCGTGCGTGTCTGATGTGAAAACAATTTTCATTTCTAAATCCTCAAATCCCCCACTGCAAGCAGCGGGGGAGTCATATCTGAATATTTTTAACCTCTTGTAAGTTTTAATCTGATTCTTGTAGAAATATACTCGATTATCAGAATAAGTATGATAAGTCCTGCAAGTATTGCTCCTGCTTCATTCCAGCGATAAGCGTTCATAGCAAAGATAAGGGGCGCACCAAAGCCTCCGGCACCAACCATACCAAGGATGGTAGCATCTCTCATATTTATATCAAATCTGTAAATTGCTGTTGATGCAAAGTTAGGAAGCAGCTGAGGAAGTATTCCAAAGCGGATCTTCTGCCACATATTAAAGCCTGATGCGTCAAGTGCCTCGATAACATGCGTATCAATATCCTCTATAGCTTCGATGTACATCTTACTTATCATTCCCACAGAACATACACCCATTGTCAAAAGACCTGCAAAAGCTCCGGGTCCTGTAACTCTTATGAACATAAGACCATATACAAAAGCAGGCACAGTTCTCACTGCCATGATAATCATTCTTCCTGCAAAGGCAATTGGCTTAGGTGTAAGGTTTGATGCTGAAATAAACGCAAGGGGAATTGAAAGGATAGCACCTACAATTGTTCCCAGAAAAGCTATACATATTGTTTCAAGCATCAGATACGGAACGCCCTGAGTGGTGAAGTCAAAAAGAAATGACAGGTCAGGTTGAAAAATTCCCAGTAGTACGTTAAGGGCTATCTGTCCACCATCCTGTGTAGTACCTGCTGTTTCAACAGCACTTCCGCTCCATACCATGAGCCCCACAAAGATAATTCCGATGGCAAGATTATACATCCAATCCTTGGGGCGTTTTTCATATGCTTCTAAAATTCTATTGTTCATAATCCCATCCCCTTTATACAAGCTTCTTACGAAGCATTCTGCTGATTGACTCGATAACAAATACTGCCACAAAGAGAGCTATAAGCATCATTCCAACACTTGAGTACTCTCTCCATGATATCTTCTCGTTAAGGATAAGTCCGATACCACCTGCTCCTACGTAACCAAGAACAGCTGCATATCTCACATTACCCTCAAAGTTGAAAAGGCAGTTTGAGAGGAAAAAGGGAAGAACCTGAGGAACTATGGCAGAGATAAATGCTCTTGCCTTGGTAGCTCCCATAGCTTCCATAGCTTCGAAAGCTCCCATGTCTACAGTCTCAATCTCTTCATATGTAAGTTTTCCGATATATGCAAATGAAAAAACTGCAATCGCAAATGTACCTGCAAGTGTACCAAGTCCAAATACAAGAGTTGCCACAAGAGCAGTTACCAGTGTAGGCAGAGTTCTAATAAGCGAAAACATAACTCTGACAATTGATACAATCACCTTATTAGGACAGACATTTGTACTTGCCAGCATTGCAAACGGAACTGAGAGAAGTGCTCCTACTACTGAACCCAAAAGTGACATTTTAATAGTATCAAATAAGGGCCCCCAGACTTTTCCCATAAAGTCTGCATTTGGAGGAAACATCTCACCGACTATAACAAAAAACTGCCCGATACGCTGGGTTAATACTTTCATATCAAAACCGGTGATTTTTACTGACAGCGCACTCATCAGTATAATGAAAATAAAATAGACAGGCGCACGTGATGCCTTTTTCTCTACTGAGTTGCCGTTAGGCAGTGTATATACTTTTGGTTTAAAAATCTTATCGTATACGCTCACTTCAGATCACCTCATTTCATTATGATCATTTGCATCAAGAACATTTCCTTCATCATCCACTTTGCCGTTATAAATCGTAGCAAGCACGTCCTTATCCACATTTTCAGCAGGGCCGTCATAGACGATTTTTCCTTCTCTTATTCCAACGACTCTTGTGGCATATTTAAGAGCAAGATCCACGTGATGTATATTGATAAGAATTGAAATATTCATCTCCTCGTTGATTCTCTTAAAGTCATCCATTACCTGCTTGGCAGTTACAGGGTCAAGCGCGGCAACAGGCTCATCTGCAAGGATAATCTGAGGATTCTGGGCGAGAGTTCTTGCAAGAGCTACTCTCTGCTGCTGTCCACCTGAGAGCTGATCTGCACGAACAAATGCCTTTCTTAAAATTCCCACTTTATCAAGGCATTCAAGCGCCTTCATCTTTTCTTCCCTGGTATAGATTCCAAACAATGCTCTAAACCAGGGCATATCAGGAACAAAAGAAGTCAGAACATTGTTAATTACTGTTGTTCTGGTGATCAGATTGAATGACTGGAAGATCATTCCGATTTTTCTGCGAAATCTTCTGAGCTGTTTTCCGGACAAGCTCATCACATCAACACCATCCACCGTGAGTTTACCGCTTGTCACATCGTGCATCCTGTTGATGGTACGAATGAGTGTGGATTTACCTGCACCTGAAAGTCCGATAATTGCTACAAATTCTCCCTGTTCAATAGTAAGATCAATATGTTTTAATCCTTCAAAACCATTGGGATATTTTTTTCCTACATCTTCAAACTTGATCATTATTCCTCTCCTGAATCTAAAACACTGTCCATTAATAATTTCAATATCCTAAAATAAGAATTTCTTAAATCAGAACAAAGAGTCGCTCGCGACTCTTTGCGCGCTGGTGCGCGCAAGCTTTAGCTTGCAAAATTCATCTGCGCACCAGTCGCATCCTTAGCGGAGCGCTTTTTATTCAATAGGAAATCCGAAGGAATTTCCTATTGAAAAAATAGGGGAGGTTAATAACCTCCCCATATAAAACCATTATCACAACAAATTTGTGATTCCCCAAAACAAATCCTGCTCTCATGATCATGAATCAGAACAAGATCCTCCGTACGCGAAATCATCGCACTAAGTGATAACTTTAGTTCATTGATTTGATGAGCTCCTGAGCAGCTCTCTCTGAATCATAATCAGCAGCATTAGCTTCTACATAACCATTGTGGTTGTAGATTGAAATAACTTCCTTACCTGCATCTGAATTACCAATGTTAATGAATGCCTTGGAAAGAGCAGCCTTGAAAGCATCGTCCATAACAGGAGATGTCTTGCTTACGCTGATTGTATCATTATAAATACCATCTGTAACACCGATTACTGATGTCTCATCCCAGATGCTGGCTTCTCTGCCATATTCTGTTGTCCACTTCTCCTCATTGTCACGTCTTGCATCTGCATAGCAGCAAAGAACGTCGATCTGGCCTGAAGCAAGTCTTGCGAAAGCATTACCATATGAGTCAGACTGTACAGCGTGTGAAAGGTCTGTTACATGCTTCTCATAGTTTGCCTGAAGCCAAAGTGAAGGATAAATATATCCAGCTGAAGATGAAGAGTTCATTACGCTCCAGTTAAGTCCGTCAAGATCTTCCCATGTAAGCTCTTCGCCGGCATCAACCTTAGCTGCAACTGCCTTACCAGCCTCTGAAGGTCCTGTAATAATAAGTGCACGATAGAATGTTACCTGATCCTCTGTAGGCTCTGTGGGCTTGTTGTCATTCCAATCCTTTGCATTAGGGCTCTCGATTGAAAGGCCATCCCTTGTAGCTGTAAGAAGAACATCACAACCATCATCGTAAAGTACATAAGTACCACCGGGGATAAGACCTATATCAATTGTTCCTGCTGAAAGGCCT
Source organism: Butyrivibrio sp. LC3010 (assembly GCF_000424385.1). Classification (GTDB taxonomy): domain Bacteria; phylum Bacillota; class Clostridia; order Lachnospirales; family Lachnospiraceae; genus Butyrivibrio. The sequence goes on along the minus strand of NZ_AUJU01000010.1, from coordinate 138,606 downwards.
TCACCAACTGCTTCATAGCTTGTACCAACTGTGATGTCAACTTCGCCAACCTCATAGCCAAGAGTAGCAAGCTCATCTGTAAGAAGCTGCTTAAGAGGTTCTGTAGCAGTAACAATCTCATCGGGCTCACGTGAAGGTACAAAACCAATTGTAAGCTTATCAATCTTTACTGTCTCAGCAGCGTCTGCGCTCTCTTCTGTTGCATCAGCAGACTCTGTTGCCTCTGTTGCCTCTGTTGTTGTCTCAGCTGCAGTTTCTGCAGTCTTGCTTCCGCAGCCTGCAAGCATTGATACTACAGATGCTCCGGCGATCATCATTGCAAATAATCTCTTCATAATTCCTCCTAAAATTAAAAGTTTTTTGAGCATTTACGTACTCTACTCAAAAAAAAGCCCATGTAGAAAACTACGCTACATGAGCTCCTTACAATAACACTCAAATTATATTTAAGTTGATTGCGGTTGTCAATGAACTGAAGTAATAATAATTTTAAGATTTTCTTAAGTTTCCATTTTACATAATAAAGTTCTGCTCTCGTTTCACATAGCAAAACTAAGTAGTACTTATTATTTTTCTGAAACTTCCCGCGTTGCAACCACATCCACTCCTGTTCCGGCTACATTTTTCACAATAACATCACCTATATGTACCGGTGCCTTTACACATGCATTATCTATTTCCTTCATGCATTCGAATATTTTATCCTTTGGTATATTGGATTTGGTTTTCACTGATACCCGGGGCTTATCTCCCCCCAGTATTACAGCAGTACTTGTCACCGTGCGCTCAGGATGAGTCACTTCATTTCTTGCATATTTATCTCCAATGGCACAGGTGTTTCCTTTTACGGAAATTACCTGTCCCTCATCAAGTTCTACTGTTATCTGGCATCCCATAGGACAGCCGATACATGTAAGTTCTCTCTTCTCCATGGCTTCTCCTTTTTCTTACTCTGCTTCTATCTTTATAGTAACCTTCTTAGGATTGGCTTCCTTTAGCTTAGTCTTTTGGAGGATTACCTGCTCCATTTCACCGGGAGCCATGATACGCTTTTTATTGTGCATCACTCTCTCATCATCGAAGTAGACACTTACATAAGAGTTCTTATAGACTGCTCCCACTCGGAATCTCACTGTCAGAAGATCGTCCATCCTGTCAGGATTGATTGTTGAGGGAACCGTATATCTTGCGCCCTCTGTAGCGAAAAGCTCAATGATGCTTCCGCCCTCCTGCTCTCCCTCTTTTACAAACTTCGCAGCATTTTCGCCTGCTCTTGTTGCCTCCTCGGAAACATAATCCACAAGATCATGAACGTGAAGCACATTACCACAGGCAAATACTCCGGGAATATTGGTCTCAAGAGATTCATTTACCACAGGTCCGCTTGTTACCGGATTCATCTCTACGCCTGCATTTCTCGAAAGCTCATTCTCCGGAATAAGTCCGCAGGAAAGAAGTAATGTATCGCAGGTGTAACGCTCTTCTGTTCCCGGTATGGGCTTCATGTTTTTATCTACCTCAGCAATCGTAACTGCCGTAAGGTGCTCTTTTCCTTCAATATCAACAACGGTATGAGAAAGCTTAAGCGGAATTCCAAAATCATCCAGGCACTGAACGATATTTCTCTTAAGTCCGCCTGAATAAGGCATGAGCTCGGCCACAACCTTAACCTTTGCTCCTTCTAGTGTCATACGCCTTGCCATTATAAGTCCGATGTCACCTGATCCCAGAATCACTACTTCACGCCCGGGCATATAACCTTCCATATTAACAAGACGCTGTGCCGTTCCTGCTGAGAAAATCCCCGCAGGCCTGTATCCCGGAATGTTGAGAGCTCCCCTTGGACGCTCCCTGCAGCCCATGGCAAGAATTACTGCCCCGGCTTTTATCTGATACATCCCATCTTCGCGACTCATGGCTGTAACTATGCGATCTGATGATATATCCATAACCATTGTATTTAGCTTATATTCTATTTTTTCATTGAGTACCTGGTCTATAAAACGCTGTGCATATTCAGGACCTGTGAGTTCTTCCTTAAAGGTATGAAGCCCAAATCCGTTGTGAATACACTGATTCAGAATTCCGCCAAGTTCTTTATCTCTTTCAAGAATTAGTATTTTTTCTACTCCGGCTTTTCTGGCAGAGATAGCTGCAGCAAGACCTGCAGGGCCTCCGCCCACGATCACAATATCATATGATGTCATCACTGCTCTCCTCCCTTCTGGTGTTTGGTACGCTCCACGACTATGTTGGAATGGCCGCCGCTCTTTGTTATCTCCTCATAGGAAAGTCCAAGCTCCCTATGAAGTATCTCCATGGTACGGGGAGAACAAAAGCCTGCCTGACATCTTCCCATTCCCGCTCTGGTTCGTCTCTTAACACCATCGAGAGATCTTGCTCCGAGAGGTCTGTGAATGGCATCGAGGATCTCGCCCTCAGAAATTGATTCGCAGCGGCAGATGATATTGCCGTATGCGGGATTTTTCTTAATAAGTTCATTCCTTTCTTCTATAGAAAGTCCTGATGGATCCACAACATCTTTTCTTGTAGCTATCCAGTTCTCTTTAGCTTTAAGCTGCATCATGTCCCTTAACATATTTCCAACCATTTCGCCGATTGCAGGGCTGGCTGTAAGCCCGGGGGATTCTATACCTGCTACATCAATAAAGTGATCTGCACCTTTTACCTCTTTGATTATAAAATCATGACACACTTCATGAGCTCTAAGTCCCGCAAAGGATGTAATAACCTTTTTAATGGGGAGATTCTTTACATGATCGCTGGCCTTGGTAATAAGGTCATTTATCCCCTCAGCAGTTGTATTGGTTCCTTCGGGATCATCGATATCCACAGCAGTAGGTCCCACAATAAGATTTCCATGGACTGTAGGAGAAACCAATACGCCTTTTCCAAACTTTGAGGGCTGCGGGAAAACTGTGTGAGTTACATGATTTCCAACCTCTTTATCCAAAAGACAGTATTCACCGCGGCGTGGAATGATCTTTATCTTATCATCATCCATACTTACCATATTGTGTATAGTATCCGCATATACTCCTGCCGCATTAACCACGTATTTTGTAATGTATTCACCGTTATTGGTGCGAATATGCCATAAGCCATCTTCATGCTTTTTAATATTCTCAACCTTTGTATTGAATCTGAAATCAACTCCGTTCTCATTGGCATTTTCCGCCATTGCTATGCAAAGTCTGAAGGGGCAGATAATTCCTCCGGTAGGTGCATAGAGCGCTCCCTCTGTACTGTCTGATAAATTAGGTTCCATTTCAAGAGCTTCACTGCGACTAAGTATTCTCATATCCTTTACTCCATTAGCCACACCTCTGTCATAGAGCTTTTGCAGCTCCGGCAATGTTTCTTTATCAATGCAAACGACCATAGAACCGTTTCTTTTAAAAGGTATATCAAGGTCCCTGCATAGTTCATCCATCATCTCATTGCCGCGGACGTTTAATTTCGCCATCAGTGTATCTGTATGTGCATCAAAACCTGCATGCACTATAGCTGAATTAGCCTTTGATGTTCCTTCGCAAACATCCTCACATTTTTCAAGTACACAAAAGTTTCCTTCATAGCGCGAAAGCTCTCTGGCAACCGCACTACCCGACACTCCTGCGCCTATGACTATGACATCATATACCATATCTTTTTCACCTCTGTCCTTTTTATTGTTATCCTGAAACAAACGATTATATATTTAGCAACTATATTCCTTTCGCGCGAGTGCGCATCCACTGCGGAGCGTTTTTTATGATATAGGAATTTCGGAGAAATTTCCTCTATATCATAAAAAAGGAGCAGCCTAATAAACGCATCTCATCATGCGTTACTATACATACTCCCATTCTCAGCGTATCAATTATTAAGTTAAACGGTATTTCTTGCCCATCCTCTGGTAGCCGCTACAGCCTGATTCCAGCCCTTCAGCGCCTTTGTTCTTTCAGTATCCGGCATCTGAGGTTTAAATTCTCTGTCTACAGCCCAGTTCTTAATCACATCTTCCTTGCTTGTCCAATACCCCACCGCAAGGCCTGCCAGATATGCGGCACCTATAGCTGTAGTCTCAACACAGCTCGGACGAAGTACATTGGTATCGATGATATCTGACTGGAACTGCATCAGGAAATTATTCATCGATGCTCCGCCATCAACCTTCAGTGCTGTAAGATGCTTACCCGAATCAAGTTCCATACAGTGAAGTACGTCATAGCTCTGGTAAGCCAGTGATTCAAGCGTTGCGCGAATAATATGATATTTATTGACACCTCGTGTAAGTCCTGTGATGGCTCCTCTTGCATATGGATCCCAATATGGAGCTCCAAGTCCTGTAAATGCCGGGACTACATAGCATCCATTTGTATCCTTTACTCTTGTGGCAAAATATTCTGAATCCGGTGATGAATCAACAATTTTCAGTTCATCCCTAAGCCACTGGATAGCTGCACCTGCTACAAAAACCGAGCCTTCAAGGGCGTATGTAACTTTATCATCAATGCCCCACGCTATTGTGGTTATAAGATCATTCTTAGAATATATCGGCTTATCTCCTGTATTCATAAGGATAAATGAGCCTGTTCCGTAAGTATTTTTAGCTTCTCCCTCCTTAAAACAGGTCTGTCCGAATAGCGCAGCCTGCTGATCACCTGCTGCTCCTGCTATTCTTATAGGGCCTCCAAAGAACTCCGGATCTGACTCGCCATATATACAGCTTGATGGCTTAACTTCAGGAAGCATACTCTTTGGAACTTCAAGTATCTGACAAAGCTCGTCGTCCCATTCGAGAATATTGATATTGTAAAGAAGTGTCCTGGATGCGTTTGAATAATCTGTTACATGAACCTTCCCCTTTGTCAGCTTATAGATAAGCCAGGTATCAACAGTTCCGAAGCAAAGCTCTCCTTTCTCTGCTCTCTCTCTTACTCCCTCAACATTTTCAAGAATCCATCTGATCTTGGTTCCTGAAAAATAGGGATCGAATTTAAGTCCTGTCTTTTGCTGGAACTTCTCAACTATTCCCGGAATCTTGCCCTTCATCTGCTCCGCGTAATCCGCAGTACGGCGGCACTGCCATACAATTGCAGGATATACAGGCTGTCCTGTTGCTCTGTCCCAGACAATTACAGTCTCGCGCTGATTGGTTATTCCAATTGCAGCGATATCATCTGAAGTTGCTCCTATCTTTTTCATAGCTTCACGAGCTACAGAAAGCTGTGTCTGCCAGATTTCATTAGCATCATGCTCAACCCAGCCCGGCTGCGGAAAAAACTGAGTAAATTCCTTCTGCGCCACTGAACACATCTCACCTTTCTCGTTAAACAGGATGCATCTGTTACTGGTTGTTCCTGCATCCAAAGCCATTACATACTTTGCCATTACATTGTTCTCCTTAAAACTTTTTATAAGCTCTGCATTACTATTCTTTGTTCAGGTCCGTCCTGATTCTGAAGCTGTCTGTTCGTTACAGTTCCCACACATCCCTGTTGGTTGAGGAAACTGCCATAGCTCCACTCTGCAAAGCATTCATAACATCATCCCGATCTGAAATAAGTCCTCCTGCAATCACAGGAACCCTGCTTATTGCATTTACCTTTTTAATAATCTTCGATACTACAACTCCCGGCAAAATCTCGATTACATCCGGAAGTGTCACACCATATCCCGCCTGTTTTTCTATATTCACAAGCGCCATGCTGTCTATTACAAAATATCTAAGTACTGTGTATAATCCAAGCTCTTTTGCATGCTGGATAAGATTCCCCTTGGTGGTTATGATTCCGTCCGCCCTGGTGTTACTTTTAATAAAATCAAGGCACACCTCTCTGGTGTTGTTAAGGCCTGTCACAAGATCCACATGGACCACTGCCATCCGTCCTGCATCCTTAACCCTTTTTACGATATCACCAATCGTGCAAATATCACCATACAGAATAAAGATAATTCCCACCTCTGTTTTTAGCGCCGCAGACAGTCCATTATCGTCCTTAACCGCTGCTATTATCGGGTTTTCTTCGATTTTATCTATAAAATCTCTATGCATCAAAAATCATCCTTACAATAATAATTAAACTAAATATAGTCAATATCCAGGCATAAAAAAAGAACATGTCTAACAAACAGGCGTCAACCTGATAATTTGATAAGCCACATTCTCTAATCTCACTGGCAATCATTAACTTTACTAAACTACTTTAACGCATTTTGACTATTTTTTCAATATTTTTTACAAAAAAGGTGGCGAATTTAATGGCTTTTTGGAAAAAACATCCAAAAAAACACTTTTTAAAATTCCCCATTTATTTTCAAATATCATCCCGGGGGAGAAATGCCTGCTTTACAAACATTAGCCAAAACAACATTTTCTCCCCGGGATAATAAAAGCTTTTATATTATTTACTGTTTGCCATCATTGCAAGGCTTCTTGCAATAGAATCGAAGGTATCAGACTGATTGGATGACTGTCCGTCTGCTATCATTGCCAATGTATGGGAAATATCATTAAGCGACATTACTATATTTTCCATAGTAGCCTTTGTGATCTCAGCCTCATTTCCTTTTTTTACAATCTGGTCAAACTTTAATGATCTTTGCTGCTGTAATCCGGTTACTTCAGATAATCTGCTCATAATTGTACCCCTTTCAAAAGAAATAATATGTTACTTATTACTATAATCTAATACCCTGTTAAAAATCTCTTAAATATCTATTACCATTTGTTTATAAAGCCCTCAAATGCCTTATTCTACTATCTGTCCATAGAATAAGATTTCTTTATTTTTTCCTGATGTGGTTATCAGATATTTGAAAGGTTCGTTAGCTATGAATTCCTCAGGTATTACCTCATCCTCCAAAGGCGCAGCACCTAATACTGCCATTGCAGTTGCAGCTGCTGCCTCCAGACCATTCTCGTCTGTTGTAATCTTGGTTTTCTGGATCACATCTGAAATGTAAAATCCCTTATCCATAGTCATTGCAGTAAAGTCGGCATTCTTTGAAAATGCACTGACCACGCCTCTTTTCTTCAGGAATTTTATAAGCTCGCCCTGATTCAATGAGGTCTCGGTGTCAAATTTAGGAAGCTTAATATGTACGTGCTCAGTAGAAGCCTGCTCCAGCTTATCCTGAATACCTGTTATATCTCCTATTGCAAAAATAGCTTCTACCCTGCCGTTCATAGGAAGCACTACAAGTTTTACAGAATCATCCTCATAGAACTTGAAGGTATCCGTCTTTTCCATAAATACCTTTTTAATGTTGCATTCATCAAATGCCTTGAAGTCCCCTTCCTCGGTAAGATATTCATCAAAGTTCTTCACCCAGGTCGCCTTAAGATAAAGCGTATTAATAAGCATTATGTCCTTTTCTGACAGATCGTTACTGATTTGGGGGATAAGACCATTTGTTCCTTCTTTAACCCAGCTGTTTACTTCACCGGTGATTTTGTCCGGAACAACATCCTTTGCCTCGGCACCAAAGAAAGCCTTAACATACTTCTTATATTTTTCGGATATGTTTCCAGGCATTTTTCTGTTATGCCACACGGAATTCAAGAGCTTAAAGGTCAAAAGTCCACTTGACGTATCCGGTGCATTTATAAGGCCTTTATACCAGAGATTCATTTGCTTCTCATCTTCAAAGCCTGCTGCCGCAAGAAGTTCCTTCCTGGTACTTGAACCGGCGCCTGCTACTGCCATGGCGATGACTGCCCTTAAGGATGCCGGTGATACCATATAATTCTCAATATCATATCCAGAGGATTCCAGGAACTTAATAAGTGACTTGTCAAACTCACTCATGGCTTTGACCTTCGAATTATCTGTGTCGTCATCATCATAATCCTCTGCATCAGATTCCGTATCTTCATCGTCAGCAGCTTCTTCATCATCTGCTTCCAATGCAGCAGCTTTTGCCTCAGTCACACTCTCTGCTTTATCTTCAGAAGTCACTTCATTATCCACTTCACCTGAATCCGTTGAGTCCAAAGCCGCTTCTTCCGATTCATCCTCTCTCTCCGGTATTTCTTCCTGTTCATCAGAAGATTCTGAAGCTTCCTCGATATACTCTATATTATCATTTCTGGATTTTATAACCATAAACGATATCAGAAGCAAAAGACCCGCAACTGCAATTATTATTATCAGTATAATATCTCCCATCCACTATCCTTTCATATTAACTGCTTTTCCTCATACACTCCTTTGCGAGAAGCCATGCCATAACATGAACACTCTGCTGAAATCCGCCTTTTTCTATGAGTTTTTCTATGTAATCCGGGGTGTTTATCTCAATATTTAAAAACTCAGTTTCATCAAGATTTTGTCCTGTCACTTTTCTGCAGTCAGTAGCCAGAAAAACATATGCATAATTATCGGCAATTGTAGCGTTTGACGGAATTTTGATAAGATATGTCCATTTTCCTGCCTCATATCCTGTCTCCTCTGAAAGCTCCCTTTTAGCGGCTTTCAGGGCTTCCTCGGCATTCTCTTTTCCGTCACCGTATTCCTTTCCATCACTTCTCTCTATTCCTCCTGCGGGAAATTCCGTTGTAACTTCGCGGATTCCCTGTCTATACTGGCGAACGCAGATAAGATTGCCATTTTCATCAAAGGGAACTATTACCACGTAATCGCGTCTGCTGTAACTGTAATAGGGTTCAAAGATCGTACCGTCCGGAAATCTGAAAGCAGACTTTCGAAAATCAATCCATTCATCTTGTACTAAATGCTCTGTTGAAACCTCCTCCCAGGCTAAATCGTCTCTATTTTTCTCCAGGTTACTTTTATTCTGATCCATAATGTTCCTTTTCTTATTTGTTATTTTGATGAAAAGCAGGTTTTCCTAAGAAGGAAACAAAATCTGACTTTGCCGAGGTGATAAAAACCACACCTCCTTACAATATTCTCTGAGGTTTAAAATCCAGGTAATCACCGGAAACCAGGCTGTAATTTATGCCATCCACTTTTCCAAGAAGGCTGTCATGAAATCTCTCTTTTCCGTGACAGTGGGCATACACAACCTGGGTGACACCATACGCCTTGGCAATAAGTGTAAATCTGCTGCTTCTCTCCCCTATCTCCGTTGGAGGGTAATGTAAAAACATTACATATTTCTCAAAGCCCTCTGCTCTTGATGCTTCAAAGGAAGCCTTGAGTCTCTTAGCCTCCCTCTCTATTAGCATATCGGCATGTTCTCTGGTATCAAAGCCCTCATAGCAATATCCCTTGGTTCCAACTATTGCCACATCCCCATAGGGATAGAAATTGTTTTGCAGAAAAAAGAGTCTGTCCTTATATAAATCGTTAAGTCTCTGAGTCTTCTTGGCACTCCAGAAATTATCGTGATTGCCTCTTATCAAAACCTTTTTACCGGGAAGCCCCTCGATGAATCTGAGATCCATCTCACAGTTTTCAAGGCCTTTTCCCCAGCTGTGATCTCCAACAAGTACAAGGGTATCCTCATCGGTCATTATTTTATTGCAGTTTTTCTCAATCTTCTTTTCATGATTTTTCCATACCTTGCCAAAAATATCCATTGTCTTCTCAGACTGAAAGGCAAGGTGAAGATCCCCCAATGCGTATAACGCCATCTGATTCGCTCCTCCAAAAATATCATTTATCAGGCTTACTCCTGTCGTATATAGATCCCGCAGGTGTCACAAAACGCATTCTCATACAAGCCTGCTCTATATATGATTAGAAGCCCGGATAGCACCTAAACTACCCGGGCTCATATTTTTACATATTTAATTTATTGATGCAATAAATGTTCCTTCATTGCAGGCAGGAAGATAAACTGAATTAAACATCCTCTTATGCATATAATTATCAGCATCGGAAAGATTGAAATAATCATATACCGTAGGATTCTGATCATCCCAGGTGCAGTCGACATTGTAGTAATTATCTCCCAGTTTAATTATGTTCCATGCGTGCATTTCCCCTGCGGATCCAACACAGAGATATGTAGGAACTCCGAGCCTTTGCATCAGATACTGAAATGCCTTGGCATATCCGGCACAAACGGTATTATCACCCACGATTGCACTGTAAGCACTCTGATCAAGGGGATTATGCTTGTATGTCAGCTTGTCCGCCAGATAATTGTGTATATAAAGTTCCTTCTCATAATTATCGCTTAGACCTGATGCTCCTGCAACTATTGCATCAGCATTTGCCAAAAACTTCTGATTAGCCGAAGGTATATCCGGTATTCTGTCATAATAGCGGAGTCTTAATTTAAGTGCCACGCCGTTATAATCATACTCCTGATAAAAAGTAGTATCCAACCAGAACAGTTCAGGATGATCAAATACTACGCTAAGAAGCACCATCTGCATCGTGTCCATCGATACCTGTTCAATGGGTCTGAAGGTAGTATTAAGCGCCAGGGTATTTGCATATATCTGTCTGTACAGAGCTTTCCCGGTATCATTTAACATATGATAATAGGGATAAAACTGTGTATCAAAAGTAAGCCCGTCTCCAAGCTGTCCATAATCCGCACTATTAATAGCCTGTTTTGCAAGACCTGGATCCGTAAGCTCAATTATTTCAGGATCAAAGGCTGCATAACTGCTTCTTCCAGCCGGAACCCCGGGTGCATAAGCAGGTGTTTGTTCCTGATTGTCCTGAGCTTTACTAAGCTCCTCAGCCTCTGAGTCTTCGTTCTCATCCTTAACTATAACCTTGATGCCTTTATCGCCGTTTCCTGTAACAGCATTTACAATAGCATTGGCAGTATTTGCCACATCCTCTACCGTGACATCCTGCTCAGCAGGGTTACTGACTTCTGTAGCTTCAAGCTCGTTTATGGCATCTGACAGTCCGTTGACCGCGCTCGTTATCATGTCTCCCAGCGCTGTAGACGCATTGCTGCTTCCATCGACATCCACATCTTCAGAATTCTGGTTTCTTCCGTAAATGTAATCCCAATCCGGCACCTCGACATAATACTTTTTTGAATCGTCCTGTACCGGTGCTTCAACCTTATCCTCCGGTCTTATTAGTTCATTAATCCACACGCCAATATCGGGATTGATGATACATGCAAGTATCGCAACAACCCCGGCAAAAATAAGCCCCAATATTCCGGATGCAATATTCTGTAATATTTTCATAATCACGTCCCTGTCCCCTCATCACTGAGGTATAACTGTTGTTCTTCCGTTAACAACAAAAGGGAGCACTAAGCCCCCTTCATAATTATTATAAAAAACTATTCTGTTTTTTGATATTAAATTATTCTAAAAAAAATCAAAATTCCGATAAAACATATGGGAATCGGATTCTTCTATACCAGGAAACAGCTTGGAATCAGATTCTGTTACTCAGCTAAACAGCCTGAAAGACTGCAATAACTTCTGTCATCACTTTACCTTCTTATAAAGATAGTACTTAAACTCTGCACCATCCCAGCCATAATCTTCTTTATCTATAAGTTCATAATGCTCGTTTATTGAATCCGGAATGTGATCTCGGGCGATGACATAGTCGATAAGCCCCTCTCTTATGTATCGCTCCTGCTCAAGATATGGATTATTCTCCGGCTCCCTGATATTAAGAGTCTGGGTCTGAAACCATCTGCAGCTTGGTACAATATCACAGAGTGTATAAAGCCCCGCATCAAGGCATCCCACATTTAAAAGTGTAGGATTCTCAGTTTCAAGGACCTTATCCCGAAATCTGTACATAAAATAGTCGTCTCTTTCAACCTTCATAAAAGGTATGTTCATCGAATTGGAATAAATAAACACCACTGAAACAATCATGCTCACTACTAAAAGCCCCGGACCTGCGAGACCTTTGTCAGATTTTTCCTGCTCATCCATCCTGCATAGCTTCACCAAAAGACTCCCTACAAGTGAAAAACCAAGGACCGCGAACACCGAAAGAGGGAGCGAATAGTAAGGAAGCTCTCTTCCTCCTCCAAAAAATCCTAAAAACATAAATACAAAGAGTACCGGAATATTGATTCGCGCCATCAGCTTTTGCCCTTTTTCAGCCAGGGTATACAGAATTCCTACTATAATAAATAAAAAGTACTGCCAGTTATCACGGATGAGCCAGTACAGTATTTTTGCCATCTGATATACTCTGCCGGTGACTCCCGGATTTGCACTCTCAACATCTGTGTATACAAATACATTTACATAGACATATCCCCAATACCATTCCTGAAGGCCCCCCTGAACTCCAAAGTAAATAATCCAGGGAACAAATGGCAAAAACATGCCAAGAAGAAATACAAAACAAGCATTTATTCCTCTAATAAGCTCTTTATGTGCAAGGAATGAAAAGAACACCATCATCATCCATGCAAAGAAAAAGCCAAGACCTGTAAATTTGATATTTGCAATCAGTCCCGCAAGCATTCCTCCCAAGAATACATCCTTAAAGGGCATGTTTTTTTCCGGATATTCATGCTTAAAATACCGAACAGAAAGGTACAATCCCCACACATAGCAGGGCAGAGATATTTCCTCAGCTGCTCCTCCCCACCAAAAGCTACGGGAGCAGACTATTACGGCAAAAGTCATAACAGCCAGGGAAGACGGGATTATTTCACTATTTTTATTTATAAAAAGCTTTATGATTTTATAAAAACCGATTACATCAAGTATCCCCAGAATAATCTCCAGAACAAACACTCCCGCAAAGGTTGTGTGAGACAAAAGGTATGCTAGTCCATACAGAAAATACAGGTACATTCCTTTCTGATCAAAGACATCCCTGTAGGGCATTTTTCCGTTAAAAATAGCCTTACCCATAGAGAAATAGCTGTTTGCATCATCCCAGTTATTCAATGGATATAAGAAAGATGATCTGCTAGCCAGCATAAGACAAAGCAGAACTGATATTGATATATATATATATAATAAAAGCTTTCCTTTTTTTGACATTCTTCTTCTCCGCCAGGTATTTTTTCGCTTCAATTATAAAATATCCACACTAAAGCAACAACCCTGACGGGAGCCAGGTTTTAAACAACCTCCGGTAAAGCAGAATAGAGCCCCGATAAATACTGTGAGAAAGCCTTTTTATATAAAGATTCCCTTCAAAACAGAAACATCCCGCACTGCGATGAGAAACACAAAACCACTTTGTGATGTTGTGGTCCCAAAGCCGTGCGGGATGCTCGTTACATTTACAGTCTTCCGTCCCTTGAGTCCAAATAAGTTTCCAAAAGATCGCGTTCTGCTAAAAACGAATAGACAATCAGCAGCTCATCTCTCAGTAAGTTTCTGGCCTTTTTCATATTAACCAGTTCATCCCTGATAAGCTTACAGCGCTCAGTTGTATGCATTGCCAATATAACAGCAGTGCTCTGACCTCCCCGCTTGTAGCATAAATCTTTGATTTTGTTGTACTCCATAAATATATATCCTTTCACACAAAACGGTTTATTGTTATATATTGATTTAACATACAATTTTGTGTAATAAAATTAACTATATATTTAATATTTATATATGCATAATAAACAAAAACTTAACAAAGCCTTAAAACTGCTTATTTACTGATGTTTTGGCAATTGTATATGCGTATCTTACTTTCGCGTATGCGCTATGGACAAGCCATTATTTTACGATCATAGCGGTTTCTCTGTCAGCAAATGCCTTTTCATCCTTTGCATGGAGGATATGCTTTCTTTTTATATTTTCCAGAGAAGGAAGGCAAATATTATCCTGAATAGTATCGTTTATTACCAGGCGCGAAAAACCCACCAGATGAAGCTTGTTGTTAAAGAAAATTTTTACCATATTTTTATTTTGTATTGTGCTACCGAGTCCACGCCCTCAATCCTGCAGGCAGCGGCTTTTCCGTCAGACTCTTCACTTAAGTCCGGCCACTCCTGAAGATAAATCTTCTGGTCCTCAAATAGCGGATAAATAACAGCTTTTGCTTCAAAGCTCTCCTCAAGAGATTCTGCTGTCTCTGAACCGATAAATCTCTTTAATCCGATTTCCCAATCCTGTCCTGTGTAGAAACTATCTGCAATCAGTTCTCCATCATGTATAGCATCCAGATCACCGCAGGATAGAAGCTCTCCCCTGTCTCCTGCATAATGAACATGAAGATATACTTCGTCGATGTCTTCATCAATATTTGTCACACTGATCTGATACTCACCTGCTACCACACCTTCCGTGAGCTTTGTTTCAACAGGATTGGTTAATTCATCCACATATCTGTAGTCTGCAAAATCCATACTGTCCACCATATAGGTGTCGCTTACATTCTCAGCATCGGCATGAATGAACCCTATCGGAGTCTCATCAAGATCAGGCCAGACACGGAATGAAACCGTATGACCTGCACCATCCGACGGAATCTCTGCATAAATCTCATAACCATTGGGATTACCGTTTTCAAGCACTCCTGATCTTCTTCTGTTCGTGGGTACTATCCTGTCAACTACAGCGTGCTCACATATAACAAGATGCTCCGCACCTCTGTCATCCTTGATCTTTACAGCATTTTCAGCTTCATAATCTGAAAGTATCACTATACTGATAAGTCCAAGATCCCCTTCAATCTCAAATGCAGCTGAATCTCTGTCATCAGTATAAAATACGTAAGCATTTTCTCTTCCCTTTTCATCATGAAGTATGCACAGAGGTGTCATATTAGCTCTTTTTAAAACAGCATCCTCACCTATCTGCATATTGAAAGGATAGAAGAAATAATCTCCGTTCTTGATATTTCTCTCTTCAAATTCGGCAACAATATTTCCATCAGGATCATATGCCTTGAGGATTTCTTTATCGTGATCAGCCATGTTGCAGCGTCTTACGTAATTATTTACAAAAAGATATCCGCTGAACATCTCTTTACCGTTCACATCTTTTATCGCGCCTCTGACAGCTGTTCTAAGGTCAGTCATATTGTCAGGCATATCGGGATTTCCCGGCTGTGGTATATATGGCATCTCACAGAGTCCTTCACCAAAATCCCTTGTAAACATCGCAAGTCTTCTGATTCTTCTGTAGGTCTCAGACATCTGGCCGTATTCTTTCAAAGGAGCGTTAAAGTCATATGATAAAACCGGAAGGTCATTGGGATAGCCTGTTTCCCTGCTCTCCTGCAAAGTAGTCAGTTTACCCTCCGGATTTGTTCCGCCATGGTACATATAATATCCCAGGAGGTTGGCTCCGCTTCCCATTTTCACAAGGCTCATAGCCTCAGTATCCCTACCGGTGGCAATGCATCTTCTGTGATGTGTAACCTGCAGTCCTCCGCCAAGTTCAGCAGTAAGATATGGGAATTTGTCCATGTCAAAGGTAATGCCAGCGCCGATTCCGTGGTCAGAGCCTATGTTGTGATCATTTCTCTCTCTTGTGAAAATATAATTTCCGCTGGGCTCTATCTCAGTAGTTCTCTGATCCCAGGGTGCTTCACAATATCCCCCCATGACAGGAAGCATTCCGCCGGTAACTGCTCCTCCCCAGCCTGTAGCTGTGTAGATTGGAACATCAAAGCCTATCTCTTTTGCCATGTCACAGAGAGTCCTCATGTGAGCTTCTCCCTCTTCACCGCCAAAACCGCCACAATGTCCATACTCATTTTCAATCTGAACACCGATTATCGGTCCGCCATCTTTCAGAAAAAGCCCCTCTGCCTGCTCATAAATATGCTCATAAAAAATTCTGGCATGCTGAAGATACTCAGGTGCATTACTTCTCACTTCATACCCTTTCTCTTTTGCATCCTCCAAAAGCCAGTCAGGGAATCCTCCATTTCTAGCTTCACCATGAGCCCAGGGCCCAATTCTTAAGATACAGTTAAGGCCTACTCTTTTAACTGTCTGAAGAAATTTTCTTAAATTTCTGTCACCGCTAAAATCAAATTCACCACGAATTTCTTCATGATGAATCCATATTGTATACAGGGATACTATTGATACTCCGCCGCTTTTCATCTTGCAAAGCTCTTCTTCCCAGTATCTGTTTCTATATCTTGAAAAGTGCATTTCACCCATAACCGGATAGAAAGGTGTTCCATCCACTGTAAGCGACATAGGTGTATAGGATAGTATATTTTTATTTGTCAGCATAAATGATTGCTCCTTATCAATCACATCTTGTAGAAAATCAAACCGACTCTCCTACAAGACAAGTAGTCATGATGCGATTTATGCAAACATAATCGCTTTATGACCTTTCCCCTGTCATCATATTAAAACTACGAAAGGGGAGCACTTACTTAGTGCTCTCCTTCATAATAACTTCGTAATCTTTAAGTTTTTGCTTCTCAACCTTTTCACCATCGATAAGACTCATAAGCATTCTTGTAGCAACCGCTCCAAGCTTTCTGTCATCAAAGTTCAGAGATGTGACTGGCACAATAGCATTTTCTATCATATGGCTGTTGTAAAACGAAGCCAGCCTTATATCCTCCGGAATACGTATTTTTAAAGTTCTGCAAATACTCATAATATATCCTGCAAGCTGATCGTCCATGCATATCACTCCATCGACCTTCTTGGCAGCAAGATGTTTTACTATTTCCGTAAGCTTCTGCTCATTGCCCTGATTAAGGAAAACCAGAGATTCGTCAACTTTTTTCCCTGCCTGCGCAAAAGCGCTCACAAAACCTTCATACCTTATTCTGGTAATCATATGATTTTGTGAACCGCCTATTAAAGCAAGCTTTGTCTGGCCCTTCCCAATAAGAATTGAAGTAAGCTCTCTGCAGGCATCAAAGTGATCATTATCCACAGTGATAATATCATCGTCAAGAGATGCCCCTATAGCCACAAAAGGAATCTGACTCTTCTTAAGGTACTCTGCCGACTTGTCATCAATGAGCGTTCTGGTAAGGATTACTCCGTCAACCTTATGATTTTCGATGATTCTTTTCAGGTTTGTAATCTCGTCTCCTGTTACCAGAGTTATAACAATATCATAATTGTAACCGCTTGTTACTTCACTCATACCAACGAGGCATCTTTGAAAGAACGGAAGATCCACAAGTGTGGTATCCCCGGGCCACACTACGCCTACATTGTAGGTCCGTCTTTGTGCAAGGCCCTTAGCGACTACATTAGGTCTGTAATTATTCTGTTCAATGTACTCAAGGACACGGCTTCTTGTGGCTTCTCCAATTCTTCCTTTCCCTGATATTGCACGGGATACGGTAGTCTTGGATACACCAAGAGCCGCCGCGACATCCTCGATAGTTATCTTTTCACCCATAATACCTCTCTGCGTGTTACTATGAGATTTTTGTAAAGTGCTCTGCTCTGGGATTCTCACTAGACTCGTAAAAAACCTCGCCAGGTGATCACCCATGGCTCGCACTAAGCTCGAAAATACCTCGCTAAGTGCTCTGCTCAACCTTTAACCGCGCCGCCGGTTACACCTTCAACATAATATTTCTGAAGGAACATAAACAGTAGTGTTACAGGGATTGCAATAAGTACTCCGCCTGCGCAGAATCGTGTAAAGTATCCCTGATAGTCATTGGTCTTAACCCATCTGAACATAGCAACCGCAACGTTATAGCTCTTGTCATGTCCAAATGCTACGTATGAAGCAAAAATGTAATCATTCCATGGTGCCATGAAAGCAACAAGTGCAGTGTAGATAATAATAGGCTTACTCATAGGAATGGTCATTGTGAAGAATATTCTTGCTCTTGAAGCACCGTCTATTCTTGCAGCTTCATCAAGGGCCTTGGGAATAGTGTCAAAATAGCCCTTGCATACATAATATCCCATACCAGAACTTGCAACAGATACAAGGATCAATCCAGGAATAGCACCGGCCTGTGTAAGTCCAAACTGTTTAAGCAAAAAGTAAAGGCAGATCATTGTAAGGAATCCCGGGAACAGTCCAAGTATCAACCAGGATTTCATAAGCAGTGTTCTTCCTGCAAATCTCATTCTTGAAAGTGCATAGCTGACACACAAAATAACTATTGTCTGCAGCGCTGCTACGAAGAAAGCAATTATAACTGTATTTTTGTACCAAAGCAAGAAGTTTGTCTCGCCTGAAAACAAAAATTTATAGTTATCTAATGAAAACTGGTGGGGGATTATGTAACTCTCCATTCCTCCGGATTCAGTTGCAAAAGATCTAAAGCTCTGCAGCACAATTCCTACAAACGGGAACAGCCAGATTATGCTGATCAGTATAAGAAAAATATAAGCAAAGAAATTACCAATTCTCTGTTTGGATTTATATCCGGTTTTAATCATTGGAAGCCCTCCTCATCCTTAACTGACGGAAGTAATCCATATACTCCCAGTGCGAATATAGCAGTAACAATAAATACCATGATACCAATGACTGCTGCCATTCTATAGTTGGAATCATTTACAGTCATTTTATAAAGCCATGTAACCAGAAGGTCGGTTGTACCTGCATTACCGGCATAGCTCATGGTTCCGGGGCCACCTCCTGACAACAGATATATAACGCCGAAGTTATTCAGGTTACCTGTAAACTGAGTGAGAAGGAAAGGTCCTGTTACAAACAGCATGTATGGAAGCGTTATGCTCTTGAACATCTGCCATGCGCTTGCACCGTCTATTCTTGCACTCTCATACAAATCTTCAGGTATATTCATCAAAAGACCTGTAGCAATAAGCATCAGATAAGGAATACCGATCCAAATGTTTACCACTACGATCGTAACTCTCGCAAGCATAGGATTTGACCAAAACGGTATTGCACTTTGAATAAGTCCTACACGTTTAAGAAATCCGTTGATAATTCCATCATTAGCAAACATTTTAGCTACATACAAAAGTGATACAAACTGCGGAACAGCTATTGTCATAACAAGAATTGTTCTCCACAGCTTTTTAAATCTTATTCCCTTTTTATTAATAAGAATCGCTACTGCAAGTCCAAGGAAATAATCTATAAAGGTTGCCAGAAATGCCCAAACAAGCGTCCATGCCAAAACCTTGAAGAATGTGGGTCCAAGTCCCTCGCTTCCAAATGAAACAAGTTCTTTAAAGTTCTGAAGTCCTACCCATGTAAAAAGATTTGCCGGAGCCTGATGGTTATAATCGTAATTCGTGAACGCAATAAAAATCATGAATACGATGGGAAGCAATGTAAAAAGGAATATTCCGGTTACAGGAAGGAAAAGTAATGTTTTATCAAAATTCTTATCAAATAATGATCCAAATGTTTCCAGATTAGTGGGAAGCTTTTTGCCTGCTTTAAGTGTGAGCTCTTCCCTTCTGTTCTCCTCAACATTCAGCCTCCATAATGCAATAATAGCTATCACTGCAAAAATCGAAAGCACACCAAACAGAAGGATAAGGAAACTGTTGTCACCATAAACTGTTTTTCTTTTTACCTTATGTGTTGCTACCGTACCAAGTGTGGTGATTTTTGAAAGATATGTCCAACCAAAGCCTGTCATATACCAGATAAAAATTACCTCTGACAGCATCAAAGCCAGACCTACAAGAATCTGTCCTCTAAGAATAGGACCAAGTCCCATGATTATAAAAGAAAGCTTTGTCCTGATATCCCCCTCTTTAAATGTAAGCCCGATTTTTTTACAGTCATTTCCAAGTGCACTAAAAAAAGTGGCTATGTTATTCTTTTTCTCTTTTTTCGAGCCGTTTGCCATTTCCGGCCTCCCTTCCTATATCATCCTGAATCTAACAAGCAACAGGTGCTCTGTTCAAGCAAGCTCCACCAGATTCGAAAACACCTTACCAAGTGGACTTGCATGACTCGCACTAAGCTCGTGACATACCTCGCTAAGTGCTCTGTTCAAAAAGGGCCCGGGACGAAACAGTTCCCGAGCCCTTTAAGGTAGTATTACTTTTAGTTAAATAATCTTATATAGATTACTTTGCATATGACTCACATGTTGCCTGGAAGTCTTCAAGTGCCTTCTTAACAACATCCTCTGATGCGTCAGCTGCAATCTCACCTGAAATTACAGAATCACCAAGTGATGTAGCAAGACTCCAATAATCTCCAGGATACTGGCCCTGAGGAATAGCAAACTTGAGCTGTTCGCCAAGAGCTGTAAGAGCTTCATCAGACTTAACTTCGTCTGCAGCCTGAGCCTTAAGGTTTGAAGGGCCCCAACCTACTGCATTGAATCTTGCAAGCTGTACTTCTTCACTTGAAAGGTAATCAGCAAGTGCATCACATACAGCAAGCTTGTTCTCATCTTCCTGAGGCTTTACACCAAGAAGCTTATATCCACCAAAGCCTGAAAGCTGGTAGTTCTTTCCATCTGAACCTGTGAATGTAGGAAGCTTTGCGCAAGCATAATTGTCACCAAACATTTCCTTAGCTGCTTCAGCATCCCATGTTCCATCAACGATTGCGCCGCAATCTGTTGCTGAAGAAACTGAAGAACCATTCTGGAATGCAGGTGAGTTAGCAAGCTCAATTATCTCATTAAGAGCAACTACACCTTCATCACTTGCATATGTAGAATTGCACTTTGTGAAGTTACCATCATTATCTGTATCATATGTAAGTTCAGCACCTGTTCCGAAGAAGAATGCTGTCTGATACCAACCTGAGTTGATTTCGAAATAGAAGTTCTTTCCTGCAGCTGCACACTGCTCAGCAATACCTTCAAGTGTAGAAGGATCTGTTACAACGCTCTTATCATAGTAAAGGAAGTATCCGTTATCAGCAGTAAGAGGATATGCATAAAGTGTGTCACCAACTGTAGCAGCTGTTACTGCACCGGCATCGTTATCTGCCTTAATCTTTTCAGCGTTTGAATCCTCAACAACTTCAAGAGCACCTGCTGAAACAAGACGTGCGATCTGATCCTGAGCGAAACCGAAAATATCAGCTCCTGCCTGCACGTCTGTTATCATGTTTCCGGCTGCATCGCCTTCACCTGTTGCCTCAACAACAGCTGTATAGCCTGAGAACTGAGGGTTCTTCTCAATAAACTTATCAAACTGTTCCTTTGTAAAATCAACTACATTATCAGCAACCCAGATTTTTATCTCTCCAGTACCATAATCTGTGTCATCTGCAGCAGCCTCTTCCTCAGCTGCATCTTCTGTAGTCTCTTCTTCAGCAGTTTCCTCTTCTGCTGCTTCTTCTGTTGTCTCCTCAGCTGCATCTTCTGCAGGAGCTTCTGTGCTCTCAGCAGTATCTGCTGCAGGCTCTGCATTTCCGCCGTTTGATCCACATCCGGCAAGCATTGAAGCGGCCATCGCTGTTGTCAACAATACTGATACCAATTTCTTTTTCATTTTCATTCCTCCATGTATATACCTTCATAAGAAAAGGTTTGTTGTCCGCGCGCAAGATACCAAATTGCGCAATCGGTTGTTCTGAAAGTAATTGTAATTCTGTACCTTTTTATCGTCAATGGTAATTTTTTAACAAACGTAAAACGTTTTCCTTGGTGAAATTTACTAAATTCGTTTCCGGTAATGTATTGCTTGGTAAAAGCCTTGCGCAAACGGTTGCAACAGCTTATTTAAGCCTTTGGTAACGTTTCCGTTTTATTTTTTCAGTCAGTCAAGCTTTTAGTGCTTTTTAACCAAGTTTATGCGTATTCGCTGCTTTCCTTTCAGCTTTCACCATTTCTTTGTAAAAGCAATACAACTCACCCCCGCTTATAGAAACCTGTCCCATTCTGTGCAACAATTCCAATAAGACATAGCTCTACCAAAGCATTCATCACCTCAGAAACTGTCATTTCCATGCCTCTTTCCACCATCTTCTCAAATATTGCCGCTGTTGTCTGAGGATAAAAATCCAGTTCCTTATATATACACTTTTGTGTCTCATTACAATTAAGCAGTTCCGCTTTTTCATTATTTTCAAATACAATGTTTTCGCACATTTCTCCGGCTTTTTCTTCCTCTTTTCCACATTTTTCATCTACTCCCGGTCTGTCGCTATGAATTTTTCTTCTAAGGTACTCCAGTATTTCCTCAGGTCCTGCTGCCATTCCTGCACCTTGTCTTATCAAAGAATTGCATCCATAGCTCAGCGAATCACATATTCTTCCGGGAACTGCAAAAACTTCCCTACCCTGTTCAAGTGCCATATCTACGGTAATAAGAGTCCCACTTTTTTCTCGTGCCTCAATAACAAGTACAGCATCAGATAATCCACTTATTATCCTGTTTCGTGGTGGAAAATATTGTGGCTTCGGCTGAGTCCCCGGTAAATATTCTGATATAATCCCTCCGCTTTTTATAAGCGAATTATATAAAGCTCTGTTTTCCTCAGGATAACAAACGTCCACACCACTTCCGAGAATCCCGTATGATTCGCCACCTGCATAAATGGCTGCCTGCTGGGATATACCATCTATTCCCCTGGCCATTCCGCTTATTATCTGGATACCTGACAACGCAAGCTTGTCACCAAATAATTTAGCCGCATACTTACCATATTCCGAGCTGTTTCTGGCACCGATTATGGAAACAGAGGGCTTATTTTCATCAGGAAGGTTTCCCAGACAGTAAAGGGCAAATGGCGGGTCCGGAATGTCCTTTAGTCTGCGTGGATATTTGACATCAGAATAGTAATAGAAATCTATTCCCCTTCTGTAAAGATATTCATACTCCCCTTCTAAATCCCAGGTTTTCTGCATTCTTTCAAAAGCTTTATACTGCTTTGAAGTTATAAAATCTCTAAGTTCCTTTTCTGTAGCCTTTGCAATCTTACTGCAGCTTCCAAATTCATCAAGGAGCTTTAGTAAAGTCTTATTTCCCCATCCCGGAATATTGTGCAGCATGTAGGCATATACATTTTCAGTAGTCATGAAACACCTCTTTCCCCGGGAGTATGCATTTCCGATCTGCTCTTTATTCTCTCAGCAAAGCTTCCACCCCTGTCCCTTACTTTGTCAGAAAAACCCGGCTCTGCGCTTGACGCGGATTTTGAAAAATATTTGGAATCCATCATTCTATAGCATGCTGCTTCCGAAATGTGAGCTGTTTCAATTTTTTCACTCCCATCAAGATCAGCTATAGTTCTGGCAATTCTAAGGACCTTATGATATGCTCTGGCAGACAGATCCATTGTCATAAAAATCCTCTCCATCAGCCTCTGCTCCTGATTCCCGAGTTTGCAATACTTCTGGATCTGTGACGGAGTCATCTCCGAATTAAACCTTATGCCATCATTTTTAAAACGCTTTTGCTGTACACTTACAGCTCTCATAACTCTTTTTCTGATCTCTGCGCTTGTCTCATTGCACTGAGTGCCATGATTCAGCTCTGTCACATCTATCTTTGCCGCCTCTATGCATATGTCGATTCTATCCAGTATTGGTCCCGATATTCTGCCAAGATATTTGCTGATTTCAGATTCCGAGCACTTACACTTGTTAAGATCAGGATAATATCCACAGGGGCATGGATTCATAGCTCCCACCAGCAACAGATCCGCAGGATATGAAAAGTTCCCACCGCTTCTTGCTATATGAACCTCCCGGTCCTCCAGAGGTTGTCTTAAAAGATTTAACGTATTTCTCTTAAACTCAGCCATCTCATCCAGGAACATGACGCCCCTGTGCGACAGAGATATAATCCCGGGGCGCGGTATGCTGCCACCGCCTGCAAGAGCAGCCTCAGTTATCGAATGATGAGGACTCATAAAAGGTCTTCTTGTTATCAGCGTCTCTCCCTTTTTAAGCATCCCCGCCACACTATATATCGATGACACTTCCAGTGCTTCATCTCTCGAAAGAGGGGGCATTATGGAAGGAATTCTTTTTGCCACCATGCTCTTTCCGGAACCCGGAGGGCCGATTATCAGGATATGATGGTAGCCCGCAGCAGCGATTTCCACAGCTCTCTTAACGGCAGATTGTCCGTTTATCTCTGAAAAATCCATACCCCTCAGGTAATTCTCAGTGCTCTCTTCATTGTCAAAAAGTGCATTGACATCCACAACGGTTGGAGCGATCAGATTATCTCTTTCGTCCCTTTCTGTCTTAAGATAAGCCACAACCTCTGAAAGTGAACTTACTCCAATGATTTTCATTCCCTGGACAACTGCGCCTTCTCTGGCATTATCGATTGGAAGAATACAGGTCTTAAATCCTTTACTGTAAGCATGGGCAACCATCGGAAGAATTCCGCTTACCGCCTTTACTTCTCCGTCAAGTCCCAATTCACCTATAACCAGGGTGTCCTTAAGGCTGTCGGAATCTATTTCTCCAATGGCTGTGAGTATTCCTACCGCTACCGGCAAATCCACAGCAATCCCCGCTTTTCTGATATCTGCAGGGGAAAGATTGACAGTTATTCTCATTGGAGGCAACGCAAATCCGGCATTCTTTAAGGCAACTCTAACCCTCTCCGATGCCTCCCTGACTTCACCGCTGATAAAGCCAACCATGTTGAACATGGGAAGCCCATCAGAGGTGTCCACCTCCACCTGCATCAGATACGGCATTATGCCTTTTACCGCACCTGAAACCACAGTACTAAACATAACAAATACTCCTTTCGTAACGCATACGCGCATAAAAGGACTGCTTCTAAAAATACAAATTAAGGAAAATACGGAGAATCTCCGTAGGAAATTAAACATGCGTCAAAACGCAAAATTTATTATATCGTATCAGAATTATTTTGCAAGAAAATCTTTTTTAGTTGCTTTAGCAGCTTTATCCATCTTGCGCGAGTGCGCATCCATAGCAGAGCGCTTTTTATTTTGTAGAAAATCCATCTAAATTCCCCACAAAATAAAACCCCGGCTACAGGAAATATAAATCCTGCAAAGCCGGGAGTTAAATGTCTTATCTCAATATTTTGTTCTGCATGATATCAGGATCCTGTGCGTACTGGATTGCCTTTTCCCTTGATATCTTTCCGCTCCTGCACAGCTCAATTATCGCTTCATCCATCGTGATCATTCCAAGCTTTCTGTTGGTCTGCATGATAGTTATAAGCTGATGGGTCTTTCCTTCACGTATCATGTTTCTTACCGCAGAATTAACATGTAAAACCTCAAATGCAGCTGCTCTTCTTTCACCATCAGCGGTTGGTATCAGCTGCTGGGATATAACAGCCTCCAATACATTTGCAAGCTGAATTCTGATCTGTTGCTGCTGGTGCGGAGGAAAAACATCAATAATTCTGTCCACCGTACTGGCTGCGCCAATTGTATGCAGCGTCGATAATACAAGGTGTCCCGTCTCAGCTGCAGTTATGGCAGTGCTTATGGTCTCCAGATCTCGCATTTCACCCACAAGAATAACATCCGGATCCTCGCGAAGTGCTGCTCTTAGGGCATTGGCATAATTATCGCTGTCAAGACCAACCTCTCTCTGGTTAACTATCGATTTATTATGCTGATATAAAAACTCTATAGGATCTTCAAGGGTAATTATGTGGGCTTCTCTGTTATTGTTTATCATATCAATAACAGATGCCAGAGTAGTTGATTTTCCGGAACCTGTGGGTCCGGTAACCAGAACCAGCCCCCTCTGCCTCTGATAAAGATTCACAACGGATTTGGGAATGCCAAGCGTTTCCGGATCAGGAATCGTCGTCTCCACCAGTCTTATCGCCATAGCGACAGAGCCTCTTTGTTTAAAAACATTTAACCTGAAACGGCCAAGTCCCATCACTGAAAATGACATATCATGCTGTCCGTTAGCTTCAAGAAGTTCCTTCTGCTTCAGGCTCATGATTGCATCTGCTATTTCCTGCGTATCCGCCGGAAGCATACGCTGATATCCCTCAAGTGCTATCAATTTTCCGTTAACACGCATCTTTGGCGGAATACCAACAGTGATGTGAACATCTGAAGCTCCGGCTTCTTTTGCAGTCTTTAGAATATCATCAATTCTGGACATTTTAATCACTCCTGTCTTGCATAGTCTTCTACTCTTATCATGTCGGTATGCAAAAAAGAAGTCAACGAACTGATAATGAAATAAAGATAAAATTTAAGTTAATTACTAAACTCTTTTGCCCTGACTATGAAGTACACAGTTAAGGTTATAGTTCCTGTTATGATCCAGGAAATCGGGTACACACGGAATAACTGTTCAAACGTGTGATGTGTCGGGATATACGTAAATACATAGATCAGTCTGAATACGCAGGTTCCAAATACCGATATCAACGCAGGGGCAAGTGAATGGTTCATTCCTCTCAAAGCTCCTCCGCTTATCTCATAGGATCCAATAAGGAAATGCAGAACAAACGCATTCATGATTCTCTTCATTGCGAAGCTGATAACATCCGCATCTGTTGTGAACAATGTTATAACCTGATATCTGAACAGTACCAGAACAAGTACTATTGCCGCAGAAATTCCTATTCCGCAGAGCATGCAGATCCTGAATACCTTTTTACAACGGTCAAACTTCCTTGCTCCATAGTTCTGACTGGTAAAAGTAACAGCTGACTGAGCAAACGCATTCATGGCACAGTAGGATACAAAATCAAAATTGGCAGCTGCTGTTCCACCGGCAATTGCATCTGCACCAAAGCTGTTTACGGCAGACTGAATAACAACGTTTGACAGTGAAAAAACTGCACCCTGCAATCCGGCAGGAAGACCTATCTGCATCATTCTGATAAGATATCTTCTCTTTATGCTGAGCTTTCTGAAGTCGAGTTTAAATGGCTCCTCTTCATTCATCAGGTAATACAAAATAAGTCCTGCGCTGAACATGTTGGAGAGAACAGTTGCAAGGGCAACACCCACCACATGCATGTGGAATCCAACAACAAATATCAGATTAAGTATGATATTTATTATTCCTGCGATTACCATGGCAAACAGGGGTCTTCTTGAATCCCCTTTACTTCTTAAAATCGCAGAACCGTAGTTGTAGATCATTATGGCAGGCATAGCAAAGAAATAGATTCTAAGATACAGTATTGCCAGAGACATAACGTTTTGCGGTGCCGCCATCAATATCAATATTGGCCTTGTTAAAAAGAAGCCTATGAATATCAGCGCACATCCCGCAACCAGTGAAATAGTTATTACCGTATGGACCGTATCACTTATCTGATCCTTATGCCCGCTTCCTATCTCCATTGCTATTACAGCATTTGCACCCACAGACAATCCCACAAAGAAACTGACTATAAGGGAAATAACTGAAGAATTGCTTCCTACCGCTGCCATAGCCTCGGCAGAAGCAAATCTTCCCACTACTGCCAGATCAGCTGCATTAAAAAGCTGCTGTAATATACTTGAAATTGCAAGCGGAAGTGCAAATATGACAATTTTATCCAAAAGACTTCCGTTCAACATATCATAATTATTGTTAGTTGATCTTACTGTTTTACTTTCCATAATAAATCCTCAAATATCTTGATTTACCTAACCGCAGCTATAGTAAACGTTAAAATATCTCTAGTGTAGCTGTTTAGCCACACTAAGTACTCTACTCAAAAATAAACTTAGCCATGCAGTAATTACTGAGGTCAAGGCCCCTTTCAGTCAGGTAAATATTTTCATTTTCAGTCTCCATAAGACCATCCGACACAAGACCGTCTATTACATCTCCATAGATATTTTCTATGTTTTCACCAAACCTGCTTTTGAATTCCGCCTTTGAAACTCCATTTACCATACGAAGTCCCAAAAACATAAATTCCTCCATTTTGGCCGTCTTATCAAGATTTTCTTCGTCTTCTCTGATTACTGAAATAATCGTTTTTCCGTTACATTTTTCTTCGTCATTTAAGTTATTTTTATTAAGTTCATCCCCCACTGCCTTTACCGGTTCAAAGGCAGAAAGATATTTTTGAAAGTCACCGGTGTTGTGAAATCTTTTATTATCCATAAGAGATGCTGCGCCAAGCCCAAAGCCTATATAATCTCCGCCCTGCCAGTATCTCTTGTTGTGAAGGCACTCTCTGTTATCAAGTGAATAATTGGATATCTCGTAGCGGTGATAACCATTCTGCTTAAGTATTTCCCTGGTCCTGTGGTACATTTCTCTTTCTGTATCTTCATCAGGAAGCGGCAAGATTTTTTTCATGGTGCCACATCTATCATCACTTATATCTCTCTGTGGCTTCCTACAGGAATCGCCATTCATATCATCACTTATGCATTCCTGTGGTTCCCTGCCGGAATCGCCATCCATATTATCACTTATGCTTTCCTGTAACTTCCTGTCGGAATCGCCATCCATATTATCACTTATGCTTTCCTGTAACTTCCTGTCGGAATCGCCATCCATATCATCGCCGTACATATCATAAAAAGGTGTACCCTCCTCTATGATAAGACTGTATGCCGAAATATGCTCCGGCTTAGGAGAAAGAGAGCATACATAATTCAGGTTGTTCTCCCAATCTGTAAGGCTCTGCCCGGGAATTGCACTCATGAGATCAACATTTACATTATCAAAACCTGCTGCCCTGGCATTTTTATAGCAATCTTCAAATTGCTTAAGATCATGTATTCTGCCAAGCCGCCTAAGTTCATCATCCTTCGCGGATTGAAGTCCAATGCTGATTCTGTTAATCCCGGATTCTCTGTATAATTTCAGAGACTCAAAATCTGCTGTTCCGGGATTGCATTCAATGGTAACTTCAGCATCACTTCTGATCTTGTATCTGTTTTTTAATAGTTCCATTGTCTTTACTATAAAATCAGCACTTACAGAAGTGGGGGTTCCGCCTCCAAAAAATATGGATACCACTTCATAGTCACTGCATTCCTCTGTTCCCATCCCAATCTCTTTGCTAAGAGCAGCAAAATAAAGCGCCTGCTGCGCCCTTCCCTCCGGAAAGGAAAGAAAGTCGCAGTAAAGGCACTTTTGTTTACAAAATGGTATATGTATATAAATACCCAGAGTTTTCATATATCACAAATAACTAATCAGTTACCCTCGTCAAGCTTAAGTACACTAAGGAAGGCCTGCTGTGGAATCTCCACGCTACCAATCTGACGCATCTTCTTTTTACCTTCCTTCTGCTTTTCAAGCAGCTTTCTCTTACGGCTGATATCACCGCCATAACACTTGGCAAGCACATCCTTGCGCATAGCTCTTACAGTTTCACGGGCTATGATTTTTCCTCCGATTGCTGCCTGGATAGGTATCTCGAAGAGGTGTCTAGGAATCTCTCCCTTAAGCTTCTCACACATCTTACGGCCTCGGTCATATGCACCATCCTTATGTACAATAAATGAAAGTGCATCAACCTGCTCGTGATTGATCAAAATGTCCAGCTTAACAAGCTCTGACTGCTCATAGCCTTTTATCTCATAATCAAAGGATGCATAACCTCTTGATCTGGATTTCAAAGCGTCAAAGAAATCATAGATGATTTCGTTAAGCGGAAGCTCATACTTAAGTACCGCTCTTGTAGCCTCTATATACTCAGTACTTATATACTTGCCGCGTCTCTCCTGGCAAAGCTGCATTATTGATCCAACATATTCTGTAGTCACCATGATCTCGCCATTTACTATAGGCTCCTCCATGTAATCAATTTCTGCAGGATCAGGAAGATTAGCAGGATTGGTAAGATCAAATACAGTGCCGTCAGTCTTGTGAACCTTGTATACTACGCCGGGAGCTGTTGTTACAAGGTCAAGATTGTACTCTCTTTCCAGTCTCTCCTGGATTACCTCAAGATGTAAAAGTCCCAGGAATCCCGCACGGAATCCGAATCCCAGAGCCTGAGATGTCTCCGGTTCATAGAAAAGTGAAGCATCATTAAGCTGAAGCTTTTCAAGGGCATCGCGAAGCTCCGGATATTTGGCTGTATCCGCAGGATAAAGTCCGCAGTAAACCATAGGCATTACCTTCTTATATCCGGGAAGAGCCTCTTCACAGGGATCATCAGCGCTGGTAACAGTATCACCAACTCTGGCATCCTGGATATTTTTAATTGAGGCTGTAAAATATCCCACGCTTCCCGCCACAAGCTCATCGCAGGGTATAAATTGTCCGGGGCCAAAATATCCGACCTCAACAACCTCCCAGGATGCTCCTGACGCCATACATTTCGCGGTCATTCCCTTTTTGAGAACACCATCTCTTACTCTTACAAATACGATAACTCCGCGATAAGAATCATATACTGAATCAAAAATAAGCGCCTTAAGCGGCTTAGAAGAATCTCCGGTTGGAGCCGGGATTCTGTGAACTACAGATTCAAGCACATCCTCAATTCCAGTTCCGAGTTTTGCTGAAACAAGCGGAGCGTCATGAGCCTCAATGCCTATAACATCCTCTATTTCTTCCTTGACTTCATCCGGTCTTGCACTTGGAAGATCAATTTTATTGATTACCGGAAAAACATCCAGGTCATGGTCCAGGGCAAGATACACATTGGCAAGAGTCTGAGCCTCAACTCCCTGAGTAGCATCAACGACAAGAATTGCACCGTCACAAGCTGCAAGGCTTCTTGAAACCTCATAGCCAAAGTCAACGTGACCGGGTGTATCTATCATATTGAATACATACTCTTCTCCGTCTTTTGCCTTATAAATCATTCGCACAGCCTGAGATTTGATGGTAATACCTCTCTCACGCTCTATGTCCATGTTATCCAGCACCTGATTCTGCATCTCTCTGCTGGTAAGAACTCCCGTAGTCTCTATCATACGGTCAGCCAGTGTAGACTTTCCATGGTCAATATGCGCTACTATGCAAAAATTCCTAACTTTACTCTGATCAAATTCTGACATAATACTCCAAATTCCATTCTGATAATTGTCAAAAGCCATTATATGGCAGACTTCCTGCATGTACTTTCCTATTTGCATTCTAGAAGTCACGTGTTATCATAACATAATTACTGTGTTATTCACAATGGCATTACTGATAACACGCCACCTAATTTTTTAAATCACTTGACATTGCAACAACAAATGTATAAAATATCATGGTGTATGTGGCATTGACTGTCCGTGTCCGGTTTCATAGCCATATAACTTAGATGACAATTAAAACTTTTAGTAATATTTATGGAGGAAGTTATGGCTAATATCAAATCTGCCAAGAAGAGAATTCTTACAAATCAGAAAAAGGCTGCTAGAAATCAGGCTATCAAGTCTGCTGTAAAGACAGAGATCAAGAAGGTTAGAACAGCTGTTGAGGCTGGTAACAAGGAAGAGGCTGCTAAGGCACTTCTTGCTGCTACATCAGCAATCGATAAGGCTGAGTCAAAGGGCGTATTCAAGAAGAATACAGCTTCAAGAAAAGTTTCTCGTCTTGCTCAGGCTGTTAACAAGATTCAGTAATTTAAAATAAATAATATTAAAATACCTCAGATATCTTCTCACCGATATCTGAGGTATTTTTTATTACTTTTGTTTTGTACGGTTTTTGTTTTTCTGAAGAAAAACAACAAAAGACTTCTTGTGGGCAATAAGGTAATCGCCCACAAGAATCCTGCGTTCCGCAGGACACGCCCCTCGCTTTGCGAGGACCTGGTCCAGTACGGTTGTTGTTTTTCTGAAGAAAAACAACAACCTATACATTAGGATTTGAAAAATCTATAACAGGATTTTTGGGCTCTGATGTATGCTCAAGCTCAACAACATTAAGCAGCGCTCCTACTCCCTCATACTCAGGAACAAGGGCTTTTCTTACTTCAGCCGTGATATTTATCCATTCTTTTTCCTTAAGCTCTGAAGCCTTGTCATATTCACACTTAAATCCCAAAAACTGCATATCCTCTGCACAACAGGTCATAGCCATTCTTCCCGGAACAAATGCATTGTCCGCCATATCAAAAGGCTTTGCGACCATAGCTGTAAATTTAACTTTCTTACCATCATAACGATCTACATGCTCAAGGGCATCAAGATAAAACATGCCATATCCAAAGTTATTAAGTTCAATTGGATCCTGATTAAGATCAAATGGCAGGTCCTCATCAAGAGTAACATCAACTTCTCCATTCATGTCCTCAAAAATAATATCTGCCTTCTGATTGATAGCCTTAACATTTCTCTTGAAGGTAGCAAGATCCTCGATTCCATCACATCTGTTGAACAGAATAAGTTCTGAATTTCTAAGTTGTTCTGAAAGCAATGATTTCATATTAGTGAAATACAGTTCAAAGCTTGATGCATCAATTATTGTAATCTGCTGCTCAAGTCTCCATGCCTTCGGAATACGGAAATTCTTAAAATTCCACATGCCATTATATTCAATAAGCACTCTTTCAGGATCGTATTTTGCTTCAAGAGCCATAAGAGTTGCAGGAGTAAAATCCTCTTCATCTTCTATTTTTTCTAAAATGGTATTTGTAGCAGCAAGGAATTTCTCATCATATTCATTCTCACCATCTTCACATACGATAAGCAGAGTTTCACCTTTGGTCTTAAAGTATGGCTGCTGCAGTGTATACTTAAAGAAATCTGTCTTGCCACTGTCAAGAAATCCATTTATTACATATACTGGTTTCATTTTCTTTTCTCTTTTCCTTCCAAACATTAAATCCTAAGCAGACTCCTTCCAAATGTCCAAATCCCCCGCTGATAAAGCGGGGGATATTAGATTTATCATCGAAACAATACTACTCTTATACAGTTTTTCTACGGAACAATTTTTCAAGATTGTCCTGATTGAGCTCAGCGCCTATTACACAGAATTTACCTGTAACATCAGCTGCACCATCTCTCACAACAGGTTCACCGGGAACATAGTCAAATTCAATCCATCCGCCGTTCTCATTGGGAACCATTCCTTTTGCACGAAGTACAACACCGAAGTTCTCCTCTTCTTCGAGTCTTGAAAGCATTGCTTCAATCTCTTCCTTGTTATACTTAGCAGGAGTTTCCATTCCCCAGCTGGTGAAAATATCATCAGCATCGTGGTGATGATGGTGATGCTCGTGATCATGCTCATCATGATCGTGATGATGCTCATGCTCGTGATCGTGCTCATCATGGTCGTGATGATGCTCATGCTCGTGATCGTGCTCATCATGATCGTGATGATGCTCATGCTCGTGATCGTGCTCATCATGATCGTGATGGTGCTCATGCTCGTGATCATGCTCATCATGGTCGTGATGATGCTCATGCTCGTGATCGTGCTCATCATGGTCGTGATGATGCTCATGCTCGTGATCGTGCTCATCATGATCGTGATGATGCTCATGCTCGTGATCGTGCTCATCATGATCGTGATGGTGTTCATGGTCATGTTCATCCTCGTCATGATCATGCTTATGTGCTCTGTAAACAGTTACGCCTTCTTCATCAGTAAATTTCTCTGAACCATGATCGTGATGATGATGATGCTCATCAGCCTTCTGTGCAAGAACTTCCTTTAAGAGCTCAGCCTCAAGGTCATGATTGCCCTCGAAGGTATCAAGTATTTCCTTACCATCAAGCTGATCCAAAGGTGTTGTGATGATTGTAGCCTTAGGATTATGCTGACGGATAAGTTCTACAGCAGCCTCAATCTTAGCAGAATCTGCCTTATCTGTTCTTGTAAGAAGAATGGTTCCTGCATTTTCAATCTGGTTTGTAAAGAATTCGCCAAAGTTTTTGATGTAAATCTTAGCCTTGCTGACATCAACAACTGTTACTGCGCTGTTCATGGAAAGCTCATCCTCACCATCAGCTACATTCTGGATAGCGCGCATAACATCTGAAAGCTTACCTACGCCTGAGGGCTCAATCAGAATTCTCTCAGGAGAATATGTATCCATTACTTCCTTAAGGGATGTTCCAAAGTCTCCCACAAGAGAACAGCAGATACATCCTGAATTCATCTCTCTGATATCAATGCCTGACTCCTTTAAGAAGCCACCATCAATTCCGATTTCGCCAAATTCATTCTCGATAAGTACTGTTTTAGTACCTGCAAGCGCTTCCTTCAGAAGTTTTTTTATAAGTGTCGTCTTCCCTGCGCCAAGGAAGCCGGATATAATGTCAATCTTTGTCATCTTAATCACACTCCGTTCTTTCTATTAGAATGTGCACAAACTTCTATATCGTACAAGGCATATTTTATAGCCAGCCACAATTAGATGTCAAGATTTTCAGTTAGCCTTAGCTATTATAACAACCAATATCAGCGCAAATATTTCTACAGTTTAGGGCAATATATCATTATCAAAGTCCAAGTCACCAATATTAAATTTGACAGTTTCCATATTTTCACCGCTGCTAACCTCAGATTGAGTTTCACCGGCATCAGCTTCCGGATTATTCTCTTCTTTTCGAGTCCCGGGAACATCTGCATTTATATCCAAATTATTTTCTTCAGCCGGGGTTCCGGGGTCTACCATTTTTAAATCAGCGCTATCCCCATCTCCGGTAGTCCCTGAGTCTGCAGCATTTACATCAACATTTTCCTCACTATGCACAACCTCAGATTCATTGGTATTACCGTCGCTCACAGCTTCATCATTTTTAATATTATCCTCAGATTCACTATTTTGTTCTTCGCACTGATTATCATTTTGTTCAGGTATCAAACCCTCAAATGGATCATAATTATCTTCCTCTGAGTATTCATAGTCAATATCTGCCTCAGAGTCGCTATAGCCGTCCATGTCAAAATCAAACAGGCTCTTATCAATTTCTCTGTCACCTGCTACTGCTATTTTGGATAATAAGACATTAGGATTGATATTGTACTTTTTGGGATAAGTTATGGTCATTTTGGTAATCTGACCACTTGTATAACCGCAGTTCGGAATCCAATACTCCGGTGTTTTATCTGTCTTATTGCATATAAGTACCTTCTCATTTTTTTCAATGACGTTAGTACCCTTTTGCTGTGCCTCACCTATAGTCCTTGCCGTATGCGTGTGTCCATTCAAGGATTGTAATTGCTTGTGACATTCACAGCATTCTATTTCATCTCCATACTTAGGATTTGTAGTGATAACATCTGACTTTCCTCCTGCATTTAATACTCTGACCTTCGGTGTGTATATAAATACCACTTTATCGTTGTAACATGCCAGTGTATGTTTATGATTGACGGCTACAGTAAAACAGCCACCTGAATGATTGCAGGTCTCGGCTTTAATAGTATTTTTTCCATCAGTATGATTATGATATTCACATGATTTAGTCCCTGCTTTTATAACTGCTGCAGGAATAAGATTTATCTTCCCGATTAATGAGCTGATAGTTGCATCCTTTGGAGCATTGTAGCCACCAAGATCGGACAGTATGGATGCCAGTTTACTACGATTACTGCCCGATGATTGAAAAACCTGGTCAAGCCTTGAAGCAAGCTGTTTCATCTGTTTTTCATTATTTTCCAGCTTGCTTTTCATTTCAGAAAGACTTTTGTTCATGCTTGCGACATCGGCGCTTACAGTATCAACATTTCTGACAATTGTAGTAATCCTGCCATCTGTTCCGCTCTGGCTTCTTTTGATTTCATCGATTTTTGAATTCGTTCCAGCCTGAGCATTCCTTACTTCATCAATCTTTGAGTCTGTGCCGCTCTGCGCATTCTTAACATCATCTATCTTTGAGTTTGTACCATCCTGAGCATTGCGAACATCCTGAATTTTGCTGTCTGTCCCTTCCTGCGCTACGCGGACTTCATCAATTTTTCCATTTGTACCATACTGGTTTTCCCGAACTTCATCCACCTTTGAATTTGTTTCATTCTGAGTATCGTGGACTTTATCAACTTTATCATTCGTGACATTCTGAGTTTCCCGAACATCATCAACTTTTAAATTAGTTTCATTAAGGTTTTCGTTGACCTTATCAATCTTATCATTTGTAACATCCTGAACCTCGCGGATATTATCGACCTTTGAATTGGTCTCATCCTGGGTCCCGCGAATACCATCCACCTTTGAATTTGTTTCATCCTGGGCTTTTCTGACTTCATCAACTTTGGAATTTGTTACATTCTGAGTTCCTCTGACATCATCTATCTTGTTGTTTGTTGTATCCTGAGTTCCACGAACATCATCAATCTTGTTGTTTGTTGTATCCTGTGTTCCTCGGACATCATCGATTTTGTTGTTGGTTGTATCCTGTGTTCCTCGGACATCATCGATTTTGTTGTTGGTTGTATCCTGTGTTCCTCGGACATCATCAATTTTGCTGTTTGTCACGTTCTGGGTTCCGCGAACATCATCCACCTTACTATTAGTAGTTTCCTGAACATCACGGACTTTGTTTATGTTATTGTCCACATCTCCTACTCTGTCCATTACCTTGCTAACAGATTCCCTGACTTTCTTTACATTGTCATTGGTTTTACCTACATCCTTTGAAACATCTGAAAGCATGTTGATATATGTGGTCTGAGTTATTTTGAGATCATTTTCAAGCTTGGTTAAGTTTTCCTTTGTGTCAACCTTCTCAAGTGACTTTATTATTGTCTGAAGTGATTCAGTAGTCTTCTTTTCAGTATCTGTATTATTAGTTTTAATATCTCTAATCTGCTCAATAATTCCGGAAGCGTTTGAGCCTGACTTATCGCAGCTCTTTTTAATATCATCCAGTGCATTTGTTATCTGGGCAAAACTTTCCTTATCCTTATTGGCATCAGTATTTCCGCCCTTATCCATGCTTTCCTTTAATTTTTTAACCTGTTCGCTTGTGGAAGATATTTCCGAATGGATGAGTTTAAGATCTTTATCAAGGCCGTTTATACTTTCAACAACCTTTGATGAGTCAGTACTTGTTTCCTTTTCCGTCTTAGTATGAGTGTCTTTTTCTACTGACAGAGTCTTTTCTCTTTCAAGAGTCTTTTCAGTCAGCTCCTTCTGCTCATTTTGAACAGTCTGAATCTCCTGTACAAGATTGCTGCTCTCTGTCACAACTTTATCCAGTTTTTCAAGATAATCTTCTATCTCTTTTAACTGTGAGCTTGCTTTTTTCTGTACCCCGAGAGAGTCCCTTCTGACCTCCTGCTTGGCAGCATCAGCGCTGATAGCCGGTGTTGTCACATAGACGAATGCTCCACATAATAAAGTTGTTGCTATAACGCCTGATGCCAACACAAGGGTATCGTGACGCTTGAGCTTCTTCAATAGCTCTTTCATCGAGTTACTTTGTTTAATTGGTCTCATAAAAAATAAAAACCGCCTTTCATAAAAATAATCTGGTAAAAAAAATGGAATTCGTCTCGGAGAAACTCCGGACTGCTATCGGCTGATTGCCGACAAGCAAGGAATATATCACACCTGACTTTTCTTATCAAGTGATTTTTTTCAAATTAAGAATTTCTTAAGTTTTCGTGTCGCCCTTGACAATATTTTTTACATTGTTAAAATTGCTATGTATGAGCAGGACAAATGATCGCGGCCGCAAGTCCCGTAAGGGCGCGGGTGAGGAAAGTCCGGGCTTCGTAGGGCAGGATACCGGATAACGTCCGGCGGAGGTGACTCCCGGGAAAGTGCAACAGAAAACAACCGCTCTTTATGAGTAAGGGTGAAAAGGCGGTGTAAGAGACCACCGTGCAGATGGTAACATCTGTAGCCATGTAAACCCTATCCGAAGCAAGACCAAAAAGAAAACTATGGGCCGGCCCGGTCCGTTTTCAGGTGGGTCGCTTGAGGCTGTCGGTAACGGCAGTCCTAGATAGATGATCATTCTCGACATAACCCGGCTTACAGGCCTGCTCATACATAAAAACAAATTCATGGTCATTTAGGGTCTTGTTCCTGATAATACGAGTTGCCCTGCTATATACAGATCATGCAGTACATAGACATGTAGAATTCACACAGTGCATATTCATAATGTTTATAAAAAGCAATCTTTAATAATCTTAAAATGCATACCAATAATAAGACATCAATAAAAATAATTTATACTACAGGCATTAC
The DNA here is from genome assembly GCF_000424385.1 of Butyrivibrio sp. LC3010. Classification (GTDB taxonomy): domain Bacteria; phylum Bacillota; class Clostridia; order Lachnospirales; family Lachnospiraceae; genus Butyrivibrio. The sequence continues at coordinate 100,902 of NZ_AUJU01000010.1, read as the reverse complement.
ATTAATCGTAGTGTTTATTTTTTTTCTTATATACCCTCTTTCTGCCCACGCCAACGGTCCTATGCCAAACGAAATTGCAGAAGACATGATATCCATCGGAGCTTTCACAGCGCCACTTACTGTTCCCTCATCTGATACTGACAGCGATATAATAGCTACCGCCCTAAACCAGCGCCCCAGCATTGTTCAAGTCCAGGTTGGCAAAGAATACGGAAGCGGCAATATTCTTTCCATAAACAAAGACCAGATACTGATCATCACAGCAGGGCATGTGGTTAAAAACTGGGATTCAACAGACAATCATTTTGTAATTTTCTACAATGGAAAAATTGCTGATGCAACTCTTATTACATCAGATGAAACCTACGATGCAGCCATACTCAGCGTTAATACATCATCTATTGATCCCTATAACCTCATAAATCTTCGTGCAGTGAATATTAACCCTGATGTAATGCCCTCTTTTGACAAGATTAAGGGCGAAACCATAATCGCACTTGACTCAGACCATCAGGTCAATGCAAAAGAAAAGCAGCACTATGACTATTATGGAAGTAACACAGGAATAGGCATAAAATATGTGTATGGCCCCGTAATAAACCCAAACATTATGGTTTCAGACTACGGCTACAAGATGATATATGTGAGATGCGACGCCCACCATGGCATGTCCGGAGGCGGTGTATTTGACCTAAGCGGCAATTATTTAGGCATCCTTGTAGGCGGAACCAATAAAGGTGAAACAGTAGCTGTAAGACTCTCAGATATTGAAGCTCTTATACAATAATGTGGCTGTTTTCTAAATACATACACTTTTTTAAGATATAAATGTGCTATTTAGCTGGATCTGTGCGTAAAAAAAGGAACTGCTCTAATGAAACAGTTCCTTTTTGTTTTGCATATTTAGCGGCAAGATCAAACCTTGAAGCAGCTGCCACCTACGAACTCTCTTGTTATGGAGTTCTTGGGAAGTGCCTGTGAATCAACAGCCACAAAGTAGTCGAGAAATTTCAACAAACGTTTTGCCTCAAAATACTCCGGCTCATCTTTTCTGATGGCAAAAAGCAGAGGCTCAGCATATTGCTTCAAAACCGCCAGTTCATAAATCTGCGCTGAATTGAACATCTCATCTGCACTCTCCTGATAAGGGAAAATATTAAGGTGCTCACCTCTGCGCACAGAATCCCACATGGCTATGGTATACTTTGCAGATGCACCTCTGGTTCTGGCATCGCGTACAATTCTTCTGATAAGTCGTCCATCTGTGGTCGGAATTCTGTTATGGGCATCTACGCTAAGAGTAGTCAATGCGCTGATATATATTTTGAATTTAGACTCTGCCGGAAGTGCATAACTCATCTTCTCATTAAGTCCGTGAATTCCCTCGATTACAAGAACATCCTCGTCCCCAAGCTGCAGGAAATCACCATTCATCTCTCGCTTACCGGTAACAAAATTGAAGGTTGGCATCTCAACTCTTTTCCCGTCTAGAAGATCCACCATATCCTCATTAAACTTCTCCACATCGAGAGCCTCAAGACATTCGAAATTATAGCTTCCATCCTCATTTAAAGGTGTATCTTCCCTGTTAACAAAATAGTTATCAAGGCTTATGGGATGCGGATTTAATCCATAGGTCCTCATCTGAATTGAAAGTCTGTTGGCAAATGAAGTCTTTCCTGATGAGCTGGGTCCGGCAATCATTACAAACTTAACGCCCTTGCGCTCGTAAATTTTCTGCGCTATCTCGCCGATACGCCTCTCCTGAAGTGCTTCCTGAACCAGCATGAGATCATTAAATTCGCCTCTGCAGATAGCATCATTCAGATCACCTACAGTATCTATTCCCATCATCTGACCCCATTTAGTGGAGCGAACCATTTCATTAAAGAGCTTTTCCCTTGGTTCACTTTCAGTTATCTCATCCGGATGCCGCCTGGAAGGCAGGTGTAAAAGCAAACCCTCATGATATTTTTCTACCTTGAACCATTTTACATAAGAGGTATTAGGCAGCATATATCCATAGAAGTAATCGTTGAATTCATCCAGCTTGTAGACATTAACTTCTGAGCTTCTGCGATAGCGAAGAAGCCTTACCTTATCGTCCATTCCCTCTTTTGTAAAAATATCAACAGCATCAGCAAGAGGATATCCCTTCTTGGAAATTGGCAAAGCATCATCTACCATATCCTGCATTCGTTTATTCACTTCCTCAGCGAAGGTTTCAGTAACCTTGAAATCACCTCTGATATTGCAGTAAATCGCATTGCCAATCTTATATTCAACTTTGGTAAATGCAGGGTGTTTTTTTCCTGAAACATCACGAACCGCCTTAATAAGCATCATGAGCGCAGTTCTGGTGTAGGTATTATTACCAATCTCATCCGATGTGGTTATGAATTTCAGATTCTCATCCCGATCCACTTTTTTCATAAGCTCGCGGATCCTTGAGCCATAAACCACCGCAACAATCTGGTTATCATACCTGTCCTGATAATCCCTTGCTATTTCTTCGAAGGTTGTTCCCTTCTCATACTCTCTTTCTTCTCCCTCTATAACAAGCTTTGGCATAACTCACCCTCCATATGGATTTAATTTACCCATGATTGCAGGTACTCACTTTTTGCCCAGAAGAAGTCATAGATTCCTGTTTTTCTTGCTGCAAAAAGTCATGACTTTTTGTGGGCAAAAGCGGAAATCGCCCACAAAAATCCTGCCTTCGGCAGGACACGCCCCTCGCTTCGCGAGGACCTGGTCCAATACGATTCCCGTTTTTCTGAGGAAAAACAGGAATCTATAGATTCTTATTTTTTTCTTGCTCTAGTGAATGACATACAAACTCAGGGCAATTGTAATATCGTTTATTTTATTTATAATATCATTTATCCTCTCAGTATGCTCATTTTCAGATAATTTTAATAAAATACCCTCACAGATGCTCTTTTCGTGCTCAAGATATCTGCGAAGTGTTTCATCCCTTTTAAGAAGGAGACAGGGACCAAATCTGTCACATATCCTTGTGGCAATTTCTTCAAGGCTGATATTGTCTCCGGTAATCTTCCCTCTCACACTTTCTTTTTGTGAAAAATCATTATTATAGCCAGAATCTCCTCTATCGTTTCTCAAAGATAATTCACTATTATCAGAAGAATCGCCTTGATTGTTTTTTAAAAGCAAGTCCGCGTTGCAAGAACGGATCAGTTCTTCAGTGGCGCTTTTATAGGACACATTTTCTCCATCATCGCTGACATTCACAGAGATAGCTACATAATACTTGCCATCTTCAAAAACTTCAGCCTCCTTGGTTATGAAAAATCTTTCGCGTCTCAAGTATTCCCTGAAAAGTCTGAGGTCAGACTGAGGCTGCAGAACCATCTGCTTAATGCCCTTTTTGCGGGGCTGCCCATCTTCCAGAATCCTTTTCATTAGAAGTCCGCCCATTCCTGCTATAACAACAGCATCGGTTTCTCCTTCAGAAAGCTTTTCCATTCCGTTTGAAAGCCTCGTCTCGATCAGGTCTGCGAGACCATTTTCCTTTATGTGATCTCTTGCCCTGTCAAGCGGTCCTTTGTTTATGTCCATGGCTATAGCTCTTTTGCATACGCCTGAATTAATAAGATAAATCGGAACGAATCCATGATCCGTCCCGATATCGCATACGCAGTCGGAGCTCTTAACGAGCCCCGCAACTGCGTTTAATCTATCTGATAAAATAACATTTTTCATAATTTAGTCCAGATAATCCTTAAGTTTTCTACTGCGGCTGGGATGACGAAGCTTACGGAGCGCCTTAGCTTCAATCTGTCTAATACGCTCACGGGTAACGTTGAATTCTTTACCAACTTCCTCAAGAGTTCTTGCTCTGCCGTCATCGAGACCAAAACGAAGTCGCAGTACCTTCTGCTCACGTTCTGTAAGAGTTCCAAGAACTTCAACCAGCTGCTCTTTCAAAAGAGTGAATGCTGCAGCATCTGCAGGTACAGGAACATTATCATCCTGTATGAAATCACCAAGATGTGAATCTTCCTCTTCACCGATAGGTGTTTCAAGTGAAACAGGCTCCTGAGATATCTTCAGAATCTCTCTTACTCTTTCTACAGGTATGCCCATCTCCTTTGCAATCTCTTCGGGAGTGGGTTCACGACCAAGCTCCTGCAGCAACTGTCTGCTGATACGGATGAGCTTGTTGATGGTCTCAACCATATGTACAGGAATACGGATTGTTCTTGCCTGATCTGCAATGGCACGGGTGATTGCCTGACGAATCCACCATGTTGCATAAGTAGAGAACTTAAATCCTTTACGGAAGTCGAACTTTTCAACAGCCTTAATAAGACCAAGGTTACCTTCCTGGATAAGATCAAGGAAAAGCATTCCTCGTCCTACATATCTTTTGGCAATACTTACAACAAGTCGGAGGTTAGCCTCAGCAAGACGCTTCTTTGCTTCATTACCATAAAAAGAAGCATCTTTAAGCTGTCTCTCATCATAATCTTTTACTCTTTCGTAAGCATCCTGCTCCTCTTCCTTGACATCAACCTTATCTGCACCGCCGGCTTCCATGATGCGCTCAGCCATCATTCCATCTTCCATCTGCTGAGCAAGATCAATTTCCTGGTCAGCTGTAAGAAGCGGAACCTTACCGATCTCTTTGAGGTACATACGTACCGGATCCTCAATGCTTATACCATCTGGAACGGAAAGATCGATATTTTCCATATCAACCTCATCCTCATCGCCGAGAACAACACCGTCATCATCCGGAATATCAACATCAACGTCCTCTTCCATTCTGATGATATCAATGCCTGCAGCCTCAAGCTGTTCAAGCACCTTATCAAGGTTCTCCTCATCAAGGTTCAGATCTCTCAGGAAATCGCTGATTTCGTTGTAATCGAGTGTATTCTGTTTCTTTTTACCAAGTGCAAGAAGCTCTCTTATTTTCTGAAGGAACTTTTCTCTTGTCTCTTCGTCAAGATCTGAAGAAGAAGCCGGAGCCTTGGATGCGCTGTCTTCCTTCTTTGCAGAAGTCTTCTTAGCAGACTCTTCCTTTTTAGCTGAGGTTTTCTTTGCAGTAGTAGTCTTTGCAGCAGCCTTCTTCTCTTCCTTCAGATCATCATCAGCCAGCTTGATAACTATCTTTTTCTTGGTTTCCTTTTTTACAGTCTCTTTCTTTACAGCTGTTTTCTTTTCTGCAGCCTTAGCCGCAGGCTTCTTAACTGTTTCCTTATCTGTTTCCTTGCTTGTTGTCTTCTTTTCTGCCACTTTATTTACTTCCTTTCTTACGTATCCAAAATGATCTTTGCTCTCGACAGTTCCTCAAGTGCCCGTTTCCCATCAAGTGTAAAATTCCATCTTTCAGGTGCATCCGAAGGCATCATTGAGAGTTTCTTTTCAAAACCTGATTTTTTTATGTCATAGAGAATGTCGTGCATTGCCTTTTCACGTTCATCTTTTGTTTCAACCTTAAATAGGTTAGTATTGAAAAGCTCGGCGACTTCTCTCTGTTCATCTTCATCTGTGAAATGGTTCATCACCTTTGCAGGATCAAAACTGCCATCTGAAAGTCCCTTCCACATCTCATCAGCAATTCCGCGATAAAGCTCATCACTGAAATCCGGAGGTTCTACCCATTTCTTTACAGATGTGAAAACTGCCGGTTCATCAGCAAGCCAGGTTATCAGAAGCCTTTGAGGCTTTCTGGCCGGATCTTCCTTTATTTCCTTTATCGGTTTTCCAGACTTGGGTTTAACTGACTGCTTCACTATTCCGCCGGCTGCTATACCTGCCACCAGCTTATGAAGGTCATCAGCACTTATCATATATCTTTGAGCAACTGCTTCTAAGTAATTCTCTCTTTCGACAGCTTCGGTAAATTCGCAGAGCTTTTTACCTATAAATCTGTGGAATTCAGTCTTTTCAGCAGGGTCACTCATGTCGAATTCCTTCTCTTTTACTGCTATTTCAAAGAAAAACGGATTCTCTGCCTTCTTAATTCTCTCCTCAAAGGCCTCCCGCCCCTCATTTTTAATAAATTCATCGGGATCCTTATAGGGCTTAAGATTCAAGACCTTACCTTTAAGACCTGCCTCCTTAAGTATCTCAATACCTCGAAGCGCTGCACTTGTTCCCGCACCGTCACTGTCATAGGACAGGATGACCAGATCTGTATATCTTTTCAGAAGGCTCGCCTGCTGCGATGTAAAGGCTGTTCCAAGGGATGCCACAGCCATTCCAAAACCGGCCTGATGCATCGCAATGACATCCATATATCCTTCACAGATTATTATATAGCCTGCCCTTGCATTCTTTGCATAATTAAGTCCGAAAAGATTTCTGCTCTTATCAAAAATCATGGTCTCAGGGGAATTGAGGTACTTGGGTTTTCCATCCCCCATAACTCTGCCACCGAATCCGATAACCTTTGAATTGGCATCCAGTATCGGAAACATTACTCTGTTCCAGAACTTATCATGCAGTCCGTACTTTTCATCAAAGGATGCAAGCCCCGCATCAATAATCAGCGAATCTGCATATCCCTTGCTTTTCAGATATCTGACAAGGTCATCACTTGTGACATTTGAATATCCTAGTCCGAACTTTCTTATGGTCTCATCGGAAAGCGCCCTTTCTTTAAAGTACTTAAGACCTTTTTCACCGGCAGGAGTTTTGAGCTGATAAACATAGTATTTTGCAGCCTCTTTATTTATCTCCAGCAGTGTCTGGCGCTTATCTCTCATCTTTTTCGCCTGAGGCGATTCATCTTCTTCCGGGAGCTTTACTCCTGCCCTGTCAGCCAGGTTTTTAACAGCTTCGCCGAAAGTCAAATTGTCGTATTTCATCAAAAATGAAAAGACATTACCACCCACTCTGCATCCAAAACAGTAGAACATCTGCTTGTTTGGGGAGACACTAAAGGATGGTGACTTTTCATTATGAAAGGGGCACAGTCCCACATAGTTTGCACCTGTCCGCTTCAGGTTGACATACTGTCCAATGACATCAACTATGTCATTGCGGGATCTGACCTCCTCAATGATTTCATCTGAGTATCTCATTTTATATTCCTACTTCTAGTTATAGAACATCCCAGCTCTTCGGCACGAAATATTCATGGAATCTGGCAATAGCAAATCTGTCTGTCATCGAGCTTATAAAATCACAAACGAGCCGCTCTTTTGGCTGAGTATCACTTAGCCGCTTTAAGTACTCCGGCAAAAGCTCATCATGATCCATATAGTACTGATACAGTATCTGGATCAGATTCTCCGCTTTTCCCTCCTGACTCTTAGCCACAGGATTGGTGTACACATTTTCAAACATAAAGGTCCTTAGATTAAAAAGTGCCTCCTCAACCTCTCCTGACATCAGTATGTCATTATGTCCTAAGCTGGCTTCTACAATGTCGTGAATAAACGTATTTAGCCATTCTCCATTGGTATGGCCTATTACTTTGGTAATTTTATCCGGGACATCCGATTCTTTAAGAATTCCCCCACGAATTGCATCATCCATGTCGTGATGAATATAAGCTATTTTATCAGAGAGCCTTACAACCTTACCCTCCAGAGTAATCGGAGTAAGTTCCAGCTCATGATTCAGAATTCCGTCTCTTACTTCAAAAGTAAGATTAAGACCTCTTCCGTCCTTCTCAAGAAATTCCACTGTCCTCAGACTCTGCTCGTTGTGCTTGAAGCCATAAGGACATATTGCATTAAGAGCCCTCTCTCCTGCATGTCCAAAGGGTGTGTGCCCAAGGTCATGCCCAAAGGCTATCGCTTCCGCAAGGTCTTCATTAAGCTTAAGAGCTCTGGCTATAGTCCTGGCATTCTGAGCAACCTCCAGAGTATGGGTCATCCTGGTTCTGTAATGATCACCGTCCGGGGTAAGAAAAACCTGTGTTTTATCCTTAAGACGTCTGAAGGATTTTGAATATAAAATCCTGTCTCTGTCCCTCTGAAAACAAGGTCTGATGTCGCAGGGTTCCTCCTCGACTTTCCTGCCCTTGGTGTTCATACTAAGAGTTGCATATGGGCTATAATTTAATCTCTCTCTGTTTTCCAGGCTTTCTCGTATTTTCATACAATAAACTCCTCACTTTAACTATATTCTGCACATGATTGACATTTCCTTTTTCGAAATTAAATTTTTTATTTATGCTTTTTATCATATAGGAAATCCAACGGGATTTCCTATATGATGAAAAAGACTGCCGCAAATGCAGCAGTCTATAAATTACCAGTTTCCGGCCTCATACTGCGCATTTATCCATGCAATAGCCTGTTCAAAGCCTTCCTCTGTAATCTCAAATTTTTCAGAAATTTTCTTACTGTCCTCAGTGTCAAAATAACTGTAGGGTTCAGGCCACACAGTAGCCATGAGCCTGTCGTCAGGATTCCTCTGGTCAACGGGCGTGAAAAATACATTCTCCAGCGGCTCTCTTGCCAGCCTGTATCTCATGCCCTTATAGCTTCCAAAGAAAGCCTCCCCATATTCATAGTGTCTCAGATTAAAAAATACGTTTTTCTCAATTGCCATTAAATGCAAGTCTCCGGTTTAATATGTAAATTTGCCTGTATCTGTGTGATTTACAACATAATATGCTGTGTTCTCTTCAGGCTTAAGATAAATCTGCAGCTCCTTGATATCTGATATCTTGTGTCCCTCAGATACATACTTCTCACGAATGATCTGAGCAATATCCTCGGTACGCACCTCATAGTCCTTGTACTGGATAAAGAACTCTACTTTTGCATTCTTTTTTGCATTTGACTCTGTAATATCTCTGGTTGCTGCCTTTACAACATCAGCTGCCTTTTCCCCCTGCTCCTTTATCACCTTGGTTGCAGGCTCTGCTCTCTTTTTTACTTCCTTGATCACAGGCTCAGCCTTTTCAATGACATCCTTAAGAACAGGACCGCCTTTTTCCTTAACTTCATCGATCACAGGCTCAGCTTTTTCCTTAGCCATTTCAATGTAAGGCTCCGCCTTTTCCACGTAAGGCTTTGCTGCCTCGGATACATTTTTAGCGATATCCATCAACTTATCTGTAGTCTTTTTTCCTGCCATTTTACATCCTCCTCAATGAAATGTTTTTATCTTACCAACTCCTGTCGGGTGCTGCTATCTTTAGCATCCAAATGCTGCCAGATCAAAGTAACAGAATCCATTTATCTGCCGAATGATTTCATGAATTTCGCAAAAGGTCCAACTGCATCCTGAAGATCCTTAATAGCCTGATTCAATCCGTCAAAATCAATTTGTGACATCTTATCAAGAGATTCCATCATCATATCCCGATTATCATTTACGAAAGTACTTATCTCATCACTTGTCTTAGTGACAGAATCAGCCATTTCATTAACCTCTGCAAGAGTTGCCGAGGCATTTGATAATGTCTCTTCACTGCTTCTGGCTGCCGCGTCAATTGCATTTAATGTTGAAGCCGCCTTAGGTACGACAATATATGCCGAAACCAGTACCACGCAAAGAATTCCGATGAGACAAAAAGCACTTATTCTATGATATTTAAGGCTCTTAGATGTATTCTCAGCGATTTTCTTAAGCAATTCTTCGTTATCCATGTAATGATCCCCCTTATCCGGCACGAGTTCTCCTGAATCTGACCTGCATGGTCTGTTAAGTTTATCCTCCACCAGTGCCTGTCCGGAACTCGTTATTACCTAAAATTATACTAATTCATGCTAAAACTTTCAATTTGAAATAGCTATCTGTTTGTTCTTTTTTTCGTAATTATTTATGCAAATTTAAGGATATGCTTACAGATTTTTATAAGGTATTGTGTTAACTTTAAATAATAAAGGATAACAATTATTTCCTTTTTTTGTAATGTAAGGAGGCTATTATGAGCGAAAGTCCCGTTAAAATCAGAAGAACCGGGAAGATAAGGAACAGGCTTCTTATTTTCATTGTTCCAATCGTTGTAATCACAATTATTGTGCTTATCATGATTGCTGCTTCTTTGTCTAAAAAAAGAATGACAGAGCTTGCAACTGCCAATCTTAATTCATCCATTTCCAATCAGGCTGACAATATTGAATCCTGGCTGGATGAAAATCTTCAATTCTTCAAAACTGCGAAAAAGGCCATAGAGGGTCTAAATCCCAATGATGAAGAGCTTCAGAAGCTTCTCGACTCATTCTATGACTTTAACACAAATTCACCGGAGGGCCTTCATATAGCTACTTCAAGCGGTGAATTTATCAAGCCTACTGATTCCATTCTTGAAGAAGCGGATCCTACTTCTTCAACCTGGTACAAGCAGGGTATTACCAGAGCAAACATACAGTATGGTACTGCTTATAAAAATGCTGAAGGCCAAAACGTTATAAGTGCCTCCGGTATAATTAACTACGGTGACGATTCAATCAAGGTCATTTCAGCTGATGTTACCCTTGATAAGATCAGTATCATCGTTAATTCAGGTGTCAAAATGGATAAGGCAACTTCTTTCCTGGTTGATACCAATGACAATACCATTCTCGCCCACAGAGACACGAGCCTTGTTTCAAGCACTCTTGGCACTGATAACAGCAGTAGCCTCCTCAGCGGCATTGCACAGGCAATTGCGGACGAAGACTATTCCACAAAGGAAATCGGTCCCTATTATGTTGCCTTTAAGGAAATTCAGGGAACTGACTGGATCCTGGTTTCTTATATTGCTGAGGATGTAATCCTTGCCAGCGTCCAGGAACTTGCTAATTATCTGATTATAACCGGTGTCATAGCCGTTATCATTATCATCATATTGATACTCTATGTTGTCAGCAGAGTTATTGCTCCTCTCGCTGGCATAACCAAGAGTATACATGCCATGAGTGAAGGAGACTTCACAATAGATGTCGATTCCGGAAGTAATGATGAGATTGGAGTAATGAGCAGCAAAATTGCCGAGTTCGTTGAAAGCATGCGTCATATGCTTTCCAGCATCAGCGAGGAATCCGAAAAGCTTAAACAGGAATCCGAGACCAGCGATATGGTATCAAAAAATATGTATGATGCCTCTCAGTCGCAGGCTGAAGCCATGCAGCAGTTAAATGATACTGTTGATCAGCTCGCTGTTGCAGTAGGTGATATCGCTGAAAATGCAACCACCCTTGCCACAGTAGTTTCCGATACCCGTGAAAACTCTGAAAAAGCTGACGTATCCATGAAGGAAACCGTTAAGATTTCCCAAAAGGGTCGCGATGATATGGAGAAGCTCTCTCACGCCATGGAAGGAATTCAGCAGGCAAACAATCAGCTTGTAACTTCCATAAACAAAGTAGGTACAGCATCAGAAGAAATCACTAATATCGTCAGCATGATCGCTGAGATTGCTGAGGAAACCAATCTTTTGTCTCTTAATGCATCTATTGAAGCTGCAAGAGCCGGCGAAGCAGGTAAGGGCTTTGCGGTAGTTGCAACTCAGATTGGTAAGCTCGCACAGACCAGTTCTGAAAGTGCTACCAATATTTCAAATCTTATAGAAGAGGTTCACAGACTTATCGATGAAGCTGTAGGACAGGCAAATGCCAGCGCTGAAAGCATTGAGAAAAACAGTGAACTTATTAGTGTAGCCGTTGATACCTTTGAACAGATTTACACCAATATCCAGACCTCCAATGATTGTATCGAGGAAATGATCAGGGATGTCCAAAAGGTAGATGACGTTGCAACAAACGTAGCTGCTATCTCCGAGGAGCAGGCAGCAAGCGCAGATGAGATACTGGCAACCTCACAAAACATGGTTGAACAGGCGAAGAGCATATCTCAGAACAGTGAAGATGTCGCAAACAATTCACACGAACTTGCAAACACGTCTGAGACTCTGACTTCTCATGTTCAGCAGTTTAAGATTTAAGAGGAGGAACCATCATGACGAAGTCATGATTCGGAATGGTTCCGACCGATAGGGCAGGATTACGAAGTAATCGTGCCAATACACAAAGAGGAGGTCTTATCGTGAAAAAGAATTTATTTACTAAAATAATTAGCATAGCAGCTGTGTGCATGCTTACTTTAGGTGCTATCACAGGCTGTAGCAAATCCTCTTCGGACGGCGCATCTGTAGACGGATCAGGAGTTAAAGTGTTTTTCAGCACACTGACTTTAGATGATTTCAAAGAGCTGGTTATGAATTCAGTAGCAGATGCAGGCAAAAAGAACGGTGTAGTCGTAGATTTAGGAGAGCCCTGCGCTACTGTTGATGATCAGGTTGCCCAGATAAGAGACGCTGCAGCAAAGGGATACAATGCAATCATTTGTAACCCTGTTGATGCAGACACTGCTCTGCAGCTTGAAGTAATCGCAGGCGATACGCCTATTATCTTTACAAATACTCAGCCTTCCGAGGATCATCTAAAACCCAATAAATATATGTATGTTGGAAGCTACGAGATGGATGCAGGAAACATGCAGGCAGAATATGTATTAAAAGCACTTGGCAATCCCAAGAGTCTTAATGTAGTTCTCTTCTCCGGACAGCCTGGACACCCTGCAGCTGTATCAAGAACAAAATCAGTCAAGAATTATTTCAAGAAGAACGGTATTAATGCAAACTTCGTTTTCAACGATACAGCTTATTGGGATACAGATAAGGCTGCTGAGGGCTTCAAGACCTTTCTTAAAACCAATCAGCCCTATGACTGTGTTATCTGCAACAATGATTCTATGGCTCTTGGCGTAGTTCAGGCCATGAACGAGCTTGGAATCAGCACCGCCGATATCCCGGTAGTAGGTATTGATGCAACGGTAGATGGGTGTCAATCCATTATGGATGGTGGAATGCAGTTTACGGTATATCAGTCAGCAAAGGGTCAGGGAGAAGCCTGCATCGAAGTTGCTATCGCCCTTGCCAAAACAGGCACAGCCAAGGATGTTCAATATGTAACAAAAGACCTCCGATATGTCTGGGTTCCTTTTACTCCTGTTGATAAATCCAACGCAGCTTCAATAAATTAAATGCAAAAACCACCCGAGATGTGTACTTAGTACTTTCGGGTGGTTTTTTATTTAAGCAGAACACTTGGCAAAATAGTCAGAACAAATCCATTTTCTCATGAACGTCTATAGTCGATTTGGCAAGGTTTTTCTTACTGTCATATCGTAAGCTTGCCCTTTTTAAAGTGCTTGCGGCAAAGGGCGATGTAGCTTTCATTGCCGCCCATGAAGACCTGTTCGCCGTCTCTTACAATTTTTCCGTTGTAGATTCTGGCGTTGCAGGTAGCTTTTCTTCCGCACCAGCAAACTGTCTTCACTTCCTCTATTTTATCTGCAATCTCCATAAGTCTTGCAGATCCCGGGAAAAACTTCTCCTGAAAGTCTGTGCGAAGTCCGTAGCAGATGACAGGAACTTTATCAAAATCTACTATATCCGAAAGCATATCCACCTGCTCAGCTGTAAGGAACTGAGCCTCATCCACGATGATAGCATCATATTTTTCTATCATCTTATGCTTTCTTCTATACTCATCAAAAAAATCTTCCACCAGCATACATTCAGCCTGAAGCCCGATCCTTGATCTGATGATCGTAGCCCCGTCTCTGTTTTCGAGTCCCGGCTTTAATATTATGGAATTTTTCCCTCTCTCATGATAGTTGTAGTTAACCATTAGTGCATTTGCAGTCTTGGATGACCCCATTGCACCATACCTAAAATACAGTTGAGCCATAACTAAAATCTCCTCCAAATTAAGTCATATTTGACTGCTTAATCTTATCACATTTTTCATTATTATTTTATAAAAAATAAAGACAATGGACATCTCTGGTACATATGCCTTAGTGATAATTAGAATTAGGATTTATCCGACCAACTGATCGGAACCGTCATGAAAAAGTCATGATTCGGAATGGTTCCACCGATAGGGCAGGATTACGAAGTAATCGTGCCAATACACAAGGAGGATTAACTTATGAAAATACTAAAATCATTTGGCGCATCACTATTAATTCTTATGTTATTTAGCAATACTGTACTGGCTGCATCAGCAGATTCCGTAGCAGAGGCAGGCGGCATAGCTACAGATGACGCTATTGAAGTTGAGCAGTCCTATGAATTTTCATCAGAATATGGCTATAAATATTATATAGCTGTATGTCATAATACAACGGACACTGATCTGGATGTATCCTGGGATACCGTAAGCTATGATAAGGACGGCGGCATTCTGGAGACAGGCTCATCTTATACAGCATATGTCACAGGTGGTCAGGAATTTGTACTTTATGCTCTTTTCCTCGACTCTGAAGACGCTACAGATTATTCATACAAAATAAGCTGGGAGGAATCTGATTATATCCATCCCGGATTTAAGGATGTTACATTGCAGGCAAATGTAGCAAGTAACGGCAAGCTGATTCTTCAGGCAACCAATAATGGCTCAGAGGATCTAAGCACAATTCAGGCATCAACACTGTTCTTTGACGCCTCAGATAAGCTTGTAGGTTTCGAGGATTCATATATCGTAAACAGCAACTATAACGTACTTGCAGGTGAGACAGTCATTAAGGATCTCTCCATTCCTGAAGGTGCAGACCACTACGAAACATACTACACCGCTTACAGATGGTAATTTGTAAACACAAAAGTCCAGTCAGGTACTTAAAATTCCGCTAAGTACTATACGTAAGTAAAGCCCCGAACAGCAAGAGCTTTCTCTTCGCTGCCGGGGCTTTTGCTTGAGCATAGTACTTAGCGATTTTTACACAAGCTAAATTTAATCCTCTATCTTAAGCTCTCCTCTGAACCTGTCCAAAAATCCTGCCACATCAAAGCCGTAGGTCTTCTGCAATAGCGACGCATTTAGCATTTCTTCTTTTCTCCCATATCCAAGAAGTCTTCCTTCTCTTATGAGAACCATATCGTCAGCCAGATAAGCAGCGGTACTAAGGTCATGAAATACCCCGATCATTGTCGGCTTATACTCCCTTCCACCGCTTAGCTTTACAGGATTTTTCCTCCACTCCATAAGATATTCCATAAACTCGGATTGAACCTTCATATCAAGATGATTCATAGGTTCATCCAAAATCAGCACAGGACTTCTCTGAGCTATACATCTTGCCAGCATGACTCTCTGAAGCTGACCACCTGAAAGGGTAGTTATCTGCTTTTTTACAATATCCTTAAGCCCAAGAGTTTCAAGAGTTTCCTCAACTATCTCCTTATCATTTTCCTTATTATCCGAGAAGAATGAGCTCCCATGGACATATCTTCCATGCATCACTGTCTCATATACGCTGTACGAAAAATAAACCTGGGACATCTGGGACAAAAAGGCGATATATCTGGCTATTTCTTTTCTCGAAAGCTTTTCTGCATCTTTCCCATCAATTTTGATTCTGCCATAGGCCGGAAGCATACCGGCTATAGTCCTTAAAAGCGTGGTTTTTCCACAACCGTTTGCCCCAAGGAAGCTCACACAGTGACCTTCTGTTATCTTAAGAGAAATATCCTTTACTACCATCCTGCTCTCGTCCGGAATTCCTCTTTTTTTCTTTTCATAGCCGGAGAAAACATTTTGAAGTTCAATAATACTATTTTCCATCATGTCCTCCCCTTAAAATATACCCAAAGGAAAAATGGTGCCCCTACGAGTGCTGTTATTGCACCGATTGGTATTTCCTGAGGAGCTAGAAGTGTTCTTGCCAAAAGATCACACAGAGTCATAAATGCTCCGCCCAAAATAAGGCACATCGGAAGTACAATAATGTGTGTTGATCCGAATATTTTTCTGACTATATGCGGTATTACAAGATCCACAAATCCTATTACTCCGGTAAAACATACGGAGATTCCTGTCAATAAAGATGCAAGCACCAAAAGGATTATCTTATTTTTCCTGGTATCAACTCCCACTGCAGCAGCTTCTTCATCTCCAAAGGACATAAGATCAAGCTCTCTGCTCCTAAAAAGCATCAAAACCACGCCTGCAACAACAAAGCCGAATATAACCGCCACATGTGCAAAACGTCTTCCCGAAAATGTGCCCATCTGCCATAGCACAAGTCTTTGCATATGCTCCTTATTCAGAGCACTTATCATGGTCAGAAGCGCATTAACAAATAATGAAAAGACCATTCCGAACAGAATGATAGTATGATTCTTAAAACCGGAATCCAGCCTGGAAGCAATGAGTATCACGAGAATCACGGTAAAAAGTCCACATAAAAAGCCTGTGAGAGGAAGCAATATATATCCCAAAGCTGTGCTCCCCACTCCTGTTATTATTATCACCGCTGCTCCAAGGCAGGCTCCTGATGATACTCCAAGAGTATATGAAGATGCCAGAGGATTTTGCAAAATGGCCTGTATCACTGCTCCGCTTACAGCCAGTGCTCCTCCTATCAAAAAGGCACATAAAGCTCTTGGAATCCTTATTTCCCATAAAATAGAAACAAGCGAAGCATCAACAGAGGAACTGAGGGTTCCTCCAAAAAGCTTCGCCTGTATAATCGAGAACGTGTCCTGCAGCGCAATGCTTACACTTCCGGCACAAATTCCCACTATAAGTGCTGCCAGCCCGACAAGGCTGGCAGTCAACATTTTTAGTGCAGTTTTATCACTGTTAATATTCATAGATCAGCTTATTTCCTCAAAATTGGAATTTGCTTATTGTATCATATTCTCACGAACCCGGCAGGTAGTGCAGAGTTCCGTAATCAGATATGACTTTTTATGCAGCATCGTCAAGAGCTTCGTCTGAATACTTGTCAGGATAAATAGATGTAGCCATCTCGATCATGGCATCTATTACGTGGTGGTTAGGACGATTTACAGCATCTCCATCAAGCTGATATACCTCTTTGTTTACAACGGCATTTACGTTTTCCCAACCCTTCATTGACAGTATAGTATTAATCACATCAGGTGTATACATATCTGCGGTAAGAATAACATCAGGATTGGAAGCTACGGCTGATTCCTCTGAAAGAGCAGGCCACTGGTCAGCCTCTGACTCGGCTACATTTTTAGCGCCGATAACTTCAAGCATTTCGTTGATATATGTGCCCTTTCCTGCTGTATAGATCATAGGATTCTCAGCAGAAGGTGTATAAAGTTCAAAAAGAACAGTCTTCTTCTCTTCTTCAGGAATTGACTTACCAATCTCTGCGAGCTCATCAATCTTGGTCTGCATAAGATTAACAATTGACTCTGCCTCAGACTCTTTACCTACACATTCACCTATGAATTCGATGTCCTTCTCAATATCTGCAAGAGATGCGCTGCTTGGAATATCTGCAACGCAGGCACCTGATTCACGAACTGCTTCAAACACATCTGTACCGCCGCTGGCACTCATTCCTGATGTGAAAATGATATCTGCGCCAAGAGCTATAATCTGCTCCTGATCAGGTGTCATCATATCAAACTGAGGAATGTCTGCATTAAGCTCAGATTCAAAACTTGCATATGAATAAGTATCACAAGCTACGATTTTATCACCAAGACCAAGGTCAATAAGAACCTGTGTTGTTGAAGGAGCCATGGAAATAATAGCTTCTGCTTTTTCAGGAAGTGTAATCTCATTACCTGATCTGTCTGTAAATGAGCCTGCTTCTGCTTCTTCACCTTCTGTTGCGGCCTCTTTTGAAGCCTCTGCTTCCTCTGCATTTTCCTCTAAAGCAGCATCCTCTGTTTCCTCTGCATTTTCCTCTAAAGCTCCGTCCTCTGATTCTCCAGCGTCTGCTTCTTCCTCATTTCCGGCTTCAGCAGTCTCCTCTGCTGCCTCAGTGTTTTCTACTGTCTCAGCAGTTTTTGATCCGCCGCAGCCTACTGCTGTTACAGCAAGCATGCATCCCATGATCATTGCTACAAGTCTTTTTTTCATATTGTTCTCCTCTTTTCTGAGAGCGACCGACCTCTCTGAATTCAAAATGCCATTATTAATAAAAAGATAAAAGCATTCGGTCGCAAGAAAAGATAACACAAAACTCTTGCAGCGTCAAACGTGATTACGAATAAAATTCTACTAAGTTTCAGCAGTGTTACTGTTCACACCTTACGGTGCTCACAGCAACTGGATTTGCCCATTCCAGTTGCCTTCGGCAAAGGGGCAAATCCTATATTCAAGACGTAGAACATTCTCACGCTCAGCGCAGCAAGTGCGCAGAGCTGTCTGAACAGTAACTCAGCAGTCTTATGGAAACAGGAAACTGTGCAATGTCTTACGGACTTCTCCCCTACCCACTGATCATTTTTAAAAATAAGCTCCACCGGGCAGGATTCTACCAAGCCCGGTGGAGCATTTTTTACTTTAGAAGTAGCAATTTACTCAGTAAATTAGCGGATTCTGAATGTTTTTGACTTCTAATATATTATTTTTTAAGCTGAAGCATAAGTACTGAACATGCAGGAATCTTTACACTAATTCCGTTTTCAGTCTTGCTATAATCCTTGAACTCTGCTTCCTTAACAACCTCAGGATTCTCAAATGTGTTATGATCTGCCATTTTGCCTGTTACAACAGTTGCAGCAGAAACATTATAAGCAGCGCCATCCTTAGTGAGAACAACTTCAATATCCTCAGCAGCTTCAAGAGAGTTGTTTGTAAGTGTGATTGTTATAACACCATTTTCGTTCTCTGAAACAGATTCGAAAATCTTGGGAAGCTCGTTCTTATCAGCACCAACTGTACTGTTATTAAGCAGCTCGCTGGAAAGAAGTGTTGCATCCTGATGATCCTTGAACATCTTAAATACATAGTATGTAGGTGTCTTGATCATCTTCTCGCCATCAGTAAGCATAACTGACTGCAGAACGTTTATAAGCTGAGCGATACATGCCATCTTCACACGATCTGAATGCTTATTGAACAGGTTAAGGTTCATGCCGGCAACAAGAGCATCACGCATTGTATTCTGCTGATAAAGGAATCCGGGATTTGTTCCGGGCTCAACATCAGTCCAGATACCCCACTCATCAACCATAAGGCCAATCTTCTTCTCAGGATCATATTTATCCATGATTGCGCCATGTCTCTTAATGAGTTCATCCATGTAGAAGCTTCTCTTAAGAGTCTGGTAGAATACTTCCTCTGTGAAGTTAGTAGCTGATCCCTTGAAGTTCCAGTCACCCTCTGTTTCAGGAAGTGTATAGTAATGAAGTGAGAGACCATCCATAAAGCCATGGAAGTGCGCAGGTGTATGGTCAAAGCAGGTCTCCAGAACTTTTTCTGTCCAATTATAATCATCTACATTAGGTCCGCAGCAGATTTTGGAAATAGGCTTAGCGCCATTATAATTTCTTACATAGGTCTGATATCTTCTGTATTCATCTGCGTAGAATGTGGGTCTCATGTTACCACCGCAGCCCCAGTTCTCATTACCAACGCCGAGGTAGTCTACTGTCCAGGGCTCCTCATGACCATTCTCTTTACGCAAATCAGCCATAGGTGACACACCGTTGAAGGTCATGTATTCAACCCACTCGCTCATCTCTCTTACAGTACCTGAACCAAGATTGGCGTTAACATAGGTCTTGCATCCAAGCTGCTTTGCAAGTTCAAAATACTCATGTGTACCAAAGCTGTTATCCTCAACAACACCGCCCCAGTGTGTGTTGATCATCTTCTTTCTCTTTTCCTTAGGACCGATTCCGTCCATCCAGTGATACTCGTCAGCAAAGCATCCACCCGGCCAGCGAAGTACCGGTATTTTCATCTCCTTTAGAGCTTCTACCACGTCTGTTCTCATTCCGTTTACATTCGGAATATCAGAGTTCTCACCTACATAAAGTCCTTCATAGATACATCTTCCAAGATGCTCGGAAAAATGTCCGTAGATTTCAGGTGCAATTTTAGACTTTTTGCTTTCGTTATTGATTACCAGTTTAGCCAATGCTTTCTCCTCCTTAGTTCTTTGACTATTACCATTTTTTCTTTGGACAACGAGATACAATGCCAAGTGCCCGAAGTTCCACATAACAGCCGCATGCAAGGCAGGTCCCGCTTGATAATTTATCACATTCGGTGCATACCTTAAGCCTGCTCTCATAGACTGCCTCTGATACCCTATCCTCCGGATCAATGGCATCCCGGTATTTTTGAATCATTTCCTTTTCATCGCCTTCCAAATCCCTCAGAAGGCAGTGCCTGCATACTCTTGTGTCCATAAATATCTCACATTGCTTTAGCTTTATCTAAACTATTTTATATTTTACCACGTGAGCATATTGTAATCAACGAAAAAATAAGGACTTCTACATTTTTTAGAAGCCCTTACCCCATATGATAAAAATTTTTTACATAAGTATTGTTTCCTGTTTCTCCAAAGAAATCAGCGCCACCGGTTCTATCATTCGGCAGTATCCTCTACACTGCTGCCCTGCTGATTGATAAACACTTCACCATCAAAAGTAGCGGGATCAACTCCCGGAACAGGTTCAAATACCATTTCACGACCATTCTTAAAATGTCCGGTTATAATGCCATGATCAGCAGATGTAACTTCGAAAGTATCCCAATCCTCTGTCACTCCACCGAAACGGAATTTTATCTTGCCATCTTCCTGCACATAGTCAAATGGTAATCCTGCGCCATTTGTGGGATCTTCTGAATGTCCGTGATCATCTTCTACAAATACATAGAAATAGGTCTTGTCCGGATTCACATCGTCCTTTGCATAGTTGTAATATACTCCTTTTTCTATGTAAGCAGGCTTTGCACTGAGCTTCCCGCATCCCGCAATAAACGCTCCTGCCATAACAGTTGCAGAAAATACTACCACGATTTTTTTAAGCATATTTCTCTTCATAATGCTTCCCCCTTATAAGAATTTTGTTCTAAACACCTCTTACATTTTTAATAATAGAAGTAGATGTCCAACAAATGTCCATCAAGGGAGAAGCAATAAATTCGTGGATATTGATATTTGTATATGTATCAATCCAGTAGAATTACAGCATCTGACTATTTATTTTTATAATTCGGGTACCAAAAAGCTAATTACAGAATATCAATATGCTCACCGGCAAGGGCTTTGTTCATACTGCGGACAGCACAGAATTTTCCGCACATTGAGCAGGTATCATCAAATTCAGGTGCCCTGTCATCTCTGATTGCTTTTGCAGTTTCCGGATCTATTGCGCACTCCCACTGTTTATCCCAGTCAAAGGACTGTCTTGCCTCTGCCATGGCATTATCAATGTCCATTGCATGAGGAATTTTCTTGGCAATATCAGCCGCATGAGCTGCTATCCTTGATGCTATTATTCCCTGTTTTACGTCGTTTACATTAGGAAGTGCCAGATGCTCTGCGGGTGTTACATAGCAAAGAAAAGCCGCGCCTGCTGCCCCGGCGATGGCACCACCTATGGCTGAAGTTATATGATCATAACCGGGAGCAATATCGGTAACCAGAGGTCCGAGTACATAAAAAGGCGCACCCATGCAGATTGTCTGCTGCATTTTCATGTTTGCCTCAATCTGGTCCATTGGCATGTGTCCGGGTCCTTCAACCATAACCTGTACGTCCTTTTCCCAGGCTCTCTTTGTCAGTTCTCCAAGCCTCACAAGCTCCTCTATCTGACAAACATCGCTGGCATCAGCAAGGCATCCCGGTCTGCAGGCATCACCAAGAGATATGGTCACATCATACTCTCTGCATATATCAAGAATTTCATCATAGTGTTCATAAAAAGGATTTTCCTCTCCTGTCATACTCATCCATGCAAAAACGAGGGAGCCTCCTCTTGAAACTATATTCATCTTCCTTTTATGCTTCTTAATCTGCTCAATTGTCTTTCTTGTTATTCCGCAGTGAAGAGTTACAAAATCCACACCATCCTCTGCGTGAAGTCTTACAACATCAATGAAGTCCTTAGCTGTGAGTTCAGATAAATCCCTCTGATAATGGATTACGCTGTCATATACGGGAACTGTTCCAAGCATAACAGGACATTCCTCAACAAGCTTTTTTCTAAAAGGCTGAGTATTTCCATGAGATGATAAATCCATTATTGCATCAGCTCCCATATTTACTGCAGCCATAACTTTTTCCATCTCGATATTGTAATCCTTGCAGTCTCTGGAAACTCCAAGATTTACATTGATCTTTGTCTTGAGCATGGAGCCTACGCCCTTTGCCTTAAGACACTTATGGTTTTTATTTGCACAAATAGCAACCTGACCTTTTGCCACCAGGTCCCTTATTTCTTCAGGAGTTCTGTACTCATCCTTTGCAACCATCTCCATTTCTTTTGTGATGATTCCTTTTCTTGCTGCGTCCATTTGAGTTGTGTATGTACTCATAAATATTCCTCTTTTCATTTATTTTAATTTCTGTTTTTGTGACAAATTCCGTGATATAGCGGTCCTCTGCCATGTCCAAGTTTAAGTCCTGCTCTTATACAAACCTCGATATATTCTTTTGCACTTTTAACGGCATCTTCAAGGCTCATCCCTTTTGCAAGGTTTGATGCTATAGCGCTGGAAAGCGTGCAGCCTGTTCCATGAGTGTTTGGATTACTAATTCTTTCACCCTCGTAAGTGATAAGTTTCCCATCTTCAGATTTTCTTGTTTTGAAATCTTCTTGCAAAGTATTTTTCCCTGTGACAAATAACAAATCATTACTCTTTTCATCGCCTTCAAAAGTGCTGTGTCCACCCTTTATCAGTACATTGCACTTGTAACTGTAAGATATGATTTTAGCTGCCTCTTCCATATCCTTACTTGATTTAATATCAATACCGCAGATTCTTTTTACTTCCGGTATGTTAGGTGTTATGAGAGTGCACTTTGGAAAAAGCATTGTTTTCATATATTCAAGGGCTGATTCCTTGGATAAATCTGTTCCGGAAGTGGATTTCAAGACCGGATCAAGTACAATATTTGTCAACCTGTATTTATCAATGGCTTCCACTACTGTTTCCATAATTCCTATATCCGGTAGCATTCCGATTTTTACTGCATCCGGCGTAATATCAGATAATACCGCCCGTAGCTGCTCAGCAACAAATTCCTTATCCACAGTAAGAACGCCGCTTACCCCCATTGTGTTCTGTGCTGTAAGCGCTGTTATCACACTCATCCCGTACACATCATGGGCTTCCATTGTTTTAAGATCAGCCTGAATTCCTGCCCCACCTGATGAATCACTTCCAGCAATTGTCAAAACTGTTTTCTGTATCACTTTTCCTCCTGCTATTCTAACTGCTTTTGCCCGGTATACAGTCTATCTTTGTTCATCCTGCCATTTTCGACCAGTTCATGTTCTCGCAAGAATAAAGGCAACCTTCTCATTTCTTGTTACTTCATTCCAGAAGTTAAATTCTTATCAGAGCGCCAGAAATCCTTCAACAAGTCCCTCGGCAGCTTTCCTTGGATCGTCAGACTTCATTATGGCTGAGACCACACAGATACCTGCAATCGGCGCTCCCTTTAAAATCTGCATGTTATCCCTATTAAGGCCGCCTATGGCATTGGCCGGAATTGGAACTGCAGCGCAAATATCCTTTAAAGTGTCAACAGAAGTAAGTATTGTCTTCACCTTGGTTGTTGTTGGATAAATTGCTCCTACTCCCAGGTAATCTGCACCTTTCTCATAGGCTTCCTTAGCCTGCTCTACTGTTTTAGTAGTGGCACCTATGATCTTATTCTCACCGATTATAGCCCTGGCAATGTCAACAGGCATATCGCTCTGCCCAAGATGCACACCCTCAGCATCAATCGCCATTGCCACATCTATTCTGTCATCTACGATCAGCGGCACGTTATATTTCTTCGTAAGCTCATGGACTTTTGCTGCAAGCTCCATGTATTCCCTTGTGGATTTATCTTTTTCTCGTATCTGCACTATCGTCACTCCTCCGATCAATGCTTCTTCAATCTTGTGTAAAAAGCATTCATCAGAGAGCCCCGTGCTGTCAGTGACCAGATACAACCTTAATTTTTCTCTATCTAATCTCATTTCTTCTCCAACTTAAACTAACTTTTTTTCAAAATACTTTCTGATTGTTGACAGATATATTGAAAATAACATTTTATGAAAGCTGCTCTATCCTCTCACGTCTTCTTATCATCTCCAAATCCACTAATGAAAGCGCATCGAGAAGGCCAACGAGAAAGCTTCCACAGCCTACAACTATTCCATCATTAACCTCAGAAAAGTGCTTTTTAGCTACGAGCTTTTCATAAGCTACTTCTCCTGCTATTCCAAAAAAGCTACAGGCTTTGACAACAGAATCTATGCTTTCCTTACGCGAAAGATAGGTTGCACATATTGCTCCAAGCATACATCCGGTTCCGGTAATGCTGCTCATGGCAGGGTGTCCGTTACTTACCAAAAATGTTCCTTCTTTTCCTGTGATAATGTCCTTTGCACCAGTTGCCAGAACTACCACTCCATATTTTTGTGAAAGCATCCCTGATGCATCTATGATATCGTTTTCATCAAGACTCTCTTCCGCATCTACACCCTTTCCTCTATAGGCTGCATCTGCTAAAGCCTTAATCTCCGAATAATTCCCCTTTAGTAAAAGAAACTGATTTTGACGATTATTTGTTTTTTCAAGAAGCTCTGACACAAATTCCCGCCTAAGCTTCGAGCACGCAGTACCTACGGCATCAATCACAATAGGAAGATGTCCCATCAGCGCTGCGTCATATGAAATCTTCATAGCTTCCATTCTGGTGTCCGATATATTACCGGTATTAATTAAAAGCGCTGATGCTGTTTCAGTAATCTCATAAACCTCAAGAGGGTGCTCAGCCATTATCGGCTTAGCACCCAGAGCAAGCACAGCATTAGCGCACTGCATCATTGAAATTGGATTTGTAATACAATGTATCAGATCTGACATTTAGATCACCTTTGCTTTAGTAGGTTCATTATTCATATCTTTTAAACTGTTCTGAATTTTTGAAAGAACTCCCGCTGCCTCAAGCCTTACAAGAAGCAAAAATGCAATACTTCCGCCAATAAGCGTACCCATGATAAAGGACGGAACATAGAAGAACCATGTAAGACCTTCTTTTCCCCATAAAAAAGTCATTACAGGATATGAAACTATGGCTCCGATTATTCCTGTTCCAATAATTTCTCCAAGAACAGCAGCAATAATTTTCCCTTTTGATAATTTGTAGAAAACACCTGAAAGTGTAGCCCCAAAGACCGCTCCTGTGAGTGCAAGTGGAGGTATTCCCATTACCAGCATTCTGATAATTCCGATAAGAAGTGCACATAAAAGTGCATACCCCGGTCCCATAAACACCGCACATGTAATGTTGATCAAGTGAGCCATGGGACACATACCCTCGATCCTGAGAATGGGGGATATTACAACTCCCAGAGCAACAAACATTGCAAGCATTACCATCCTAAGTAAATAGTTACTTTTCTTCATTTCATCCTCTTTTCTCAGACGGCGAATCCAAATTTCAGGCCGGAAAATAAGATAAGTGCTCTGCTAGGCCAAAAAGGAAATCCACTGGATATCCTATGAAATTAAAAAGAAAATCCACTGGGATATCCTATGAAATAAAAAAGCGGAAGCACCGATCTGGTAACTTCCGCGAGTAAATTCCTATTATCAGGCATCCCTACGTTGGCATTATCCAAATCAGGTTCTCGGTCGAAGGTTATACCTTCCTCTCAGCCTGTAACACAAGCTCCCGTCTGTATATTTTTTTCATATTCTTTATACACTAACCAATATTTTTTTTCAAGTTATTATTTAAAAAATCCTTGACTACTTTTAATACTGCAGGAAGATCATTATCGTAACAATGAGTATCTCCTTTTATCAGCTCAAGTCTGCAGTCTTTGTAGAGGTCTTTTGCATCGATTGAATACTGCACCGGCACTGCCTCATCCTGATCACCATGAACTATCATAACAGGCTTATCAAATCTTTTTGCTGCATCCTCAATGTGAAGTGTCTGAGCTGCTCTCACATAATTGCCGCTGAGTGCTCTTCCATCCCAGGACATAAGCTCTTCAGGAATATTATCAGGATCAAAAGGTTTACCTAAAAGCTCGCCCTTTCTTGCACCATCAAGAATTACCAAAGCCGGTGAAAGTGAAATGAGTGCTTTTACTCTCTCCCTCTCCATGCCGGCAAGAAGCATAGCGGTAAGTCCTCCCTGGGAATGTCCGCAAAGATAGATATCTGTCACAAAATCAAGGCTTCTGGCATAATCTATAGCTGCCATTCCGTTAGACAACCACTTGTAAAGTGTATGGTTTCTAAACTCTCCTTCGCTGCTTCCGTGACCATACATATCAATTCTAAGAACAGCAAGTCCAACTTCATTCATAGCCTCCTGCACAGCTACAATATGTCTCTCCTCCATGTGTCCCGTAAATCCATGTATAAGCACACAAATAGGACACTTTTCAGGATTGCCTTTAGGCATATCCAGTTTAATATTCAGTTTAATTCCATCATCAGTTATGTACATTTTTCATACCCTCCAAAATATTTATGTGAATTCTTGTGGACTATTTCCGCTTTTACTCGCAAGAAGTCATAAGCTTATCCATTGAATCCCTGAATATCTCATCATGATCAAATGCAAGATCAGAAAGAGTCAGCGAAAGATCACCATTTTCCAATCTGAACTCCCCATCCTTTTCAGAAATAGAAAACCACTTAGCATCTGCGGCGTCATCTCCTGCTATGGGCTTAACCTCATCCTCATTTACGCAGGCAAGAAAAGCAACAGATACCGTCCAGTCTCTGGGATCTCTACCGGGCTTACTATACACTCCGACAAGCGTAAGAGCCTTTGAATCCATCCTGATTCCTGTCTCCTCTTCCAGCTCCCTGGATGCTGTTTCTTCTATTCTCTCTCCTGCCTGTGAAAAGCCACCAGGCAGCGCCCATTTCCCAAGACAGGGATGATTGCCTCTTTTTATAAGTAATATCCTGTTACTCCCTGCACCCTTGGCAACTATACATATATCCGATGTAAGTGATGGTTTCTTCCACTTGTCAGGATTATATTTTTTCAGATATTCTGCTTCTGTTAACCCGTTTTTATCTACTTTCTCTAAAACTTCACTCATTTCTACCCTCCGATAACATGTCAGTACACTTGTTTTTTGCAGTCAGAAATTATTTTACAAATGTTATGACAACGTTTCAAGTGGTCTTATTTCTGAGAATAGGCAGTATACTTTTTCAAAAAAGAATCCAACTTAAAAGAATTAAATATCCAGTGCAGCATAGTAACCCTGGTAAACAGCATTAGTAATATTTGAGACCCTTCCGGCATCACCGATTACCCTGACAAAGGGCGCTGTGTCTTTTAGTTGCTCTACCTGATCAATACTCGGCCTTTGCCCAAGAGCACAAATTACAGTCTCTCCGGGAATGAGCACCTGTTTTCCTTCCCTGTTTTCGCAGATTATGCCTGACTTAGTTATTTCAAGCCCTTTCACACCCGTGTGAACCGTCACATATTTCTCGATTTCAGCGAGCAGTAATGGTCTGTGCCTGACATTGGCATCCGGAGCAAGTCGGTCCTTCATCTCTACTATGTGAACGTTTTTCCCTTCCATTCCGAGGTGAATTGCACATTCACATCCCGCGAGTCCTCCGCCAAAAACTACAACGTCATCAGCAACTTTATCTTTTTCCTTATAATAATTATTCACCAAAACTACATTGTCTCCATGAATTCCCTTGATCGGGGGAACAATGGGGTTGGAACCGGTAGCTATTATTAGCGCATAGGGCTTCTCTTTTTCCAACAGATCCTCTGTGACCCCGGTTCCGGTAATAATCTTAGCTCCTGCCTGCTCCGCAAGGTATCTATATGTATTAGAAAGCTCGTACATCTCATGTTTAAAGGTAATGCCCTGCTCGCTCCTAAGTATTCCCCCAACTTCGCTCTCTTTTTCATACAGAGTGACATCATGCCCTCTTCTTGCCGCAGTATATGCAGCATATAACCCTCCCGGGCCTCCACCGGCAACTATTACTTTCCTTTTCACAGAAGACGGCATAACCTCTATCCCATCCATTTCGCGGCCTATGAGGGGATTCACCGCACACCTTCTCGTAGAAGTAGCTGCTCTCTCTGCCATGCAGGTGAAACATCTAAGGCACTTTACAATCTCCGCCTCCCTGTTCTCTACCACTTTTCTGGGAAGCTCGGGATCTGCCAGCAATGCTCTCGCCATGTAGACAATATCCGCCTTACCCGATGAGATTATTTCTTCCATTTGCTCGGGATCATTTAGTCCTCCAATTGTTGCTACAGGCTTTTTCACATGTTCTCTAATTCTTGCGGCAAGTTCCACATTACATCCGTGTTCTGTAAACATGGAAGGATGGGTATTGCCGAAGGTTCTCTGATAGGTTCCCGCAGATACGTGAATAATATCAACATATGGTTCTACTAATTTTGCAATCTCTATTCCGTCCTCTATTCCATATCCTTCGGGAACCAGCTCTGAACCACTCATTCTGAATTCAATCGGAAAATAATCACCTACCCTGTGTCTTACTTCTTTTAGAACCTCTATTGCAAAGCGGCATCTGTTATCCAAAGATCCGCCATACTCATCATCCCTGTGGTTAAACATTGGGGATAAAAACTGATTTATAAGCCATCCGTGGCCTCCATGGATCATAAGCATCTCGAATCCTGCCCTTTTCGCAAGAGCTGCCACATGACCGTAGGCTGCTACTATATCCTTGATCATATCCTTAGTAAGCGCCTTGACTTTTACACCATCTGCTCTGACAGTATCTGAAGGTCCCCATTGGCTAAGTGAATGCTGCCTGTCTTTATCAGTCATGTAAGTTCCTGCAAACATGCCGGAATGAGATAACTCCAGTGAAGGAACTGCTCCGTGTCTTTTTATAACATCTGCTGTGTATGTAGCGGCAGCAAGAGAATTCAGTATGCTTTCATCCAGGTGATATGCATGTGAGCCGTCGGTTGCCGGGTGTACCATTAGCTCAGACACTGTAACAGCAGCAGCTCCTCCCCTTGCCCTCAACTCATAAAAAGCTGTTGATTTTGGTCCAATACATCCGTCATTTGTTATATCAGTTCCGCCCATGGGTGCCGAGAACATTCTGTTCCTGAAAACAGTTCTCCCAACGGTAATCGGCGAACTTAATGCTTTATATTTTCTTTCCATAAAAACCTCTCTCCTATGAAGTAAAAACCATTCACAGTCCTTACTGTATAATGGTTTTTACAAATCATTATGACTTCTTGAACGCAAAAAGGTAAAAGCGTTCAAGAATCTATAATATCTTATCCTTGTTATAGATCAGGTTAGCGCTTTTCCCATCAATTCTGTTAAAGTGGTCATCCGCTTCCTTAGCAAGATATCCCATCACGCCCATAAACGGCATCGGTCTGTCTATAGTGTTGCCACCTAATATATCATCACAGACATCAATCATCTCGTTCAAGATGTCCTTTCCAACTTCCATATCATGATGACATATATAAACCTTGTCGTATCTGCCTGAAAGCCTGTCTCTCAGGTTCACTGTGGTCTGCCTGTATTCAGTTACGGATGAGCAGATTCTATCAAACAGAAACGTCGATTTATTACAGGCATCCCCGGTAATGAGAATTCCGAGCTCCGGTATAAGAAGCACCATTGTGCCTTTCGTATGACCCGGATAGGCGTAAATCTCTACTGTCACGCCTCCAAGGTCAAATACCATACCGTCATGCAGCTCCTTAAAATCGAATTCCGGAACCTCTTCAACATAATCATTATTGGTTATTCCATACTCATCAAAGGCATGCCCCAGATTGGCATGAATATATCCGTCCCTCTCGGCAAATGGGAGCATAGACTGATATAGCGGAATATCTTTGTGATTCATGTACACATTTTTATCTGAAAACTCCGGAACTCCCAGGGCATGATCCAGATGCCCGTGCGTTATCACAACCTCATACTCTTTGTCAGTGATAGTATCCACCAGCTTTCTAAGTCCCTTTACACCCAGATTGGTGTCCATCAGAACAGCTTTATTGTCGCCCTCTATAAGATACATTATTTCGCCGCAGGCACTTCTTATTGCCGTGATGTTTACATTTACTTTTTCCGCAGAAAAAAAATCTCTGTTCATAAACTCTCTCCAATTATGATGCTCATCATTTGAGTCTAAATTGTAACAGCTTAAGCATTCTGCTCCTTTAACCTCTCTATGTCTCTCTCACAACGATAGAAAAGAAGGAAAAGAACAAACATTGCTCCGGACATAAGCGCCGGAACCCAGCCGTACATGAAATTAATTGCTGTAGATACGCTCTCCGGCTGCCTTTGTCCAAGAGCATCCAGGGCCCCATCAAATCCGGCTGCTGCCAGCACCCATCCAAAAATAGCCTGTCCCAGGCCAAGGCCGATCTTCTGTGCAGCAGATATTCCTGCATTGCCCATACCTATTGTATCAATTCCTGTCTTAAGTTTTCCATAAGAAACTGTATCTGCTACCATACCAAGAGCCATTCCTCCGCAAAGGCCTACTCCAAGCCCCTTGAGGACATTTCCGGCAATAAGGATTACGGGCACTGTGGAGACTGCTGTTGCCAAAAAGCCTATCGCCATAACCAGCATACCAAATGTATAGATTTTCTCCTTGGATATCTTCTTCATAATTACCGGTGTGGCGAACATTATTGCGAATTGAGATATCGAAATGGCGTTGGATAATAATCCATATTTTGACATGTCATACAGCACATACTGAGCATAGAAAACATTGCCCATTGCATAAAAAATGATGATGGTAAACACGACAAAATTTCCGAGAGTCAGCAGGAGCCAATATTTATTCTGAAGCAATGCTTTAACTGTCTCAATGAATGATGTTTTATCAGATTTGCTGCTTTCTGCTTTTGTTTCCTGCAGTTTTACTTCACCCTTTACTCTCTCTTTTGTATTGAAAACGCAGAACAGTGACACAAGAACCATCACTAAACAGTAGATGATCATAGTCATTGTAAATGCCCTCTGCGTATAGAGGGTTTCCGTGCTTGATGTAAACCATCCAAGGAAAGTAACAAAAGTCGAATTGACCACTACATTTGCAAGCGTCTGAAATATCTGCTGCAGATTACCCAGAAGGCCTCTCTCATATTTATTATTGGTTACAAGCCCCACCATGGAATAAAACGGCACGATCATACCTGTAAGGAATACCGCATTTACAATATTGTACAGCAGAAATACATAGATATACTGAGCAAGAGACGGCCAGTTCTGCGGAACAAAAAACAGCAGCATTGTGGATATCGCAAAAGGTATGCACATCCTGAAGAGCCATACTTTTGCTTTTCCCATTTTAGTATCAGTCCTGTCCACCAGGCGCCCCATTATCAGGTCAGATATACCGTCAAAAAACTTGGAAACAGCCAGAATAGTTGCTATAATTCCGGCATTTAACCCCACTGCGGAAGTAAAATAAATTGTCAGGAAAGATCCTATGATACCGTTTATCAGATTAAACCCAAAACCTCCGGAACTGTATGCTATTCTCTCTCCCCATCCTAAATTCCCTTCCGGATCATCATGCTTTGTTGTCAGATTTAACATTTTCATTTCCTCCTATAGTGCGCAATTTCATTAGATCTTTTTTCAATTTTCCGATCATCTCATCAGAAAAGCCCATATAAAACATATTGGATAATGTAGACAGGCTCTCATATCTATAGTCCTCCTGGGATAAGAAGTATTCCAGGAGAGGCGAATCCTCATGGATTATTTCCATAGCCTCCTTATCTGTCATCATATCCTTGAAAAGTGTCCCCTCACTGTATCTACACAGTAAGTCCCTCTCCGGCTGATATTCAAATTCATATACCCCGGCCGTAAAGGTTTCACTCTCATACCCTTCAACCTGCTTTGGAGCAAAAGGAAGTTTAACAGCTGCGCTGCAGTCAAAAGGAATCTCTATTTTAAGGTGAAGCATTCCATCTTGTTTTATCTCCCAGAATACTCTGTAATCTCCATAAACTGAGCGATATGTGCAATCCATATAACGCAGTCCTATATTGGGAGCGGGCTCTATGGCTGCCTTTTTGAATCCGGGTTTAATCGGCTTTATTCCTGCTACATTTCTGTATAGGAATTCCTCCACCGAACCAAAGGCATAATGGTTAAGGGAATTCATCATTGTTCCGGATAGATGTCCGTCATCCAGTACAGAATTCCACCTCTCCCATATGGTCGTTGCTCCAAGGTCTATGCAATGCAGCCACCCCGGATATCCGGTCTGCAACAGGAAATAGTACGCCTCTTCAACCATATCATTGTCTGCAAGAACCCTGCATAATATAGGCGCTCCCACAAAACCACATTTAAGCTTATAGCAGTCTTTGTAGAGTCTCTTCTTAAGGCCATCTATAACCCTCTGCTTTTCCTTGTAGATACCGGTATATAGTGAGACTACATATCCTGTCTGCGTATCTATAGAAAGTCTGCCGGAATCGGTAAAATACTCCTTTAGAATCGCCTCTCTTATATGGTCATGAAGGTTTAAGTAATATACTTCATCAGATGCATAGCCCAGTTCTTTTGCCGCTTTTGCCAAAAGTTCCACCGACATAGCATAGTAGCAGGAGCCTATAAAATATTCATCTGTGCCTCCACTCATACTCTGCTCAGTTCTTCCGTCCAATGCCAGCCAGTCACCAAGCTGTGCTCCCCAGTCAAACAGATATTTTTGGCCGCGCTTTGCGTCATCCTCAGTAATCCTGTCCACCCATGCCTTCATCGCAGGATAGTGCTTTTTCAACACATATATGTCTCCAAAATACTCATAGAGAACCGTGGGAAGAATCGTAGCAATGTCCCCCCAGACACTTGAATATATGGCGCTGTTTTTATCAAAAACCGGTATTACTCCCGGCATTATCCCTGACAATTGCTCCTGTGCTTCCATGAGATCATGCATGAATTTGTCGTAAAAAGCTCCTGTTCTCATGTTGTAGCTTGCAGTCCTTGCAAATACCTGCGCATCTCCGCACCAGCCAAGTCTTTCATCTCTTTGAGGACAATCTGTAGGAAAATCGATAGAATTTGATTTTTGTCCCCAAAGGACATTACTTATGAGTCTATTAACCTTGTCATGACCGGTCTGCACAAAGCCGGTCCTCTCCATGGATGTATAGATTGCTTTTCCGACAAAGTTCTCCTTTGTGATCTCGCCAACCCATCCCGTAATCTTGATATATCTGAATCCGAACCATGTGAATTTGGGGCTCACCCAGCCGCTCTTGCCATCAGATATATATGTAAACTTAGATTTAGCTGCCCTGTAATTGTCGTGGTAAAAATTGCCGTCCTGCAGAATTTCCGCACATTCAAGCACCACCTTAGCGCCTTTTGGCAGCTCTGAGTAGAATGAAACATATCCCGCAAAATTCTGCCCAAAGTCCAATACCGTCTCTTTATTTGGAGTTGTAATAATTTCCTTCAATGCAATGATTTCCTGCTCCAGCACGGGTGGACTTATTCTTGAGATCACACTTCCTTTGTAATCACTTATCAGAGCCTCTTTTTCATAGTTCTCCCTATCTTTCCACAGCAAACCGTTGTAGATATATCCATGATAGATATCACTGTCCTCTATTTCGGATCCTTTATATGTCCAGCTGTCATCCGTCACGCAGATATCTTCGGTTCCATCCTCATAAACTACATGGAGCTCCGACAAGAGCATGAATTTACTTCCCCAGTTTTCATTTGATCCCGCAAGGCCAAAAGTACCTTTATACCAGCCGTTACCCATGAGTACTTCAATCCGGTTTTGCTCACCGATAAGCCTCGTCACGTCATAGGTCTGATACTGAACTTCCCTGTGATAATCTGAATAATACGGTGTAAGAAGTTCTTCTCCCACCCGGTCTCCGTTTATATATGCTTCATACATCCCAAGGCCGGAGATATAGAGTCTTGCCGTTAAGATTCGCTTTGCCTTATCTGTTTCAAAGTTCTTGATGAAAACAGGATGAAATGTATCTTCATCTCTATGAGTAATCCACTTGGCCTTCCATTCCTCATTCATCTTGCCGGTTTCAAAGAAGTAATTTGAAACACTCTCGCATGAGTCTCCTTTTTTCATAGCTACCCATACTTTTACAAAATATCTTGTCCTTGGAGTAGGCACAAAATCCAGCAGTATACAGGCGCTATTTGGCTCCGTTTCCTCTTTCTCATATACAACCATGGAAAAAGCTGCGTCGCGGCTGACTATGATCTTTGCCCTGTCCATGCCGCCGGATGAAGACATCTCCTTCTCTGCTCCGGATATGCGAAATGAAAGCCTGATCGTATCAAAGGCATAGCCTATAGGATTTCTAATGCCGTTTATTCTTACATTATCTACTCTCATATTTTCTCCTCATGTGATAATCACCATTTGTAGTTTTCAGTATACAGTCTGAATCAAAAATAAATATCGTTTTTCTTACCTTTATGATATTATTTTTACATATTTTATCATGCCAAATTATTTTTTATATACGAGGGAAAATGAATAAAACTGAAAGTATGCTTATGAATATAGCTGCAATAACAAAAGTTGAGCTATGTGTAATTGAGGAAGGTAAAGCCGAGAATGTACTCACCGGCGAAAAACTATCTATGGATAATGGAACAATACGCAGCAGGATTGCAACAATTCTAAGCGGCAAATCCTATCCGGTAATCATAATTGACGACAACAACGTGTTTTTTGCCTGTCTGAAGGAAAAAGACACTCGTTTCCTATTGGGACCTGTTTGTGTAAGACCCTTGAGCGGTAGTGAACTTAGAAAACATTATCGTCTTCATCACATAAATCCCCATATCGGGCACGATCCGAAAGTTATGGCCTTCACAGATTTTCTTAATCTGATATCTCTAATCTCGTGCACTATCGGTGGAAAAAGTTATAATCACTCTGAGTTGCTTGCGCTTAACAACCTCCCGGAATCGTTACTATTGCCAAATAGACATGAACAGATTCTGTTCGATTTATCTGCGGATGAAGACACCTCATACCACCATACCTATATGGATGAACAGTCACTTCTAAGCTGTATTCGGGAAGGAAGGACAGATGACGCTCTTATGCACACCATGACTCTGGACACCCAGATAGGAAGAATGTCCAAAAAAGAATATTCACACTGGACTAAATTATGTGCAGTGTCCATAACTCTGTGTACCAGAGCCGCTATTGAAGGAGGCCTGACTCCTGCTCAAGCCTACCGTATAAGTGATTTCTATATGCAAAAGATGGATGCTTGCCAGAGCATACCATCACTGATATCCTGCCGCAATCAAGCCATAACAGACCTCACAGACCGTGTTGCCTCAAAACAAAACAACATACGTACATCCAGTTATGTGGAAAAATGCAGGGATTATGTCAGCAAGAATTATATGAACAAAATAAAAATAGGTACGATAGCTGATTCCCTCGGAATCAACGAATCATACCTATCCAGAATTTTCTCACGTGAGACCGGTAATCGGTTTCAGGATTATGTTAATATAGTCAGAACGGACAGAGCTGCCAATCTTCTGACATATTCTGAAGAGCCGCTGGCACACATCGCGGAATATGTAGGATTCCCTTCACAGAGTTACTTCGGGAAAATATTTTTGCGCTTTAAGGGCATGACACCAAGGCAATACCGGGAAAAACATAAACCGCTTGAATTTACATCTATTACTCAGTCATAGGATGTACCCATTGTTTCATAAACCCCTGTCCTGTACATTTATTTACTAAAGGTTCTGCCATTCCGGCTCCTGCCAGGGAGCAAGCTTTCCTCCATCCATGCACTGCTTCCAACATACTCATCTGTGTCTGTAAGCACTCTGAAAGCAATATTCTTCAGGCAGCTTTTTTATGCATGAAAACCTTCGCAGATTCACCAAGATGCTGATGATGCACGTGTGTCGCATCAAAATGAACCGTCTTAAATGCCATTTGCATAATAGGTCCTGTGGCAAAAGCACATATAACAGTTCCTATCCCAACAGGTCCTCCCAGAAGCCATCCAATAAGCGTTGCTGTTCCAAGAAGCGCAATACTGACAAGACCAATCGGAACCCTTTTGGCACGCTTGGCAAGAGCCACAAGAAGCGTATCCCTTGGGCCACAGCCAAGTGATGCACTCATATATGTATACTGAGTATACGCCATGATGATAAGTCCTAAGATCATAACCGGAATGCCGCTCGCTATAGAATCACATTTTTTCACAGCCTGAATGCTATTAAAGAAATCAACCGCTTTTCCCACAACCAAAGCATCTATAAACATAGCGATTCCTATAGGCTCCTTCAGTGCAATATCTATTCCAAGAATTGCGTAGGACACAGCTATGGAAGCTGTTCCATATAAAATCCCCAGCGTTTTCGCAAGACCAAGATTCAGTACATCCCACGGACCTGCTCCTATGTTGGCCTGAATCGTGAGATATACACCAAATCCATTAATAAAAAGGCTCACCGCCGCAATGAGCATGTTCAAAACAATCTCATGTGTTGTACGATTCCCCATTAAACCTAACTTTTTCATAACTAACTATTTCCAAAC
This sequence comes from Butyrivibrio sp. LC3010, assembly GCF_000424385.1. GTDB lineage: Bacteria > Bacillota > Clostridia > Lachnospirales > Lachnospiraceae > Butyrivibrio. The sequence continues at coordinate 64,384 of NZ_AUJU01000010.1, read as the reverse complement.
TACTTATTTTAATATTTTTGATTTTCTCTCTTCTGAATATCAGGCTTTCTTTCTCCCTGATTCTATGAGTTCTTTTTCAAAGGCTTCAGGATTTTTCAGATAATAATCCTGGTGATACTCCTCAGCCTCATAGAAGTTTTTATAGGGTATAAGAGCAACCTGAACCTTCTTATCTGAACCTTTTTCTATCTCTGAAATCTTAAGTTCAGCCTTTTCTTTTTCTTCAATAGAATTATAAAAAATTGCAAGGGTATATGAAAAGCCCTTATCAATAAACTGCCCCTCTGAATCAAAGGGATCCACATTGGCAAAATAAATATCCAGAAGCCTCTCGTAAGAAACCTTCTCCGGATCATATACCAGCTTTATGGTCTCCCTGTGCCCCGTCTCCTGGTGCTTAACCTGCTCATAAGTAGGATTAACCTCATCACCACCTGCATAGCCGCAGATAACCTTATCTACACCATACATCTTATATATAGGTGTCACACACCAAAAACAACCTCCGGCAAAATATGCTTCTGCCATTTTCCCGGAATTATTCAATTCAGTTATGCTTGTTGCTTCATTATTCATGTCATAAACCTCATCCTAAAAGTCTTGTATTGTACGCAAAAAGATTGTATCACACACCAAAATAAATGCAACACAGTAGAGCAACACCGACCGGAGCGAAGCGGAGACCTTGAACCGCTTGTGAAACAAGCGGTTCTAAGTCCCTCTTCCGCACGACAAAAAAAGACCAGGTCATCCGACCTGGTCTTTTTTGTCGTGCGGAAGAAGGGACTTGAACCCTCACGATGTAGCCATCACAAGATCCTTAGTCTTGCTCGTCTGCCAATTCCGACACTTCCGCATTCAGTTGTCTTTCGCTGTTCTGTATCCGTCAGCGACAACTTCTATATAATAACAAATTCTCAGAAATAGTCAACACCTTTTTTCAACTTTTTTTAAAAATCGTAAATTAGTTTTTATGTAAGCGTTATTTAGTTGTCTATGTGAATATTTACCAATTAATTTATCAATTAATTCTACTAATAGAACACTGAATTTATGCCTCCGGAACCATTCATAGGATACTGTTTTATAGTATAATGGTTTCTATAAATACTGAAAGGACTTTTTTACCATGAAAGAATTAAAACCTATCACAAACAAGCTCTTATGGATTTTTGCGATTGGCCAGTTTGGCTGGAGTCTTCTATCCGGAATTGTTTCTAACTGGATGGTCTACTACTATACCGGCACTCCCAGTGAGCAGAATCCAAACACCGGAGTTTTTGCATCCGGAATTACCCAGACCCCAATACTATTCAGTCTCACTTTATTCGGACTGGTACTTGCAGCGGGACGTATTTTTGATGCGGTCAGCGATCCGCTTATAGCAGGATGGTCTGACAGAAGTAATTATAAAGGCGGAAGAAGAATTCCTTTCATGCGTGCCATGGCCGTTCCGTTTTCACTTTGCACCATAGGCCTGTTTGTTCTCCCGCAGACACAGAATATCATAGTCAATGATACTGTTCTTTTCATATTACTAATGGTTTTCTATTTGTTTATGACTATGTTTTGCACTCCCTACAATGCACTGATTGCAGAGCTTGGAGATACTCAGCAGCATCGAATCAATGTATCAACCTACATTTCATTTACATTTATTCTCGGCCAGAGTATTTCATTCCTTCTCCCCAATGTGGCAGATGCATTAAAAGGAACTGTAGGTCAGGCAAACTCCATAAGATATTCTGTTGCTTTCATGTCATCAATTGCCTGCATAGCAATGCTCTATCCTGCTTTCTATATAAAGGAGCGTGATTACATCGATTCAACGCCAAGTGAAACCAAGCCCTTCAAGTCACTGGCTCAGACTTTTTCAAACAAACAGTTCAGACACTTTGTATACAGTGATGTTATATATTTCTTTGCACTGACACTTTTTCAGACAGGACTTGCTTTTTACGAGACACAGCTCATGGAAATTGAAGACACCTGGACCTTCGTTCTCACTGCCACAATGACCCTGATCAGCGTAATGCTATATCCTATGGTTAATATTCTTGCCAAAAAGATCAGTAAAAAGCCTCTGATCATCATCGGCTTCTTTTCATACTGCTGCGTATTTGCCATTGCAGGGCTGTGTCAGAAGGGCCTTTACTGGGGCTTTATCATAGCTGTTGTAGCAGCTGTTCCCATGGCAATCCTTGGTATTCTCCCTCAGGCCTGCGTAGCCGATGTTGCTGAGCTTACAAGACTTCAGACCGGCGAGGACCGAAGTGGTATGTTTTTTGCCGCAAGAACTTTTGCTTTCAAAATGGGTCAGGCTATCGCAATGGTAACCTTTACCTCAATCACTGTATCTCAGACAAAGATGAGCTACAGAATAACAGCATTTGTCGCACTGATAACCTGCTTTATAGGAGCATGTATCTTCTTTACATTTGACGAAAAGGCTATTCTGGTAGAAATCAAAAAGCTTAAAGACAGCATTAGTGGCGTCAAGAGAAAGCCGGTAACCGTCGTAAGCAAAGCTGATAGAAAAAAGAAATAGTTTATAAGCCATAAATCAGCACTTTATGTTAGTACTGTAAACAGAGCTGATTCATGAAAAATAATTATTATAAAAGCTGTGAAAATGAGGAACAGACATTCCGCATTTCACAGCTTTTTATTTACTCTCCTCTAATAACGATAGTTTATTATCTGACATAGTCCGTTCGGATGCCAGTACCGTTACCCACTCACTGCGTTCATGGACGGTACTAGGCTCTAATAATCGCCTGCTCTTTGTAACCAGGAAAAAGTGATGTTCCTTATCTCAGGCATAGGAACTTTTCAAAATTTACTCAGTTCCTCCGGATATTGTAATTCCTGACATTTCGATATAAGGAATTACTGAACCACCATCACAAACCTGCTCTTTTGAAATCGCCTTGATGTTCTTAAACATCTCAAAGAGGTTGGCACTGATCATAGTTTCAATTACAGCACCCTTAATCTCTCCGTCTTCTACATAGAAGCTGTTCTTTGCAACTCCTGCCAGTTCGCCATTTGCACCGGGCATTCCACAGGAAACCGATCCAACAATGAGTCCCTTTTTAACACCCTTTATCATATCTTCAAAAGAGGTATCGCCTGCCTCAATAATAAGATCCTGTGAACTGTTGGCCGCTCTGTTAACACCGCATTTATTTGCCGCATAAAGAGATGTTGCAAAGCACTTTAATACGCCCTTATCTATAAGCGTGTAGTCCTCTGATCTAAAGCCATCTATGGTATGTCTTTCACCAAGAATAATCCTCTCATCATAGGGCTTTGAACTCAATGTAAACATAGGTGAAGCAACCTGCTCTCCTACTTTATCGAGCCACACACTTGTCTTGTTGATAATAGCAGGGTCCAAAACCGCATTGTAACAAAGGTAGCTGACCATCTGTGAAACGCAGCCGGGAGTGAGTATTATATCTCCTTCAAACTTTTCTGACACCTTAATGGGATTTAATGAATTTTCTGCATCAGTAAGCTCTTTTTCAATATTTCCAAGAGTAATAAGCTCCTTATCAAGGCTGTCAAAGATCACACCTGTACTCGCTACTCCTGTGGTATTTTCTCCATCAGTTCCTGCAAATTCAAGCATTATAAGATAGTAACCAAAGTCACAGTCATCCTTTGTTCCACCTGTATTCATGTAAACATAATGACCCTTTACATATTTTGCGAACATCTCAATCAGTCTTATCTTTTTATGTTTTTCGGCAATTGTATTTGACAGTTCCTGTGTTCTTTCCATGAGCTTGTCAATATCGGGTTCAAGAACACCCATCTTAAACTTTTCAGGTTCAAGGCCGGGAGCAATGTCAAAGCAATCATCTGCATCCCCTGATTCGGCTGAAGCGATTGCATCATCAACTGCCTTTTTTATCTGTTCTTCCGAGCACTTATTTATGCTGGCAATACCCTTTTTATGGTCCTTAATCACTTTGATGGAAACATCATTATCAAAGAGAGTTCTGAAAAGTGTAAACTTTCCATCCTTTACCGTAATCTCATTGGTCTCTGTTTCTGATATTGTAAAATCCGCCTTAAGGCCTTCTTTTTCATTTAAATAAGCATATGTTTTCTCTGCGATATCCAAAATATTAGCCATCATCTGCCTCCGATCATGATCTTGCACTTAATTGCCGGGCCGCCCATTGATACAGGCATTGCCTGCTTTTTACCACAAGTTCCTGATGTATTCCAGGTCACAGTATCAGATACCATATCAACTGTATTTAGCATGTCAAATGCAACACCTGAAACAGTAGTATCAAGGATAGCCTTACCAAGCTTGCCATTCTTGATCTCATAACCCATGGTGATTCCAAACATGAACTCGCCCGTAAGATCCGCCTGGCCATTACCGGTGTTGATAAGATAATATCCATCATCAACAGATGCGATCATATCCTCAAGCTTATCTTTTCCCGGATGAACGCAGGTATTTCTCATTCTAATGAGCGGTTCATCTGAAAAGGCATAGCCTCTTGAATTGCCACAAGGTCTGACACCATAAAAATCAGCACTTTCACGATCGTGCATGAAGCCCTTTAATATTCCGTTTTCAATAAGGACAGCATCTCTTGCTTCTGTTCCCTCATCATCAATATAAACCGGAAGAGGTGCCTTATCGCCAAATGCCGTGGACGCAAAATCAGTGATACTTATAAGCTCCGATGCAACCTTCTTATTGAGGTTAGGGCCTGCCACTGAGCCTCCCTGAACAAGGTCTGCCTCAACGGTATGTCCTATTGCCTCGTGAGCTATCATTCCCGCAACGTCAGGATGGAGAATTACAGTTTTCACCCCGGCACTGGCGTATACACCTTCAGCCTTAGCACAAAGATCTTTATACAAAGCCGCTATCTTTTCATAAATCTTCGCAAGATCACTGTAATTGTCTTCAATATGTCCAAATCCGCCAACGGCATCCGAAACCTCCACAGGCTGTCCATCCTTAGAGGTCATATTCAATGTTACATAAAGAGTTGTTCTCGGATACGCCACATGACCATCTGCAGCATCAGATGTTACTATAATCTTCTCCATAGTATCTTCTCTGTAAGCTACAACCCTGCTTAAAAGATCAGGATATGTCTTTTCAATATGAGCATCAATTTCCTTGCAGAGATCAACAAGTCTCTTCTGCTCAAAATCGATGATCATCCTTGGAGAAACTATGGTTTTCTGTTCAAGAATAGGATAAGGGTTCTTCTTTTCAGTGTTGAACTTATCAAGATATCTTGCATTTTTAGTTGCAGCAGCTATAGTCTTTGCAGCTGCTTCGGCAGTATACTCTGCCGTGGAAGCGAATCCGTATGCACCATTTAAGTACACTCTTGCGCAGATTCCACTTTCCTCAGATCTTACATTAGTCACAAGATTACCATTTTGAATGACAATCCTGCGCAGCCTGCTCTCCTGCCCTCTGAGAACAGATTGCATTCCTGTCTCAAAAAGACTCTTTTTCCCCGTTAAGATGTCTTCCAGCATTTTTCATCCTCCATACATTCTTTTTTGCAGATAACAAAATTCTTTTCCTTATTTTCAAAAGTCATAAGGCAAAGATTTCATGAAATCTCATGTACTTAAACACAGTAAACCATAGCCCCCTCCGCATAATCACTGCAAAAAGCACATCCAATGTAACAAAATTTTGTTTTGCCACATAGAATATTTTATATGAAATAGCACAAAAAACAAAGGATTTTTCAGAATATTTCGAAAAATCCTTTATCACTTTAAAGTTTTCAATTACTGCTACTTACTTAAACTTATTGGGGAGCATTTTCAAGTTCTTCCAATTCGTTCAGATGTCTGATTTCCTCAGCTCTTTTGATAATCTTTTCCTGCCACTCATCGTCCTGATCAGTCAGCTGATATGCCCTGTATCCGTACTGCCTGCCAAGGGAACACACTATGGACTCGTCGTCTATGTGAAGCGATATCCGATACATGCTGGGCAGCTTTTGCGGAAGTGTCGTTGCACTGTCTCTTTGAACTTCCTTTATGTGTCTCATTGCATTTACAATACCATCGAACTTTACTCCATAATGCTTGAAAAGATTTTTAATATATTTTTCCGTCCGGTATGAAGATGTATACACCCACACCTCATATCCCATTTCCTGCAGCTTATTTATAAGCTCAGGAGTTCCATATCTAAGACGCTCCTTGTATATTTTATTAAAAGGAAACTTTAGCGGAGGTTCGGTCTTATGAGTTTCCGGATATACAAAAAGAACCTCATCAAGATCAAAGGAAATCCGCATTTTATCCTCTTTTTTCCCCACTGTTTTATTGCTGCTCATTAGCAATCGCTTCCTCCACAATTTTCATTACTTTTGCAGACCATCTTTCATCATTTTCAGGTATGTCAAAATGATCGAATTCTTTTGATCCGCTGTAGGTTCGAAGAACAGAATCATTATCTACGCTTATTGTTTCCTTGTATTTGTTGGCAATAAGCTGATCAGCAGTCTTTTTCTTTTCAACGACACCAGTATTGTCCAGTTTGCGCGCCGTACCGGTCACAATGCCATCAACATCCACAGAATATTTCTTAAACAGCTTCTTTATATAGTCCATGGAATAATATTTTGATGAAAAAACCCAGACATCATATCCCCTCGAATGGAAAAAGTGGAATAGCGCAGGCACGCCGAGCCTTACCTTTTCTGGAAATTTTGAAGTATCAAGCGAAGAAGGAATATCTTCAAATCTGTCTTCTTCACTTGCGAAAATTATCTCATCAAGGTCAAAGGTAACCCGCTTATTGCGATCTGATTTCTCAAGCATTTTTATAATATCAGAAGGCTTGGTAAGATTGACTATATTGACAGGCATTTTTTCTATTCCTGCAATGATAGCCGCTGCCCACCTGTGATGCCCGTTAAGAATCATATACCCATCCGGTCTGACCTTTTCAACCATTAAAGGTTCTGTATCCAGAATACCATTTCTCGCAATATCTTCCCTGAATTTTTTCTGGTACTCAGATATGATTCTGTAGCTGGGTCCTACCGAATCTATGCAAAATTCATCATTTGGGTTAGGATGGAGCTTTTTTACTGATACCTTATTAAACAGAATGCTCTCCAATGGCGATGCTTTCACCGGCACATAGACACCTTTATATTTTTCCAGTTCACTTTTTAAATAAGCAGAAAAACCTGTGGAATCACTCATATTCTCCCTCACATGAAAACATAATTACTTTTTAGGTTCAAGGGCTTTCTCTTCATTTTTGATTTCCCAATGAATAAGGAACGTAAGCGTAGCTCTTAAGGCAATGATTGCTCCCAGGATGCCAAGCTCTGCCCACTCGCGGACAACCACGGTTCTAAGAACCTCTCCGCCCAGCTTAAATTCCAGTGCCAGCGCAATTCCCTGGGCCAGCTCAAGTCTTATGGAATCTTTCTTCCTGATCCAGAAGATGAAGCTCTTTATTGCCGTGTACACAAGTATACATATTCCAAAGAATTCCAATAACAGTGTTGAAAACTCGACTATATAGCGAAGCAGATTTTCTGCATTCAGATACAGTTCTTCCATAGCGCCTCCTTATTTCAGGGAGATTATGCAGCTTAATAAGACTTAAGTATCACATGTAAAAAGCTTCAGGAATCCCGGAACATTTTGTCTCAATACTCTTTTTAACCTATTACTACATATTTATTTTATTATTCTTATTTTGAACATATCAATAAATCTAAAGTTAAGAAATAATAAACTTTATATTTTGTCTGAAATTCTATAAAAAGGCATGTTGCTTGCAACATGCTCGCGCCGAGCGCGGTTGCATTTATGCAACAATTACCATGCGCGCGAGTGCGCATCCATAGCGGAGCGTTTTTATATATTAGGGAATTCGGAGGAATTTCCTAATATATAAAAAAGATTCGACTGAGACCTTCAATCGAATCTTTATATATATTATTATTTATTTTTTAATCCTTAATATGTTCTGTAATATTTACAGCAAATCCGGAAGGTGAAAACAGCAGAGTTGCTCTGGATGAACTTGTATCCGTAACCTTGTCTCCACGCGGATTCACAAATCCATGACCAATCAGAAAATCATAAGCTTCCTGGAAATTATCTACATTAATATTCACTGCTGTGATATCCTGTGGCACATTATTAGAACTTGCAACATTAATGCGATTTCCATTGGCATCCTTCAGATTGTAATTAATGTTATTTCCGCCTTCAATATCTGACTTTGTATGGCGTTTCTCAAAGCCCATTTCTTCAAATACTTTTACAATAGAATCTGCATCTTTACTTACAATCAGTGGACAAAATCCTGTGATTTTCATGGTTGTACCTCCTCGTATAGGAAAACTTGAATTGTTAGCACTCCACTGTATTGTACTCTAAGTAAATTAATTATATATTAACTGCCCATAAAAATAGTTGAAACATTTTCAGCTAATCAGTTCTGCGGATTGTCCTTAAGCCACTGTATTATATCCAGGCTCTCGTACATCGGATTCCCATCGATAAACAGGCATGGAACCTGCATTTTTCCGCCAACTCTTACAAGCTCATCAGCTGCTTCCTGACTATGGCTAATATTTACATATTCAACATCGGTTCTTCCGACTTCATCTATATACTGCTTTACTCTTCTGCAAAATCCGCAGGTATCTGATACAAATAATTTTAAGTCCATATGCTTTACCTCTCTTTCATAATAGTTCCACTGAGAATAGCTCTCAGTTCATTAAGTTATTAAATATCATCTAAAATTACGATTTGTTTGTGCGCAATAGAATTGTATCACAATTCAATGTAATTGCAAGTAATTTATTAAAACAAACTGAGCTGCTCGTATTCCATATGACTATTAAGCTGAGGCATCTTCTCACTAAGCATCTCTTTTGCCGCATAACTATCCCAAAGCCAGTCTTTTACCTCCGCCTTATCTATCATAAGCGGCATTCTGTCATGAACTTGAATCATGGACTTATTAGCCGCCGTTGTAAGAACAACAAAAGAATCTCTGTTTTCAGATAGCTGATAGAATCCTGCCAAATAGATCGGACTCTTATCATTTCTGTAAAACGTAACCTTATTTTTCTCCTTGTCCCATTCATAAAAGCCTGCTGCCGGAAGGATGCACCTCCTTCGAAGGACGCTCTCTGAAAACATAGTTTTTTCAAGAACCGTTTCTGCTCTTGCATTTATGATGAGCTTCTTATCCTTACCCTTTATTCCCCAGAATATCTCTGAGACATTAATAGTATCGAAGGTCTTGTTGTTATCCGTGGTATTACGTTTGTCCGTAGTGTTGCATTTATCCGCGATATTGCATTTATACGTTTTAATTTCAATATTTTTGCCATCATTGCTTCCATTTTTATTTGCGAATAATGCAGATGCCATTATTCCGGGAGTGATATCCCCAGCTTTTAAAGATAAAGCCCCTTTCGGTAGCCCCAGCTCTTCTTCCACATCTCTTGCCGTTTTATCGTCTATATAATACCTTCCGCACATGATTATGCCCTTCCGAAAACAGGTGATTTGCAACGTGATATCGTAGTTTTTATCAATTGTTTTATAACGGAGATGGTACTGTAACAACAAATTCTTTCCATGAAAATCCGAAGTTACGGGGAAAATCCCCAAATGTTCCTTTCATCTGTTCCGGCATTTCTTTGTATGAATATTTCATCTTCGTACCTCACTCATCTAACATCAGTTTGCCGGCTTTAGCTTTTTTCTGAAGCCGTTCCATTTGTTCCTTTTCAATTTGCTGAATACTTTTCTCCGGTGTTGGCAAATCTTCGGGCATAGTTCCACCAATCTTTTCTATTGCCTTTCGAACCTCTCGCCCGACAGCGTAATGGTTTTGCGTTGCCTTATCAGCACCTTGAATGTTGTCTTTCCGCAGTTTTTCCTCTGTTTGGGATATACGGAAGAGATTCGCTATCAGTTCGGTGCTTCCCATGTAGTCAAGGATTTTCTGGTTGATCGTCAATCCCTTCTTGTTATGGATATCGTCGACATCCAGTCCGGCGTTTTCACACGCAATCATTGCTCGCTTTATCACCTTATGAAAATTATCCCATTTTGCGTATTCCAAAACCGGCGCAAGCTCTCTGGCGCTCCAGTATTCACTACCATCATCGCGAATATGTTTTATATCTTCAAATCTTTTATATTCTTTTCCTTTAAGAGACGGCATATTCTTGTCCACCTTTCAGAACTGATGTTCGAAATTATTTTATCATACTTTTTTGATTATTGCACAAGGAAATTTATTTATAAGCTATCAGTGCATAGATATTTAGATATAATGAAATATCCTGGGTGAAGCACTCCTGATCACCCTAAGTTTCTCTCCCGCACGACGAAAAAAAACAGGTCATTCGACCAGGTTTTCTTTGCTTTGCGAGGAGACCTTGAACCCATACAGTATATTATTCGAAATGCGGAAGAAGGGGCGCACGAGGTCCGGGGGACCTCGGTTTTGCGCCGACCGGAGCGAAGCGGAGACCTTGAACCGCTTGTGAAACAAGCGGTTCTAAGTCCCTCTCCCGCACGACGAAAAAGACCAGGTCATTCGACCTGGTCTTTTTTGTCGTGCGGAAGAAGGGACTTGAACCCTCACGATGTAGCCATCACAAGATCCTTAGTCTTGCTCGTCTGCCAATTCCGACACTTCCGCAAATATGATATAAAATTGTTGTTGCCAGAGTTTCGAACTCTAGTGCAGGAAAAGGGACTTGAACCCTCATGATATTGCTATCACACGGACCTGAACCGTGCGCGTCTGCCAATTCCGCCATTCCTGCAAGCAACAATAGATATTGTAGCCACTCAAAGCAGTTTTGTCAACTAATTTTTAAAAAGAATATCTGCCGCTTTAAATAAATCGTTATAACTCCTGTATTTCTGCGCATATTGCACCACAGATACAAGCAAAATCAAAAAGCTTATCAGCACCAAAAACAACATTGGCGGTGAGGGATAAGATAATAATCCGATAAGTGAAGCTACAAATGAAACAAAAAAAGCTGCCATCATTATAGTTCGTCTGAGAAGCTCATTCTGGATTATCTCAATAAGAGACATAATTTCCTTTTTCTCTGCAACAAGTTTCTCATCCGATAAAAGATCAATCTCCAGCTTCTCCACCCGCTTAATTCTTTCACGAATTCTTTTTTCCATACCCGCACCTCTAACTTCAAAAACACATTTCATACAGCCTCGACGATACATATAACTCAGCAATTAAAAATATCCAAAATCATCCGGTTCACCCGATTGCTTGAGCCAATCCCCAATTCGCCATAAGCATCTTCAGAATCCGGCAGACATTCCCCGCAAACATCTATTGCCAATATATCACTTCCAAAGCGCTGATTCAAATAATTAAGCGCATCCTGAAGCTGAGTTATGCTCATATTCCCCTGATCCCAGTTAGTCTTTATTTCATCAGGTGATAATACATCCTTGTCTACAGAGATATACACTTTCCCGAAATCGTAATTCTGAAGCCTGGATATATCACTTAAGAAAAATACTCTTCCATCATATTCAGGAAACTCGTCTTGTGTTTCTTTTACAAGACCTTCATCTGCACCCACAATGAATACTCTGTTAAGTTCAGGTCTATCTTTTAATGTATTAAGTATCCAGCTACCGCATGAAAGAATTTCTCCATAGGATGTCCATTTCATATCTGTGTGATGATCAAAAACTATAAGATCAAAAGGCAGCTGCTCTCCACTTGATAGTTTTTCACACATTACATCAATCAGTATCTTGGACATATAGTGATAATTTCCATTGTCAAAAAAACTGATTTTGTGGACATATTCATTTGGGGGAGTCAATTGCACTGCCTTATTCTTTATAAAGTCATAAGCATATTCATCACAGATGCAGTTTGTGCCACTAATATCCTTTAAACTTAAATAATCAGATTTATCATCAGATACTTTTTCCCGCGCATCAAAAAGAAAACCCGAATGACCAACATCTTTTGCTATTTCTTCTGCACCAAAAAGAAAATCAGAATGTTCATCATTAGCTTCCGGTTTTTCTGCATCTAAAAGAGAACGAGAGCTCTCTTTATCATAAAAGTCGAAGCCCTCGTTCTCATAAATTCCTGTAAAATCGTAGATTGTAACACTCATAATTACTTAGCAAGCATCTCCTGCAAGTGAAGGAGTGCATCCTCCTTAATAATGCATTTTGCTGTCTCTTCAACGTGAGTCTGCTCAGCAGAGTTCATCATCAGCTCCTCTGCATATTCAAGTCCGCTTCTTCGAAGATCATAAACTGCATTTTCTCCGTCAGGTTCAAGTACAAGAGTTAAGTAATACTCATCATTCTCCTTGTAGAGTTTTGATGATGTAATGGGAAGACTGTAGGAAACTTTGGCAAACCTTGCTGCGGAATTTATGTCCTTAAATCTCGCCATATATTTTTCTGTGTTGACTATAGGCTTTGCCATAGCCTCGATATGAGGCTCCTGCTCCTCATCCTGATCATATATCTGCTCAATAAGCTGTGATACATGACTTATCATTTCGTTTAGCGCCTGCCCTTTATCAGAACCGGTCTTTGCTTTGATCGAGTCAACCCTCTCCTGGGTCATCTCCTTAAGAATAGCCTCTGCTGATCCACGTATTCTGTCTGCTGATTTCTGTATATCCTCATTCGTCATCTTAATTGCAAAGATACGAACGCTGCCATCTACCATCATATTCTTACTCATCATGAGTACTTCTGTTTCGGGATCATACCCCAGCTGCTCGCCAACCTCCCTGTTCAGCTGCGCCATAAATGGAACGGTTCTCTTCTCTCCATTCATGATTGCTTCAGGGGTGAGGCCTATTTCGCGTAACTCTGAAGCAGCAATGCTGCATTCAACTGTCGTGTTATTCATTTTAACGATTACCATATAGCCTCATCTCCTTTCTATAAAAAAATGAATTACTACGTTTAGTGATTATAGCTCATTATGTCAGCACTGTCTAGTATCGAGTGCTAATTGTCGGATAATTCACCTTTCCTACTATTATTGTACTATATATTTCGGTGCAAAGCACCTATTTTATTAGATAATTCTTGAACGAATATTTACAAAATTGGTACACGCTATTTTCTATCATAGAACAAAAAGCATCAACCAAGCTAATGGCATCATCAAGATTTTCAATCAAAGTAGATAAAATCATGTACAAACAATCTGGTTGATTATGAATGAGCCAACACTCTAGAATATTATTGATTAAAATAAGAATTTCGCTGAAGTAATATTATTAATTAAAAAGACTTCTTGTGGGCAAAAATAAGATAGCCCACAAGAAGCCTTAAAATATTATCCTATTAGCGCTTAAGCTGCCTGAGTTCATCAAGCAATGTATCAGAAACGGTTATCACGCGGCTGTTTGCCTGGAAACCTCTCTGAGTAATGATCATGTCTGTAAATTCAGCAGAAAGATCCACATTACTCATCTCCAGTGAGCCTGAGCTGATATAGCCGCCATCATCATCCACATACATATTTCTGGCAGGCCCTGAGTTGGGAGTTACCGCATACAGATTTTCTCCCTGCTTTTCAAGACCGGTGACATTAGCAAATTCAGCAACGACTATTCGTCCTGCCACTCTGTTCTGATTATTACTGTAAAGTCTTGTGATCGTGCCATCACGGGCGATTGCAACTCCGTTCATATCTCCCTCAGGATAGCCTTCACCTTCTCCCTGGGCATCTCCGCGGTGAGCCTCAAGCGAGGAACCTGACATGCCGTTTTTGGGCGCATAATTGTTTGTCCCGGAAAAATCAAGCGTAAGCGGTCCTGCCTGTCCTGCATCACCCTGGAAAGCAAGCTGTACCTGTCCCTGGGCATTTCCATTAGCGCTTACAAAAGCTCCGGTTGCAGGATTATAAACCAAATCAATAGTCGGATTAGGTTCTGCAACGCCACCTTCAATCTCCTGATGATTTTGATCAAAGATTGTTGTCACAGTTACACGATAAGTTGAATCATTAGTATCACCTGCATTATCGAATTTTAATCTTGCAGTATAGGTATTTCCATCATTACCATAGAACTCCATGTCTACGGTTCTGCCTCTTTCGTCTGCCAGAAGACTGTCTGTTTTACTGATGATTCCTGTTATTCTTTCATAGGTTGTAGGCGCACCGGCCATTTTCTCGATATTCCCCTCATTATCAATCGGAATAACCTGAATTCTCTGGGTAGCACCTGCATTTTCAGCATCAGGGCCTGAGCCGCGAACATAAAAACCGTCAGCTCTTGTTACAAGATATCCCTGCGCATCCACTGTGAATGCTCCATCTCTGGAGTAATTCATTTCACCTCTCTGATTCTCAATAACAAAGAATGAATCACCGGTGATACTGAGATCAAAAACATTATCTGTCTGCTGAATTGATCCCTGTTTTTCAATGTTTGTCATTATAGCCGAATATTTAGCACCAAGACCTACCTGTTTAGCGTTAATTCCACCCTTAGTCATGGTAGGACCGGCTGCTTTTCTTGCATTCTGATAAAGAAGATCTCCGAAAGTAGTCTTCTGTGCTTTATAGGATGTTGTATTAACATTCGCAACGTTATTACCGATTACATCCATCTGAATCTGATGTGTCTTTAGTCCGGCAACTCCGGACCACAATGATCTCATCATAATCTCACCGCTTTCAAAATCGCAAACAAGTGCATATTATTCCTACATCAACTATTTCGGACATTATCATGAAAATCTTTAGCCTGATAGAATCAAGAATTTCGCTTGTGAAATTCTCGCGCATAGCGCTGTTATTTAGTAATGCCTGATAAAAGCTTCCGGCACCGCAATGAAACTAATGCCGTAAAAACGACATATATTCCAATGCGATGCCGGAAGCTTAATCTTTCATTAGAAATCTTTGGAATCACCTTTGTTAAACTGAAGTTCCTGGTTTTTGATACTTACCTTTGTTCCGGGTGCAATAGATGATGTCAAAAATGCATTTGATCCAACCACTGAATCGTGCCCTATAACAGTCTCTCCACCAAGAATTGATGCACCTGCATAAATTGTAACATTATCTTCGATAGTAGGATGTCTCTTTGCCCCCTTGAGAGCCTGCCCGCCCCTGGTGGAAAGAGCACCTATGGTAACGCCCTGATAAACCTTAACATGCTCACCAATTATGGAAGTCTCACCTACAACGATGCCTGTTCCGTGATCGATCATGAAGTATTTTCCGATAGTAGCACCGGGATGAATATCTATTCCGGTTTTTGAATGAGCATACTCAGTCATAATTCTGGGTATGAGCGGCACCTTTAAAAGATAAAGTTCATGCGCCATTCGATTAATGGCAGTCGCAAAAAGTCCCGGATAGGACAGTATTATCTCTTCCTTGCTATAAGCTGCAGGATCTCCATCAAAGGATGCCTGAAGGTCAGTATCTATAAGCGCACGGATATGAGGTATCTTTTTGAAAAACTCATAGGTTATATATCTTGCACCACAAGTAAGAGTCTCATCGCTGGCGTTCTCATATTCATCCACATGTCTGAACGCTATGGCAATCTGTTTCTGAAGATTATAAATTGCATCCTCAATTATCACTGCTACACGATTTGTATCATTATAGCTTCTGTAAATCTTATCCCTATAGTAGCCAGGATATAAAACACGCATAAGCTTTTTTACGATATCCACAACCATATCCCTGTCAGGCTGATTGAAAATATCCATCTTATCTACATCCCTGCCATTGTTGTAATCATTGAGGATAAGCTCAACAATGCCTCCAATTTCATCTCTAATATTCTGACGCTCTCCGATATCCATAGCCATCTCCCATCAAAATTGTTATTTTGTTTTTGCCATTCTCACTTCGGATTTTTTGCCGTAAATCTTCTCGTCATGAGCAATTCTATATGGAACAATATAATAATAATATTTTGTTTTACGCGCAAGCTTTTTGTCTATATATGTAAGCTTTAGCTGATTTTTCACCGTACCGACTTTTTTATACCCACTCTTTTTTGCAGTAGATCTGTAAATCTCATAGCCGGCAGCCCCTGTGGATTTAGTGTACGAGAGCGTTGCATTTTTCGTTCCCGCCTCAATATTTGTCCACAATACCTTGGAAGGCGCATAGTCCTGGATCTTTGCTCCAAGTGAATTCAAGGTCTTTTTATATGAATTCAGATCATCTGCTGCGATGTACATATTAACATTTTTAGAATTACTTATGGTCCTGGAATAATCTGAATCATCCGATGTGTAAGCAAAAAGCTGAACCCAGTAATGTACATTATTCACCTTGCAGTGACCGATGGCACAAACATTGTAATTTGTGCTGAGCATGTTTCTTCTGTGCCCCTGCCCCACATAGCCATTATTCGCTTCAAGAAAAGCATCAAAAGCCTTGGCTGCTGTCTTGTAACCGTAGGCAATATTTTCGCCGGCATATTTAAATTTATAACCGTTTTCCTTGAAAGCACTGAAACAATCCTTGCCACTGGGTCTCTCGTGATTGAATTTGATAGCAATTTCGGCAGCCCTTAACATGGCAATCTTTTCAAGATTGTAATCATAAGCAAGCTTGCCTATTCCCTGTGTATAGACTTTCTGCGTGTTATTTGCATTCCAGAGCCAGGTGTCTTTTCCTGTTCTGAAATCATTTATCATCTTGTGCATATTCCTCGCAGATTTTTGGGCATATTTAACTTTCAGCTTAACCTTTGAAAGTGGAAATCTTGTGGCTGTTTTTGCTTCAGATTCAGCAGTCAGCAGCTCCCCATCAAATCCCTGAACCATGTAGGTATAAATTCCGCCCTCTTTCATGGCATCAGTATCTGTATACTTTAAAACATCCCCCTGAACTGTGGCGATGAGCTCATAGGGCATACTGCTCTTCTGTTTTCTGAAAACATAATACCCTTTTGCACCATCCACTGCCTTCCAGTTAACGGTGAGTCCCTCATAATCGTTAGTGATTTCCGTGATCACAGGACCTTTTACAACATTTTGGGCTGTAACTTGCGGATTTTCTGCTGCCTTTACAGCAATTGTCCCCACAGGCAGCTGCACACCGGCAGAAAATAATGCAGCCGCAAGTGCAGTAGCAATTACACACCTGCCGGCAGTAATAAAATCTTTTTTCATAAATCCCCCTAAACTGATTTTTTTAGAAGCTTTCAAATATCAAAAGCGTACCGGACCAGCTCCTCGCAAAACGGGGGCCGTATCCTGCAAAGCAGGATTCTTGCGGGCTAATTCCGCAATAAATCCTCATTCTGAATCCGTATTTTTAGCTCTATCATCATATTATAATTCAACTTTTTAATAATGTTATAAAAAAAATTTAAAAAAGTTGTTGCTTTTATTTTGATGTCGTGATAATATACCTTTTGTCGCCGGGGTGTAGCGCAGTTGGTTAGCGCGCTATCTTAGGGAGGTAGAGGCCGCGAGTTCGAGTCCCGCCACTCCGACTATTATAAAAGATCGTAGACATTTGCTCTACGATCTTTTTTATTTCTTATTATTTGAATGTTACAATATTCACTATTTTTCCCGCCATGCTATAGAGTTCTCAGAGTTAAAATACTACAAGAGAAAATGAATCCGGTTGGTGATACCATAATATTGATTTTGGAAGAACCCGTATCAATCGTTTTATTCGCAGCTTCGTGTCTTGCCTTGTGGAATCCTGCATCAAGCCTGCCATAATAATCATCATATGATATGCCGCACTGATCCGGTCCGAAATATGGTCCGATGTCGCTTATGTTTTTCTTTCAGATACATCTCTTATTTGATAGAATTATCATTGATTGAATTTCAATCAGCCCGGGTTATCCCGGACATTAAGGTTAAGGAAATATGATTTATGGATAAGACACAGAAAAACCTGAATATTGGAATATACGCCCATGTTGACTCAGGAAAAACCACACTCTCCGAGGCACTGTTGTACCTTTCAGGAGCAATAAGGAAATCCGGCAGAGTTGATCATGGCGATACTTTTTTTGATACATATTCTCTTGAGAGAAGCCGTGGAATCACCATTTTTTCAAAGCAGGCAGAGCTCGACTTCTCAGAAAACACTCATGTAACACTTCTTGATACTCCCGGTCATGCGGACTTTGCTCCGGAAACCGAACGTACCATGAAGGTTCTTGACTACGCTATTTTGATAATAAGCGCAGCTGATAAGGTCACATCACAGGTGCAGACTCTTTGGAAACTTCTTGAACACTACAAAGTGCCTGTTTTTATATTTGTAAATAAAATGGACCAGCCTCAGGCAAACAAGGCTGAGATCGACGCAGATATAAAAAAGCGATTAACAGATCATCAGGTTGACTTTTCAGATTTGTTTTCAGGCAGCACAGATCCGTCTGAATCAAGTCCGGAATCTCAGGGAGGCGCCATCTGTCAGATTGATTTAAAGGCGCTTGGCGAAGATGTTTTCCAGGAGGAAATCGCCATGTGCGACGAAGCTCTGCTTGATAACTATTTGGAAAACGGTACAGAAGTATCCCTGAATGACATTACAAGGCTCATTTCCGAAAGAAAGCTCTTCCCCTGTCTTTATGGCAGCGCACTGAAAATGGAGGGCGTAAGAGAACTTATAACGCTTTTAGATACTTTTACCAGCACCCCATCCTACCCTGAGGAATTTGCTGCCAGAGTATATAAGATTTCAAGAGATTCAAACGGAAACAGATTGTCCTGGCTTAAGGTAATGGGCGGTACTTTGCATGTAAGAGATGTACTGTCATTGTCATTAAAACCCACTGCCGGCTCCTCAAACAACAGCAAAAACACTGAGACGGCCGAAGAAAAAATAGACCAGATTCGCGTTTATTCAGGGGACAAGTATGAGCTTTTGCAGGAAGCCCCCGCAGGAAAAATCGTAGCAGTAACAGGTCTTGACTCATCCCACGCAGGTCAGGGACTTGGAAGCCTTACAGGAGATGCGGCAGGCCTTTTGCAGCCTATTCTTTCATCAAGAATTATTCTTCCTGAGGATGCTGATCCCTTCAGGGTTTTCAGACAGCTAACAGAGCTCTCTGAGGAAGAGCCGCTTCTTTCAATAAATAAAAATGAAGAGACCGGAGATTTCTATGTTCAGGTGATGGGCGAAGTTCAGATGGAAATCTTAAAGCACCAGTGCATGGAGCGCTTCGGACTTGATATCTCCTTCGGTCCCGGAAATATAGTATATAAGGAGACTATCAAGGCACCGGTTGAGGGTGTTGGTCATTTTGAGCCACTACGCCACTATGCGGAGGTTCATCTTCTTTTATCACCGGGAGAGCCGGGAAGCGGTCTGGTATTTGATGCGGACTGCCCTTTTGATAATCTTGCTGCCAACTGGCAAAACCTTATTCTCTCACACCTTGAGGAATTCAAAATTCGCGGAATTCTAACAGGTTCAGAGATTACAGATATGAAGATCACTGTTATCGGCGGACGCTCCCACATAAAGCACACCGAGGGCGGCGATTTCCGTGAGGCAACCATGCGCGCGGTAAGACAGGGTCTTATGATGGCAGAAAGCATTCTGCTTGAGCCTGTTTATGATTTTACAATAGAACTTCCGTCAGAATCCGTCGGCCGCGCACTGAGTGATATTCAGCGCATGAACGGAAGCACCAATCCTCCCGACATGCTTGCAGATGGTACATCAGTAATAACAGGCTCTGTTCCCGCCTCAGAGCTTCATGATTACGCGCAGGAGCTTTTGTCCTACACCCATGGTGAAGGGCGCCTTAATCTCTCTCTACGAGGCTATGAGCCCTGCCATAATGCTGAAACAGTTATAGAAGAAAAAGGCTATGATCCCGACCATGACCTTGAGCAGCCCACAGGCAGCGTATTCTGCTCCCACGGCGCGGGAACAGTCATCCCCTGGTATGAAGTTAGAAATTATATGCATGTTCATACAGAGTGGCTTTCTGATGATGAAAAAAGAGGTGCAGATACTGAGACCGATCTCACAAGACTTGGTGACAGCCTACAAAGTTTTAGATCCACAGATATAAGAAAAGAGCAGGAGCTTTCCTACGAAGAGCGCACTAAGGCTTATAATGCCACAATACAGGAGCTTGACAGTATTTTTGAGCGTACCTATGGCCCTGTTAAACCACGTTATGATGCAAAGGCAGATGAGGAAAGAAAAAGAAAAGCCGCAAATAAAGCTCCTGAAAAGAAGTATAAAGCTCCTAAAAACATGAATCCGGATAACTCTTATCTGCTGGTTGACGGTTACAATATTATCTACGCCAATGAAGAGTTGCGAAGACTTGCAGAAACAGATATGAAATCGGCCAGGGACAAGCTAATGGATATCCTTTCGAATTTTCAGGGATACAGAAGGGAAATTGTTATCCTTGTTTTTGATGCCTACAGAGTCCCCGGCGGCACTGAGCATGTATTAAAATATCATAACATTGACGTGGTTTTCACAAAGGAAGCGGAAACAGCCGATCAGTATATCGAGCGAACCGCCCATAAATACAGCAAAAATAACCGCGTCACAGTGGCTACCTCCGATGCTATCGAACAGGTAATCATCTATGGCGCGGGTGCGATCAGAATGTCCGCAAATGATTTCTGGTATGAAATCAAAAGAACGGAGGATGAAATCAGGGACAGGTTAAGCTGAGTATCGACGCAGCCTGTCATCATCCCATTATGCTATGAATATGATTCCAATCGAGTTTAAGGAGACTGTTTCTTATTTCAGAAATCTTCGCTCCTTCATCCTTGGGAAGCTCGTACATTTTAAGGGAATCCAGGGTCATCTCCACAAGAGAAAAATCTTCTACCCTGGAAAATTCCTTTAAGGCGGACATGGCATCCATGAGCTTATCTCTGGATATCATCTCTTTCTTTCCGGAATACATGTGGTCAGAAAGAACTTTTTCATAAAGTCTGTACTCCTCCATGAATCTTTTGTGCTGACTTTTTATAAATCTGATGTTGTTGTCATCTCCGGCTCTCTCCATGGCTGCCGCCAGGGTTGAAAGCCGCATGGCACCGATGATTCGTGATGTACTCTTAAGGCCATGTGCCTTTATTCTGTAATTTGCTATGTCATTTGCCTCAATAAAGCTCTCAAATTCCTCAATATTGCTTTCTACATACTCAAGAAAAATATCCACTGAAGAAAGATAGGATTCCGCTGTCACCGCATTTTTTATGCCCTCATGCACATCAAGAAGCGGTTCATGGAAAAACCACTTAGGAAGCTTTTCCTCTTCTCTTTTTATCTGCAGGGCATTATCGTTATCGACATCATCGCCATGCTCTCTGCCATCTATGCTCTCTGCCTCGTAGGTTATCTCTACTCCGGGAACCCCATGCTTGTCCCAGGCTCCGAGAACACGAAGGATTGGTATTGTATAATTTTCATCATTGACCTTCATAAAAAGCATGATAGCCTGATTCTGACTAAGCTTTAGCACCACATCACTTCCTCTGAGTTTTGTGGATGCTACCTCAACAAACTTGTCCGTAATCTCACCAAGATATTCATTATCTCCGGATGACAGCGTAAAAAGCACCATCCTTATATCCCATTTATAATTACTTAAAAAGCGGTTAAGAAATCTATAGATAGATTTGAAGGTATCTGTATCGGCATTAAGAGCACCTTTTCCTATACTTCTTTCATTAAAGAGCATTCTCAGATTATCCAAACTACTTATGCTGCGCTCAGCCTGCTCATTGTTTTCATCCTCAAAAAATGAGCATCCGTGTTTGCCGTTCTGCTTCGTTTTATAAAGGGCTGCATCAGCTTTCATGAAAAGCTTCATATAGCCCTCGCCATTGCCGCTTACTTCAACAGCGCCTCCTGAGCATCCAAGAGGTATATCCATATTAGGTCCCATAAACTCTCTTGCGGATTTTAGAATTTCTTCATTGAGGTATCTGACCTTCTTCGCTATAACGCTCTGATTCGTCAGATTCTCACAGAAAACTATAAATTCATCACCGCCTACTCTTCCGGCAAAATCCTCTTTTCTGATGGCAGTTTTTACAAGTTCTGAAAAGCGCACAAGTATCCTGTCGCCCATCTCGTGCCCATACATATCATTTACAAGCTTAAAACTGTCCAAATCAAGAATCAGCAAAGTGCCATGCTTTTTTTGACAGATGCTGTTCAGAATATTTTCAGATGCCGCTTTATTAAAAAGCCCTGTCATGGCATCTATCTGGGCCGCTTCCTTGAGGCGCTTGTTTTCCTCAATATTCTCAAGGACACGCTCTATTCTTTTTATCAAAAGAGCTGCCTTTACCGGTTTTCTTATATAATCCGCAGCGCCCTGCTCAAACCCGCGGCTCTCGCTATCGTCGCTGTCATCAGCTGTCATGAAAATAAAGGGGATAGCCGGATCTATCTCGGTGTGGACTATACTCTGCAGCTCGTACCCTGTTATGGATGGCATCTGCAGATCTGAAAGCACCAGATCCGGAAGACAGTTTTCAAAGGCTTTAATGGCTTCCTCTCCTGAAGACGCCATAATTGTTTCATACTTATCCTTCAAAATATTGTTTGTGAGCCTTAAAATAAGCTCCTCGTCATCTACAATCAGTATTTTTTTCATAGAGTCACTCCTTGTCAAAACAGCGTAAAAGTGTTGATTTCTGCCATTTTGCAGTATAAATACAATCTACAACTCACTTCCAATATACAGATTGTCCGCATTGTATTAAAATTCTATTTATTTTTAATAAACTATTCAATTAAGCCCCAGTAAATCATCTATTAAAATTTGATAAAAATATAAGGCGAAATATCTTGTAAAATTAAATTATTCTTGCTACAATTTCTTGCATCAAACGTAAATGTGTACCATAACTTTTTGGTACTTTTCACTATTATAGTAACAGGAGGATTTAAAATGAGCGAACAGATTATTAGCCCTGATATGCTTGTGGGTGAAATCATTACAAAGCACCCGCTTGCATCACAGTTTCTTATGGAGTGTGGTATGGGTTGCATCCACTGCCCTGCTTCTCAGATGGAATCATTAGCAGAAGCTTGTGCAGTACACGGTATTGATGGTGATGAGATCACCGATGCTTTAAACGATTATCTCGCTGAGCACAACGCCTAAAAGTATTCAAGGCTGTCGCACTAATTTAGTGTGACAGCCTTTTTTCATACCTCTTCTATGTAATTAACGTAATCAAGTTCATTAAACAGTTGGAGAATTTCGTTGTGAGATCTCTGTCGGTCAAGTTCTAAGTCTATGATAAGTCCTGCATCCGAGGATTGCAGTGTCTTTTCCTTCGTCTTGGTGAGGCTCATGATTATGAAGCCCTGTTCTGAAATCATCTTTGAAAGCTTGGTAACTCCATGATTTTTGGTAACTTCTATGTAAATACTCATGTACTGGCTGTGCTCTTCAACATTTTTACTGGCGCGAAGAAGTACCAGATTGGAAAAGGCAATAAGCAAAAACGAAACAAATCCCACAATCAGATATCCAGCACCAATAGCCATGCCCATGCAGGCTGTGACCCAAAGTGAAGCGGCTGTGGATAGTCCCTTTATCTGCTTCTTACCGGTAACAAGAATTGTTCCAGCTCCCAAAAAGCCGATGCCGCTTACCACGCTGGCAGGAATACGGCTCACATCAGCAGCAAAGCCCGGCATCATTGCCAAATACACATTAAGGGCAGTAGCAACGGCAGAGCCAAGGCTTACAAGCGCAAAGGTCCTTATACCGGCGCTGTGATGCCTCATAAGGCGCTCCCAGCCCACAATACTCCCAAGGAATGTTGCCATGGCAAGTCTTATCGCCACCGCCAGGTCATTTGTACTTTGTAAAAAATCCTTAATTTCACTATAACTCATTCTTTATACCCTTTAATGTGGTGTATTTAAAAATTTTTACTTCTCTCCCTTATTTTTTAGTAGTGAAACTACTGCGTCATAATTATCAGGTTCATGGGGAAAAGTACAGTTAATGCAGCTCTTTATCTTCCGATCACCTTTATCAACAATTTTAAAATTCCCGGGACACTTTAAATTATAAAGCGGGCAATAACAAAAGAGGCAGTTTATGTCATTTTCACTCTCATGACACGGGTAGTATTCACATTCTTTGTTGGCAAAAAATCTACTTGAGTTTTTCATTTTTTACCTCTCTCATTCTCCCTATAAATATTTTAATAAATTTCGGATTGGAATTGTAGTAAAAATGAGGAAATCCCCATATCCCATTATTTTGTGAAATCATGCAGTTCCACCTGATATCCTTACCGGGTTTTCGTGCAACTAAGGCATCTCCATTATTTGAACTATCGTAATAATGAAATTCATGCCCCTTCATACCTACAAGGCTGCGTCTGAGAATATCTTCGTCAAAATCACTTCCCTCTTCCTTTTTAGAAAAGGCTATATTATTTATATCGGAATCTGAGCCTGAATCATGACTCTCCGATTCAATTTCCATATATCCAAACCTCACAAGATGCCCTGTGTAGTGGCATTCCCCATTTATTTCAGAAACCATCTCATAGCTGTTTCCATCTACATCAGTGATGGTTTTATGAAGATACATAAAACCGCCACATTCTGCCAGACTCGGAATTCCTCTATCAAGCGCAGCTTTTATAGATCTGCGCATAGACTCATTATGGCTTAATTCCTCAAGATGGTTTTCAGGATACCCACCGCCAAGCAGGATTCCGTCAGCATCAGCAGGAAGCTCTTTATCTTTCAAGGGAGAAAACATTTTGAGTTTTACTCCGTATTCTTCAAATAGCTCAAAATTATCTTTGTAATAAAAGCAAAAGGCATCATCATAGGCTATGGCAAGGGTCAGCCCTTCTCCAATCTTTGAGTCATACCGGGTATCATCTCCGGTGAAACCATCACTTTGTTTGTACTCTTTTTCAATTTCCCTATTGGAATCATTATTATGTTCTTCTGCAAGCTTAATTAACTCATTTAAATCAACGTTTTTTTGAAGGTTCTCTGCTGCCGCAGAAATTTTTTTCTTTATATCCTCCATTTCCTCAGGCAGCTTTAACCCCAAATGTCTGCTCTCTATAACAATGTCCTTATTCTTTGGAAAGAAACCGAGGAGCTTAACGTCGCTCCTCATGGAAGATATTTCTTTCTCAAAAACCGGCTTAAGGTTATTATAAAAATTCTCGCTTATCTTGTTTAAAATAACTCCTTTTATCAATTTATTCGTATCATCAATAAGCATGCCCTTTACCAGAGAAATAATTGTTCTCCCAACCCCTGATGCATCCACTATAAGGACAATTGGCAGGTTCAGGGCTTTTGCAATTTCATAAGAAGATCCTTCAAGTCCTCCTGCATTCATGCCATCGTAGAGGCCCATCACACCCTCCACAACAGCTATGTCTGCCTCGCACTTTGAAAATGAAGCTGCCACTTTCTCCGCACCTGCAAAAAAAGTATCCAGATTTCTTCCTTCAATTCCCAAAGCCTTTTTATGAAAAAGCGGATCGATATAATCCGGTCCGCATTTAAAGGACACTGTTTTCAGGCCTTTTCCCTTTAAAGCCTTCAAAAGTGCGCAGGTAATTGTAGTTTTTCCGCTGCCGCTAAGAGGTGCAGCAAGCATTATACCTTTTGTTTTTTCTCTACTCATTCCCTGTTCCTCATCTATGTAGTAATAATATCCTCAAATAGTGAATGAGAAAATCCATATAGGATTTTGCCCTTGCAGCATATGGTAAGATGCGAGTTTTTTTACATCACTTATGGAGATCATTATCGTTTCCTCATCGGCAGGCTCATACTCATTTATGATTTCTCTGACTTCACACATTGTTTCAAGACTGACAGCGTTAATGACATATCTTATACCGCTTCCTTTAGCCTTAAGGAGTTCAATTATATATTTAAGTTTCCCGCCGCTTCCGCCAATGAAAACACAATCGGGCTTCTCCATGCCGGCAAGGACTTCCTCAGCTGCGCCTTCTATCACTGTCACATTAGATAATCTTTTGTTCAGAACATTTTTCCTGATAAGTTCTGCTGCCTGAGGCTTCCTCTCTATGGTGTAAACCTTAAGGCTTGGGCTTAGCTGCGCTGCCTCAATTGCGACTGAACCTGTTCCTCCTCCTATATCATAAAAGACATCTCTCTCTTTCAAGTTAAGCCGGATAATGCTCTCATGGCGGATAACCTCCTTTGTCATAGGTATCTCACCTCTAATAAAATCTGTATCCCTCGCCACATTAATCAAAGGCCGCTTTAAGGGATTATAATTAACCACAAGAGCAGTCAGAACTCCATCAGCACAATATTCTTCTCCCTCTTTAAAGGTCATTTCACAGATTTTCTCACTATCATAGGAAAAATCTGCTCCCACCACGATTTTCCCTTCAAGCCCTGACTCTTCCAGCCTTTTTGAAAGCCTCTGAACATCCTTAGAATCTGACAACAGAATGAAAACCTTTTTGTTGTATTTTATTTCCTCTAAAAGAGCTTCTAATTCTTCAGCATTCTTCCTGCCGTGTATGCTAAAAAGGCAGGCATCGTCGTAGCTCTCCCCAAGCTTTGCAGCAAAATATGAAATAGATGAAATTCCGGGAATCACCTTTACATCAGCATCATCTTTCCAGTTCTTAAGAGCCTTAAACATCTTTTTGGCGCCGCTGTAAAAACCGGTATCTCCCGAAAAGATAATAGCTGCTTTTTCTGGCTTTTTTCTTTCAAGAACAGGAATGATATCCTCAGCCCTGTACATCTCATATTTAACCGGCGCTTCAATATCCTTTATAAGCCTCTTCGCACCAAAGACCACATCAGAATTCGCAATAATATCAATGGCTTCTTTAGTCATAAATTCTGCCCTGCCCATGCCAAGTCCAACAAGAGATATCCTCATTAAAAATCCGCCTTCATCATAATTATCACTACAAAAAGGCTCTTCTGACAAAATAAGTTTACAGGCATCATCAAGGCTTATTCCCTTATCGTCTGGACGTTCTATCATATGAAGTTTTATTCCTAAAGTTTCTGCCGCTTCGACCTTTTCCGCAAATCCACCTGATGCCCCGCTCTCCTTTGTAATCAGATGCTTTATGTCATACTGTCTTATCACAGCTTCATTCAGCTCTTTGGAAAAAGGGCCTTGCATGGCTACAATATGATCCGGAGCAATATTCTCATCCTCACAAAGCTTAAGGCTTTGAACAGATGGCAAAACTCTGACATAGGTTCTGTTTTTGGTATCCTCAGATACATTTTCGCAGTATATATGAAGTTCTTTACTGCCGGTAGTAAGGAGTATATTTCCTTCAGTGCTATCCATTGAAGCTGCACATTTCTCAATATCATGATATTTAGCGGCATCCTTAGGGAGCCTGGCTTCAATGCTCCTGCTGACTCTGAGATATTTAACTCCAAGAGATTTTGCAGCCTTCCTGATGTTCTTAGTGACCTCAACAGCGTATGGGTGAGTTGCGTCAATTATGAGATATTTCAAGGATTTCTCTTCTGAATCCTTCCTACCGCCATCAAATACCTCTGACAAAAATGATTCCATTTTCTCAGCATCCATACGTCCTACATGGACTTTTGCATACTCATTTTCGTCCATCATTTCTTTTCCGTACTCTGTTGCAACACAGACGGTGTGCCGGATTTTTGCTTTGGAAAGTCGCTCAGACAAGGTTCTTCCTTCAGTTGTTCCTGAAAAAATAACTATATTACTCATAGCTCATATCCTCTGGGGGTGATAAGTTTGCCGTCCAATATTCTGGTCATTGAGTTGCCTATGAAAACTGTAGTAAACATGTCCACCTTCTCCTGTGAAAGCTCCTTAAGAGTGCAGACCTTTTTCTCACATCCATCTCTTCTGATGTTTCTGACATATCCGCAGGCAGTATCCTCAGGGAGTTTTTCCAGCAGGATTTCACAGGCTCTTTGCAAATAGTCTGCCCTCTTGTGGCTTGAGGGGTTATAAATGGCAATACAAAAATCCCCCTCCGCCGCACATCTTAGCCTATTTTCAATCACTTCAAAGGGTGTAAGAAGATCACTCATACTTATTATGCAAAAATCATGACTTAAAGGCGCTCCAAGAACCGCTCCACCACTTAGGGCTGCAGTCACTCCGGGGATTACCTCCACTTCATGAAAATCTTCTCTGTCTGCGATTTCCAAAAGCGGCGAAGCCATTCCATATACTCCAGCATCACCGCTGCAGATAAGCGCTACCGATTTTCCTTCTTTCGCAAGTTCAACACACTTTTCACAGCGCTGAATCTCTCCGCGCATTCCGTTTTCATAAAACTCCTTTTCAGGAAAGCTGCCCCTTACGAGTTCAATATAGGTCTTGTAGCCCACAATAATATCGCTTCTTTTAAGCGCTTCCATGGCTTCAATAGTCATCATTCCCATGCTTCCGGGACCAATTCCAACTACACTTATTTTACCCAATTATATTCACCTCAAAATCCTATTCCAGGAGAGTTTCTCCTGGCGATTGCGATTGTCATACCATTATGAGCCTGCTTTTTAAGGACCAGCTCAGCCATAGGCCCTGCCCCTGCAACTGCTGCCCGCTCGCATACATTGTCCACACCGACTGTGTTTTTTACAAAATCAGAGGCTTCAAAATTCCCCTGCACCTTGTTTAATATTTCTTTATCAAAAGACAGCACAGGTATCCTGAATCTGTCCCTTAAATCAGTTATTGCTTCTTCATTTTCCTTCAGATCAATGGTGCAAATAGCGTAAACTTCGCTGGTTTCTATACCGATGTTTTCAAGGGTCTTAAGAAAAAAATCAAGCACCGCTTTCTTATCTCTATCTTTTTTCATCCCGAGACCAACTGTGTATTTTTTGGGTTTTAGTAAAAGTGAACACTCAGCATCCGTATCATCGCTAACCGCCACGTCCACCTTTTCCTTTGGAGGATAATTCTTTATGGATAAGGTTACCTTCTTATTTTCAATCGCCTTTACTGAAACCCTTTTTATTCCGTCCCTATTGGCAATCGTTAGCCTGTTTTCCACAGCAAATGTATCAACTGAAAAAGAATCATTAACATCAGTTGAAGTGGTTATAACGGGTATGGCTCCAAGAAGCTCTGAAAGAATCACCGCAAGCTTGTTTGCACCGCCTGCATGCCCGGAGAGCAAGGGAATCACAAACTGTCCGTTATCATCTATTACAATAACAGGGCAGTCACCTAGCTTATCCTTTGGAAGACCTGAAATTGCTCTTACTGCAATCCCGGTGGCGCCAATGAAAATAAGTGCATTACCTGTATGAAAAACTTCCCCGGTCCACTCACCTATCTTTTTCCCAGTCTTTTTGAATGACTTTGGAAAATCATCGGAGTCCATGCAGACATAGCAGTCCGGTGCTTCGATTCCATTCTTTACGCATCCTTCATTTATTTTTTCTAAAATACCCGCGCCGGGTTTCGTAAAGCATACAGCTATCTTCTTCATTTGTAATACCTGATTTTCTTTTCCTGAATTCCGTTGAGAACTCAGGATCATAAAGCTTTGATCTGTCATAACTGCTGTGGCTTATGGCATCTCCCACAAGAACTATTGCTGTCTTTGTGATATTTTCTTCGGATGCTTTTTCTGCAAGATTTTCAAGGGTGCAGATAATCTTCTTCTCCTCGGGCCAGGTGGCCTTATACACGATTGCACAAGGAGTATCCTTGGAATAGCCGCCGCTTATAAGTCTGTCCGACAATTCCTTAAGCATTCCTGCACTAAGATAAATAGCCATGGATGCACCGTGCTGTGATAACAGCTCCATCTGCTCCTTTTCCGGGACCTTTGTTTTTCCTTCAAGTCTCGTTATTATTAAAGTCTGTGAAACGTCAGGAAGTGTGTACTCGATATTTAGAGCTGCAGCAGCGCCAAAACATGCACTGACTCCGGGGCAGGACGCATAGGGTATTTTCTCTTTATCAAGCTCGTCCATCTGCTCACGAACTGCACCGTAAATGCTGGGCTCTCCTGTATGAAGTCTCACCACTTCTTTGCCTTCTTTATGAGCATTTATCATCACCGCCATGACCTCTTCAAGGGTCATAACTGCGCTGTTATATATTTTGGCTTCCTTCCTGGTGTACGTAAGGATTTCGGGATTCACAAGGCTTCCCGCATATATCACAACATCTGCTTTTTTCAGAAGTTCCATTCCTCTTACAGTTATAAGATCCACTGCCCCGGGACCTGCTCCAACGAAATTTACCATCTATATATCCTCGTCTTAAAAAATATCCTTTAGAAATCTTTGTTCTGAAAAATGTCCTCAGCATTTTCAGTTTTTCCCAAAAGTCCCTCTTTATTGGAATACATTATGCACTCTGTCTGAATCTGCCCTGCTCCTCTTTTGCTTAGATAAAAAGCGATTTTCTCCATAATATAATCAAAGCATTCTTTTTCTATGCCCTCTCTAAAATAAATATCAAGAGCCTCCTCGGTGGACACGCAGCCAAGGATTTCCTGTAAAACTTCAGTTGATGCTCCGCACTTTATGGCAGCTGCTGCCAAAAGCTCCATTCTGCAGTCTGCCTCTCTTGAGTGGGTGTTCATGATACCGCCGGAGACCTTTATCAGTTTCCCGATATGTCCGCAAAGCACCAGCTTTTCAAAGCCCAGTTCCTTTGCCATATCTATGGTCTCCCCGATATAATTCGAGCACTTAACCGCCGCATCGAGGTCATATCCATATTTTTCCTTCATAAACTCTCTGCCATAATTGCCGGGTGAAACTATGGCACAGCAATCGCCCATGGCTCTCTTTTGCCGAAGCTCCACAAGGATAGTATCAAGAAGGGCTTTGGTACTCATGGGCTCCACAATGCCTGTGGTACCGATGATAGATATCCCGCCTTCGATTCCGAGTCTTGGATTAAAAGTTTTTTCAGCAAGTGCCTCACCATCAGGAACTGATATTTCTATGAAAAGTGAACCATCATAGTCATAAAGATCCATGACCTGCCTCACTTCTTTTTCAATCATCTGCCTGGGCACAGAATTTATCGCAGCATTACCTACAGGCTGATCAAGCCCCGGACGGGTTACCCTTCCGACACCTTTTCCGCCATCTATTAAAACTCTGCTTTCCTCATCCTTTGGATCAATGCAGGAAACTTTAGCATAAACCAGAATTCCATTGGTGATATCAGGGTCATCCCCGGACTGTTTTCTCACCGCACAGCTTGCATAGCCGCTATCAAACTGTATGTCTTCAAGCTCTGGACTGTACTTAATTCCTGCAGGTGTCTCTATTTCAATTTGTGTTTTCTTTTTCCCTGATAAAAGCATGATTGCAGCGGCTTTACTTGCTGCTGCAGCACAGCTTCCCGTGGTAAATCCTTTTTTCATCTTATTCCCCGTGTCAAAGTAATATATATATCTTCTTTCAGGCAAAAGCGATAATGACCGAAAATCACAGGCTGTAAAGAACTGCGTTGCAGATAGCTGCCGCAATGTTGCTTCCGCCTTTCCTGCCTTTATTTATTATGTAGGGCACATCGGAATTAAGAAAAAGCTCTTTTGCCCAAACCACGTTCACAAAACCCACCGGCACACCTATGACAAACTTTGGTGTAAAAAACCCCTCTTCCATCATCTCGTAGAGCTTTATCAAAGCGGTCGGAGCATTTCCTATAGCAAAAATCACATCCTTGTCGAGCCTGGCTGCTTTTTCCATTGAAGCCTGTGCCCTTGTGGTTCCTCTTTTTGATGCCTCCAGAGCAACATCCTCATCAGCCATAAAGCAAAACGCCTCACCGCCAAAACTTGCAAGCTTCTTCTTATTTATCCCCGAAAGAGCCATGTTGGTATCAGTTACTATGCAGGCACCATTTCGTATAAGATTCTGTATCTTTTCCACTGCCCCTTTAGAAAATGTAAGAGTTGATGCATAGTCAAAATCTGCTGAAGTATGAATGCATCTTTTGGTGATAAAAGAAGTTTCTTCATCCAGGAAAATCCCGGCATCTTCCAGCTCCTTCGTTATGATCTCAAAACTCCTTTTCTCTATATCAGCAGGTTTTACATTTTCATAATTCATACACAGCACCTCAAAAAGTTTATGTCTTTATATTTCGTAAACGCCATTCAAACTTTGCCTTAATACTTCTAAAACATCAAGGCTTTCGTTCTCAAAAAGTGTGTAAAACATCTTCCAAAGCTTCCACAAGCTTTTCGTTTTCCAAATGTCCCTTAACAGCGATTCTGAAAAATCCCTTTTCAAGTCCGTAATAATCGCTGCAGTCTCTTATTAGTATTCCCTTTGAAAGCAGCGCATCATACAAATCAGAAGGTCCCTCAAACAGAATAAATGAACTGTCGCTTTCATAAACCTTAAGCCCAAGATTCCTAAGTTTGCTCATAAGGAAACTTCTTTCACTACTAATTAGATCATTCGTGCTTTTGATAAAATCCATCTCTCCTATAAGTCGTATTCCTTCCTTCATAGCTGCTTCACTACAGACGGAAAGGTTCCATTCGGGGAGCTGTCTTATCATCTTTTTGATGTTTCTCGGAGACGAAATTGCATAGCCCATTCTGATTCCCGGGAGCGCAAGGAGCTTTGTCAAAGACCTGATGATTATCAGATTTTCATACTTTGTAATGAGGTCTCTTACTCTTGCTTTAAGAAATTCATTTGCATTTCCTACTCTACCTGAATCGTCTGCATTCCAGAATTTTCCTATCTTTTCTGACATATAAAGGAAGCTCTCGTCGAGGCATACATAAACATCTCTTTCCTTTGCAATATCAAGAATTTCTATAAGGATTTCTTCTTCAATATTTACTCCTGTTGGATTTGAGGGATCACATATAAAAATCATACCTGGTCTGTCACCTGATTCTTCACTTAATGCCTTTATATCCTCTTCCGAAAATCTAAAGCCATTTTCCTTGTTTAGCAGGTGTCTCTTTATCCTGCAATCCACTGATAACAAAGCATGCTCATACCCTGAAAATCCCGGTTCAAATAGTAAAGCTGTCGCAGGTCGTACAGCCTTAACCGCAGCCATAATAAGCTCAGATGCGCCGTTACCTGCATACACAGATTCCGGCGAAACTCCGTTTGCATCCGCTATGATTTCTCTTATCTCCTGCTGCGTGATGTCAGGGTAAACACCTGCCCTTTCAACTGAATTCCTTACCGCTTCCATGACCTTTGCCGGTGTACCAAGAGGATTCAGGTTCACTGAAAAGTCCATATTCACTTTATTTCTGTAAATGTCACCGCCATGTGCCATATATTTCCACCAATAAAATCTGTTTTATGAGAAAAAAGGATTCTTGAACGCATTTTCCTTAGTGCATTCATAAAATCATCGTAGTCTGTAATTAAACGCCTGCGAAAAATCCAACAAGGCACATAATGACCAAGAGCACTACTGCCGTGATTGCCTCAGTCATAAACATAAGGTCATTGGCTCTTTTGATGTCCTTTTTCTCCGGCTTTCGTACTTCGTCGCCGATTGTGGGCTTTTCAACAACAACTCCCTTATATGTATGAGTTCCGCCAAGCTTTAGTCCCAAAGCACCGGCGCAGACGCTCTCTGTCTGGGCTGAGTTGGGAGACTTGTGATTAAGCCTGTCTCTTTTCCAAATTTTAGAGGCTCTTTTCCCATCAATATTCTTTGAAAAAAGCTCTAAAATAAAGCTTGCTGCAATCATGAAAACTGCGCTGATACGGGCCGGAAGAAAATTGAAAAAGTCGTCTGCCCTTGCTGCAAAGCTTCCAAAATATTCGTATCTGTCATTGTGATACCCAAGCATGGAATCCATGGTATTTACAGCTTTATATGCCATCCCGATCACAGGTCCGAAAAGCGCCGTGTAAAGGAGCGGCGCAATTACTCCATCAGATGTATTTTCAGCCACAGTCTCGACTGCCGCCTTGATCACTTCCTCCTCGGACAGCTCTTTGGTATCTCTCCCGACGATCATGGATAATGCATATCTTGCCTTCCCGATATCGCTCTTTTCAAGCTCTGAAGCTACCGCCATGCTCTCTCTGCAAAGGCTCCTTGCTGCAAGAATATAGCAGGTAAAAATCGCCTCAAAAACAACGCCAATATACATGTTTAAAAAATATGCCGTGCCTACGATAACTGCCATAACCGCAATTACAATAAGCTCCACACTAAGCCACAGAAGGATTCCGTTTCTCTTTTCCCTTTGATATTCTCTCTTTTTATCCTTAAGATCGCCTCCCAGCAGCACTTTTTCAAAAAAGGAAATCAGGTTGCCAATCGCTCTTATTGGATGCGGGAGCCTGTGAGGATCTCCGATTATCTGGTCAAGTATTATGCCAAGTACCAGCCCTGCTATATGAAGTCTAAAAAACAATCCCATCCGTTAGTTTTTCCTTATCAAATTAATAATATGGCAAGCTTTCCTGCCAAAAAACGCCATTTCCAACCTATCAATACAGCCATATTTAATTATCCACATTGATAAGCCGATACTATCAATCTATCCACATAGGCAGGTGGATATTATAGGCTTTTTTACAAATAAACCACAATTGCCAAAACAGCGGCCATGACAATCTCGCCCGTCGTTACAAAAAATCCTGCGGTATCTCCGGTGACGCCGCCAAACTCTTTATAAATCTTCCTTTTGTAATACAATGTATGCGCCAAAAATGCCAACACTGTAGCTGCTCCATAGAGCGGTTTAGCGTAAATCATTCCCCCGCAGCTTATAAGAAATATGAAAAGATTAAAAAATACCGTTCCCTTCTGATTATTCTTTGTTTCTTCATAAAGCATTCCTTCCTTTTTTGCTTTCTTAAAGGTTAGTGAAGTAAAAGCACTGGCTGCCCTTGAAATAACAAAGGTCAATCCCAAAATAACAATAAGCCTTGTATCGTATTTGGGACTTAGCAAAATCGCTGTAACAGCAGCTGCATAAATCAGATACCATTTTAAAAGTGATATAACCGCAAATGCACCGATATGGGAATCCTTTAGGATTTCCAGTTTTCTCTCCTTTGATGCGTAGGAATTAAGGGCATCCTCCGTATCCATAAAACCGTCCAGATGAAAGCCGCCGGTTATAAGAATTGGAGTCAGAATCGTCAGGATAATTCTGACCGCCACGGGCAGTTTCATAAGCGGATCAAAACTATTTAAAAGCAGAACTACTGCCCCAATCACAGCCCCTACGAATGTGAAAAATGTGAGGCTGTGCGCCATATCATCTTCCTTCCACTCAAACACAGGCATAGGTATCTTACTGTACATGGAAAAAGTTACAGCGAGCCATCTAAATATTTTCAACTTTAGTTTCCTTTCCTCAGATCATATATCTTCTCTGAAAAAGCAGACAGCTTCTCATTTATCATGCTAAGGATATACACATATCGCCTTGTGGAAACGTCATATCCCTCATCATCTCTCTCGTACTCATTCGTGACAATAATGATATTATTAACTTTCTTCGAGAGCTGCTTTATCTCATCAACAACTTTGTCTATAAGTTCTATGGTCGTCAGATTTTTTCCTTCAGGATTCTCGAACATCTCATTTCCGGCTAAATTGGATACGCACTCCAGAAGCACCGTTGTCTTTTGTGGATCAGGAATTTGGGCTAAAGTCTCAGCTATTCCGTACTCTTTTTCTATAGTGACAAAGCCTTTTCCTTCCCGCTGTCTTCTATGCTTTTCCACACGCTCTTTTCCTGCATCATCATATATCTTCATGGTGGCGAGATATACTCTGTATGGGTCATCCGTCTTCATGGAAAGCTCCTCTGCAAGAACGGATTTTCCGCTGTTGCTGGTACCGATTACAAGATAAATCATCTGTCAAACCTCTCATACTGCTCTATTACGGTGTCGTTAAATTCCGTGCCGTTAAGATAAAGAGACATAGCCATATCAAGCATAGGAAAAAGCATAATAGCACCGGTTCCCTCTCCCAGGGCAAGGTCAGCATGGATTACAGGTTTAAGTGAAAGCTCACCAAGAACAATCTCCATTCCTTTCTCTCTCCCCATGTGTGATGGAATCATATAATCACTGCTGCCGGGTACAAGCCTCTCAGCCAAAAGCCCTGCAACTGCACTAATCAGTCCATCTACCACTATCGGCACATGGTATAGCGCACCTCCTATAAAAACTCCGGTGAGTCCTGCTATGTCAAAACCTCCAAGGCGCATGAGTGCGTCAATTGCCTCTTCTTTGGTAACTATCTTTGAATTCTTTTTATCTCCTCTGTGAAGCTCCAGCCCCTTTTGAACAACCTCTGCCTTTTTCTTAAGTCCGCTGTCGGAAAGTCCTGCGCCTCTCC
The DNA here is from genome assembly GCF_000424385.1 of Butyrivibrio sp. LC3010. Lineage (GTDB taxonomy): Bacteria > Bacillota > Clostridia > Lachnospirales > Lachnospiraceae > Butyrivibrio. The sequence goes on along the minus strand of NZ_AUJU01000010.1, from coordinate 28,052 downwards.
CTGTTACTCCCGCAGGATTAAGTCCCATCAATGCACAAAGAAGAGCTGTGCTGGTTGTCGTGTTTCCTATACCCATCTCGCCAGTGGCGATAATGCCATATCCGTCCCTGCTCCTGTTCTTTACTGCCAGAGTTCCTGTTGTAATTGCCAGAAGGCACTCATCAAGCGTCATAGCAGGTCCTTTAACGAAATTCGAAGTTCCTTTTCTGACCTTGGCGGCTATAACTCCGGAAGGCGTATCCTCACAATTTATGCCTACATCATAGACGAAAAAGTCAAGCGGATAGCCCTTTGCCATGGTACCTACAGAACTCTTTTTTTGTCCCATTAGCTCAGCCACATCCCTCGTAACTTTCTGGTTTGTCTGGGATACCCCCTCTTCAAACACGCCATTGTCAGCGCACATTATTATGATGGCTTTCTTTTCTATGTCAGGACAAGTTTTCCTCTGTATCTCTGCCATGTGGCTTATCATCGCTTCAAAGCTCCCAAGACCGTCGATGGGCTTTGCAACCGCATCCCATTTTTCCTTGGACTTTATTCTGATTTTGCCATCCGGCTTATCTATTTTAATTGAAAATAATTCTTCTAATGTCATTCCGCTCCCTTACCTTTAATAAGCCTGTAATTTCCGTTCAGGACTTCATAAATATAATCCATATCAAGGCTCTCTCTTAGCGCTTTTGCAAGACGGTCATACTCCCTGTCCTTGAATTCATCATAGTCTGAAATCTTATCCGTGACGATATCTTTTCCCCTTGCTTTTGCGATTTTTTCAATAACCAATGAGGCTATCTCCTTCTTATCAAAAAAGCCGTGGATGTAGGTTCCGTACACATTTTTACTGCAAAATCCCGTTCCGCCAGATGTGAATTCTAAAGGCTCTTCGGCGGGTGTATTTTTTTCCATTTCTCCGTAGGTGACAGTATTCCCCATTTCACCATAGGGAACAGTTTTCCCATTTTCATCATAGGGAACGGTTTTTCCCATATGTATTTCATAACCATCAACAGAAATACCCTCTAATCCGCTAAGGATTCCGGAAACTGAATTCACCTTTCCTTCATAACGGGTTCTCACCTTCTCATTTTCCAAAACCGTATCAACAGGTAAAAGCTCAAGTCCCTCAATGCTTCCGCCCTCTTCCACATGATAAGGATCTTCTATTTTCCTGCCTAGCATCTGGAAACCGCCGCATATTCCAAAGACACAGATGCCTTCTGCTGCCTTGCCTATGACTTCATCAAAAAGGCCGTTTTTCTTGATACTCCTTAGATCTGCGATCGTGTTTTTGGTTCCGGGCAAAATTATGAGGTCAGGATCCTTAAGTTCTGATGGCTCATAAACATACCTTACCGACACATCTTCAAGCTGTTCAAAGGTATCAAAGTCTGTAAAATTCGATATATGCGGAAGCCTTATAACAGCTATATCAAAAGTCTTCACCTCTTTTTTTGTAAATCTGTCAGAAAGAGAATCCTCATCATCAAGCTTGACATCAATATAAGGAACAACACCCGCAACCCTTGTTTTTCCTTTATCTTCAAGGATGCGTATACCATCATCAAAAAGCCTTATATCCCCTCGGAATTTATTGACTATAAGCCCTTTAACTCTTCTCCTCTCATCATCTTCAAGAAGGTCAAGCGTACCAAGGAGCTGCGGAAAAACGCCGCCTCTGTCTATGTCTCCAACCAGTAGAACGGGTGCATCTATCATCTCTGCAAGTCCCATGTTCACGATGTCATCCTTTTTAAGATTCATCTCCACAGGAGAGCCAGCGCCCTCAACAACTATCACATCTACCATGTCCGAGAGCCTGTTGTAAGCATCAAGAATGTCTTTTACATAATCCTTCTTGTGCCTGAAATACTCCATTGCCTTCATGTTTCCGATAACTCTGCCATTTACAATGACCTGGGAACCCACATCACTAGTAGGTTTTAAGAGTATGGGATTCATAATGGCCATAGGCTCAATTCTGGCACACTCTGCCTGCATCACCTGGGCTCTGCCCATCTCTAAGCCGTCCTTTGTGATAAAAGAATTAAGTGCCATATTCTGAGACTTAAAGGGCGCAACCTTATACCCATCATCGCTGAAAATCCTGCAAAGACCGGCTGCTATAACACTTTTTCCGGCATTTGACATAGTGCCCTGAATCATTATGACCTTTGCCTTTTTCCTCTTGAGAAAAGGCGCTTCATCTGAAGCATCAATTTTATTTTTATTAAATGAAGCTTCTTTTGATGATTTTTCTACAGGTTTTTCTATCACTACGGAACTTTCTTCATTATTATGTAAAGACGATTCGGGCGCGTTTGCCTGAGTAGATTCTTTTTCTTTCTCCCAGGGCATCTCCCCAAGCAGCTCAATATCTATATTCTCAATATGATAAAGCTTTCTTATGAAGCTCTCCTTAAATACTTCTGAGGGCTTTCCTATTTTCAGGACTTTCCTCTCTCCGATTGCAACCACAGTATCGGAGATTTTCCTGGCTATTTCCAGTTCATGAAGTGACATAAGCACGGCCACGTTTTTCTCCTGAACATAGGCTTTGATCTTTTGAAGAATGTCGATTTTATGCCTTATATCAAGGAAAGATGTGGGCTCATCAAGTACCAGAATCTCCGGTTCCTGACATATGGCTCTGGCCAGCAGGACTCTTTGTTTTTGTCCGTCACTTATTTTTTCAAAAAACTTATCCGAAAGTTCTGAAACATCAGTCCACCGCATGGCTTCTTCAACTTTTTCCCTGTCTGCTTCTGAAAGGATTCCAAGCCGCCCGGTGTAGGGATATCGCCCTATCTCCACAACCTCTCTGCAGGTCATAAGCTCAGGCTTAACCCTGTAGGTCATAAGGAGCGACATGCGCTTTGCAATCTCTGACGCAGATAACGCAGACTTATCCTCACCATTTAAATACACGGTACCGCCCCTTAATGAAAGCTCACCTGTCAGAGTCTTTAGAAGCGTAGTCTTACCACATCCGTTAGGACCTATAAGTGTGACGATTTCGCCCTTTTTCACAATTATTGAAATGTCTCTTATCAGGTCTTCCTTGTAGCCTATATTAAGTTTGTCAGTGCTTATCGCTTTTGACTTATCCATCAATCCTTCTTTTTCCTTTGAATCATCATAAAAATAACAACCGGCACCAGAAGCACCGCTGTCACGGAGCTGATGCTGACCTCAGTGGGGGCAAAAACTGTTCTGGCTATAAGATCGCAAAATAATGTTATGAGCGCCCCTCCAAGGAAGCTGGCGGGGATCATCACATGAGCGCTGTCAGTTTTAAGGCTCATCCTTGCAAGATGAGGAACTGCTATTCCCACAAAGGATATGGGGCCTGCAAATGCAGTTACACAGGCAGCAAGAATGCTTGATATAAATATGAGCATGATCCTGAGGGCAATTATATTTACGCCAACGCTCCTTGCATAAGCTTCCCCAAGTCTGTAGGCATTCATGGGTTTTAAAATCGTAACCGTAAGTAAAAGTCCCAGAATCACGATCACGGTAAACACTCTGATTCCATCCCAGTTTATTCCGGAAAGACTTCCCATGGACCAGTTATGAAGATTTACAATATTTGAATCATCCGCAAATGTCACCACAAAATCAGTTATGGCTGAACATATATATCCTATCATTATTCCGCATACAACAAGAGTGCTCATGCTCTTAACTTTTGTGGAAATCATAAGTACAAAACTCATGGCAAGAGACGCTCCAATGAAGGCTGACAACACCATCATACTTAGTCCCATCTCTTTTCCCATATATAGAAATGAAATCATGAAAATGGCAACCGACAGCTTGGCTCCTGAAGATATTCCAAGCACAAATGGCCCAACGATAGGATTCCCAAAAAAGGTCTGCAAAAGATATCCTGACAGAGCCAGCGCTCCTCCCAGAATGATTGCAGACACTGCCCTCGGAAGTCTGATATTAAGAATGATGCTTCTTAGCATCTCATTGTCGGACTTACCGGAAATAATTCCGGGCAAGTCCCACACGGATACGTAAGCGCTTCCAAGGATAATGCTTATCCAAAATACTACCACTATGAAAATTGTTATCAGGCTAAAGAATATAATGCTTCTTTTTCTATTCATATATGTTTCCTAATTCCATTTACGATAACTTATTCAGGTAAGTGTAGTCTCTGTCCACATCACTTAGCACATCACTTAAGTCTCGCAAAAATTCGGCCATTCCTGTTATCTGCTGAAAAAGATTTCTCTCCGTACAATAAACTCTTTTTTCTTTTACCGCTTTAAAATCGCTAAACAGTTTATTCTTTGCAATGAGGTCATCGATAGAATGAATCTCGCCACCGATGGTGCTGTTGTAGATTATTATATCTGCCAAAGCCGCCTCTCTGTAAAAATCCTCCATCTGCATGTTCATGGTTGAGAGGGCATTTTCCCCTTCCCCTGCTCCAAGGAGGGCATACTTTCCGCCTGAAAGCTCAATCATCCTGGTAATATAATCACCGGATTTTCTTACATTGATAAGGCCATTTGCGGTTACATGGAAAAAGGCAACAGTTTTTCCTGTCTTCTTATTATCATCCATGATTGCGCTCATGGAACCAAGCTGATCATCAAAATATTGTTCTGCTTCTTTTTCCCTGTCAAAAAGTGCTCCGTAAAGCTTTATCCATTCAAGCCTTCCAAGAGGATGCTCCTCGTAGCTGGAAGTCTCAACAAGTACAGGTATGCCTAGCTCTGTAAGCTTTTCTTTAACTGCGGGCTCATGATATATCATAGTATTTTCTATGGCAAAATTGCAGCCTGCCCCAAGGATAACCTCGTAATCGGGAGCTCTGTATTTTCCCGCATATATTATTTTTCCATCCTGCATGGCATCCTTCGCAGCATCAATGTACCAGTCTTCCTTCTTTGTACCTGAAAGCTTTACCATATCAAGGGCGCCGCAGGTGTTAATAAGGTCCATTGCAGATGTTGATACAAGATAAGTCTTATCAAGAGGCTTTTGCAAAATCACAACATCCTTGCCTGCTTTTTTAAGGATATTACTTGTTATCTTCTCATCTGAACCTTCCGGTAAAACCAGATAGTTCCCGGAATTATCTATAGATATGAGAGAATAATCTCCGTATTTTTCTATTTCAAAACCTGTAGCATATTTAAGTTCTGTCTTGCCGGTAAAGGATAAACCTGCATCTTCAAGCGCAGCTTTTAACTCAGATAATTTCGCATCTGAGTTCTTATCTTTCCTTGTTGAAGGCTCCTCATTGCCTGCTTCTGAATTCTCTCCTACTGGGCTACTTTCATTTTCTGCTTCTAGATTTTCTTCTACAGAAGTATTACCATCGTGTTTTTCGCCCCAGGTTATCGTATATTCAATTTCATGAGGGACACTCATTGCCACTGTATCCCCGATAACCGTCAGAGGTTCATCTATATTATCTATATCTACGGTAAAGGTCGATTCTCCACCGTTATTTTCATTTTCATATTTTTGCCCGTTTACGATCATGTAGTCATAATTGCTGCTGCTCCAGACAAATTTAGCAGAAAGCTTTCCATTATTATCAGTAATCTCTACCGGGGATTTGATATAAGCTTTCCCTGTTCCGCCTTCAAAGCTTATATCAACAAAGTAATTATGTTCTGATATTACATTTATATTCTGATTAGTGGAAGTAACCTCCTGCGAAGCGCAGGAGGTTATGATAAATGTTGCTAATATTAAAATACATAAAGAGGTTATTGTTTTTCTAAAATTCATTAAATCCTCATTCTTTTGTGCCTGCCGGACTTTAGTTCTGCATTTTTCCTGAAACCAATTTGTAATTCTGATAAATACAGTATTTCTTCGCAGGCATTTTATTACACTAACAGTATTTACTTATATTTAGATTCCTGTTTTTTTCTAAGAAAAACCCTATCAGTTATTACTTAGCAGGAGTTTCAACAACTACCTTGTGGTCGTACCACTTTCCCTTTGTTCCTATCAGCGCAAGGTCAAATTCCTTATCAAGATAGGGAACAGGAACATCAAAACCGTTTACTGTCTCTGTTGTACCGTCACTGTAGGTAACCTCATCCTTTGTGGGCTCAAGAAGAACTGCACCATCCTTCATAGCATCCTCAGCTGTTCCGGGAAAAAGATTTACAATGTTCTCGGAAGGAAGGCTGATATGAATTACCATCTCACCATCTTGTACGGTTAAAGTTCCCATGTCCTCATAGACTTCGTTTACCTTAAACATTGAACTGTCAGTTGTGAATTTTGCCTGATACTCTCCGTTCTCAATTGCCTCAGCACTTTCCTCCTTTGCAGCAGTTTCACCTGCTTCAACACCTGATTCAGAGATTGCTGCTGCAGTATGAGCTACATATAAATCCTTAACTGCATCGATTCTTCCAAGACCTTCTATCTGGCAGTCTATTTTCTCAAAAGCTCCGGAAGCCTCAAACATGTTCTTCCAGGAATCCTCATCATCTCCAGCCATATCGTTGTTTGCATGATCACCTGCAACAACCATCAAAGGACGAAGAATAACCTTTGTATAGCCTGCTTCCTTGACATTCTCGATTACCTTGTCACAAGCAGTTTCTTCAGGCTCACCCTCAACTGTTCCAATGAAAACATTGTCATAGCCAAGTTCCTTCATCTGAGTTGCCATCTGAGAATAAGTAACTTTTGCAGTGTGTGCTGTTCCGTGTCCCATGAATACGAAAGCAGTCTGATCATCTGCTGCAGCTTTAATGCTTTCAAAACCTGCTGACTTTACAGAAGCTTCCACAACCGCCTCGGCAACAGCTTTCTTATCTTCATTTATTACACTTGCATCACTTCCTACTTCTCCAAGAAGGGGCTCTGCAATAACTACGCTGTCAAATTTATCTGCATAGTTGTCAATTGCTTCCTTGAGCTCATCGTACTCAGCACCATGCATAAGGTGTGTAGGCTGAACAACAAGATTTTTTACACCATTCTGGACTGCTCTCTCAAGAGCCTGTTCCATGTTATCAATTTTCTCACCATCTCTTGCCTGAACATGGTTGATGATAATCTGAGCAGTGAAAGCTCTTCTTACAGACCAGTCAGGATAAGCATCAGCGATAGCTTTTTCAACTCCACTTATATCTTCCACCCTGCTGTCATTAAAAGATGTTCCAAAGCTGACAACAAGTATCTCATTTTCTCCGATGTTATCTGTATTAAGCGGATCATCCTTTGATGCATCACCTGTATCTCTTCCAAAGTAATCAGGATCTGCGTTTTCACCTTCTACAAGTTCCTTCTGCTCATCTGTAAGATTATCCCAGGCAGCCTTTGCTTTTTCACAAAGCTCATCTGTCTCGTCGGTTCTCTGCTGAACATAGATAGAATCTATAAGGTCAGCTACTTCCTTAGCTTTCTCCTCATCACTCATATCAGCATCATCCTCTGTCTCTTCTGCATCCTCTGCCTGCTCTTTAGCGGCATCCTCTTCTGCTTCAGCTTCGCTTACTTCCTCACTTGCTTCATCAGCCTGCTCTTGCGCTTCTGCTTCCTCAGATGCTTCATTTGAACTTTCATCAGAAACAGTTTCCTGCACTGCTCCGGATTCAGCTCCTGTTTTGCCGCATCCAACAACCAGTGACATTGAAGTTGCCATTGCAAGCACTGCTAACACTATTCTTCTTTTCATAATATAATGCCTCCTTTTTATATATAGAAAAAACTCATTCCCAAAATCCGGAAATGAGTTTTTTGCACACAAAACTACAGGGTTCTATTTTTCATAAACCCTTCTATTCGGTACGGCCAATTACTCGTGGTCCGGATTACAATTTCCAAAAGGAAATCTTATCCTGTACCAGCTTCATGGCAGGTTTCCTGGCTCATGGATCATTATGCTGCTATCTGCCTTCCCGGGATTCCCCAGTGGTCATAAAATGCGATATCAGCACTCCCCATTTACAGTGACGAGTTCGCACAGGTTTTACACCTGTTTCCCTTTTACCCTCTGCAGTCAGATAAACTTCCCTGACTTAAGCGGCACCACAAAACTGTCTATATTCTATTTTGAAAAAGTCCTTTAATTACTATTCAAGCTTCTCTTACAGCCTGAATTACTCAAAACTAATCCCATATCAAATGGATGTATTCTTAAAAGCTTCAATATCAAGCTCAGGCATAAGCTCTTTGTTTATGATATCCAGCATTTCGTTAAGCTTTTTATAGTCCTCAGGAGAGAATCTCTTCTCGCACCTCTTCATAAGGATCTTCAGATAGTCCTGATTGATCTTGCAGAAATCAAGATACTTCTTGGTGGGACGAAGGTGAAATTCTCTTCCATCATCCTTGGACTGCACTTTTTCAAGATATCCTTTTTGAACCAGACACTTGATTCTGTGAGCAGCATTGGGAGAGGATATATTAAGCGTTTTTGCAAACTCAGCAATAGTTGGCTCATTCATAGCCATTATTATCTCCATACTGAAAGTTTCAACCGTTGTGAGTGTTGCCTCTCTGTTTTCATAACGCGAATAAACCTTCAGGAAAAAATGAAGGCGAAGCTTATCATATATATGACTTATGGCATAATCGAGCATTTTATATATTCCTTTGAAAATAATGATGTAAGGATCAAAAGTAAATTTAGCCCATTACTGATGATAAAAGTTACTTTTTCCGAAACTTTCGCAATTCAAAACAATCGAAATCCGTTAATTTACTGTGTAATCTGCTACCTACTCACGTTTAACGGTTTAATATGTCATGATTCGATTTATGCAGGCATAAACGAATTATGGCCTTTGACCCTATTTTGTAACTTTCATCTAGTATAGCATACTTTGCAAAGATACCCATCACTGAAACCCGAAAAGGTATTAAGCCAATCTTAAAGTTTTCTAAAGAATGACTGACGACTTTCTGAAAAAGCGCATACATGAATCATATTTTCATGCATTATTAGCATTTTGAATACATCAAATGACCAATTTCATTGAATTTCTGATACTTCAATGTTCTTTTTTGAACAAAATAATCAGTCTAAAATAAGATTTTAATTAGTCAGACTCCTCATAAACGAAATAACGTCAACTTTCCACAGCAAAGGATATAACTTCACATTAATTCCATTTTGAACCTTCAAGATAATACATTTAGCACAACTCACCTGTCAAGCAGTAAAGGACATCTCAGCGCTCTGCTAATGTAAAAATCCGGAATTTCTGATAAAATTCCGGATCCTGTCACTATATTATGAGGTAAGGTACATTAAGTAATTATGCTATTTATGCAAGCATAATCTCATTATAACCTTTGCTCCTCGTATCATATTATTGAAAATGTAATTTCAGCCTTAGTGACAACTACTCCGTCCACAAGAGCCTCTGCTTCTGCTACTCCCACAGGGCCTTTGCATCTGACCATCTGACAGCGGAGCTCAAGAACATCCCCTGGAGTTACAGGCTTTTTGAAGCGGGCATTCCTTATGCCTCCGAACAGAGCAATCTTACCTCTGTTTTCAGGAAGAGATAGCGCTGCAACAGCTCCTGTCTGTGCAAGTGCTTCAATAATCAGAACCCCGGGCATTATAGGTCTTCCGGGAAAATGTCCCTGAAAGAACTGCTCATCCATACTGACGCACTTTCTTCCCACAGCCCATATTCCAGGCTCATGATCTATAATTCTGTCCACAAGAGCAAAAGGATACCTGTGCGGCAGTATTTCAGCTATTTCCTCTGCAGTAAGTGATTTCTTTTCAACTCTTTCTTCTATATTCATACTATTTATTTTCCTCTAAATGCGATGACAGAGTAACCCTATCTTCCCTATCATTGCAAAATAATCAATACGACTTTCCAAGCGCTACACAAAGAACGTTCAAAGAATCTTAAAACTTCTTAAAGATGAGACAAGCGTTGTGTCCGCCAAAGCCAAGGCTGTTACTAAGCACATACTTAAGATCAGATTCTATGCCCTTACCGGGAACATAATTAAGATCCAGTTCAGGATCAGTTTCCTTAAGTCCTACAGTCGGAGGAACGAAACCGTCTTCCAATGCCTTTACACTAAATATAGCCTCTACTCCGCCTGCGCCGCCGAGGAGATGTCCTGTCATTGACTTTGTACTGGAGACGTAGAGTTTCTTTGCATGATCGCCAAAAACTGATTTTATGGCTGCTGTTTCATACTTATCATTAAGGCTTGTTGATGTTCCGTGCGCGTTGATGTAGTCGATATCATTTTCACTGATTCCTGCATCTTTGATGGCAAGCTTCATGCAAGCTGCGCCGCCGACTCCGTCCGGTGAAGGAGAAGTTATGTGATAAGCATCGCAGTTACTTCCATAACCAACTATCTCAGCATAGATATGCGCGCCTCTGCTGACAGCATGCTCGTATTCTTCAAGTACGAGGACACCGCTTCCCTCGCCCATTACAAAGCCGCTTCTGTCCTTATCAAAAGGAATGCTTGCTCTTGCAGGGTCTGTAGAATCTGAAAGTGCCTTCATATTCTGGAAACCTGCGATTCCAAGAGGAGTTATGCTGCTCTCAGTTCCGCCGCAGATCATCACATCCTCGTAGCCATCTCTTATTCTGAAAAAAGAATCTCCGATGGCATTACTTCCGCCTGCGCAGGCAGTAACAGGGCAGGTGCACATTCCCTTAAAGCCATGAGCTATTGCTATGCGGGCTGCTGCCATATTACAGATAGCCATAGGCACAAAGAAAGGGCTGACCATATTGTTACCTTTTTCCGTCATGCGGTTATGCTGTTTTTCAATATCATCAAGTCCACCGATTCCGCTTGAAATAATAACTCCGCATCTTTCTGCTGCTATCTCGGATACAGGAGTATCAAATTTATACTCTCCGTCAGCAGACTTGCAGAGACCTGAATCCTCTATTGCCTCTTCAGCGGCATATAAAGCAAGCTGAGTAAATCTCGCCATATGACGAATTTCTTTTCTGTCCAGCTTCTTTGCAGGATCAAAATCCTTGACCTCAGCTGCTACCTTGGTCTTATACTCTGTGGTGTCAAATACTGTTATTTCTCCGATTCCTATTCTGCTATTTTTTACACTGTCCCAGCTCTCTTCTACACTGTTACCGATTGGATTGACTGTACCAAGGCCGGTTACGACTACTCTTCTCTTCATATCGTTCCTTTCTTACAACTTACATTCCCATGCCGCCATCGACTCCAAGTACCTGACCTGTAATATAGCTGCTCTTCTCGTCTGCCAGGAAAAGCACAGCATTCGCCACGTCTCCGGGCTCTCCCATTCTCTTGGCAGGAATTGAATTATTGATGTTATCCTTTTGTGCATCTGACAGCACATTTGTCATGTCAGTTTCGATCATTCCGGGTGCAACAGCATTCACGGTAATATTTCTTGAAGCCAGTTCTTTTGCGCTGCTCTTTGTCAGGCCGATAAGTCCTGCTTTGCTTGCACTGTAATTTGCCTGTCCCGCATTTCCGTGAACACCGACAACACTGGATATATTTATTATTCTTCCATAGCGCTGCTTCATCATGGGTTTTGTGACAAGCTTACTCATCAAAAATGCGCCCTTTAGGTTTGTAGACACTACGCTGTCAAAATCCTCAGGACTCATTCTCATAAGAAGTCCATCCCTTGTGATTCCGGCATTGTTTACGAGCACGTCAATTCTTCCGTACTTCTCAACTACTTTTTGAACAAGCTCTTTGCAGGATTTTTCATCTGAGACATCTCCCTTGAAAAGAACGACATCCTCAGCACCTTTTTCTCTGCAGAGCTGCTCAGCTTCGGCAGCAGCTGCATCGTTTCCTGCATAGGTAATCACAACATTATATTTATTCTCTGAAAATGACAGTGCAATTTCCCTGCCAATACCACGGCTTGCGCCGGTTACAACTACTGTTCGTGCCATTTGTGTTTCCTCTACTTATTCATCTCACTGAGCTAATGCTACAAAATCCTCTATATCCTTAGAAGTTTCCAGGGTGATACACTCGATGTCATCAATGTTCTTTTCCTTGGCAGTTCTCTTTACAAAGCCTGTAAGAGCTTTTCCGGGTCCGATTTCAACAAAACGTCTTACACCCTTTTCAAGCAGATGCTCAATTGTCTGAGTCATCTTTACGCCGCTCTGAACCTGTTTTTCAAGAAGTTCTTTCACAGATTCATCGCTTCTTCTTTCATCTCCCTTGACATTGAATACCACAGGAATCTGCTCTTCATTAAAGGTGATTCCTTCAAAGTATTCCTTCAATGCGTCTCCCGCAGGAGTCATGAATTTGGTATGAAAAGGGCCACTGACATTAAGATACATGCATCTTTTTGCGCCATTTTCCTTGGCGAGTTCTACTGCCTTATCAACCGCAGCCTTTTCACCGCCGATTACGATCTGTCCCGGGCAGTTGTCGTTACAAATGGATACGACTCCAACTGAAGATGCTTCATCAACTGATTCCTGAAGCTTATCTCTGGAAATGCCGATCACTGCTGCCATTTTTGACTCAACACCCTCTGCTGCCTTTGTCATGGCTTCTCCTCTGAAGGCTGCCAGATCAATTGCAGTCTTTGCATCCCATACTCCTGAAGCTTCAAGTGCTGAATACTCTCCCAGAGATAAGCCTGCAAGATAGTCAGGTTTTATTCCCCTTTTATTCAAAATCGCTGTTACACCGGAGGCAAAAGCAACCATGCAGGGCTGGGTATATTTTGTAAGACTAAGCTCCTCATCAGGATCCTCAAAACACATCTTTTTAAGGTCAAAAGACAGCTCCGCCTTATCAAAAATCTCTCTGAATTCCTCAAAATCGCGGTAAAGATCCTCGCCCATTCCCTTATGCTGGCTCCCCTGTCCCGCATATAAAAATGCTGTTTTCATTCTCTTACTAGCTCCTCAAAAATTTTTCTCAAAGGCCTGATTTCCTTGACCTGTCCGCAAGTCTGTCCTGCCATGAGACTTCCGGTTTCGGTATCTCCTTCAAAAACCGCTCTTCTAAGACTTCCAAGTGTAAATTTCTCAAGCTCTAAAAGATCAGCTCCTGCCTTTTCCTGCTTAATGTATTCACGGCTCATCTTGTTTTTAAGGATTCTTACCGGTGTTCCACCGATTCTTCCTGTGACGATAGCATCTGTTCCCTTCGCCTTGATGACCGCCTTTTTATAATTCTCATGAATAGGACATTCATCACTGGCAAGAAGACATGTTCCGACCTGAATGCCGCTGGCTCCAAGTGCATATGCCGCCTTAACCTGTCTGCCATCCGCAATACCGCCTGCTGCAATAACAGGAATGTTTACCGAATCAACGGTCTGCGGAACCAGAGTCATTGTGGTCATCTCTCCGATGTGTCCACCACTCTCACAGCCTTCAGCGATTATCATATCCGCTCCGCATTTCTCAAGAGCCTTTGCAAGTATAGGTGCCGCAACTACCGGAATCACAATGATTCCTGCTGCCTTCCATTTGTCCATGTACTTTGCAGGATTTCCTGCACCGGTTGTGACAACCTTTACCTTTTCCTCCACCACAATGTCAGCAAATTCGTCTGCGTCAGGATGCATGAGCATTATATTTACACCAAAAGGCTTATCTGTTTTGCTCTTGCAGATCCTGATCTCATCTCTTAGCATCTTGGGGGTCATACCGCCTACACCTATAATTCCAAGCGCTCCTGCGTTTGAACATGCTGCTGCAAAAGATCCGGTGGCAATGTTAGCCATGCCTCCCTGGATTATGGGAAATTCCGTTCCGAGTATTTCGTTAATCTTTTTCATTTTTTCATTCATCCTCTATTAACACCGATACTGCACTATCTTCCGGCATATCGTATGAGCGCTCCTGCCCATGTAAGTCCTCCACCAAAACCGACCAGCATTAAAAGATCCCCACTACTTAGCTGTCCGCTTTCTGCAAGTTCATCAAGTGCTATCGGCACTGAAGCAGCACTTGTGTTGCCATAACGGTCCATGTTTTTGTAAAATCTGTCCGGATCAGCCTTCATCCTTCTGACAACAAAATCGATAATTCTTTCATTTGCCTGATGACATATCACCTTACTGACATCACCGGAAGAATATCCGCTCTTTTCTTCAAGCTCCTTTATACACAGAGGAATAATTGATGTTGCAAATTTAAAAACATCCTGCCCCTGCATTTTTATGTGGCTTGGTTCTTTTCCGGGTCCCTCTGCAAGAATTTCATATCCGCCTCTTGCCCCTAAAGTTGAGGCATAAGGCGCATCCTCCGAGAGCCTTACAACTGCTGCTCCCGCACCGTCTCCAAAGAGAACACAGGTGGAACGGTCAGTCATATCAAGTAATCTGGACAGCTGCTCACATCCAACTACAAGAGCGTATTTTTCTAAAGATCCATTTAGCATCCCTCTGGCAACTTCAAGCCCGTACAGAAAACCGCTGCAGGCTGCATTTATATCAAAGCTTGCGATGTTTTCCCTAAGCCCCAGCTCCCTCTGAACCATGCATGCCATACTTGGCGTTGCATAATCTCCTGAAAGTGTTGCACATATACATACTCCTATATCCTGTGCATTAAGTCCCGAGGACTCTATCGCTTTACATGCTGCCTTTATCGCAAGTTTGTCCGCACTCTCATTTTCATCACAGAAATATCTCTGCCTGATACCGGTCCTGGTAGTAATCCACTCATCACTTGTCTCAACTATTTTGGCAAGATCATCATTGGTTACGACTTTTGAAGGAATCGCTCTTCCAGTTCCCAATATTTCAATATTTTTCATCCCTCTTATCCAATCTTCCTGTACTTCATCTGTCTGTTTTTCTTACATCCGGAGGGTGACAGTGCCATAAGCTCTTTCAGATTGGAATAAAGCTCCTTATCAAGGTTTTTAAACACTTCCTTATAATCCCTCTGGGCACCGCCGACAGGCTCTTTTATAACGCAATCGGCAACACCGTCCTTAAGGAGATCAGCCGCTGTAAGCTTCATAAGCTTGCATGCTTCCTTGTGTCTGTCAGCATCCTTCCAGAGAATACTTGCAAAGCCCTCAGGACTGAGAATTGAATAGACTGCGTTCTCCAGCATAAGAATCTTGTTGGCAACGCCTATCGCCAGAGCTCCTCCGGAATTGCCTTCACCTGTGACAACGGCTATGATCGGCACATGGAACTGACTCATCTTGGCAAGGTTCATTGCAATCGCCTCACCCTGACCATGCTCCTCAGCCTCAAGCCCCGGATATGCTCCGGGAGTATCTATAAAGGTAATGATCGGTCTCCCGAATTTTTCTGCCTGATTCATAAGCCTTAAGGCTTTTCTGTAGCCCTCCGGGCAAGGCATTCCGAAATTATAGGCCATGTTTTCTTCCACGGTATGCCCTTTTCTGTGCCCAAGAACAGTGACAGGTATCCCGTGAAATCTGGCAATTCCGCCATATATGCTCTTGTCCTCATCAAAGAGGTGATCTCCCTTTTGCTCAAAGAAGTCTGTAAAAAGTCCCTCTATAAAATCTTCTATGTGCGGCCTTAAAGGGTGTCTGGCAAGAAAAACCTTTTCATCAGGAGACAGCTCCTCACATTCGGAAAGGAGACAGTCACGCATTTTTTTAAGCTTGCCTATCTCTATTCCCTGAGCTTCCCAGGCTTCGTACTCATCCTCAATGCCCTCGAGGATCTCGTCATATTTAAATGCTGTTTCGACAAGTTCGTCCGTCTCTCCTGCCGCTTTCTTTTCAAGTTCAGATATTTTCCGGTCGAGTTTTTCTACTGATTTTAAAACCTTCTCTATCATGGATTAATCCCTCCATCACCTCAAAACAAAACTCATTTTGAATGCAGCTCTATAAGTTGGATCAGTGTATCCCTCATCTCACTTCTTGGCACTATCTTGTCAACAAAACCATGAGCCTCCAGATATTCGCTTCTTTGGAAGCCCTTAGGGAGCTTTTTATGGATAGTCTGCTCAATTACCCTGGGACCTGCAAAGCCTATCAGCGCTCCGGGTTCGGCAAGAGTTATGTCGCCAAGAGAAGCAAAGCTTGCCGTGACACCACCCGTCGTTGGATGAGTCAGGAAGCTGATATAGAGCCCTCCTGCCGCATTGAACTCCTCAATAGCTGCCGCAGTTTTTGCCATCTGCATAAGGCTGAATATTCCTTCCTGCATCCTGGCTCCTCCGCTGGCTGAAAAGATGATCAGGGGCAGACATTTTTCAGTTGCATATTCAACTGCCCTCGTGACCTTTTCCCCTACGGTACTACTCATACTTCCCATGAAAAATCTGCTGTCAAGGACAATAGTTACAACCTTATGTCCATTGATTTTCCCGGTGGCTGTAACAGCCGCCTCGGGAAGTCCGGTCTTCTCTGTCTGGCGCTTCAATTTATCCTGATACTCCGGAAAATCCATGGGATCCTTTGCCTTAAGGTCTTCGTTCAACTCTTTGAAAGTTCCCTTATCAAGTATAATAGAGAGTCTGTAGTAAGCCCCTATCGGTCTGTAATTGCCGCAGACCGGACAAACATAATAATTCTTTTTCCACTCCTGTTTCAGAGCTCGTCTGTTACAGGCCTTACATGTTATAAAAACCGGCTCCTTGTCCTTTTTCAAAAGGACCTCGCCAATGTCCTTCCTTACTCTTGCAGGAAAGGATAATGAGTCAAGAAAAGTCCCCATTCTGCTGCCTCCTCTATAAACTATTCCATAAGGCGCTGCCATCGAAACTTTATTATTTATGTGCCTCGATTGCGTTAAGTACGTCCTGAACTGTCTTAAGATTTGCAACTTCCTCATCAGGAATCTTTACACCAAGTCTCTCCTCGATTTCCATGTGAAGCTCAACAACGCTGAGTGAATCTGCACCAAGATCATCGATAAGGTTTGATTCCTTTGTAATCTTCTCCTCATCTACTGCAAGAATCTCTGCTATAAGTCCCTTAATTTCTTCAAAGCTCATTTTATTTTCCTCCGTTTTAACTAAATTCTTTTTAATTAAATTACTTTGAAATAATATCCTTAAAGTTTCCGTTTGTCAACGTAGTAATGAATGCCACCTTTTATAGTCCAGGCTTAGTTTCCGTGGTTTTCTTGTCCCCTTCTGAATTTACCAACATAATTAAGCCTAGTTGAAACTGTCTGATTGCGAACAATTTTTCACTATTTCCGGTGCTTTATGAAAGTTAAAAACATTTTATTTTCCTATAAACTTTTCCAAATTCCACTTCGATAATATTATTGAACACACAAAAGAACATGCAAAACGGCCGGTCGCATGAAACATAATTATTACTGACGGAGGAATAGGACAATGTATATGTATGAATTGTTTCTTGCAAAAGATATAAATGGGAAAAATGTTCACTTTATAGAGACTGATCACAAAGTAGATGACCTGGAAAAGTGGCTCAAGAAACTTGTTAAAGACAATACCATTACAGAAGATATCGCAAATGCTGTTACCTTCGTCTGGTAAGTAAAAAACAGAATATCAAAAATCCACAGCTCGACAAGTCAGATACAATAAGATCAGTCCACAGAGCCAGGGACATAACACATAAAAACAGGGACTATGCTTGACGAAGCATAGTCCTTTTAAAATGTCATCCAATATTACTTTTTCTCATATTTTTTATTACGGAGCCTGTCCTCAAACTCCTCAACGGGCAGGGGTCTGTCGTAGAAAAATCCCTGAATCACAAAACAGCCTACCTTGTTAATAAAATCTATCTGATCCTGTCTCTCAACACCTTCAGTGATAATATCCATTCCAAGGCTTGTTGCTATGTGGATTATATCTCTGAGGATTATTTCATCCTTCCAGGAAAACTCCTCGGTATTTATAAAGGAGCGGTCTATTTTCAGAGTATGAACCTGGAATTCTCTAAGAGTTGCCAGTGATGAATATCCGGCACCGAAATCATCGATTGCCGTCATAATCCCTCTACTATCCAGATCACTTATAAATCTGGCGAGTTCTCCGTGCTCCTGCTCATCGACGGTCTCGGTAACTTCGATCTCGATAAACTTCTTATCGATTCCGGAATTGGTTATGATCCTGTCGATGTTTTCCGCCAGATCAGGATCCATCAGATCTTTTCTTGAAAAGTTGACTGAAATAGTTACAGGCTCTATTCCCTCATCAATCCATCTCTTGATATCAGTACATGCTCTTCTCAATACATAATAATCAAGAAGAACTATCTCTCCATTGGTCTCGAGCGGCGGAATAAATATTCCGGGAGATACCATCTCTCCCTTATGTTTCCAGCGCACAAGTCCCTCAGCTCCTACAAGCATATTGTTTCTCGAATCAACCTTTGGCTGATAGTACACAAGAAACTCATGGTTACTAAGAGCACTCTGATACCTCTGCAAAACAGATTTTTGTACTGCAACGCGCTCAACCATGGCATCTGTTACGCTCACCACGGGAACATGCTGAATATGCTTTGCGTACTGCAAAGCAATTGAAGTCCTTCCTATGGTCTCTCCGGGATCTGTAAATTCATCATTTATATCCCAAAGACCTATCGTAGAAGGTATGCGAAGTTTATAACTATGACCCTCTGTTTCCAGAATAATCTCTATTCCGTTTAGAAGACGACAAAATTTCTCTTTTCTCTCCTTCTTAACCAGCGCAACGAAATTGTCACCACCAAGATGCCCCAGCACCTCGTCATCCTCAAGAAAATCCTTGACCTTCTCGGATAACCGAACAATTATCATGTCACCCTTTTCCATTCCATATCTCTGATTGATGTTGCCAAAGCCCTTGAGATTGAAATAAAAAGCAGTATAGTTCTGAATGGTTCCGTCCTTCATTTTTCTTATTATTTCATCCAGATAACCGCCGGCGTTAGGGAGTCCAGTCAGATAATGTATTTTTCGGTCTTCAAACATTTTTCCCCTCTCATCTTCTTTCATGCTCTAATAATCTCCATCTCGTAGCTTATCAAATATTTACCTGAGGAATCCATCTCTTTCCATTTATCTATAATTCTGTTAATAACTGTTTCGCTGTTAATTGCCTCGGTCTCAATAAGAATTACCCTGATATGGCTGTAGCCGTTTTGAGATACCACATCGCTTCCACGCAGGGATTCCTTTACAATCTGATAAAACTTCTCACCTGTCTCGGCATCAACCTTATCATTCTCCTTGTCTGAGGGACTTATGGTAAAAATTATATAGCGATTGCCAACCTGGTAATTATCCTCAACCCTGCACAAAAATCTGTATATCAGCTTAAACTGGTCTCCGTTCAGGGCGTAGGCACCTTTTCCCTTGCTTCTCTCAGAGAGTATCATCATATCCTGGACGATATCGGATGCAACAGCGGCTTCACCATAATTGTCCTTCTCAGACTCTACAAAAATACAATATCCGTGCTTTCCATTCTGTTTTACATTATAAAGTGCCTTATCAGCCTTTTTATAAAGCGTAAGGAAATCCGTTCCTTCTTCAGGAGCAATAACCGCCCCCACTGAGGCACCAAGGGGTATGTTCATATCCTCCCCCATAAATTCCTTCGCTGATTTTAAAAGTTCGTCATTTATGTACCTGGTTTTCTCCGCAATTATTTTTTCATCCATTGCATTCTGACAGAAGGCGATGAATTCATCTCCTCCCATTCGTCCTGCTACGTCATTGGTTCTGATAGCTGTTCTTATTATTTCGGCAAATCTTATGAGAACTTTATCCCCCATGCTGTGCCCATAAATATCATTGACCAGCTTGAAGCTGTCAAGATCGATCATCATAAGCACGCCTTTGGTTTCTCTGCACATGGCACCTATCTCTATCTGTGATGATGCCTTATTGAGCAGCCCTGTCATGGGGTCTGTCTCAGCCGCCGCCTTCAATCCCTTAATCTGTTCCACATTCTTAAGGATATTCTCCACGCGCTTGATAAGAACATCTGCCCGAAACGGCTTTCTTATAAAATCAACTGCACCGGCTTCAAATCCCTTGCCCTCTGTCTCTTCATCTGCATCCGCAGTCATAAACATCACAGGTATATGTTCAGCGTATTGATCCTGTAATGTATTCTGAAGCTCAAAACCTGACATTCCCGGCATGTGCAGATCAGTAAGAATCATGTCAGGACGTTCATGCTTATATTTCTCTATTGCTTCCGTACCGGAAGTAACACAAATAGTCTCATAATGAGGCGCGAGAATATGCTGTGTCATTCTAAGAGTAATTCTTTCATCATCTACTATCAGAATTTTCTTCATGAAAAACAACCTCTAAGAAGCTAAACCACCTGCTTACATTATACTCGCCAATAGTTCAAAATTGCGCGAATAAACGAATTTTTTAAACTTTTTTTATTTTTCTTCAGACAGAAGGCTGACGATGCCGTCGTAATTATATTGTGATGCAAGTCTCTTTATCTCATCGAACTTTTCCTTATCAGTCTCAGGAATCTCGTAATCTGAAAGCTCCAAAAAGGCTTCATCTATGGCATCACTGTCCATATCTTCCGCAGCCGCGGATATCGCTTCATAGACACTGTCCATAAGGAATGAATCTGCCATGGGTTTTAATGCTGCGGCGCTCTTTCCTTTACTCTTTTTACTGTATAAGTCTGAAAGCCTGTCCTTATATGAAAGATACTCTTCCATAAATTCATCATACTTATCCCGGATGTATACGATATTTTCTTCCTTACCAGCGGTTTCAAGGCTCTGAGCTTTTTCTGCAAGCGCGGTAGCACCTATAAGCTTACATGAACTCTTAAGAGCATGAATTTTTATCGTATAATTCCCCCAGTCCTCCTCTTTATATGCAAATTCCAGTTCCCTTGCTCTCTCATCAATTGAATTATAAAAAATCTCCAGCACCGTTCTGAATGACTCCTCAGACCCGCTGTTTGTAATTGCAGTTTCGCCATCTATTCCTTCAATATTTGCATACCACGGTTTGTTATCATCTGCACCCTTAGGTTTAGTATTTCTGGTAAAAATATCCCTGCCGGCTTCATAAATCTCATTGAAGAAAAGGGCCTCTGACTTTGCTGTTTTCCCGGTATCTTTCTTATCATCAGGATCATCCGGCTCATTAAAATCAGTCCGAAGAGGCAGAATAGATGAAACATTGTAGGATTTATCCCCTTTAAGGAAATAAAGAAGTCCAAAGGAGCCCGGTCCGCAGTTGGAAGAAATAGCCGCAGAAGCCCTCTGGAAAACAATATGTTCAAAATCTACTATATTAGATACTTCCTTCCTGATTTTTTGAAGCATCTCTTCATTTAAATCGACATAGGTTATAAAAAGGACATCCGTATCCGGTATCTGCCCTGTTCGAAAAGCTGATCGGATATAGGTTTTATAGGCATCCCACTTACTTCCCACACAGATTGTGCCCAGTTTTACTTTATCATCTGAGAATCTAAGGCACGGACGAAGACTAAGGGACTCCGCTACTCTGTGCATTCCTACACCTATGCGGCCGTTTCTTTTCATAAAATCAGTACTGTCTATGATAAAGCTGCACTTTATCTTTTTCTTTACCATCTCGAGTTCATCAATGATCTCTTCAACCGGCATATCCCTTTGAGCAAGCTTACATGCTATAAGAACCAGCAGACCTGTGGCGCTGGAAAGGGCTTCAGAATTGATAACCGTCACATTATCAAACGCTTTGGAGGCTTCGATTGCACGGTTGTAATCCTCACTCATACTGGTTGTAAGTGCAATATAGATAACATGATGAGCTCTCTTTAAAGCTTTTGCGAAAAACTCAGTGTAAACAGCGGTCTCAGGCGGAGCTGACACTGCATTTTTCCCGTCATTTATATACCTTACCAGTTCATCAGAACCAATCTGGGTTCCATCTTTAAATACTCCATACTCAGTCTTAACAACAAAGGGTAGGATAGGCAAACGTGGATCCCTCATAGATGCATCAGGAAGATCGCACATACTGCTGGTGGTGATAACAACAGGTATCTTCCTGTTATACCCGGCGGTGGCATTGGTCTGCCCCTGCATACGCCTTGTCTGGCTCTTTACATCAATCTTATCCCCCTGAATATGCCCCATCATCATCTCTTCCAGGGCCTCACCGGATACCGGTTTTACAAGATAGCCGTCAAAACCTGCATGACTGTATAGTTCTTTATTATCGCTTCCGGCATTTGCCGTAAGAATGATCACAGGGGTTTGCTGATTAAGTCCTCCTACCTGATTGCGGATCTGATTAAGACACTCAATTCCATCCATCTCAGGCATAAGATGATCCATCAGAATAATGTCGTACCTGGTATCAACTGTAGCTTCAAGAGCCTTTTCCCCACTGGTAGCAACATCTATGTGCATCTTTGTCCCAAGTAAAAGCTTTCTTTCTACTTCCAGGTTCATCTCATTATCATCAACGATGAGAACACTGGCTTCCGGAGCTGTAAAGGAGCATTCATAGGCATGCTTTTTAACTTTTCCGTAATTCTGTATACTCAGTTCTCCGATTGCCGTAGGGTCAGATACGCCCTGTTTTATAGTGACATTAAAGGTGGACCCCTCACCGTATACGCTATTTACAGAGATACTTCCATCCATCATCTCCACGAGCTGCTTGACGATACTTAGTCCGAGTCCGGTTCCTTCTATATGTCTGTTTTTCTCTTCATCCACTCGTTTAAAGGCATCAAAAAGATAGGGAATATAGTCCTTCTTAATTCCCATGCCCGTATCGGAAACCGAAATTCGAAGCAATACAACATTTTCCCCTGCAGTCTCGCTTTCAATATGAAAACCTATGCTTCCTTCTCTGGTATATTTGACTGCATTATTCAGTATGTTGATGAGGATTTGTTTGATCCTGACTTCATCGCCGTAAAGGATCGAAGGAACACCCGGATCAACACTGACATTCAGGTCAAGACCTTTTTCCCTGGACCTTAGCCATATCATATTTACAATCTCGGAAACCAGGTCTCCCACGTTGTAATCCACGGGGACTATTTCCATGCTTCCTGCCTTCATCTTGGAAAAATCAAGAATGTCATTAATAAGCGCAAGCAGCATTTTTCCTGCACCCTGTATGCCAAGTGCATCTTTTGCCACTTCATCTGATATATTCTCTTCCCTTAAAATGAGTTCATTTAACCCCAAAATTGAGTTGATGGGAGTCCTTATTTCATGACTCATGCTGGAAAAGAAGCGGTTCTGTGACTGGTTAAGTTCTTCAACTCTCTCTGCTTCCTTTTTAGCCTTTTCATTTTCCTTTCTGAACATACGAGTCTGATAGGAAACCATACCAAATAAAACAAGGCTCACCAAAATGAATGAAATGAATGAATCTATGAAAAATTCATTGCGATTCTGGTACAGCACAAGCTCAGGATAAAAATATTCCAGGCAATAACAGGAAAGCGCCAAAACCAGCATCAATGAAAGCATCACATTTCTTACTTGACCTGAAAGTACCATTCCAATATAAAAAAAGGCGAACAACAGCCAGAGTATTCCGCTGCCTTCCGCGCCGCCCCCAAGGAAAAACTCCATTGGAAGTACAATAAATATTCCTCCGACAATTATTATCTTCGCAATCAGCTGGAACTTTTTATGATAGGCACAGAGCGTCATCAGTACAGGCGTAACTACAACCATTATGAGCAAACTTATGATTTTGAGTATATTTGCACCCATAATGGCATCCACTATCAGGGCAATGGTTACCGCAACATTGGATATTATTGTGAGAAGTATGAACACTCTTTCTGAAAAGCTTCTGTTTTCACTATTTATGTTTGTCAGTATTCTTTGGATAAAATCTTTGACATTCATGATTTTGCACCTCCCTCAGCCATACGCACTTTGGAAAGTACACGTGACATAACACGTTCAAAATCCGGAAGACTTATGGGTTTTCCTATAAATCCGTCAAAGCCCTCTTTGACAAACATCTCCCTTGCACCTGATACCACATTGGCTGTAAGAGCAATAACAATTACATTTTTACCCATCACAGCTGCCTCAGATCTGATGCGATGCATCGCCTCAACGCCATCCATCTCAGGCATCATATGGTCCATGAATACCAGGTCTATGTCGTCTGCTTTAAATTTACTTATAGCTTCCTTGCCGCTCTTTGCGGTTTCAACTATCATTCCGTAGTCTTCAAAAAGGCCTTTTGCAACCACGAGATTCATGGGTTCATCATCCACAACAAGCGCCCTTATTCCATCCAGTTCCGGAGGCTTGTAATTATCATCCAGTTCTATATTCTCGGCATTTAGTCCTTCGTTTAATATCTTTACGACAGGATAAGCGTAAATAGGCTTAGGCATAACCATTACACGGCTTCCGGCTTTGGGTCTGAATCCGTGATCTGCTGATACTGCGATGATGATATCACCTTTACTTAGTTCATCAAAATACTTTGAATTGGCTTTGTATTCTTCCTCTCCCATAAAGATAAAAGAGACATTAAGATTATCGCATAGTCTCTCGATATCTTTTATTGTCTCTGCAGGGTATAGCGGTATCTGCAGACCTGTAGCAAGATTTGTTGCCATATCACTGTAGAAATCTCTAACCCTGGCAACCTTATACTTGTCAGGTCTTACGTGGAACAAAATATCTCCGGAGAATGAATCATCCTTTTTAAGGCATGGCTTTGGATCAACAACCTTCTGAGGTATGGTTGCCCTCACGGTGGTTCCTTTTCCATACTCGCTCTCAATCTTGATAAATCCATTCATTCTGTGAACGAATCCATAAACGATAGAAAGTCCAAGGCCCACGCCACCTGAGCTTCTGTTCCTTTGCTTATTCACCTGAAACAAACCATTGAATGCCGAATCCACATCCTTTTGCCTCATGCCTATTCCGGTATCTGTCACTTCAAGAATAAGGTTTACGCCATATTCCATTTTTTCCGCAGTCAGCTTTACATATACGCCGCCGTGCCTGGTAAATTTGAAGGCATTTGACAGCAGCTGATTGAAAATCTTATGAAGTTTTTTCACATCCCCACACATCATTGTAGGGACATCAGGGGACATATCGACGATAAGTTCGAGATCTGTTTTATCAGAAACCATGCGAAAACTTGTTACCACATCATTAATAAGAGATGTGCTCATATAGTTTTCTTCTTCAAGAATCATGGCACTTCTTCTGGTTTCCGTGTAATCCTGGATGTCTTCAATCTGATTAGAAAGACGAATACCGGCCTCTTTTATTGCATTTACTTCGCCGCCAAAACCTTTTTTCAGAAGAAGGTCAGACATTCCACTGACGACGTTGACCGGAGTTCTTAGCTCATGAGAAATATTAGAAAGGAAATCCTCCATATCCTGATCATATTCATGCATATGCTCCTGCATCCGGCTCAGGCGTTCCTGCATCTCGCTTCGTCCCTGAATAGCCTTGCAGCAGCCTGTATACACGTAAAGTACTGCGACAAAATGAAGCATGGTCCTTGAAACAGTCAGAAAATCGAAAGTCACTGACCCACCGATCATGCCAAGCCAGATCTGTATAAGCAGCAAAAAAAGATATTCGGCAAGAAGCAGATGCATCATATAAAAGCGGTCCATAAGAGAATATGCAACCATGATGAAACTGATAACTATTGCGATATCTACATAACTTGTTTCATGAATTCCATGGTAAAAAGATGCCATCATGGCATAGATGAGATAGCACACTTCACGAATGTTTTCTTCAGGCCTCTCTGTGATATGCATGACCCACAGGGAGACTGTTCCAATTATGATAAGCGGTGAAACCCAAAACTCCCATTTGAGAACACTCCCCTCAAATATCAGGGCAATACATGAAATGGACACCAACGAGATAATATATATATTATTGTTTCTTCGATCCATAGGGTTCCCCCCGCCGTTCACTGACCAATCTTTTCATCAATAATAGCAAGAAGATTCTCACGTGTAGTGGATTTTAGCACATAACCTGCGGGTTTCAGTTCCATTACCCTCTCCACTCCTTCTCTTGTACTAACGCCTGTGAGAAATATTACCGGAATATCTTTTGTTGTGGGTTCCTGCCGCAGCATCTGAAGGACCTGCGCCCCATCAACCACAGGCATCTCATAATCCAGCAAAATCAGATCAACAGGTTTTTTCAGAAGGAATGTGATTGCCTGCATTCCTGCCGTTACCACATCTGTCTTATAAAACCTTTTGATCCATGTCTTCACCATCATTGCATAGGAGGGATCATCATCAACAATAAGGACTCTTTTTCTTGTATCTGCGTCTTCGTCATTCGAAAGTGCTGCCTCATCCGGGTTAGGTCCACCGCTTTCCTCAGCAGCTTTTTTCCTCATTTGTATCTTTTCGTAGTTTTCCATTACTTCATCAACTACGTTGCAGAACGCTTCAGGCTCCACAGGACGGATCAGCCATTTGTAGGATGCAAATTCCGGAAACTCATTCACCAGAACTTCCTTATCCCCTGCATCTCCGATAAAAATGATAAAACCGTTATTGTCCACGATCAGGTCTTTGATATGAGCCATGTTCTTATGCCCATACTTGGCATAAAGAATATCCTGAGGATTATATATGATAAATACCCCTGCATTTTTTATGTAATTCTCCAGCCTGTCAAAATTACCGAATATAGAATACGTAGTGTAATTATCTGCTTTAAGTCTTTTTTCAAGTCCGCTTATGACAATACTTGATTTTTCCATTAAAAAAATAACTCTTTTAGACTGCTCAAGCATCTTAACCCCTCCAAAATACTGTATCACTGCCTAAGTCGTAAGGTTTGGTTTTTTTACAATTTTAAATTCCTTATTTAACGTATTTTTATAAAATTTCCCACACCTTTTTGGTGTGGGAAGCCTTTAAAACAATCTTAGCCTATTATTATTCTACAACGAAAATTACCCAAAATGCGTTTGTTTATGTTTTTTTTAGGAACTATTCAGAATTGATGTAACAAAAGTATCTGCCGGTTAATAAACTGATTTAACCTTCTAATTTTGACAATGCAATATGTATTTATCCTTTTAATTATGTCAATTGCCTGAAAAGTGTTATCATTAAATCAAACAAACATAGCTACTGAAGATGACATCGATAATAATCTTGTATATTGGGCTTCGATATTCAAAGCAACTACATGGGAAGAATTTAAAGCTCTTGCTGCCGGAAACCCGGCCATGGAGGAGGTGGGCGATTTGATCCTTGAACTTAATACTGACAACCAGACAAAAGAACTACTTGAAGGGCAACGCAGATACAGAGAGATGATGGCTTCACAGTATACTGCAGGCTATACTGACGCTGAGGATAATTATAAGAGCATAATTGCTGATAAAGATGCCACTATCGCTAATATGGGTGTCACTATCGCTGATAAAGATGCAGAAATTGCCGAGTTAAAAAAGGCTCTGAATGATATAAAGAGGCAATCAAAATAACCTGCTTTTTTATATTCAGGCTACTTATAAGCACTGATGATCCCTATGCGGCCCAAATAAAGCGCTGTCATAGGGATTATTCTATTGCTTATGCCGTCCTATTAATATGTCCCTAAGTCAAAACAGCATAAAAGTCCTCCCGCCACTAATTCGAAATAATGACAGGAGGACTTATCTTACTTCTTATTCTTTACTCTCTTAACTGTTGCGTTCTATCGACAAGTGCCTGTGCAGTGCCGTTAGCTGTCAGTTTTTTAGCAGTTGGAGCGGTTTTTACTTTCGCTACTTCCATCTCAGACTTTTTATAAATAGGTGCACTGTACCTAATCTGCCAACCTTCTTCACTTTGAATAAGAAAATTGTCCCGTCCATTCCCTTGTGGCTCCATATTGAATTTTGCATAAACTGTTAGATTTTCAATTAAAACACCTTGGCCATAATCATCACTTGTCTTTAATTTCTGCGTACAGGCATCATCAGCATAAAACGTCACTAATCCGGATATACCCTCAGTCCCCCATTTAACTTTCTTTTTGGATGCATTTTCCGGGAGAATTGTCTCTTATATTTATGATTGACATCTTATTCTTAATATTGTATTATTCCACTTGTTCAAAAGGCCATATATGGTGTCAGGGAGTATCTCCCACATTTTCCACAGATTGTTTGTGCAAGCGATGTAGGATATAATTATAGT
>NZ_AUJU01000009.1 GCF_000424385.1 Butyrivibrio sp. LC3010 | reverse complement strand
CCCTTGATGGCACAAAAAATAACTGCTACACTGCTGCAAACGACGGAGAAAATCTGATTGTTCTTGAGTTCTTCGCCGTCGGTGATTAACCGTCAGCAGTTATTTTTTGTGCTGTCAAGGGTGGCGTCCGGCTACCTCAATCTAAATATCTGCATTTTTCAAGGTTCATCTGAGCCTATTTTTTTGACCCAGTTTTTTCATAGATTATTTGACACTATCTTTTTTATATTTAAAAAGATATAAGCAATATAATAGTTTGAAATTATATAAATTCCAACCATATATTGCTTATTTTTGAAATTTTTTTGATTTATTTTTTAAATTGAATTATTTCCGATCTTTAGCTATCAACTGTCTTATTTCACAGTTTTTATTAAAAATTATCGAAGAAGTGATAAACGCTATAGATTGACCAATTAAAGGTGCAACAATAAAGAAAAACGTGATCACTCTTAGCACTGTATCTGGCTGCGTCATTCCATTTGCTGCATTGAACCCTGCAGCTGACATAGCGAATCCTAAAACAACTGATGCTGCACCTGCTCCTATTTTATTTGCAGCGGATATGCCTGCATTAGCTATTCCTGCAGAAAAAACGCCGTTTTTCTTTTCTGTAAATCTTATAACATCAGCTAAAACACCCCAAAGTGACGGCATCGAGATACCCATTCCTACACCACTTATCATGAAAAATATTATCATTATGTTAAGGTTTGGTGCAGATAAAAAGATTCCTATAGCTGCAATAAAACCTATAAACTGTCCCAGAATAAAAGTGCCAAAATTATCGAATTTTCTAATAATAGACGGCATAAGAAATTTTATTGCAATCCCGGGAAGTGTATTACATACCGAAATCAGGCCTAAACTTGCAGGATCTCTTAATATATAAGTACAGTAATATATATTAAATGTAAATGCACCTGAAAAGAGAATAGCCATTATTATTGATTGAATTATCATCGTTAGCCAATACTTGTTACTAATAAGTACTCCTAATGACTTAAATATCGGTATTCTCTGCCTTTTATGTTCCAAAGAAAGTGAGTCTTCTCTTCTCTCTTTTGTTCCGAATACACTTACAAGACTTCCAATAATTATGAAAGCGCACATAATGAGAATCACTGATGTAAATCCTCTTTGAGTGTAAGGATTTTCAGGATTTTTTGAAAAAAATATAAGAAGCGGAACAAATGAAACGTTAAATATCAGTCTGAAAATGCTTGTGAATAACGAACTAATATTGCTTAACATTCCATGCTCCATTCCGCTTTTTGTCATAAGTGACAAAAGCGAAAAATGAGCTATATTCATAAATGTGAACAAGCATGTATTTATAAGATTATAAAGAACAAAAAAATAAACGTATTTGGCCGCTGCAGGCAATGCTGGAGGCATAGAAAACATTAAAAACAGAGATATCGCAAGCGGCACACAAATCCTAAGTATCCAGACTCTCGCTTTACCATATTTTGAATTCGTATTATCTATTATATTTCCGATTAAAATATCAGAAACACCATCAAGACCTTTTGATACTGCTATAAGTGTTGACAGGATAGCCATATCTAAAAATGCTACATTTGTCATATATATCATCAGATATGACGCCATCATACTCATGATTATTCCAATCGGAATATCACCGATTCCATAACAGATTCTTTCAGGCCATCCTAAAACCATAACATCTTCTTTAACGTTTTCATAAATTCTTATATCCATCTTCCCCTCATTCACTACTTTCTCAGATTCAAAGTCCACTTTTTTATTTTTGATAAAGTTTCTGCGCTTTCAGGTAAAAGTGGCAGCATTGAAATAAATGCATGCTTTAAATGATTAGCATTTTTGAAATATACTAGCTCATGCATATGATTTTCACGTTTTAATTTTTTGGCGAATTTCAAAGAATAACGTTTTAGAAAATCCCCGCTGCTGGTGATAAGAAATATGGGCGGCAGTGCAGACATAATCTCTTCATTATTTGGGTTCATAAGCTTCATAAAGCTCTTATTTTTAGCCCTTTTTCCGTATAAATCATCTTTGTACACCATTCCGATGGGATCATTAAGGGTTGTATAGAGCATTCCACTTATGCATATAAGCCCTTTAACCCTGCAGAACCTATCAGGTTTATAAATGATTCCTGAAAAAATATCAGAGTTCGCAACAACACTGGCATACAAAGAAAGGAAAGCTCCCGCGCTTTCACCAATCAAAAATACGTTATTAAGGTCACCACCAAATTCTTCAGCACAATCAGTAACAAATTTAATAGCTGAGCAGACATCCGATATTTCTCCGATTGCATCAGCTTCATCAATAAGTCGATAATCTATTGAAAAAACCAAATATCCTATTTTCGCTAAAATCTCACAGAATAATCGGTTGAATTTTCTGTTTCCAATAAAAAGTCCCCCACCATGAGCAAAAATAACTATTGGAAGCTCAGATATATACCGCCCTTTGGGGCGGTATATATCTGCAAACAGTTTATTACCATCAATTCCAAGATATTCACGGTCAAAAACTTCTTCAAGGTCGTCAGGAATATTTACATTCTCATCAATAACATTCGAAACATGGCTAGAATGACTTCTTGCATTTTTCATCAAATGTGCAAGAACCGGATTCATATGTAATACCTCAAATATTAATCTTCATAGTATTTGTTAAAATCAGATGCATTAAATAACTTACTCAGAATATCAGTAATAGAAGGATTATTCATCATGCTTCCGCCATTATATCCACCAGCATTAGGATTTTGCTGATACCCCATATCAGACATCTGGTTATTAGCGCATCCCATGCCTTGCGGCATTATATTATTGGCGCATCCCATACCACCCTGTGGCATCATACTATTGGCACATCCCATACCACCCTGTGGCATCATATTATTGGCGCATCCCATACCACCTTGCGGCATACGATTGTTTGTACAACCCGCACAATTACGTGGAATCTGAACACAACCCATATAAGGCTGAACAAATTCTCCTTGCGTCATAAAGTTATAGCCATTTCCTGGTTGTACCAAATTGCCTGATGAATACATTTGGTTAATAATTTGCCCTTGCTGGATAGCCATGTTCTGAATAAGCTGTATCAGACGCTGAAGGTCAATTTCTCCCGGAATAAAATCACAAGGCATGCATTGTCCATTCATATTTTGTCCTTGCATACCATAACCTGACATAGCACCTCCATGGATTCCCTGTGCTCCCATACCAGGCATTCCCATTCCGGATGCACCCATACCGGGCATACCCATTCCCGGATGGTTATTCATGTTACTCATTTTCTTAAAGAACCTTTTAGCAGCCTTGGCATCATTTCTCAGTTCTTCAGGAACAGTATGAATAAGTCCGAAACCAAACTCATATGGTCTTATTTTGAAATCAACTACTTTTCCGCCTCGTCTCACAGGCTTAATTACATATTCCTCGCCCTTGATATTATTTTGTATTATCTGATACACATCAACTTTTCCGGCATCATTTAAAGGAACATTGTCACATATTGAAAGAATTCCAGGAATGTTAGTATCCTCTAATAAATTCTTACTAATAAATACATCGATAAGCGCATCTATAATTGTTTCCTTTGCTTTCTCGCCACTATTTCCAGTCTTTACATATAGTACCGGAACTGTATCGTGAAGCAGCTTGTCATATTTAGGGACAAGTCCGCAGGCTTCAATTCCTTTTTCAGCGCTAAAAGCAGTTTCTATTAGTCCTGCATCAAATCTGATACCTTCATTATTAACAAAGAACTTATTCATTCTTCCGATGCAATTTAAACTACCGTCTTCGTTTACTCTTACAAGATCAAAAGTATTTAAATATTTATCACCATCTATCTCTTCAAGCTCAAAAAATTCTATCCCATTTAAAACACCATTACTTACAGATGGTGAGGCCAAATAAAGGACTCCTGTCCTTTGCCCATCTTCAAGGTTATAGAATTTTTCTTCTTTTTCATCAAATATCTTTACCTTTATTCCAGGCAAAGGATATCCCATGGAATCATCATTTCTTTCAGGAGAAGAAAGAATTGCCGCACCACCTATTTCAGTTGCACCATAGCCAATTGAAACTTTTGCGTCAGAACCACATTTCTTTAAAACTGAATTACACTTTTTCCTCTTTTCAGCAGAAAGATATGCGCCTCCAATAAAAACAAACTCAAGAGAAGACAAATCAATCTTAAATGGTAGTTTGTTAAGCAAATCAAATGCCATAGGTGCTGCAAACAGGACATTGATTTCATACTGCTTAATATATGTAACCAGCTGTGGTCCTCTGGCACCATCAGCAAGCATGACAACACATCCGCCGAAAGAAAATGGTAAATGAACCATATCCATCAATGCATATGCCGCAGTAGGTTCCATCGAAAGAATTGTTGTAATAGGTTTTTTGAATTTTTTAAACCATTCACAGCGAAGAAGTCTTGCGGCAGATTCATTTATTCCTCTGTCGGATAAAGGAACAGGCTTATGTATACCATTAGTTGTTCCCGAAGTATGCATTACAAGCGCATCATCACGTAATGCGTCCTTCCCGTAATGGATAGGCATAGCCTCATATTTTTTTAGAAGATCAGGCATAAAAAGGACACCTTTTACCTGCTTCAGCATCCTGTATTCATTCTTATGCTGTTCTGCCATTTGATTTAGTCCATTTGTCTTCTTTTGGCTGGTATGAAGAACAATAATATTTCTTATTCCTAACCTCTTTTTTGAAGATACGACATCTTCCAACAGCTTTACATCAATCTTCCTGTCACATAATATAAGATCCGTTATGCCTTCTTTTTCAATCATCTTATCAAAGCGACCGGTTTCCAAAAAGTCAAGATAATGAAGCATTGATACTATAGCTCCGGTCATATTAAGAGCATAAAAGGAAAATATCGCTTCTGTAGAAAAGCCGGGCAGCATCCCTACACAGGAATTGTTTTCATCAGTCATGCCCAAAGCAGAAAAAACTTCTGCATACATATCAAAGCGCCTGAACATCTGTCTATATGAATAATTTCTATAATCATTTCTGATAGCCAGAGCATCGAGATGTTCATCATCAAATGAATTTAATTCCTTTATAAAACTCTGACTTCTTGTGGGCATAAACGAAAATAGCCCACTAAATTCTCTGTTCTATTTTGAAATTGTATCTACTTTGTTCTCATTTTCATTTATGACAGTTGCAACAACTCTATGTGGCAGGCAAATTATTGATTCTCCCGATTTTGATATCTTACCCTGTTTTATACAGAGCTTATCAGGACAATCAGCTTCATTAACATAGCAAAAACCATCCTGAATAATTATTGTATTTTGCCCACCATCATAACCATTAATTCTAAACGTGGTATTTTTAGAAAGAGGAAGCTTATTTACAACATTTCCGTTTACACTGATTTCCACATAATTGCCATTTTCCGAAGTGAAATAATTAAGTGCCATAACAAATAAAGCAGCAGTCAAAATAATTATCATAAGCAAGTATGTTCTGTGCCCTTTATTTATTTTCATTCCTATGGCCTCTTCGAATTTCGAGAATTTTTAAAAGCTTGTCAAACTGAATCTTTATAAATGCTGCAATAGGTACCGAAACAAGCATACCTATGAATCCGCCAATAGAGCCTCCAAAAAGTAAAGCTACAATGACAAGCACCGGATGGACATTTACGCTATTACTAAGGAGCTTGGGATTGACTATATTTCCATCAATGGTCTGGATAATAAATATTATGACTATACCTATAGCAAGCATTTTGAATTGTCCATTCATAGCACAGCTTACTATTGTCATTCCATAAGCTACAAAAGGCCCAACATAAGGCACAAGATTACCGATACCGGTAGCAACACCAATCAGAGCTGCATAGGGAACACCTGCGATTCCAAAGGAAATACTAACAACAACGATCATGAATATTGCATCCGCAAGCTGTCCTCTGATGTAACCGGCAAAGCATTTATCCAAATCACCGACTATTTCAGCGCATACACCATAGACCTTATCACCAAAAATGCTTTTGAAAGCATTTTTCCAGTATCCATAAATCTTGGAGTCATACATAAAGTATATGCTGAAAATAACACCAAAAAAGAAATTCACAACTGTATTCTTGACGATATTAACTGCACCAAGGAGTCCTGATCCAAAGGAAGTGAAATATCCAACACCACTTTTTGAATCAATATTTGAGATATTCTTTTTAGCTGCGTTTACCATGTTTTCAATCGAAGGAATAGCTATGTCAAATCTCGATAAAAGTGCTTTTCTCAGATTCTCATAAAAATTATATGCCTGGACTCCAATGTACTGAATCATTCCTGAAAGTTCATCAATAGTTACAAATTGAATTTTTGAAGTAAAGGTTGAAATGATTAATGATAATAATGCGAAAAGCAGAATAAAAATCATTGCAAAAGTAAGAAAAACTGAAATTCCTCGCCTAAAACCATCTTTCTTTGAAAAGAATTTGATTTTTCCAAGGAGCCTGTCAAAAAAGTCCATGATTGGCATAAGAAGATATGCAAATATCATACCAAGTATCATCGGAGCAATAACATTAAATATCCATACTATTCCTCCAAGCAAGCCTCTAAGGAAATTCCCTGCCTGACCAAGTATAAGTATTGCTACATAGCTAATTGCTATCGTAGCTATAGCAGCAACAGATATTTTGAAATATTTACTCTCCTTAAGATTCTTCATTATTTACTCTAAAACCTCCCAACAACACTAGTCATAAATTAATTCACGTAATTATCATTATAACATCAATTACAAGATATTTTGACGATTATGTAAAAAGTCTCATCTCACTATTGTTTTAGCAAAACAGTTTCGTGAGGATAAGGCACCTCTATTCCTGCATTTTCGAGTGCCATATATACTCTGGTGTTTATATCGTCCTTAAGAACTTCTGTCGGTGTGGCGTGGTCATAATATACCGTAACCATCATCATAAGTGCGCTATCTTCTAAAGAAATAAAATATACAGGCGAATATATTTTTTCACCATTCTTATTTCTCTTACCCGGAACTGAATATGAACTCTCTTCTACTGCACCTTCTATTATTTCCTTAGTCTTTTCAATGTCACTGTTATAGCCCACCGGAAACTTAAACTGTGCTGATCTTGGAACATAATCATAACTATAATTTTTTAGTGCAGCACTATTCAGTTTGCTATTGGGGATTACAAGTCTGACTGTATCAACGAGTGTAACCACCACATGTCTCATGGTTATTCGCTCGACTATGCCTGATGTTCCGTCCTCAAGTTCAATCCTGTCCCCAAGGTCAAAGGGCTTGTAAATACTGATAAGAAGTCCTGATAGAACGTCCTGGATTATATCCTGTGCAGCAAAACCGACTATGGCCGCAATAACAGCAGCACTTCCGAGAATTGATTTTCGTATCTGATCACCTGCAAGAGGTATTACAATAAAAATAAAAATTATCGCAGCCTTGGTAAGGTTCTCAGCAAACTGCAGGTGTATCTTCCTGCCGCGTTTTTTCTGTATAAACGCAAATATCTTTCTACTAATCTGAATGGATACCCATACAAAAAATACATACACAAGAACCATAAGCAAAATGATCAGAAATGTAATCGCTAATGTAATGATAAAACCGCCAAAATCCTTGCGTATCATTTCATCGATAGCATCTATATTTTGATCTAATATATCATCCAGAAGTGCAAGCATAATTCCCCCTCTTTTTACTTAAAATCTACTGAACGCGTTGTATTTATGATAACACCTTTCCGCGAGCTGCGCATCTCACGGAGTGCTTTTTATCATATAGGAAATCCAACGGAATTTCCTATATGAAAAAAAAGACGGACATACAACCATGTCCGCCTCTTACGTTTTCGAAATATTATATTCACTCCAGAATCTTGTACAAATACTCTGAGTTGTACAAATTATTCCTTATTTAATTACATGTACCCATCCTTCAGGAGCTTCAATTTCACCCATCTGAATTCCTGTCAGAGTGTCATAAAGCTTCTTGATAACAGGACCCATTTCATCCATACCTGATTCGAAGCAAATCTCTTTGCCATGATCGTTGATCTTACCGACAGGACTTATAACAGCAGCTGTTCCGCAAAGACCCATTTCCTTAAAGTTATGAACTTCATCAAGTCTTACAGGTCTCTCATCAACCTCAAGTCCAAGATAATCCTTTGCAACCTGTACGATTGATCTTCTTGTTATTGAAGGAAGGATAGAATCAGTAAATGACTTAGGAACTACAAGATTACCATTCTCATCTACAAATAAAATATTAGCTCCGCCTGTTTCCTCAATATAAGTTCTGCTCTGTGCATCAAGATATACGTTCTCAGCAAAGCCCTCTTCATGTGCGGTTACAATTGCATGAAGACTCATAGCATAGTTTAAGCCGGCTTTGATATTTCCAGTACCATGCGGTGCTGCTCTGTCAAAATCACTTATTTTAACAACGATCGGTTTTGCGCCGCCCTTGAAGTAAGGTCCTACAGGTGTTACAAAAATTCTAAACTGATATTCATCTGCAGGCTTAACTCCGATAACATTACCGGTAGCAAACATTAAAGGTCTGATGTAAAGTGTTGCTCCGCTTCCAAAAGGAGGAACCCAGTCTTCATTTGCCTTTACAACTTCCTCAACAGCCTTGATAAATCTTTCAGCAGGGAATTCCGGCATCTCAAGACGTCTTGCAGAATCCATCATTCTTGTGGCATTAAGATCAGGTCTGAAACATACGATGTGACCATCCTCAGTCTCATAAGCTTTAAGTCCTTCAAATACCTCCTGCGCATAGTGAAGAACTCCGGCATCCTCACTGAGAACTATCTTTGCATCTGTTGTGATTTCTCCATCATCCCATTTTCCGTCCTTGTAGTTTGATACATAGCGATAATCCGCTACATGATAATTAAATCCAATGCTTGACCAATCCAAATCTTTCTTACTCATAAATTTACTCCTCCTAAAATTATCTTGATCAGTTCAGGGGATGATAGATACTCCTAAGCCGATTTAGTAAGCTAGTTATACTAATTCAACGCTTTAAAGTGCTAGCTTTTTAAAAATAATTATAATTACATTATATCAAGTGTCAAGGTGTGAATTTAAGCATTAAATTCACATGGCATACATTACAAAATTAATCTATTGTCATATTCCAACCAAAAAGAATGCATCAGATTTCATCGTTTTTATCTTCATCAGAATTATTTTCATCCATCCTGAAATCATCCTGATTTTCACTGTTTATATCATTATTTGTTTTATTCGGCAGTACATGCTCGATATATTTTTTATTCTTTTTATACAGTTTAAAAATACGTCTCCAGGTAGACCCTTCATTATGGACATAATATTTTGTATTGTCCGCCTCTGATAAAGGTACTATTCCGTTCTCATCCATATATGCTGTTTCTATGTAAATTGAGGTATCTCTCGGAAGCCTTTTTGCCCTCAGTCTCTTCATGGTAATATGTCTGCAAAATGTATAAATACATGCAAATACAGGAACACCAATGATCCATCCGATTGGCCCCCATATACCGCCAAACACCATTATTGCAAAAATCACCCAAAATCCGGAAAGTCCGGTGGAATTTCCAAGAATAAGCGGCCCTAAAATATTACCGTCAATCTGCTGGAGAATTACTATTGTAACCAAAAACACCAAAGCCTTAACCGGATTGATCATTATAAGAAGTATAAATCCAAATCCGCCGCCGATATATGGTCCAAAAAACGGGATAAGATTTGTAATTCCTACACCGAATGCAAGTACGATAGGATAAGGGATATTCAGAAAGCTGATCACAATAAAACATATAAGACCGACCAAAAGCGAATCCACTACCTTACCTATAAGAAAACTCGTAAAGGTATGATGCGCATACCTGAATGCGCCAATCACTTCATTTGCAAAATCCCTTCGAAGATACGCATAGCAGATTTTCTTACCCTGACCGATGAAATTCTCCTTTGAATTAAGAATATAGACTGCAACAACTATACCTACAATCAGATATAAGAATACCCTTATTATACTCATCATACTTTTGGATAAGGTTGTTATCATGGTTGATATGCTTGGAACAACAAAGTCTTTAAGCATATTATTGATATTTGTAGAGTATTGCTGCAAAACAGAGTCAACTACCCGTCTTACCGCAGGATTATCATTCAGATACTTGTCCATGATCCGTTGTAAATTATTAACATAGAACGGTAAATTACGGATAATATCACGTATACTTCTAATAAGCTGCGGCACCAAAATAAGAACCATAGCGTACACGATTGCCAAAAACAGAATAATGGTAATTGCTACACTAAATTTCCTTACCTGTCGTCTTTTCTTAAAATACTGCCGGTCATTTAAATCTATTCCTCTTAGCCTGTAAAAAGAATAAATCCATTTTTTCTCAATAACATTTAAAAGTGGTGTTAAAATATAGCCGATAGCACAGCCTATGATAATAGGCGTAAGAATTGATAGAATGTTGTTGATTGTCCTGGTAAGTCTGGAACCGTTGAAAAGAATATAGTATATCAGCATAATTACAAGACTGCATAAAATCACAGACACCATTATGCTTAACTGCTTTTTCCCCGGCTTCCATTTCATAGAACACTTCCCCCAAATCATGTCATAAGGAATTCTGAAATTGAACTCCTTATGACCTTTTTTCATATTTCTATTATAGCCTTACCTACAGAAATAGTAAAACACTAAGACCTTCCGGTAATCATAAGTTTTCAAGTCTGTAAACAAGAGAATCCATAAAATCGGGTTCGTAGTCTTCTATTTTTCCATTGTCGCATTTTGATGCAAACTCAGGATCAAGCGGAATTCTTGCAAGAACATCAAGTCCGTTTGCAGCAGCATATGAATCAATTTTGCTCTCACCAAATACATAAACAGGCTCTCCGCAATGAGGACAATTCATATAGCTCATGTTCTCAACAAGACCGATAACCGGCACATTCATCATTTTTGCCATGTTGACAGCTTTTTCAACGATCATTGAAACCAGCTCCTGAGGAGTTGACACAACAATGATGCCATCAACAGGCAGAGACTGGAATACTGTGAGCGGGACATCTCCGGTTCCCGGAGGCATATCTACAAACATGAAATCAATATCTCCCCAGCTTACTTCACCCCAGAACTGCTTTACAACACCTGCAATTACAGGTCCTCTCCAAATAACGGGATCTGTATCGTTATCCATTAAAAGATTTATGGACACAAGCTTAATTCCGTTTTCAGATTCTGAAGGAATCATATTACCATCATCATCTGCGTATTTTATCTGAGATGCTCCGAACATTTTAGGGATTGAAGGTCCGGTGATATCAGCATCAAGAACGGCTGTTTTATATCCTTTTTTATTCATGGCACAGGCTGATAAACCTGTAACAAGACTTTTTCCTACTCCGCCTTTACCACTGACAATGCCGATTACTTTTTTGACACTGCTTCCTTTAGCAAGGTTTACCTTAAAGCTTGCCTCACTCTCTTTTCTAAAATCTTCAGGAGTCTTTTTTTTCTTCTGTTCTGACATTTTAAAACCTCTCTAAAACTTATATTAATAACCGGAAAATGTATCAAATATATTATTCCGGATATTATTTCTTTACTTTGACATCAATAAGATCAACCACATCATCCTTATCACCAAGATATTCACTGATAATGTATCTTGGTCTGTTTTTGGTTTCAAGGTATATCTTACCAATATACTCGCCAATAACACCCAGGGAAATCATGGTAAGTCCGCCGATTGCCCATATGGACAAAACAGTTGTAGTCCATCCCTGAATCGTATTACCTGTAAAATGCCTTATAAGTGTATAAATAAGAATGATTACGCTTACTGAGAAAATAAATACTCCAAGCCCGGATATAAATCTTATGGGCTTAACACTAAGAGATGTAATACCCTCAAAGGCAAATGAAAGCATTTTCATAAGTGGATATTTACTTTCTCCCGCGAATCTTTCTGATCTTTCGTAATATACAATATCTGTTTTTAAGCCAATCATCGGAACTATGCCGCGAAGAAACAGATTGACTTCAGAGTATTCTGATAGCATCTCAAGCGCATCTCTACTCATCAGTCTGAAATCAGCATGATTATAAACTATGTCCGCACCCATTCTGTTCATGAGCTTGTAATAGCCCTGGGCTGTTCCGCGCTTAAAGAAGGTGTCTGTCTGTCTGCTGCTTCTTACGCCATAGACTATTTCAGCTCCCTCTTTATATTTTTGAAGCATCTCATCTATAGCATCAATGTCATCCTGAAGGTCAGCATCCATTGATATTGCCACATCACAAACACTTCTTACAGTCATAAGCCCTGCAAGAAGTGCATTCTGATGTCCTCTGTTCCTGGATAGCTTTACACCCTGAAAAAGAGGATTCTTCTTATGAAGTTCATCTATTAATTGCCAGGTAGTATCCTTTGATCCGTCATCAACAAGTACTACCCTGCTTGTATCTGAAATAACTCCCTTATTAATAAGACTATTTAATTTTGCTTCTAGTCTTTTTGATGTTTCAGGTAATACCTCCTGCTCATTGTAGCAGGGGATTACCATAAATAATCTGATATTACTTTGCATTGATGTAGTTAACCAGTCCTTCACAATCTATAATTTTCTGCATGAAAGGCGGAAATGCCTGTCCCTGATAATACTTACCGGTTGTCTCATCAACAATAACACCTGTATCAAAGTCAATCTTAACTATATCGCCGGCATTTATCTCTTTTGCTGCTTCTTCACATTCAACAATGGGTAAACCGATATTGATACTGTTTCTGTAAAAAATTCTTGCAAAAGTTTCAGCAATTACACAGGACACACCTGCAGCCTTAATGGCAATAGGTGCATGCTCTCTTGATGAACCGCAGCCAAAGTTTTTATTGGCAACGATTATGTCACCCTTCTTTACATTTTTAATAAATGATTTATCTATATCTTCCATACAATGAGCAGCAAGCTCTGCGTGGTCAGTTGTATTAAGATATCTTGCAGGAATGATAACATCAGTATCTACATTATCACCAAATTTGAAAACAGTTCCTCTTGCTTCCTTCATAATCCCTATGCCTTTCTATAATATTGTCATTAAAGTTCGCTTGGCTGTGATAACTTACCGGTCACAGCACTTGCCGCAGCAACAGCAGGTGAAGCAAGATAGATCTCAGAATCAGTAGCTCCCATTCTGCCTACAAAATTTCTATTGGTTGTTGATACGCATCTCTCTCCTGATGCAAGAATTCCCATATATCCGCCAAGGCATGGTCCACAGGTAGGCGTAGAAACGACTGCTCCTGCTTCAACGAAAGTCTTAAGAAGCCCTTCCTCCATAGCCTGCAGATAGATAGCCTGAGTTGCGGGAATGATGATACATCTTATGCCTTCAGCAACTTTTCTTCCCTTAAGGATTTTAGCTGCCATTCGGATATCGTCAATTCTTCCGTTAGTGCAGGAACCTATTACAACCTGATCGATCTTAATATCATCGATTTCATCAAAAGTGTGGGTATTTTCAGGAAGATGAGGGAATGCAACAGTTGACTTAAGCGTACTAAGATCAATCGTATATTCTTCATCATAAACCGCATCGGGATCAGCTTCAAAAATCTTATATTCTTTATTAGGAGCGTGCTCTTTTAAATATTCGATTGCTTTTTCATCAACAGGGAATATACCGTTTTTGCCGCCTGCCTCGATAGCCATGTTGGCAATTGTAAATCTGTCATCCATTGAAAGCTCTTTTACGCCTTCACCGGTAAACTCCATTGATTTATAAAGAGCTCCGTCAACTCCGATCATACCTATTATGTGAAGAATGACATCCTTACCGCTTACATATTCATTAAGCTTCCCTGTCAGATTGAACTTTATGGCTGAAGGCACTTTAAACCATGCTTTACCTGTAGCCATACCGGCTGCCATATCAGTAGAACCTACGCCTGTACTGAAAGCTCCGAGAGCACCGTATGTACAGGTATGTGAATCAGCACCGATAATAAGGTCTCCTGGAACTGTCAGGCCTTTTTCAGGCAGCAGTGCATGCTCTATACCCATCTGACCGACTTCGAAATAATTCGTGATAGAATTTCTCTTTGCAAATTCACGTACACATTTGCAGTTCTCTGCAGACTTTATATCCTTGTTCGGAACAAAGTGATCCGGAACCAGTGCTATTTTGTCTTTGTTAAAAACTCCCTTAGAGTTAAATTTTTCCATTTCCTTAATTGCCACAGGACTGGTTATATCATTTCCAAGTACCAGATCAAGATCAGCTTCAATAAGCTGTCCGGCCTTGACTTCTGATAAACCGGCGTGTGCTGCCAGAATTTTCTGGCTCATTGTCATACCTGCCATTTACAATCACTCCTCACCTTTCTATATCTATAATTTTTCCGAAAATATCTTGAATAAACATACCATATTTAGCGTTTTTTGTAAAAACGTACAAACATAATATATGCGCATAATATTACAATTCCGATGATGCTTATAACCGTTCCTTCTTTATACCCATAAGGTAAAAAATCAGCACGAATGTTATGAACACCCTCAGATAACTTTACCGCAATCATGCCATAGTCAGCATTTATTATCTCTGCCTCTTTCCCGTCTACTTTAATATCAAAGCCTTTCATATTTGGTACTGAGAAAAACATAAACGTTTCTGACATAAAATTATTGGTCATGGCAGTAAAGCCCCTGGTATCCGGCTCGAATTTCTGGCATGAGCTCTGGGCTCTGTCCAGACAGTTTTTGTTAAAAAGATCAAGCGGCATTTGTTCTTTGTAATAAGATTTAGGCAATTCTTTTATAATGCCACTGTATTTTTCAACATCATCATCGGATAAAATCATTGCTACCGATAAAATTCTGTCTTTTATAATCTGATCATCTATCATTTCATAATCAGATTCACTGATGCAATAATCATAAGTAAAACCCATCGGAATATAATTAGTGTTCCGGTAAATATCTATTCCATTTTCTGAGTTTAAATATATAAATCCATCTATTCCGCCTTCAGTTTCAAATATGCCTTCATCATTTATCAGTGAATTTTCAAAGTAATACTTGTTTGATGATATTGCTCTAAGACCGATGTTTTCCTTGGGTATCCTTGTCTCAACATTTCTTGTTATATCACCTGCTCCCTTCAGGAAATTGATGGTTTCTGCAGGTATCGTACTTATAAAGCTGTGTAGTGAGCCATATCCCCAGAACATATCATAATTTGTGGCAGTATCATCTGTTTCAGTTCTGAAAAATTCATCATCCGAAATCGTTGGCTTAGAATAAAGCATCTGATTTTCCCATTGCTCTTTTCCAAAATCACTTATAAGTCCGCTTCCGTTTTTCAAAACTATAAACAATGAGATAATTGAAGATATTACTGTAAAGAGTAGCATTATCTCTACTCTCATAATGGGCTTTTTTAAAACAAGGAATGCATCCTCCCTAAAAGGAATCCTTACTTTTCTTATACATTTAGGCACAGCAAAAACTGAAACAATCAGTAACAACAGAATTATTGATGTTCCGATAACATCTCTCCAGAAAATCTTTTCATTGAATATCAGTTCGAAAAAGGTGATATCACCATACTGGTCATAGGATGGCAAAACTGATATCGCAAGAATCAGCAGAAACAATAAGCAAGTAGCCAGAACGCCTTTTCTTAACTGATATGAGGAACCTCTCTCTATCACAATTGATGTTACAAGTGACATAATCAGGATTGGCATATAAAACCATCTGGCATAATAATTTTCATTCAGCAATGAAAACATGGCATTTAATCCAGGTACCAATGCAATAACAAGGCTTACTGCTAAAAGTTTTCTGTAACCACCTTTTTTATTTTTCTTTAACAAAAAGTATGCGATTACTCCTGATAATCCAAAAAAAGGAAGAAATACAGCCAGCGAAGCATTCTTTACAGGAGTTGTATAAAATACCGTTCCCTTCCCGATAATATCAGGAATCATTACCATACTCTTAAGGATATCCCATAGCATGTTCATACTTTCATAGGATACAAAATCATATCCAAGAGAAAGCTTTGATAATCTGTTGTTCCCTGCAACCCCCAATATGGCCTGGAGAAAATAAAATCCGCTTATGGCTACGCCAAGAAATCCTCCCAA
Organism: Butyrivibrio sp. LC3010; assembly: GCF_000424385.1. Classification (GTDB taxonomy): domain Bacteria; phylum Bacillota; class Clostridia; order Lachnospirales; family Lachnospiraceae; genus Butyrivibrio. The sequence continues at coordinate 147,335 of NZ_AUJU01000009.1, read as the reverse complement.
TAATGCTCTGAAGAACATTCTGAATATATGTTTTATCTTATTTCCGGACACATAACATGTGAAAAAATACAGAAGTAAAAAAATCACTTCTCCAAAAAAGAAATAATAATTTATAACAGCCATTAAGGTTGTCATAAGCGTAAAAAATATGAATTTTTTACCGGCTGGAACAAACAAAAGACGATCCTTATGATGATCAATTTCCATCAGCTTATCAAATGAATACAAATAAAGCGGGAAAAAGCATACTATATCAGTAAAATGATTAAATACAATATTACAGTCATTGAATCCGGAAAATGCATATAGAAGCGCTCCTATCATGGCAGCTTCATCACGGATTACTTTTCTCCTTATGAAAATATAAGCAGTTACTGCACATATTCCATATTTCATTGCCATCAAAAGCGGCATTAAGTATGGAATTGCATTCTCAGGAAAAGGAATGGTAAGCCAGAAAAAAGGACTTCCCAAAAGATAGAAAGAGAAACTCCCTATCAGGGATCCTCCGAAATCCATATTCCACAGATAAAAGAAATCACCGTTTCTTATTGCTCTATGGGCAACAGTATAAAAAGGAATCTGCTGAACGTTATAATCGCCATAATAGAAAAACGGCAAGCCTCTTTTGATAAAGAATGGCAAAACCGCTACCATATACATTGTAAAGGAAAGCGCAAAAAGCTGCACTGCTCTATAGCCATTAGACCTGTTTCTGTAATATTCCATAATTTTCTAAAATGAGCTGCCGCTAAGCGGCAGCTCTTCCTTTAAAATTATTATTATTATCAGTTGTTGATAAGCTTGTCGTTTTCGTTGTTCCAGCTGTAAAGCTTTCTGATCTCAGCGCCAACCTTTTCAGCGGGATGCTCAGAAGCAAGCTTTCTCATAGCATTGAAGTGAACCTGTCCACCGGCCTCACTCATATCAAGCAGGAACTCTTTTGCAAATGTACCATCCTGGATATCTGAGAGAATCTTCTTCATAGCCTTCTTGGTATCCTCAGTAACGATCTTGGGACCTGTTACATAATCACCATATTCAGCAGTATTGGAGATTGAATATCTCATTCCTGCAAAACCTGACTGATAAATAAGGTCTACGATAAGCTTCATCTCGTGAACGCATTCGAAGTAAGCGTTTCTCGGATCATAACCTGCATCAACAAGTGTCTCAAAACCAGCCTGCATAAGTGCACATACACCGCCGCAAAGAACAGCCTGTTCACCGAAGAGGTCTGTCTCTGTCTCTGTTCTGAAAGTTGTCTCAAGGATACCGGCTCTTGCTCCACCGATTCCGGCGCCATATGCAAGTGCCTTATCAAGAGCCTTACCTGTAGCATCCTGATATACAGCAACAAGACAAGGTGTACCCTTACCAGCCTGATACTCACTTCTTACTGTGTGGCCGGGTGCCTTAGGAGCGATCATAGTAACATCAACATCCTTGGGCGGATTGATAAGACCAAAGTGAATATTGAAACCATGAGCAAACATAAGCATATTGCCTGCCTCAAGGTTGGGCTCGATGTCTTCCTTGTACATCTTAGCCTGCTTCTCATCGTTGATAAGAATCATAATCACGTCAGCCATCTTTGCTGCTTCTTTTGTGTTATAAACCTTAAGTCCCTGTGCCTCAGCCTTAGCCTTGCTCTTTGAACCTTCATAAAGGCCTATAATGACATTGCATCCGGACTCCTTAAGGTTCAGTGCATGTGCATGGCCCTGAGAACCATAGCCGATAATTGCAATTGTCTTACCTTCTAAAAGTGAAAGATTGCAATCCTCCTGATAAAAAATACGTGCTTCCTGTGACATGTTTCTTACCTCCGTAAAAATTGTTTTTATATACTGACGAAAATCACTTAAGTCATAATTAAGCAGTTTTCGGAGTTAACAGTTTGACCATAAATAAATTCAAGGCACTATCTAAATAATTACATGTTTCGCAGCTCTTCAATTGGAATAACCTTATCTGTTCCTCTTCCAAGACCTGCAATACCGGTTCTTGCCAGCTCAAGAATCTCCTGTCCTTCAAGCATCTTAAGAAGTGCATCTACCTTTGACTGGTTACCTGTGATCTCGATAATCAGAGATTCAGGAGTAACGTCTATAATATTGGCTCTGAAAATATTAGCGATAGTCATAATATTTTCACGTTCCTTCTCACCTGCCCTGACCTTAACAAGAGCCAGTTCTCTGTATACGCTCTCTTCAGGTTCAAGTTCATGAATGTCCCTGACATCAACAAGTTTGGAAACCTGTTTCTCAATCTGGTCCAGTATGACATCATCACCGGATGTCACAATTGTAATTCTTGTAAAATTGGGATCTGCTGTAGTTCCTGCTGTTATACTCTCAATATTGTAGCCTCTTCTGGCAAACAGCGCTGATATCCTGGTAAGAACACCGGATGTATTATCTACAAGCAATTGAAAAACTTTTCTTTTCATACTTCTCCACTAAATTTAAATAATCTGATATAAAATACAAATTATCTAATATCTAAATATAAATAATCTAATATCTTCACATTTTATGCGCTTTTATTCTTAAAGTCAATAAAATACTTTTATTATTTAAAACTTTAACGTTGTAAATTATTGATTTATTTTAATCAGATACTATTGATCAAAATTAATCAGATACCGCTACTTCTCACTCTCACTGCATTTTGTGAGTGCTACAGTTCCGGTGCGGGCCATTTCAACAATAGAAACTGTACGCAACATTTCTATAAAAACTTCCACCCTTTCAGGTGTATCACATATCTGGATAATCATCATATTTTTGCTCATGTCTACTATTTGTGCCTTCATGATGTCACAATTTTCCATGATATCTCGTCTGTTCTCGCGATTATAGCGCACCTTTATAAGAGTTAGCTCTCTGCAGATGCTCATGCTCTCCTTAAAGGTTTTTACTTTTATGACATCAAGCTTTTTATTAAGCTGCTTCTCAATCTGTTCAATTGTTCGCTCATCACCGCTGGAAACAATTGTCATACAGGAGACATCCTTGGAATTGGTCTCACCAACCACAAGTGAATCAATATTAAAATTCCTTCTTGAAAACAGTCCGGCAACCTTTGACAAAACACCGGCATGATTTTCAACCAAAACAGAATAAATTCGCTTCATTTTTTCTCCTCTAATCTTTATTTGGCCAGGTCCATAGGGTCTACTACAACTTCACACAAAATGCTTTCGTCTGATACCATAAGCTCATCAATCAGCTTTGTTGCCTCAGCTTTTGATGAAGCCCTGAGATATTTCATGTCATAGGCCTCTGCGATTTTATCAAGCTTTGGTGTGTTGTGAAGCTCAACCATATTATATCTGTCATTAAGGGCATAATGCTGATACTCTCTTACCATGCCAAGATAGCCGTTGCAGAAAACAATGATACCTACATTCATGCCATACTGTCTCATGGTTGAAAGTTCCATCATGGACATCTGAAATGCACCATCTCCCATAACAGCAACAACCTTTTTATTCGGAGCGGCATATTTTGCACCAAAGGCAGCAGGTATTGAATATCCCATTGTTCCCATTCCGCCTGAAGTTAAAAATCTTCCTTCCCTGACAAGATGCCATCTGCAGGACCATATCTGGTTCTGACCAACATCTGCCACATAGATTGCATCAGCGGGGAGCTTTCTCGAAAGCTCATGAAGAAAATCCATGGGATCCACGTACTTGGTGGTATCTATTAGAGGACGCTTTTCAAGCATCTCTCCCTTGTATTGATTAAGAGTTTTTATCCATTCCTTTCTTTCATGGATAAGATCCTCTTCATCCTCAAAATCATTGATTTTCTTAAAGATGTGTTTTATATCGCCAACCAGAGGAATTGTAGGTCCAACGTTTTTACCGATCTCTGCAGGATCTACATCTATATGTATGAGAACCTTATTCTCAGTTATAAGGTCAGGTCTGTTCACGGCTCTGTCCGCAACTCTCGCTCCCACCATCAGTAACAGATCAGACTCATTGAGTGCTCTGTTGGCACAGGGTCTTCCATTATTGCCAACCATACCAAAGTAGTAAGGATCCTCTGATGCCATTACACCTATTCCCATCATGGTTGATACGACAGGAATACAATTTTCCTTAACAAACTTTCTGATCTCATTAGTAGCTCCGGAAAGATGAACACCTCCTCCTACACAGATGATTGGTCTCTTTGCCTTTGCAACTTCCTTGACAACCTTTTTTATCTGTGCAGCATTTCCCTCAACAGTTGGCTTATAAGTTCTCATATTGACCTTTTCAGGATATGAAAACTTTGTAATAAGCTGCTGCTGAATATCAATCGGAATATCAATTAGTACGGGACCTTTTCTTCCAGTACTTGCGATATGAAAAGCCTCCTTGAATATTCTCGGAATGCTGTTCACATCCCTTATCAGATAACTGTATTTTACAAATGATTCAGCAGCTCCTGTAATGTCTGCCTCCTGAAATACATCACTTCCAATCAGCTCGCTGTTAACCTGCCCTGTAATGCATACCAGGGGTATACTGTCAGCATATGCAGTCGCTATTCCTGTAATAAGATTTGTAGCTCCGGGGCCGCTTGTTACAGCACAAACGCCCACTTTCCCACTTATTCTTGCGTAACCGCTTGCACAATGTGCCGCATTTTGCTCGGTTCTTATCAATATCTGTTTAATATTTGTCTCCCCCAGGGCATCATAAAAAGGTGCGATTGCCACACCGGAGTATCCATACACTACATCAACATTCTCTGCCTGCAAGCATTTAACAATAGCCTGAGCACCGTTCATTGATATTCCTCCATATATTAATATTCAAAATTCATTTTAAATCTTAAGCATTCTCAATAATTTTCTTTACAACTCTCACGCAATTGGCGGCATCTGATGAATAACCGTCTGCACCGATTTCCCATGCATAATCCTCTGTAACAACAGCACCACCAATAATTATTTTTGATGGGCAGGATTTTTCTTTTGCAAGCTTAACTACATTTTTCATTTCCTGCATAGTTGTCGTCATAAGTGCAGAAAGAGCAATTATTTTTGCATTGGATTCTATAGCTGTATCAACGATTTTTGCACTTGGAACATCCTTTCCAAGATCGATTACATTAAAGCCGTGATTCTTAAGCATAAGTGCCACAAGATTCTTGCCTATGTCATGAATGTCGCCATGAACCGTAGCAATAACAATGGTTTCCTTCTCTTTATCATTGTCGCCGCCTGCTTCTTTAAGTAGCGGCTCAAGCTTTGCAATGCTGAGTTTCATTGCTTCTGCACTGGCAATAAGCTGAGGAAGGAAATATTTTCCTTTATCAAAAAGTTCACCCACTTCATTGATTGCAGGCATGAGAACTTCATTTAAAATAAGCTTAGGCTCGCACCCTCCATCTACAGCTTCCAGAGTGTCTTTTTCAATATTTCGCTTATTACCCTTTAAGACATCATTCCTTACTTTTATATACAGATTCGCTGTAGCTTCATCTGCCCCAAAAGGATTTGCCGCATTCTCTTTAGCGGTATCTGATTTTTTATCAGCTTTCACATCTGCATTTGCCTGTGAAGCTGTTTCTGCAGTATCTTCACTTTTAGCAACAAGCTTTTGTCCCTTTGGAACGCAAGCCACCTGCACATTCATGCCATCATAGCGGTCCATTCTTTCGATATACCGAAGGTCGGCTTCTTCTTTATTTCGTAATAAATCTGACGCAAAAGCGCTGTTGACCAAAAGCTCCTGAGAAGGATTGCAAATTGCCATGGTAAGACCATTTGCGATAGCCATGGTTAAAAATGCAGTGTTAATGAAAGCTCTCTGAGGAAGTCCAAATGAAATATTTGAAAGTCCGCATATAGTCGCAAGCCCATTCTCCTTGCAATAACTAATAGTAGAAAGAGTCTCCAATGCAGCATTCTTATTGGCACCAATTGTTGCAACCAGTCCGTCAACAACAATATCCTCTTTCCTAAGTCCAAGCTCGTAAGCTTTCTCGCAAAGAGTGTCTATAAATTCGTGCTTCTCATCAAGGCTACCCGGTAACCCTTTAGGGCCAACAGGAAGCGCAATAAACATTGCACCATATTTCTTAGCCAGAGGAAGGAAACGCTCAGCCTTATCCTTCTCCAGGGATATAGAGTTCATCAAAGCTCGTCCCGGATATTTTCTAAGCGCCATTTCCATTGTGGCTTCATCACTTGTATCGATACAGAGCGGAAGTGAAGTCAAAGGAATAATCTCATCGAGAACATCACTCATCATCTGCTTTTCATCAATACCGCTCATTCCTACATTGACATCAAGAATTGCAGCGCCGTCCTCTTCCTGCTTGGATACAAAATCACAGACCATATCAAGCCTGCCTTCTCTAAGCTCAGCCTGAAGTTTTTTCTTTCCGGTGGGATTTATTCTCTCTCCAACAATCATGAATGGATCATCCAGTTTAAATGCCACATGCATTCTCTCACTGGTAAGGAAACGGATACCGTCCTGTTTTCTTGTAAAAGGCGTTCCATCGGGATATTCAAGGCTATCCTCTGTTACAGGATAATCCTTGTATTTTTCATGGATCCCTTTAATATACTCAGGCGATGTTCCGCAGCAACCTCCAATGATAGTTGCACCTGCCTTTATAAGCTTTTCCATCTCAGGAACAAATACACTGCACTCCATGTCATAGGCAGTTGATCCATCAGGTGTAACAACAGGTAGTCCTGCATTAGGCTTTGCTATGATCGGAATTGAAGTAACAGATGCCATATCAGCGATGATTTCCGCCATATTATCGGGACCCGTACCGCAATTGGCACCTACAGCAGCAGCTCCCAAAGACTCCATAACAATTGCCGCAGTTTTTGCATCCGTGCCAAAAAGTGTCCTTCCGTCTGCTTCAAAGGTAAGAGTAACCATTACTGCTATATCAGAAACTTCCTTTGCAGCAATCATTGCAGCCCTGCATTCCTGAAGGCTCATCATAGTTTCCACAACAAGAACATCACAGCCAGCCTTCACCAGAATTTTTATCTGTTCCTTATAGACATCTATGAGTTCTTCAAAATCAAGATCTCCCATTGGCTTAAGCTGTCTCCCGGTCATGGTAAGATCACCAGCTATCAGCGCCTTTGTACCTGCACTTTCCTTTGCTATGGCAACAAGCCTTGAGTTAATCTCTTCTATTCTGTCTTCCAGCCCAAAATTCTTAAGCTTTATTCTGTTACCGGTAAATGTAGGAGCATATAAGATATCACTTCCGGATTCTACATAACTCTTTTGAAGCTTCTTAATAATATCGGGATTATCCAGTATCCATTCCTCTGTACATGCACCTGCCGGTAATCCTTCTTTCATAAGGTTTGTGCCTGTTGCACCATCCAGAAACATCAATCCCTTGCTCTTAACTAATTCCCAAAAACTTTCTCTAGTCATACCTTAAACCTTCCAGCAATTATCAAATATAATTTATCAATAAATACATCATACTTTTAATATAAACAATATGCCAACTATTTTCTCAGATTCTTATCGTTTTTAATAGTGATAAATTTCACCTTATATATAAAAATCGAGATTAATATTGTAATGGTAATTACTATTACAGGTCTTAAATACATAAAAATTGCACTTCCATAGAGTTCAGCATTCACCCTGTCAATGCACCATCCCAAAAGAGAGATTACAAGAACATGATAAAAATAGATATTTGAAGATAACTCCCTTCCAACAAATGCAAGACTTCTGTGAACTATTGAAGCTTCCTTATCAGAATCCTTTTTATCAGTATTACTGCAAGCTGCTATTAAAAGTCCTGTGACAATAAGAAGCGATCCAAAGTACACCTCAACGGATCCCCATTTTTTAAATTCCATGAGTGTAGAAAAAATGCCGGTAATCGTAAGTACACTTCCTACGGTTAAAGGCTGCTTGAGCATTAAAGAAACATTATTGTTTTTTATATAATATCCAAGAAGTGTAAAAGGTATGCCTACAAAAAGCCAGTTTCTGATCGTATACCATACTGATACACTTATTCCAAAAGGTCTTATAGGATAATAAATCTGAAGGAATTCTCCGAAATATAAAAATCCCATCAATACTACACTTATTGGAAGTGCTCCTTTTTTCAAAAGCGGAGCAAAGATATAGCACAAACCGTAGACATATATAAGTGCAAATAAATACCACATATGATCAAATGCATATGTAAAGTCATATATAAATTTTCCGGAATTAAAAAGAATAAGTCTTGAAAACTCGAACAAGTTGAATTTCTCGTTAAACCACTCTAAAGCTCCGTACTTCACAGTCATGGCATATATAAATGAATAAACGGTATAAATAAGCCATACCTTAAACGTGATTGATACGGTTTTTTTTAGTTTTCTTAACAGATTACTTCTGATTGATCTTATATCAGAATCTTCATTTTTTACCAGGTAAACACCCGCGATAGCAAAAAACATCGGCACGCCGAAACGTGCCAATGCTTCACACAAGTCCCCAAAAACAGAGGGAAATTTACAATGTATAAGAATAATCAGTATACAGGCTATAGCTTTTAACTTATCAAAGGTTTGATTTCTCATCTGTTTTCCTTAAAAGTTATTTTTAATCTATTCCATAATCAGCAGAATGCTTTAATCTGCTTAAGGCTCTGGCCATAGCTGCCTGAGCTGTATAATATTCCTTAATTGAATTATTCTGGCGCATTTCTTCTTCAGCTCTCTCCAGCGCCCTTTGAGCTCTGTTACGGTCAATATCTTCCGGTCTCTCAACAGTATCAACAAGGACTATAACCCTGTTATTAGCAATCTGAGCAGAGCCAATACCAACTATTGCCTCTATTTTATCGCCTATCTCATCTCTGATGATCATTTTACCGTTATATATAGCAAGGACCATCTCCTCATGATCAGCAAGAATGGCAAACTCACCATCAACGCAGGGTAAAATTATCTCTGATGCTCTATTGTCATAAAAGATACCGTTTATAGACATTACCTGTAAACGAAAAGTTTTCCTATCACCCTTCAATTCAATACTCCTCTATAAACGTCAGTTTATATCAAACTTATTCCGGTAGGATGCGAATACCATAAGCGCCCTAAAGATGTGCGCTTCGGTAACCATTTCTTACTCAGCATCACCTTCAAGCTTCTTTGCTTTCTGAATAACATCATCAATAGTACCGACGTTAAAGAAAGCGGCTTCAGGATAATTATCCATCTGTCCTTCGATAATCATTTTGAATCCTTTTATTGTTTCATTTAAAGGAACGTATACTCCCTTAACGCCTGTGAAATTCTCAGCAACATGGAAAGGCTGTGAAAGGAATCTCTGTATTTTACGGGCACGATAAACTGTAAGCTTATCCTCTTCTCCAAGTTCATCCATACCAAGAATCGCAATGATATCCTGCAGCTCCTTATACTTCTGCAACATCTCCTGAACCTTGGTAGCTACATAATAGTGCTCTTCACCTACAACATCAGCCTCAAGGATTCGGCTTGATGATTCAAGGGGATCAACTGCAGGGTAAATACCCTGTTCAACAATCTTTCTTGAAAGAACGGTGGTTGCATCCAGATGCGCGAATGTAGTTGCAGGCGCAGGGTCAGTCAAATCATCTGCAGGTACATATACAGCCTGAACTGAAGTTACTGAACCTGTCTTGGTTGATGCAATTCTCTCCTGAAGCTGACCAAGATCAGTTGCCAGTGTCGGCTGATAACCTACGGCTGACGGCATACGTCCAAGAAGTGATGAAACCTCAGAACCTGCCTGGACAAATCTGAAAATATTATCAATAAACAAAAGCACATCCTGACGCTCTCTGTCACGGAAATACTCTGCCATTGTAAGTCCGGTCTCAGCAACTCTCATACGTGCTCCCGGAGGCTCATTCATCTGTCCGAACACAAGTGCAGTTTTCTCAATAACACCGGACTCTTTCATTTCTGTCCAAAGATCATTACCTTCTCTGGAACGCTCTCCTACACCTGTAAAAATAGAATATCCGCCATGCTCTGTAGCAATATTCTGAATAAGCTCCTGAATAAGTACAGTCTTTCCAACACCTGCACCGCCAAAAAGACCAATCTTACCGCCCTTTGCATAGGGAGCAAGAAGATCGATAACCTTTATTCCGGTCTCAAGTATTTCAGCAACAGGGCTCATATCCTCAAGCTTGGGAGGTTCTCTATGGATTGACCAGTGCTTCTCACCTTCAAGACTTTGCCCACCATCAATGGTATCGCCAAGTACATTGAACAGTCTTCCCAGATTTTTCCTTCCAACAGGCACACTAATAGGTCCGCCGGTCTGATACACAGGCATATCCTTGGCAAGGCCTTCGCTTGCAGTAAGCATAATGCATCTGACAACATTGTCGCCAATATGCTGAGCGACTTCCATTACGCCTTTCTTTTCGCCTATCTTTACTTTTAAGGAATCACTTATGTATGGCAGATTGCCGTTTTCAAATAAGACATCCACTACAGGTCCCATAACCTGTAAGATTTTACCTTCATTACTCACTTATCTGTCCTCTTATCATCAATTGATTACTTACCCGCCTGTTTCTTTTGTTTTGCAGCCTTGGCGCGTCTAAGTGCTTTTGCTCCACTTGCTACTTCAGTTATCTCCTGAGTTATTGCAGCCTGCCTCTGCCTGTTAAACTGCTTGGTAAGCTCACCTATCATGGAAGTAGCATTTTTATTAGCATTGTCCATGGCCATCATTCTCGAATTTTGTTCAGAACAAAAAGTTTCAACTAATGCACCGTAAATAAATCCGTTTATAAAATTCGGAACGATGTTATCCAAAATCGCTTTAGGACTCGGTTCAAAAATGAACTCCTCATTATAAGTATCTATAACACGATATCTGTTTCTGGCATTCTCAATAATATCGAGAGGAAGAATCTTCTCCATCTTAACTTCACTGGTAAGAGAATTCTTCATAGAAGTATAGACTACATATACCTCATCAATTTTGCCGTTTGTATAGTCATCAAGAATAATGGTTGCAATGTCTCTGGATCTGTCCAGATTAGGATTCTGAGCAGTATATCTGAAATTCTCTTCAATTTTCAGTCCAAGACTTGTAAAATAATGCCTTCCGAATTCTCCAACGACATATAACTTATAATTCTGTAGATTATTATTATTTCTGATATGTTCCTCAGCAGTTTTTACAACATTGTGGTTAAATGCACCTGCCAGACCTTTATCTGAAGTGAGTACCAGATACCCTTTAGCTCTTGCATTAAAAGGTATATCATCAGTAGTTTTCAGGAAAATATCATCTACATCATCGGGAATATGTCTCGATACTCTGGCTATCATAGCCTGCAATGCATAGAAATAAGGCTCCGTATCAATCAGCTGCTTTTTAGCTTTTCGAAGCTTATTTGATGAGATCATATACATCGCATTTGTAATTTTCATCGTGTCGCGAATACTATTAATTCTGTCGCGAATCTCTTTTATATTTGCCACTGAAAATCACCTTAATCCAAAGTCAGTTTCTTTCTCTTTTTCTTTAGTTCTTCTTTGAGTTTGTCATTATTAAGCTTCTCAAATTCATCAGCTGCGTCAAGGATTGCCTTCCTGGTACTATCAGAAAGATCCTGAGATTTAGTCAGATCCTCGATTATATCTTTTTTATTCTCTGCAAAATAATTAAGAAGCTTATCCTTATACTCTTTAACCTGTTTTACAGGTACATAATCAAGCTTGTTTCCGTTAGCACAGACAAGAAGTATTACCTGCTCATACATAGCATAGGGCCTTCCAAGAGGCTGCTTAAGCAGTTCCATAAGTACACTTCCATGCCGAAGCTGATTCTTTGTAGTTTCATCAAGATCTGAAGCAAATTGTGTGAACACAGCCATCTCTCTATACTGTGCAAGATCGATACGTATACTTCCTGCAGCTTTTTTCATTGCTTTAGTCTGCGCAGCGCTACCAACACGGGATACGGAAAGTCCTACATTTACTGCAGGTCTCATACCCTCAAAGAACAGATCAGACTCAAGGAAAATCTGTCCATCCGTAATTGATATAACATTTGTCGGGATGTACGCAGAAACATCACCTGCCTGGGTCTCGATAATAGGAAGCGCTGTTATTGAGCCACCTCCTAAATCACTTGAAAGCTTACTTGATCTTTCAAGAAGTCTTGAATGCAGATAGAAAACATCTCCGGGATATGCCTCACGTCCGGGAGATCTTTCAAGAAGTAGTGACAGTGCTCTGTATGCTACTGCATGCTTTGACAAATCATCATAAATGATAAGTACATCCTTACCCATCAACATGAAATACTCAGCCATTGCAGTTCCTGCGTATGGCGCAATATATTGAAGAGGTGCACTGTCTGAAGCCGTGGAAGCAACAATTATTGAATACTCCATTGCCCCTGCTTCCTTAAGTGTATTAATGAGCTTGGCAATTGTACTTGCCTTCTGACCGATGGCTACATAGATACAGATAACATCTTTGCCCTTTTGATTAAGAATCGCATCCATAGCAATAGATGTTTTGCCGGTCTGTCTGTCACCAATGATAAGTTCACGCTGTCCACGACCAATCGGGAACATCGTATCTATAGACAATATGCCTGTCTCCATGGGTTCATTTACAGAGCGTCTCTCAACGATTCCGGGAGCAGGTTCTTCAACAGGTCTGTAAACATCTGTCTTTATTTCTTCTCTGCCATCTACAGGATTACCGAGTGCATCTACAACTCTTCCTATAAATGCTTCACCTACAGGGATTCCTGCCTGTTTATAGGTTCTTACACAGCGACTTCCCTGACGGATTCCTTCATCACTGCCAAACAGGATAATACCAATATGGTCTTCTCTGATATCCTGCACCATGCCCTTGGTTCCATCTTCAAATCGAACAATCTCACCATAAAATGCATGGTCAATACCAACTACATTGGCAATACCATCTCCGACCCAGATTGTCCTTCCAACTTCTTTACCTTCAGCCTTAAGGTCAAAATTATTCACCCTGTCTCTGATAATAGATACAAGGTTCTCGGCACTGGTATTTTTTCTCTTCTTTGTTAACTCAATGAGCTCTTTAAGCTGTCTGGTACGACCTTCATCACTCCAATCGTACTCAAAATTACCATAGTTAACAATAAATCCGCCACTTACCTTCGGATCATGGATAATCTCAAGCTCAAGGCCCGGATTGTTAAACTTCTTTGCAAGAGCTTCCTTAATCTGCGCAGCCTGCCCTTCTGAAGGAGCAACTGATGAGTAACGAAGTCTTGCCTTATTCTCGTTTATCATAAATATCCAATCCTTTGATATAATTTATTCGCTCTTCTCAATAGCCTCGAAGATGAACTTATTATAAAGTTCTTTATCAGACTCTTCGTCATGCTTGGAAACGGCAATCTTGTTTGCTGCATGCACAACAAGATCGGTAAGCTCAGAAACATAAGCATCCTTCTCACGCTGAGCTTCAATCTGAGCGTTATGCTTAGCTTCTGTTATAATCTGTTCAGCTTTCTGCTTTGCATCAGTTACAATGCGATCATATTCGTCATATCCATCCTTTTTGGACTGAGCTATAAGATCTTCACATTCTTTTCCTGCATCATTAAGCTTTTGAACATAACTTTCCTTTAATGATTCAGCTTCCTTCTCCTTGCGGTGAGCCTCATCAGTCGCATGATCGATCTCTTCTCTTCTTAACTGAAGAATCGCATCAACTCTTTTAAATAAAAATAATCTGAATACCACATACAGAATCAATAAGTTGATCACTGTCCATACGACATTCATAAATGTGACACTTAACACGGTACTTCTCCTCCCAAAAATATCACGTAAACAGAATCATGATTGCTACAACGAAACCGTAAATAGCTGTTGCCTCTGCCAAAGCGCAACCAAGAAGCAGGAGCTTCATAATCTTACCATCAGCCTCAGGCTGACGCGCAACCGCATCAACTGCCTTAGCTGTAGCAACACCAATTCCGATACCTGCTCCAAGTCCTGTGAAAGCTGCAATTCCTGCACCAAGTGCTGTTAAACTCATAAAAAAACCTCCGTTTCATGTTATTATTTTCAATTTATTCAATCGCCTCTTTTATATAGAGGGATGTAAGAAACACAAATACATATGCCTGAATAAGGCCGTCAAAAATATCAAAATATAAGCTGAATGCAGCGGGTACAACAACCGGAACTACCATTTTAAGAAGCTCCATAATTACTGTAGCGCCTATAACATTACCAAAAAGTCGCATACAAAGAGATAACGGTCTGATGGCAAGCTCCAATATATTCATAGGTGTTACTATAGCCATGGGCTGTGAAAAGCCTTTAAGCCACTTGCCAAAGCCCTTCTGTATTATACCGGCTGCTTCTACCAGTACAATACTGGTAATTGCGAGTCCTGCCGTGACATTTAAATCCATAGTCGCAGGAGTAAGACCGAACAGTCCAACCAGATTCGATGCTCCTATAAATACAAGAACTACTGCCATAAAGTCTCTGTACATATAGCCCTCTTCACCAAGCATTCCTCCGGTGATGCCTCGAAGTCCGTCAACAATCGTCTCCGCTATAAGCTGCCTTGTTCCTATATCATGAACCTTCATATTGCTGGTCAAAAACAATATGACCACTGCCAGAACAGCTATAACCCCCCAGGTTACTACAACCGACTTATTAATATCAAAAAAGCCGTTCATAAAGTCAAAGTGTATAAGCACCTTATCCTCTAATAACAGCTCTTTTAACAATCCTCCAATGTCCATAATCAATACCGTCCCAAAAATCTTAATTTATTAAACAGTTTTATTATACTTCCGGCAAGGAATTTTCACAATGAGAAAATCCCCTGCCAAAAAATATAATCTCATATAAAAAATTCACTTAAAGCAAGACCTGTTAAGCTTTTTTAAATTTAAACTCTGCTTTAGAAGCTCCCGCTTTTTTAAACATTTTTCTTGCTTTGTTAAAAGTTTTTTTATCTTTACATATGATGGTGAATTTTGCATTAGCTTTTATGCCTTTAAAACTGTTTTTAGCTACTGTTCTTAGATTGTCTGCATAAACTGTTATCTTAGACAGATTTTTACATCCGGAAAAAGATGCCTTTCCAATCTTTGCTATGTTTCTTCCTAGTTTTACAGACTTAAGCTTTTTGCAGTTTTTGTAAGCTTTACTGCCTATCTCTGTTATCCTGAAATTGCTTTTTCCAAATAAAAGTTCATCACCAATAATCAGATTCTTAACTTTCTTGTTAGTACACTGGAAAACAATAGCATTGTTCTCTGAAGAGATAAACATACTCTCATTTTTCTCGAAAACAAGTCTGTCCTTTGGAAGCTCCTCAACAGCTTCCATTATCTGATCAGATGAAATCACTTTATCTGCTACAACAGACTCTGTTGTTACACTTTCCCGGCTATTAGACGCGTCACCATCTGTATCTTGTCTATCAGCATTTATAGTCTGTCCATTCTCGGTGACTACTGAATTATCCGGAATTCTGTGTTCATCATTTTCTGTAATGTCAGAATTCTCAGTATTAGAGCCAGACCCTCCACCAATATCATTTATTCCGGTATCTTCGTTATTTTCCGGTATATCTACTTCCTCTGACTCATCATTAATATTTCCTGACTCATTCTCTGATGGCATCGGATTTTTTTCTGGTATCTCAGGATTTCCGGGTTGTTCAGGATTCTTTGTTGGTATCGGCTCCCCGGATGGTTTCGGATTCTCTGAAGGCACAGTGGTTTCTGTATTACCCGGATTTTCCGAGGGATTAGGATTCTCTGTGTGTTCAGGATTTTCTTCCGTTGGATCAGGCTTTTCTGGCGGATCCTGATTCACCGCAGGTTCAGGGTCTTCTTCCGTTGGATCAGGCTTTTCTGTCGGATCCGGATTAACCACTGGTTCAGGGTCTTCTGAAGGATCTGGGTTCTCTGGCGGATCCGGATTAACCACTGGTTCAGGGTCTTCTGAAGGATCTGGGTTCTCTGGCGGATCCGCGTTTTCAATTGGCTCCGGATCTTCTTCAGGCGCTTTAGTTTTTTCGTTCCAGTGTGCATAGAGGATCACATCATCATCATAAAAAATATAAGTGTCTTCAGTTATCTCCTGTCCTTCAGTCTGATCAGTAAACCATCCTGCAAATTCATATCCTTCTCTGACTACATCATTTGGCAAAACACCGTACTTATCACCGGTATTTCTTGTTATTGCTCCCACCTCTCCTGTTCCGCCATTTAGATCAAAGCTGACATTACATTCTCTAACAGGATTATCTATGATGCATTCCGCATATATACCGCCTTCCATAGATGCAGTGATTTTTGCTTTTCCAAATCCCACAACTTTATAGCTGCAGCCTTCCTCACCAAGGTCTTCTATCGATACTATTTGATTATCAGAGCTGGACCAGGATACATTTTTATCATTTGCATCAGAAGGTATGATTTTATAACCGATTTTGCCTGACTGACCGTATTTTGCACTTATAGATGTATCTGAAAGCTCAATACCAGTCACAGGAATAACCTCCGGCTGCATGCTTTCTTTCAGGATTTTCTTTACATTTGCAAAGGAATACTGCGTCCCCGTTGCCTTGGGCATATCCGCAAAGGTAACCCTTCTTATCCTCATTGTATCGGCTTTTATCGTTTTATTATCAACCACGTATTGCTTTTTATAATTTCTAAATTCGTCAGTGGTCAGGTTGTAGTATAAATGGTGTATTTCAAACAGAAGTGTTTCAGAATAATTTGCTTTTATAGTCGGATCATTCCAGGTCAGATCAACCTCATACCATTCTCCATCGATGCAAACGATATTCCAGGCATGATTTCCCTGATTACCTGATTTAGTGTAACCGGCTATTATCATTGTATCGATATTTAGTTTTTTCAAAAGATATGACAGAGCTCCTGCGTATCCGTCGCAAACAGATGTCTTGTTTATAAGGCTCCCATATGCTGTATGAGACAAATGGTAAGTGGTATTGTCTACTTCACTTGAATAATCATACTCGATTTCATCTATAAGCTTATCATGTACAGCGAGTTCCTTCAGCACATCGCTTTTAGCATTTTGTATCTCGGGATCTGACAAAAATACGTCACATGCCTGCTCGAATTCTTTTTCCATCATATTGAATCTGGCCTGGTTATATCCCTTAACCATAGACTTTAACGCTATATAAAAATCGTATCCGGTTCTTCCGCTTTTTTCATTTTTATTTTCCAGATAAAAAACATTTACACTGCATAAAGTAAGCTGAACAAGCTCAGGATGATCAAATCGCACGGCTCTGGTTACAACCAGAAACTGACTATTGTTAAAGGGCATAGATGGTGAGTCCATATCCTCAGCAAACAAATGAAAGTAAGGCAATGAAAAGCCCGGCACAGCTTCAAAGTCATAAACATGCGTACTGGCCTGAAGTATTGCCCTATACATACTCTGTTCCATATCGCTCAGATATCTATAATGAGGTCCTGTTGAAAGCTCCGGAGTAACAGCAAACAAGCCGTAAGGAGGTTCAGCATCTGCCTCAGGGAGTTCTGCTTTAATAAGCTCAGGAAAAGGAACATCCGGCATATCATCTGTCGGATAACGGATATCAAGCGTACTGTTTGTGGCAGCTTTTACCGGAACTCCTGCATAAACACCGGTATAAGTAAAAAAAATTGATACAGCAAAAATAGCTGGCATCAATTTTTTTAATAATCCCCTCACATATTTAATCATGTAATTTCCCCTTCACAAGTATTTAACGTACCAGTTTCATTATACTTGTGAGGCCCCCTATATCGTCAAGAGTATAATCCGGTTTAGTTTCCATTTCCGAAATCATCTGTTCATCAGCTTCACCGGTAAGAACACATACAGAAACAGCTCCGGAATTCTGCGCTACAGCAATGTCAGTATATAATCTGTCACCGACACAGCATATCTTTTCATTAGCTACTCCTGTCATTCTCGAAATAATATCAACCATGTTTCTATTAGGTTTACCAATGTACACAGGTTCTTTTCCTGAAGAAGCAGTAAGTAGAGCGCATATGCTTCCACAGTCAGGCAAAACCTCACCCTTTGGCATAGGGCATACCCAATCCGGATTAGCAGCGATAAATGCAGCATCTCTCCTTAAAAAATGAACAGCAAGATCTAAGTCACGATACACAAGTTCAGTATCAAAACCTACACAAACTACCGGTATATTATTTTCTTCATCAAGCTTTTCACGGAGCTCTTCAAAATCAGTTCCGTCATAGTCTGAAGTATTAAATGCTTTCAGACCGGCTGATTTTATCTCATTATAAAAAGTTCTGGTCCCGACAACATAAATATATCTGTCCTTATAATATTGATTGAGATACTCAGCAGTTGCCATTCCGGAAGTATATACATGCTCCGTATCGCACGGGAAACCAAGTCCCCTTAACCTGTCTACGTAATCAGTACCAGCTCTTGAAGAATTATTTGTCAGATAGATATATCGTTTTCCATTTTCTTCAAGAAAGTTAATAAATTCTAATGCACAGGGAAAAACATTATCCCCAAGATAGAGAGTTCCATCCATATCAAGTAGGAACAATTCACAGTTTTGCAGTTTATTATAGTTCTGTTCGAGTGATAATTCTTTTTTCATTTTCCATCCCTAAAATATTTTTTTATTTTACTCCCCCAAATCAATCGAAATTAAAAATACAAGTCTTTATATTATATCATCGCTGCTTATGTTTAAAACCATCAATCATTACTGCCAAGATGATAATAAGCCCCAGGAATATGAACTGCAGGTTGGTATCAACACCAAGAACCGTCAGCGCATATGACAGTGATGTAAAAATAAGAACTCCCACAACGATGCCACGTATTTTTCCAACACCACCGCTAAATGATATACCACCGACAACACATGCTGCAATCGCTTCTGCTTCCCAGAGCTGTTTTGTTCCATATCATAGACATCACAGCAACTGCTCCGACTGCCCATAGAATGATTGTAGGAAAACCTCCGACCACCGGGATTATTGCATCAGGAATCGCAATTTCTATGCCGCCAAAGGACACCCCCTTAGTTGCAAATGCCATAAAACCATACATAATGCGTCCATCTCCAGTTCACCGGTCACACTGTTTGCCGGCTGGGTATTTTCTAGAAAAAAAGACCTCAGGATAATAATCCTAAGGTCTTAAAAGTACAAAAAACATTAAAGATCGATGCTTCCGGTCATCTTGTTGTTTACAACATAGTAAGCCTTGTTCTCTTCAGGCTTAACGTAAAGCTCAAGATTCTTAGCACCCTTAACTCCATAATCAGCTTCATATGCTGCCTTAGCTCTTTCTACAAGGTCTTCTTGAGAAATTGACTTGTCACCATACTGAAGCTCAATCTTAGTCTTGATAGCTGCCATAATATTCCCTCCTCGTATAAAAAATTTATAAACTTTTTAGATTATAATACCTATATACAGGGCAAGTCAATTAAAGTGGGTATTAATCGTCTATTTTCTCAACTATATTTTCACTATCTTTATAAATATGTCTCGCAGGAACGCATCCTCTTACTGATGACAGAGGATAAATATTACTTTTTCTTCCTACCACTGTTCCGGGATTAAGAATACTGCCACAGCCCACTTCAACGTTATCTCCAAGCATGGCGCCTACCTTTTTAAGTCCGGTCTCTATCTGATCATCCTGGCCATTCTTTATAACTACAAGCTTTTTATCTGATTTTACATTTGAAGTAATTGATCCAGCTCCCATATGAGCTTTATATCCAAGTATAGAATCACCGACATAATTATAATGAGGAACCTGAACTTTATTGAAAAGAATAACATTCTTAAGTTCAGTAGAATTACCTACAACAGCTCCTTTTCCAACAATTGCATTCCCTCTGATAAAGGCACCCGGTCTAATTTCAGCCTCCTCATCAATTATGCAGGGACCTGCAATATAAACATTATCTGAAAGAAACTTAGCGCTTTTAGCTACCCAGATATTCTCTCCTCTTTTTTCAAATTTCTCAAGAGATAATGTATTCCCCAGTTCTACTATAAAATCCTTGATTTTCGGAAGGACTTCCCAGGGATAGGTAACTCCCTTGAAGATGTCTGCCGCAATTGTTTCGTTCAAGTCATACATATTCTCAATCTTATAGCTTTCCATAATGTCCCCTTTCTAAACTACGTAAATTCAATAAGGCTATTATTCTGATTACTTATGAGTGAGACAACTCACTATCGTATCAAATATACACACTCATAAATCAAATACTGCAACTGTATTATCTTACTTCGCCTTTTTGGACCTTGGCTTCCTGGTCTTGGCAGGCGCCTTTTTATAGTACTGCGATGATTGCATGAAAAATCTTTGCATATGAGATCTCATATCATTCTCTTTGACGTAATTGGTTCGTCTTGCAATAAAGTCAGAGAGTTTTTTCATATATTCATCTTCAGAAATCTCGCCCTGCTCAACCTGAGTAAGTCCCTTTTCCCAGCTGGCTGTGAGTGAAGGATTTAGCATAGGCTTCATAGAAACAAATACCGTATCATATATCATTTCACCCATTTGAGTAGGAGTAATTATCTGAGTCTTTTTATTAAGGTCAAGGTAGCCGTTTTTAACAAGCTTATCAAGAATACCGGCTCTTGTAGCACTGGTTCCGATTCCAGAACCCTTAATCTGAGAACGAAGCTCCTCATCCTCAATAAACTGTCCGGCATTTTCCATTGTAAGAATCAATGTTCCGGAATTATACCTTTTGGGAGGCGTTGTTTCTCCCTCCTTAATCGCAGCATTTGTAAGTTCTATCTCATCACCTTTTTTAAGCTTTGACAGGACTTCAAATAAACCTTCATCTGCGGCAGCATCATCCAGATCATTATCATTTTTGTTTTCCTCAGCATCCTTCTCATCCTTTTTCTTAAAAAAGGAATAATCCATAACATGAAGATAGCCCTTGGAGCTTAGCAGCTTAAAGCCTGCAAAGAAGCCTTCGGTAAATTCAGGATTAACAGTAGGAACCGTAATCTCCAATTTTATTTTTGAGTATTGTGCAGGAGGATAAAAAACTGCAAGAAATCGTCTTACTATTATCTCATACACCTTGGCAGATGTAGCACTTAGAGAGCTCAATGCGGAAAGTCCCTGTCCTGTAGGAATGATCGCATAGTGATCTGTTATTGCTTTATCATTAACATATCTGGTCTTTGCAATATTTTTATAGGATTCATGCTGCATTATTGCTTTGGCATAAATGCCTGCAGACTCATACGACATCAGACCTTTAATATTCTTATCAATCTCTTTTGCTATGGCACTACTCAGCACTCTGGCATCGGTTCTGGGATATGTAGTAAGCTTCTTTTCATACAATTCCTGAGCGATAGCCAGTGTCTGGTTAGGATCGATTTTAAAAAACTTAGAGCAATCATTCTGAAGTTCTGCCAGATTATATAAAAGTGGCGGATTTTTAGTTTCCTTTTTCTTCTCAAGAAGAGCTATGTTTCCTTTAACAGGAAGCTGTCCAAAGGATTCTATAAGTGACTTTGCAGACTTTTCTTCTTTAAAACCCTTTTCACTATAAAGCTCAAATGATCCTTTATATCTGCTTTTATCAGTAACTCTCCACTCCGCAGAAATAGTTTTTTCACCGAGAGAAAAATCACCCATAACACGGTAAAACGGTGTCTTTACAAAGTTTCGGATTTCTCTTTCCCTGTCAACGACTATTCCAAGTACGCAGGTCATCACACGACCAACTGCAACCACACATCTGTCTATTCCAAGAAATGTTTTAATAGAATAACCATATCTAAGCGTTAAAGCTCTTGAGAAGTTAATACCCATCAGATAGTCTTCTTTAGCCCTTAGATATGCGGCAGCACCTATGTTATCATATTCGCTGTCATCTTTTGCTTCACGAATACCTCTCAGAATCTCTTCCTCTGTCTGAGAATCTATCCATACTCTTTTCTTCAGCTTACCTGAGACATTTGCTTCCTGATCAACCAGTCTGTAAATATACTCACCCTCGCGTCCCGAGTCGGTACATATATATATGGTATCCACGTCCTGCCTGGTCAGTAGTCCCTTGACAATATTAAACTGCTTGGCATTCTGTGGAATAATTTCGTACTTAAATTTAGACGGAATAAATGGAATTGTGTCCAATGACCATTTGGCCATTTTCTCATCATACACCTCAGGATAACTCATCGTCACCAAGTGCCCATAACACCAGGTAACGATGGCCTCTTCGGATTCCATATATCCGTCTTTATTAGAAAACTTATATTTTAATGCAGCGCCGAAAGCCTTGGCAACGCTAGGCTTTTCGGCAATAAAAACGCTTTTAGGCATTCATCATTTCTTCCAATCCAACAAGTTTTATGGACTCTTCTTTCTCTGCGAGCTTGATGAGACCTTCATCAAAACCTTCTGCAGAAAACAGGTAATAATAATCCGGATTAAGTCTTGCTCTCTTGCAGCAACTTCTGACCGAATCAATTGTATTTACATCCATCTTGGATTCCCAGTTACATACTCCAACAAGAGTATCACCGGATTCGCTCTGTGCAACGACATCAAGTGAATCAATTTTACCAACCCACTCGCCTTCCTCATCAATCTTGAAAGGAAGTCTGTCATATTCTGAGAGCTTATCAATATACTCTCTGCAAACAATCTTATAAGCATCCTTTACAAAAGCACCAAGGTCATTCTCTATATAAGAATCGTAATACTCCTCAGCATTCATTCTTACTATCTGAGTAACATTAGCATAGAAAAATCTGTAAAAGAAGTGTGCAAGTGGATCACATATTCTGTAAACACCCTTCTGTACATTTTCATGCCCTGTCGTAGCAAAGGAATAAACTTTTTCTACCATTCCAAGCTCAATAAGGCTCTTTAAGTAAACCATTATCTTAGCCCTTGAGAAGCCTGTGGCATGATGTATATCATTTAATTTATTCTTACCATTTGCAAGTCCATATAGGATTGTATTATAAACTGCAGTTTCACGCAAATTTTCTTCGAGGACCTTGAAAGTCTCGCGAAGAAGCACACTGTTCTCAGCATCAAGGAACTTCTCGATAACATTTTGCCTGAAAGTCTTATTAGGATCAAAGTAAGACCATAATCTTGCATTACCACCAAAAATAGAATAAGCAGAGATTACATCCTTATCACTCATATTTTCAAATTTTTTTCTCATTTCCTGGAATGAATAGGGCTTTATCTTTAAAAATCCGGAAATATATGTTGCCTGAGCGCCAATCTTTCCAACCATATTATTCTCAATCCATGCCGCATTTGATCCCATAAGAATAAGGACAATCTGTGGGTGGGAATCATCGAATATAATAGGACTTATCTCCTCTAAGAATGAAGGAGATGCCTTTATTATATCCTCGAAATTCTCCATTAAGACACACATGGAATCTCCATGTTCAACAGAAATCTTAGCTATACCTTCAAAGATCTCACGATAGGTTGGATACTCCGGAAGCTCCAATCCTCTTGTTCTGAGCCTTTGTCCAATCAGATATCTCTGTAGTCTCTCAGAAGCAGCAACCGCACAATAATACATACGATCCTTGTCTTTAGCAAAAGTGGCTATGACCGATGTGCTCCCCGTGCGTAAATGGCCATAAACAATGACAATCTGATTATTACCGGTTTCGTAATAGCTGTTTAATTCTTCCAATTCCTGTAACTTAGTTTTTTCCATGTGTTTTTCCTCACCCCAGATTAAAAATTATGTCTTATTATTTTTTGGTAATATATCCTAGTGCTTTGAGGAGTTCAGCACACTCAACCGCACCGCCTGCAGCTCCTCTAAGAGTGTTATGAGAAAGTCCGACGAACTTCCAGTCATAAACTGTGTCTTCACGAAGTCTTCCAATGCTTACGCCCATTCCACCTTCGTAGTTAACATCAAGTGAAACCTGAGGACGATTATCTTCTTCCAAATACTGAATAAACTGCTTTGGTGCACTGGGAAGATTCAGCTCCTGTGGCTTACCACTAAAATTCACAAGACAATTAATAAGTTCATCTTTTGTAGCTTTCTTCTTAAATTTTACAAAAGCTGCGGCCGTATGTCCATACAAAACTGGAACTCTTATACATTGACATGTAATTATTGGACTTTTAGCAGGTACAATCACGCCATTTTCTATTGTTCCCCAGATTCTTAAAGGCTCTTTTTCGCTTTTCTCTTCTTCTCCTGAAATAAAAGGAATAATATTGCCTTCCATTTCTGGCCACTCTTTAAAGTTCTTACCTGCACCGGAAATAGCCTGATATGTTGTTGCTACAACCTCATAAGGCTCAAATTCTCTCCATGCAGAAAGTGCAGGAGCATAACTCTGAATAGAACAGTTAGGCTTAACAGCAATAAATCCTTTAGTAGTACCAAGTCTCTTCTTCTGGAATTCTATAACATCAGCATGCTGAGGGTTAACCTCCGGAATGATCATGGGAACATCAGGAGTCCATCTGTGAGCACTGTTGTTGGAAACAACAGGAGTCTCGGTCTTTGCATACTCTTCTTCAATAGCCTTGATCTCATCCTTTGACATATTTACTGCTGAAAGTACAAAATCAACGTCCTTTGTAACTTCTTCTACATTTGTTACATCCTTGATGACAAGCTTTTTAACACCCTCAGGCATGGGAACTTCCATCTTCCATCTGTCACCTACAGATTCCTCATAGGTCTGTCCGGCACTTCTGGGACTTGCTGCAACAACAGCAACCTCAAACCAGGGATGGTTATCAAGAATAGTAATAAATCTCTGACCTACCATACCGGTTGCACCTAAAATCGCCACTCTCAATTTCTCGCTCATTTTTTCACTCTCCTCTTAAAATATATAATAATTTATTTCCTAAACAGAACTTATGATATTCAGGAAATCATAGAACATCCAATATTTCGAAATCTTCAGAATGCGTCCAGAATTCATCCAGAAGTTTCTGATTTATTTTAATTGATCCGGACATAGCTTCAGGTCCCGGAGCTCCTACTGTAAGTCTCTTCTCAACACATGTCTTAAGACTTATGGCTTCATATACATCATTATCGAACTCAGGAGCGAATTTTTTTAGTTCTTCAATCGAAAGATCTGAAATTCCTATTGATCTATCTATACAATGTAAAACAATTCTTCCAATAATACCATGTGCATCTCTGAAAGGTACACCCTTATTTACGAGATAATCAGCGGCATCGGTTGCATCAGTAAATCCTCGGATAGCACTTTTCTCCATCTGATCTTTATTGAACTTCATTGTTTTTAACATGTCTGTAAAAAGAATAATACAGTTTTTTGTGGTGTCAATAGCATCAAAGCTTACTTCTTTATCCTCCTGCATGTCTTTGTCATAAGCCAGGGGAATTCCTTTCATGGTTACAAGAAGTGAATTAAGCGCTCCGTATACTCTTCCCGTTTTACCTCTTACAAGCTCTGCAATGTCAGGATTTTTCTTCTGTGGCATTATACTGCTTCCGGTAGAATATGCATCATCTATGGTCACAAAATTGTATTCATTTGAATTCCAAATAATAACTTCTTCCGAAAAACGTGATAAATGCATCATTATAATTGATAAAGCTGATAAAAATTCAATGAGATAATCCCTGTCGGATACGGAATCCATACTGTTATTAGTAGGTCCGTTAAACTTAAGAAGTTGTGCTGTATATTCTCTGTCCAGCGGATAAGTTGTTCCTGCAAGGGCACCTGCTCCCAAAGGACAATAGTTCATCCTGGAATAAATGTCCTTAAGCCTTGTGGCATCTCTGTAAAACATCTCAAAATATGCTCCAAGATGATGCGCAAGTGTAACCGGCTGAGCCTTCTGAAGATGAGTAAAACCAGGCATGTAAGTGTAGAGATTATCATTCATAATAGAATCAAGAGTAGTCAGCATGCCATATAAAGCTTCAGCTGTATTCTTAACCTCTTCACGAACAAAAAGTCGCATATCCAGGGCTACCTGATCATTACGGGATCTGCCTGTATGCATTTTCTTACCTGCATCACCGATTCTCTCTATCAGATTAGCTTCAAGAAAACTATGAACATCCTCATACTTATCTGTAATCTGAAGCTTTCCCTCATTTACATCTTTAAGAATTTCATCAAGCCCGTTCTTTATCTGCTCACATTCTTCATTTGTAATTATCCCCTGTTTTGCAAGCATACTAACATGAGCTTTACTACCAACAGCATCTGCATTTATAAGTCTTTTGTCAAAATAAATGGATGCATTAAACTTCCAGGCAAGTTCACTAATCTCGCCCTGAAATCTTCCTCCCCACAGCTGCGCCATATATTACTCCTTTTGAAATATTCTGATTTTTGAACTAACATTTAATAAAACAATTATACTTTAACTTATCATAGTGTTAAAGTGAATACAAGCATTCTGAATATAAAAAAACTCGTGGATTTTGCCACGAGTTTAGTGAATTTTCATAAAAGCTGGAAAAGGGACTTGAACCCTCGACCTACTGATTACGAATCAGTTGCGCTACCAACTGCGCTATTCCAGCAAAATTTTAGATTCCTGTCTGTATGAACGGGAATCTAAAACTTAAAAGCACAAATATCATTATATAGATGATATCATTCTTTGACAAGCTTTTTAAAGAAAAAATAAATTTATCTCATATGTACATCAATCTGAGGAAAGGGAATCTCAACGCCTTCTTTATCAAAGGCTTTCTTTACTGCTTCATTCATTGACCATTTTGCCTTCAGATAGTTCTCAGGCTTTACCCAACCTCTTATTCTGAGATTAACACTGCTGTCTGCAAGTGCATCAACATATACACACTTTTCATATTTATCTGAAATGTACTCGTTGGCATCCATTACCTTCTCCGCTACAGTTCTTGCTTTATCAATATCAGCGCCATAGGAAATGCCAACCATTGTATCCAGAATTCTCATTGTATTTCCGTTGTTGTTTGTAATTGTTGCAGAAGCAAGTGAGCCGTTTGGTATAACAACTCTTCTGAAATCAGCTGTCAGCATTCTCGTATTGATAAGTGATATTTCTGTTACAGTTCCTTCTACTCCGGTACTTCCGACAATTATATAATCTCCAACCCTGAAGGGTCTTGATAGAAGTATCAGTATTCCTCCTGCAAAATCTGAAAGAGTGCCCTGTATAGCAAGACCTATCGCAACACCTGCAGAACCAAGCAGTGCAACTATGCTGGCTGTATCCATTCCAAAAGCTGCAGCCAGTGAAAATACCAAAAGTATCTCGAGTGATACTCTTACGACCTTAGCAAGGAATTTTGCAGTTGCATCTTCAATCTTGGTTTTTAAAAGAGATTTTTCAACAATATTTGCAATGACCTTAATTACTTGCCACATAATCACAAGGATTATTATGGCAAGTACTGCCTGAACCAGCAGTGCAAAGGCCTTATCCGGGAGTTCTTTTAAATATTTTTCTATAACTCCCGGCTTTAAATTATCATTACCTGTTACCTCAGCTATAGTCTCGATGGCAGTTTCAGCTGTAGTAGTAGCAGTCAGGGGTAACATTCTAAGCATTATTCGTTATCTTCTTTCTTGTCCGTATTTTCTGCTTTTGATGAAGAAGTTTTCTTTGTTGAAGTCTTTCTTGTCTTCTTTGCAGCTGTCTTTGTTTCTGTCTTGGCAGTTGTCTTCTTTGCTGAAGTCTTCTTTGTCTGCGTTTTCTTAGTGCCGGAAACTGCCTTAAATGCTGCTTCTGAAACAATACTTGAAATTCGTTCTTCTTCTATCTGCTCGTACTTCTTTTCAATAGCTTCTTCCTGAGCTGCAAGCTCTCTCTCATAACGCTCATGAAGCTCCTTCAAAAGCTCTGCCTCTTCCTTCTCCTGACGATTCTTGAGTTCCCTTAAGGTTCTCTCACGTTCCTGCATCTTATTGTTTGCTTCTTCCTCACGGATTTTTCTGATCTTCTTTTCCTGAGTTGTATAAGCAGTATAAGAGAATATTGCAAGTGAAGATGATGCAAGCTTAACAGGAATTGAATATGGTCTTCCATCAGCCTCGCTGAAGTTTGCTTCGATTCTGCCGGGATTCACAATTCCGCTTCCGCCATAGCAGGTATCATCGGAGTTGAAGATCTCGTAATACTTACCGTCAGCAGGCACGCCAACTTCAAATGTTCTGTCTACACCTGCCATATTAACTACAACAATCAGCATATCTGCATCAGACTGTCCTTTTCTTATAAAGGACATCATGCATTCCTCAGCTGCCATGCTATTGATCCACTCAAAGCCGCTGTCATTAACATCAATCTGATGAAGAGCCGGTCTTGAATAATAAATCTCATTAAGAGAATGTATCAGGTTCTCTAAAAATACTGCATTATCAATGCTTAACTCATTGGGATCCATGTAAAGCATTTTCTTTCCCGGATGAGTCATAAGGTATGATATTGCAAGACGAACCCCTGCCATCTTCTGAGCGGAGTCGCCGGGCATAAGATCATAGAGACCTTCAAGTCCTTTCCCAATCTCTTCATGAGTAAATGCCAGCACAAATCTCTCTGTATAGCAATAAACAAGTGAGAATGTCAGCTCATTATGATTGCCTGATCTGAAAAGAGGATCATTTTGGATATAATCAAGGAAATCCTTAGTCCATCCATTATTCCATTTATAATCAAATCCAAGACCACCGTCGTCCAGCTCACCTGTTACTCTCGGCCAGCAGGAAGTCTCCTTTGTAAGTGTAAGTATGCCGGGGTGCTTAGTCTTCAGCACTGAGTTGAAGTTACACAAAAAGTCCTTGGCTTCAAGATTCTCATTACCGCCATATATATTAGGAATCCACTGACCGGGCTTTCTGTCATAATCAAGGTAAAGAATCTTGGCAATATCAGCAACTCTTAGACCGTCGAGATGATAATTTTCAACCCAGTAAAGTGCACATGAAAGCAGAAAGTTAGTCACCTGTTTTCTTCCAAAATCAAATATCAGATCACCGGTTCTGGGATGCACACCCATTCTCGGATCCGGATATTCATAAAGAGCCTGTCCGTCAAACGCATTAAGGCCGCATTGAAGCTTGGGGAAAAATGTTGTAACGAAATCCATTATTACCCTTATTCCAGCTCCATGCATGATATTTACAAACTTCTTAAAGTCATCAGGTGATCCATATCTTTTCTGAACAGAGAAAAATCCGTTAATATGGAAAGGATGTCCCGGAATATGTTCCATAATAGGCTTTAATTCGATGGTATTAAAACCATGGTCCTTGACATATTCAAGAATCTCTCCTGCAAGCTCCTCATAATCGGGAATATGATTCTGATGCTTTGCAGCAAAGGTATCAAGAGAAAGCTCACAAATTGACAGCGGATCAGTATCCCTGTCAAATTTGGTTCTGTTTTTTATAAATGTAGCATCATTCCAGTCGATGTCCTTTATTTCAACGACCTGTGAAATCACATTATCCCTGTCTTTATAAGCATATCCATAAGGGTCAGGTCTTTTGAATATCACACCGCCCTTGGTCTTTATCTCATACTGATAGCCATCACCGTCTTTGGCATCCGGAATGAAAATCTCGAATATTCCGGCATGATCAACACGCTGCATCTGATTGACTCTTCCATCCCATTCGTTAAAGTCACCTATTACACTGACTCTTGCAGCATCCGGTGCCCATACGGCAAAAGTACAGCCCTTTACACCGTCGATCTCGATAACATGAGCTCCAAGCTTTTCATAGATGTTATAGTGAATTCCGCTGTTGAATTTGATAAAATCCTCGCGGTCCATTCTCGGTGCAAAATTATATGGATCTGTTATTTCCCTGATATCCCCGTTCTCAAGTTTGATCCTGTATTTATATTTGAAATTTTCCTTATAGGGAACAAGCGCAGCATAGAAACCTGCTTCATCAGCAAGCTCCATCTTATATGTTTTTGTACCCGTAGCCGGAACTACTTCAATTTCTACTGCCATGGGGTAAAAGGTCTGAATAAGAAGATTAGAACCTACCTTGTGAGCGCCTAAGATTCTGTGAGGATCATCACCATCTGAATAAATAATCTCTTCAATCTCAGGCCAGTTCATAAGTTTATATAGCTTATTGTTCATAGTTTCCCTCCGCATATGTATGCTTTAAAAATAAATTCTAAAGGTTTGCACAAAAGAACTATGCAATCACCTCTAATTATATCACATTCAAAATTACAAAAGTTTTAACTATGTAAAAATCATTTCTTCCCTGTAGAGCCAAATCCACCGGCACCTCTCTCTGATTCCGCAAGCTCATCAGCCTCTTCAAATTCAACTGATAGATAGGGCTGAATAATAATCTGAGCAACTCTCTCACCAGGTGTAATTGTTCTGACTTCATCAGAATCATTATGAACCGCAACTATGATTTCACCTCTGTAATCAGAATCGACAACACCTACGCAGTTTGCAGGTCTGAGGCCTTCCTTTGTTGCAATTCCGCTTCTGGCATAGATTCCGCCAAAGTAACCATCAGGTATTTCCATTGCAAGCCCCGTACCTATCTTAGCTGTGGTATGCGGCTTAATATCTGTGTTTTCCCTGACATCTGCATAAAGATCATAGCCTGCTGCTGCAGCACTTCCTCTTGTGGGATTTGTTGCCGTGTCAGACAGTTTTTTAATATTTACTTTCATTCTATTACTCCTCCATTACTGGTAATTTATATTCGATCAGTTTCCTATTTTTTTATTAGGACTATGATAACCTTCGGCTGAAGCAGCCTTAAGAAACTCATCATATTTTTTATTATTCTTAATATATACTCTATATTTCTCAGGACCTTCAAGAACGACTCTGAGCATATTGTTTCCAACATCGGATATTTCAAGATTCCAGTCATCTTCATCATGTTTAAAGTCAAAGCTTATGCTGTCAACAGGTTCTGGATTACTTAAGGTAAACTGCCCTCTGGTTGATGTCATCAGTGAATTTAATGCCGCAAGATTATCCTGACTCATCTTGAATTTACCTTCTTTTCCGTTTACGACACATATATTTGATTCGTTACACAGAACAAAAAGATTCACTTTGAATTCTCTAAGATCATTTGATGT
This sequence comes from Butyrivibrio sp. LC3010, assembly GCF_000424385.1. Classification (GTDB taxonomy): domain Bacteria; phylum Bacillota; class Clostridia; order Lachnospirales; family Lachnospiraceae; genus Butyrivibrio. The sequence continues at coordinate 116,196 of NZ_AUJU01000009.1, read as the reverse complement.
TTTGAGCATGGAAACTATCAGAAAAAGTGATGCGAGCAGAACTGTTATAAAAACAATCGCAAAAATCTTCCCCTTATCAATTACTTTTTTCATTAGACTTTATTCTCCCCTATTATTTCCCACTTAAAGCTGCTTGACTTCATAGATAAAAAACCTGTTGCAGGAAAAGCCCACAACAGGTTTTATTATCTTATAAATCTTCAATCATGGCAAGTGCACCGTAAATATTTGAATCATCTCCCAGTGCTGCTTTTTTAAGTTCAACAGTGCTTCTTATGGATGGCATACAATAACGGTCTACCTCAGCAAGTATCTTCTCCATAAAGATGTCTCCCACAGCTTCCATTACACCACCACCGTAAACAACTATATCAGGACTTATGGTATTTATCATATTACCGGTAGCTATTGCAAGATAGTGACATGCCCTGTCAACAGCTTCTATTGTTACGGTATCCTTCGCAGCTAAAGCCTTTTTGAGGTTCTTGCTCTTGAAAACACCGTTTTCTATGGTCTCTGCGAGCATATTTTTTCTTCCTCTGGAAGTCTGCTGCATTATATAAGCGCTCATTCCTTTTTTACTTGAAAATGCTTCAAGGCATCCTCTCTGACCGCATCCGCAGAGCGGGCCTTCAGGATCAAGAATCATGTGTCCGTATTCCGCAGCCTTATATTTATTACCTGTAAACATTTTTCCGTCAAGGATAAGACCGCCACCCATTCCGGTTCCGACAAAGAACCCTACTACATTATTATAGCCCTTGGCAACTCCGTATTTCCATTCACCAAGTACGCCTACATTTACATCATTTCCTATATAAAATGGAATATCGAATTTCTTCTCAATAGATGATTTGATATCATAATTGGTCCAGGGAAGATTAGGTGACGTAAGTATTATTCCCGCACCCTGGTCAATAACTCCCGGCGCTCCTGCAGCAATCGCCTTAATATCTTTCTTTTTAATGTCGGATTCATTAATCATATCCTCAACAACGCTTATGATCATTTTCTCAACATTGTCTGCGTCATCACCGGCTTCTTTAGTCTTTTTCTTAAGCCTGTAAACTATTTCCTTCTTTTCATTAAAAATAGCACCAAGAATCTTCGTTCCTCCGATATCCAGACAGATATTATACTTACCAGCCATCTTCCACCTCCGCTTATTAGTCTAAATCATCCTTTGTACTTTGCATAATTGTTTTTGCCATTTTCTTTTACGTAATACAAAGCCTTATCGGCGTTTTTATATAATTCATTATACGCTTTTCCGTCATCCGGGTATACAGAATATCCTATAGACATGGAATATTTTACCTGTTCGCCGTTGTATTCTATAGATTTTTTGTCCTCTGAAAACTTTTTCAAAAGTTCATCCATCTGCGAATAAGACTGGTTGCGCATGATAACAAGGAACTCATCGCCTCCGATTCTTGAAGGATAACAGTCATCACCAAGATTATTTTGCATTCTTAGCGCAGCATCTTTAATAACCATGTCTCCGCAATCATGACCGTAATTATCATTTATCTGCTTGAAGTGATCGAGATCTAATAAAACCATGGCAAGTGAATGGGTATTTTCATCTGCCTTTAGTGCATCATATACCTTACCGATAGTCATTCGGTTAAAGAGTCCTGTAAGAGTATCTCTTTCAGCAAGATTTCTTATAGTCTCATTTGTTCTCTTAAACTGATCGATATCATATTTCAAAATATAGATATGGACCATATCATCCTGCCTGTCTTTTCTCATGTAATAGCAGGCATTCTGGTATCTTGGCTGTTCATTTGTTCCGGTTCTCTCTAAATAAACCATTCTTCCGGATATTCTGCCGTTGTAGTACTCCCTTAAGAGTCTTTCTCTATTGTAGAATTCATACATTTTTTCCTGATCTTCATCTGTTACCTGTGAGAAAACCATTCCCTTTGTCACTTCATTAAACGGCAGTTCAATGTAGCCGGTTTCTCCGAAATCAGAAATAAGACCGCTTTGTCCCAAATGCATATAAACAGTTTTATCCTGTGTAAGATTAGCCTCAAGATAAAATGTATTTCTAAGGAACTGTTCAAAAGAACCGTATCCAAGTGTATCGGTAAAGGCATCACTGGCAAGAAGCAGGAATGTTGGATCGCTTGGCATATCATAATACTCAGATCCGCTCTGACTTATATCAGGAAGCTTTCTCATTCTCTCTGAGTCAATGCTTCGTGAACCCATGATAAACATGGTTGATCCTTCTGAAACAATCGGTATTATCAGATACATCAGCCAGTTATAGTTGCCTTTTGTATCAATAGTTCTAAAGTAATCCGTAAGGTGATCAATGTTATATTCATTGATTCTGTCCTCAAGATTACTAAGGTCATAGAATGCCATAAAGCCTTCCCGGTCCTCATTATAAATAGCTTCATTGGCAAATTTCTCAATAGCCCTGGTAAAGGATCCCTTCACCATACTCTGATTGTATTTGGCGTGATTTTCATATACAGTCTCAAAGCTGTCTTCATTTATATTAACTATATCCACGCGGTTATAGATCATGTACAGGAACTTCAGGTGAGAGTTCATCTGAACGGCTCTTGCCCCGGGATCATCTTCTGACATAGCCTCAGCCGTTGCAAGAATCGCAGTTTTATTTAAATCAGAAGAGCCTGTTATTTTTCTAAGCATGAGCCTGTTATAGCCCTTACTTGTTACAAATTCCATTGTATGGATGGCATCGTTATCAATACACTGCTCCGCAAGGGATCTCATATTTCTTGCAAAGGAGTGCCTGCCTGAATTGAAAAGTTCATTTATAAACCTGATATCTCCTGCAAAAAGAGGTTCAAATATATCATTAAAATCCTTACTGTACATAAGAACCTTAAATAAAGAACCGTCAAATTCAAGTATTGCAAGCGGAAGCTGATTTAAGAATATCGCCTCATTGATGTCGAGCTGCTTCTCTGCTATCGGGGTTTGTGACAGAATATTCACTTTTCCTATTTCATTATAAAATCGTCTCTCTTCCTCGCTTTCATATTCGAAAGGATAACCGCCCTCAGGATAATACCACATGGGAACAGCCTCACTGTAAAGATGTCCCTGGGTTCTTTCACAGCCTGCCTGCTTCAAGAACTCAAGTATTTCTTCATCCTCAACACTTCCCATGGTAGTATGTATGCCAAGTTCTTTAGCCATATTAATAATGTTTTTCATCATTATTCTCGGCTTTTTATCGTAGTTATACCCTTCAAGGAAACTACTGTTAATTTTCACAGCATCAAAAGGCATATCATTCAGAATATGCAAAGAAGAATACTCGCTTCCAAAGTCATCAAATATAATTGTAAAACCTGCATCCCTGAATCTTTCAAGCTCCTTCTTGATGCCTTTTCTGTCTGTTGTAATCTCTGCTTCACTAATTTCTATCTGAATAAGGCTTCTGGAAATATTATTTTTCTCAACTTCTTTAATTATGAAGCTGAGCATATCTGTCAGTTCAAAATCGAGTCTTGTAAGATTAATGGAAATAGGCACAGGTTCAAGACCTGTAAGTCCTTTGACACTGCTAAGATCCTTGCACACCTGCTGCACAACAAAGCAATCCAGTTTATTTATCTTCTTTGAATGTTCGAGAACAGGAACAAAATCACTGGGCATAAGCGCTCCATATTCAGGATTATTCCACCTTGCAAGAGCTTCATGACCACATACTTTACCTGAATAGGTATGGAAAATAGGCTGATAGTAAACAGAAAGCTCCCCGTTTTTGATTGCATCCTCAAGATGATGTACAACATAGTGCTGCATGAGAATCTTATTGTCTATATTTTCTCTGGCAAAGACGGAAATTCCATCCTCTTTTTCTTCACCGTTAGTGCAGGCTATATTTGCTTTTTCAATGATTGAAAGTGCATCCTTATCGTTTTCACTTATAGGATATATACCTGCATGAAGTGACATTCCGGTGTGGATATATACTTCATCAAAGTCCTTCTGAATTCTTTTGATGAAAGTTTCTACATCATCAATATCCGTAATTACAGCGAATTCCGCATCCTCCATTTTGCCTGATATATCAACCGGGAAAGCATTCTGAATTTTGGTTCTGACAAACCAGATTACCTGGTATCCTTCGTCGAAACCATAATACATATAATATTGCCTGAAATTTTCTATGATAAAATAAACACAGCAAAAAGAAGGAGATAACTCTCCTTTCTCTGCCTTTGAATTAACCAATTCTATAAATTCTTCTTTTGGATACAACTTGGTAAGAACCTTAGTGTCCTCAGCATTTATCATAATTATGTCGTCTTTCCTTAAAAAAAATTCACACAATTAATGTTAACAAATGAACGTAACTAAAACTATAAATCATCTATAAAAAATTGGTTAAAAATATAAATGGAATTCCCTAAAAGACAAAAAGGAGTATCACAAACGTGATACTCCCGTAAAAGAATTTTGAAATTATTCACCAAATACAGCCTTGTAATCCTTCTGGAACTTCTCAATACCAGCTGTTGTAAGAGGATGATTAACCATCTGTGCAATTACGCTGTAAGGAACTGTTGCGATATGAGCACCTGCAAGTGCACAATCTGTAACGTGCATAGGATGACGAACAGATGCAGCAATGATCTCTGTATCGATACCGTGAATGTCAAAAATCTGAGCAACTTCAGAGATAAGGTCTGTACCTCTTGTGCTGATATCATCAAGTCTACCAAGGAAAGGACTTACGAATGCAGCGCCTGCTCTTGCAGCAAGAAGAGCCTGGTTAGCTGTGAAGATAAGTGTCATGTTAACCTTAATACCTTCTGATGCAAGTGTATGGCAAGCCTTAAGGCCTTCAACTGTCATAGGGATCTTAACTACCATGTTCTTGTGAATCTTAGCAATCTCACGGCCTTCGCTGATCATTCCCTCAGCATCAACTGTTGTAGCCTTAACCTCACCACTGATAGGTCCATCTACGATAGAAGCGATCTCAGCGACAACCTGATTAAAATCTCTGCCTTCCTTTGCAATAAGAGAAGGGTTTGTTGTAACGCCGCAGATAACGCCCATTTCATTTGCTTTTTTAATGTCTTCAACATTAGCTGTGTCTAAGAAGAATTTCATAATATACTCCTTTCGCTTAAGCAATGATAGCTCAAGCATAAATTTCATTTTTTCACACCTCTAATATAATAACATATCTAAAATAATTTACATATCATTAAATGCTATTTTTATTTCAAAAATTGCTCATCGCAAATCGCCGCCATCATCATGGAGTAATAAATCCTTCGAACTGTCTGCAGCTGAGGTAGCAAGACTATCGCATCTCTCATTTTCAGGGTGTCCATCGTGTCCTTTCACCCAATTCCATGAAACCCTGTGTCTACCTGCCGCTTCCAATAATCTTTTCCAGAGTTCAACATTCTTCACAGGCTTTCCATCTGATTTCTTCCAGTTTTTCTTAAGCCATCCATTTATCCAGTTCTCATTAAAAGCACTGATGACATATTTTGAATCAGAATACAATTCCACCTCACATGGTCTGTTCAATGCTTCAAGTCCTACTATGGCACCCATAAGCTCCATCCTGTTGTTGGTAGTCTTATCATATCCTGCACTAAGCTCTTTTTCGTGAAGAGCTCCTTTAGCATCAACAAACTGTATTACAGTCCCGTAGCCACCGGGACCATCCGGATTCCCTCTGGCTGAACCGTCAGAATATATTGTTACTTTCATCAATTCACCTCTCACAATGACCACACACCGTTCTTTTCAAATCTGATTGCCATCTCCTCTGCATCCTCAACTATTCTTTCTTTATAACCAATGGTTCTCAGAAGATTGATAGCATTCCTCTTAGTTGCGGGTCCTTTTTTTAGTTTAAAATCAAAGCAGACATCATTATCATTCAGTTCACCTTCAAAATGGTAAACCTCATAATAATCCTTCAGAATATCCGAAAGCTCACCATCATGAGTCGCTGCAAAGCACATGATTTTCCGAGCATCATTTGCAAAAAACTCAAGTATTTTAGATGAAGCTGCTATTCTTTCTATTGTATTAGTCCCTCTTAAGACCTCATCAATAAAGCAAAGGACAGGTGCACTATTGTCATCTACTGCATCCAGTATTCTTTTAAGTGACTTTATTTCTACCATATAGTAGCTGTCGCCCAACTTCAGATCATCCTTTAACGCCATTGAACTAAACACTCTGAACACCGGTGCTTTATAACTTTTCGCAAGGCAGGTGTGTATGCTCTGTGCAAATATGGTATTTATGGCGCACATTTTCAGGAATGTAGATTTGCCGGAAGCATTTGATCCTGTAATAAGGAAGCCCTTTTCTGCTTTAAACGAATTAGGTACAGGCTCCTTCATTAATGGATGACGCCCTTCCTCTATCTCATAAGTTCCTTTATTTTCAAAATCAGGTTTACAATACCCATTTTCCAATGACGCCCTGTAGTAACATATGGACATAACTGAATCAATATATCCTATATTCTCTGTCAGCTTATGGACATATTGAATCTCGTTTTTAAGCTTCCTGTGCATTAAATTAAATTTTATTAGATCTATGTGAGTAAGCATCCTTACGTAATCCATGAAAATATCAAGCGGATTACCACTTCCCATGACTTTGCTTCCTGACATAAGGATAAAGGATCCTCTTGTAAATCCCTTTAGTCTTCCTATGCTCTCCATAATTTCGGAAATTTCTGAAGAAAAAACGCTATCTTTATGCTCAGACAGCTCTTTAGCTCCCCGAACAAGTCGCAAAACATATGAAAATGTCACAAGATAAGGATCAAGACCGGCTTTTATTCTAAAATAACTCACCAGATTATAAGCCATAGAAATTATCAGTATTAAAAATCCCGGCATAAAATTAAAGCACATAACCACAAGTCCTATAACCATAACTAACAGGACAAGTATATGCATAAGATTTGAACCGGGATTCACCTCATCAATAAGAGGCAGATAATCATAAATCGAATACTTCCCGGTCTTACCAATTCTGTGCAGACTCTCTTTTATTCTGATTCTCATATTCTGATCATCAGATAATCCGGAAAGCTCTTTTTCCAATTGATCAAAAGAATCAAGCCCCTTTGTTCTGGGCGCTCTTAACATGTAATATAAATATTCTACGCCTGAAGATGTCTCACAATAATTTATCCTGTCGTAGACAAAATCCATTCCCAGGTCATTCCAGGTAATATCATCTATTACAAAGCCATCATTGTGAGCTTTCAAGTATCCGCTTAAATCATCACGTTGTTTCTTAAGACGCACTGAAGGCGCAGAGCCAAATTCCTCTGCGCACTTCTCTCTAAATAGTTTCTCTTCAATTTTATTATTTCTGTATCCAAGAAGAAATGCAGCAATTATTATTGCTACAACAATCCCTACAATATAAGTTCCTGTCATACTTTATAATTATTGCATCTCCTTGTTTATTCTGTCTTTTATCTGTTCAGCCTTAGCATAGATTTCTTCAGGTGAAACGCCAATATTATAATTACCGTCTTCGTATCTGATGATACCACCTATCATAGTCAGCTTTACATTGGAATTGCTGCCACTGTAAACGATATTCTTTGCAATATTGTTTAAAGGCTGCATGTTGGGCTGATTAAGATCAATAACAATAAGGTCTGCCGTCTTTCCTGCTTCAAGTACGTCACAGTTGTTAAGTCCCATTGCGTGAGCACCGTTTACGGTTGCCATCTTGAGAACTTCATAAGCATTGACACTTGAAGCATCATTATCACGAAGCTTGGCAAGTCCGGTTACAAGGAACATCTCTCTGAACATATTGAGGCAGTTATTACTTGCAGGTCCGTCAGTACCGATTGCAATTGGAATACCCATCTTCATGTAATCGCTTATTGGTGCTATTCCACTTGCAAGTTTGGTGTTTGATCCCGGATTAGTAACAACATACATGCCTCGTTTTTTGAGTATTTCCATATCCTCTTTAGTAGTATGAACCAAATGATAGCCACCGCCACCATATTCAAACATACCAAGACTGTCAAGAAACTGAACCGGAGTCATGCCATAACGTTCTTTACAACCTTCAACCTCATCAGCAGTCTCTGATATGTGAGTAAATACAGGAGCTTTATACTTATGAGCAAGTCCGGCAATTCTTTCAAGAAGTTCCTTTGATGTAGTGTACTCAGCATGAAAACCTAAAATATATGAATTATACTCATCACGTCCGTTTAATTTGTTGTAACACTCTTCAACCAGTTCTACAGACTGACTGAAATTATTCACAGCTCCAACCTGAACACATCTCATCCCGGCATCCCTGCAGGCATCCGCAATGGATTCCGGAGTTAAATACATATCGAACATCGAGGTTATACCACCATCAAGATATTCAAGAATAGCGAGCTTCGTAAGATAGTAAATATCCTCGGCTGTAAGCTTCGCTTCAACAGGAAATATCTGATTATTCAACCAATCCGCAAGAGGAAGGTCATCAGCTCTTGAGCGCAGAAGTGTCATTGCTGAATGTGTATGGGCATTCTTAAAACCGGGCATTATAAGATTACCCTTACAGTCAATTTCCCTGTCAAAAACTAGCATAGTCTCTGGGTTATCTTTATAATATGCGTCAATCTGACTTGTGGTATCACAATAAATGATCTTATCGTTATTGGTCCACAGCTCACCTTCAAAAATTTCCTGCCCATCAACCATTGATAGTATTCTTGCATTGTAAAATCTGATTCTCATCTTTTCCTTCTCCTATCCTCTTAGCCTACATTGTGTTCATGTGATGTTATTAAAATTTTTTAACACATTCTGTTACAAGCTTCTCAAAAAGAGGACCTGTTTTATCTGCAGCCTTCTGAACATCTTCATGTGAAAGAGGCTCATTAAGCATTCCTGCAGCAAGATTACTTATGCAAGAGATACCGCAGACTCTCATGCCCATATGTCTTGCCGCGATAGCTTCTACAACTGTACTCATTCCAACAGCATCAGCTCCCATAGTTCTAAGCATACGGATCTCAGCAGGAGACTCAAATGAAGGTCCGGTAAGCTGAGCATATACTCCCTGCTTAAGAGGAATCTTATTCTTAAGTGCAGTTTTTATGATAATCTCACGAAGCTCCTTATCATAAACACAGCTCATATCAGGGAATCTTAAACCAAATTCATCAATATTCTGACCAATCAGAGGATTTCTTACAAATACTGAAATCTGATCAGTTATAAGCATCAGATCACCGCAATCAAAATTATAATTAATTCCACCTGCAGCATTTGTAAGGAACAATATATCAGCTCCCAAAAGTCTCATAACTCTGGCAGGAAGTACAACATCGCTGATATCATATCCTTCGTAAAAATGTACACGGCCTTTCATACATACAACAGGAACATCACCAACATATCCAAAAATGAATTTCCCTGCATGTCCAGGAACTGTGGATACAGGAAATCCGGGTATATCAGAATATGAAATCTCACACTCAACCTTGATCTGTTCTGCGTAATTACCAAGACCTGAGCCCAGTGTCAGAGCTACTCTTGGCTTAAAGTCCGTTACCTTTCTGATTGCTTTAACACATTTATTTACCTTCTCGTATATTTCATTTGACATTTAGCCATCCTCCATTATTACATCTTCATCTGACACCGAATCTTCAACATTTTCAATATCAGAATCATTTTTATACTCTACATCATACCCTACATCGGCATCTTTGTCATGTATAGTACCGTGAAGCTTAGGACGAACCGTATCCTGAATTGCCAATATAAGTGCATCAAGTGCGCCGTAGTCAGTCAGCTTATTTTTTACAAAACCATTGATTCCCTTCAAATCTTCAAGGTTCCCAAACTGGTTCAGAATATTTATGAGCATTCCACTTCCCGGTATTTCATCAAATCTTATACCGATATTTGCCGGAGCTTTCTCAAATAGAAATGAAATAGCATTATCATGTTCAAGCGGCTGTCTTTTCCCAAGATAAATATTCATCACTCTGGCGGTAGAATCTTCTGTAAAATAAAACTCATTTCTTATAACAGGTCTTCCGTATTCGTCAGTAGAAAACTCTGATATTGTAGCGACACTGTAGATTTCACCATGTTCATCAATATCTGTCAGAGCCGCTTTTCCATCCAGTCCGCATTTTATTTCATGAATCTTTTCTCCCTCCTTAATAAGAAGGTAAAAAGCACCGTTTGCATTATTAAGTTTAAAGCCCACAGATGAAATACCATCGGTAAAGTTATTATGCATTATCTGCATAAGTAAAGGCATGAATCCTACTCCTTTATCATCCATATCGTAAACCACTCCATCCAGACTCTTCATAAGAAGGTATCTGAATTTGTGACTCATTCCGAGAGTACTTCGCTTTTTCTTTTTATTCCAGCCTCCCGATGGTATACAAAATGAAGCTTCAGGCTCATCCTGAACACTTTTTATAAATTTCGCAAGGCTCCTTTGAGCAGCGATTACCTCATCTGAGATTTCGATGGACGCATCTTCTACCTCAAGCTCAGCCATAAGATTATGTACAGTTCTGGACATATTGCCCTTTTGGAAAAGGTCCTCATTGCCTGCATTAGTGACTATCATCATATTAATGTCAGGGAAAACATACACGTTCTGTCCAAGCATTCCGTTAAATGTATATGCCCCAAGTCTTGAACTGCTGTTCCAAAGCTGAAAACCATATCCGGGAGCAGAAGTAACCCCGGTTGGTATCTGCATTGTTGTTGCAGCTTTAACCCATTCTTCAGGCAAAATCTGTTTGCCGTCATAAGAACCATTGTTAAGATATAGCTGTCCCAGTTTAGCCATATCTTCCATTCTGAGGTACATTCCCCAGCCGCCTTTATTAATTCCCTGAGGACAGGTCTCCCAGAAGACTCTCTTTATTCCTAAAGGCTCGAATAGTCTGGGTTTTAAATAATCAAACATGCTCTCGCCAGTGACTTCACTCACTATCGCTGAGAGCATGTAGGAATTCATTGAATTATACTCAAAGGATGATCCTGGTGTAAATTTAACCTGAGCCTCCAGAAATTGTTTTCTCCAATCATTGGAAGCAATTGAGCCTGATTCATTAAATGAAGAACCACTTGTCATTGTCAAAAGATGTCTTACAGTGATTCCACTTGAAAACAGACTTTGTAAAGGTCCCTTCATTCCTTTGAATATATCTTCAATCTTGTCTTCTAATTTAATTTTTCCTTCGCATACAAGAAGACCTATAGCCATTCCTGTTACGCTTTTACACATAGAATGAGTAACATGCCATTTATCCATATCAAATGGTCTGAAAGCACACTCACCTATTACATATCCATTTCTTACTGCCATTGCTTTATGCATATGACAGCTGTTATTCTCATGTAGTGTCCTGAATAATTTCTCAATAAATACACTACTTACCCCCTGCTCCTCCGGAGTACATCTGGGAAGAGATGTCTCCCCCTCTGTATCCGTTGGAAAAACAATCTTCTGAGGGGTGTAAGTTACTTTACTGATTTCGCCTGTCTTGTGTCCAATCAGCTTCATTAAAAGCTGTATTACTTCAAGCTCTGACTTTGCCATTCATATCCTCTTTCGACCATCTCATGGCTCTCATTGAATTAAGAATAGCAAGTACGGCAACACCCACATCACCAAACACAGCCATCCACATGGTCGCAAATCCAATAGCACCAAGAAACAGTATCAATATTTTTACAAAAAGAGCGAATACGATGTTTTCCTTTACAATGCTCAAGGTTTTTCTGGCAATTTTAATTACTGCTGAAATCTTACCTATGTCATCATCCATAAGAACTATGTCTGCCGCTTCAATGGCAGCATCAGAACCCATGCTTCCCATGGCGATTCCAACATCAGCTCTCATTAGAACAGGAGCATCATTAATACCATCACCAACAAATGCAACCTTACCACCGCTGTTATTGTTAAGGAGATATTCCACTCTTTCAACCTTATCTGCTGGCAGTAACTGCGAATATACATCATCTATTCCGACTTTTTCTGCTACGACCCTGGCAGTATCTTCGTTATCACCTGTGAGCATTACAACCTTCGTCACGCCGGCTCTCTTCACACTCGAAATAGATTCTGCAGCACCTTCTTTTATTGTATCAGATATTATGATTGTTCCAAGAAAAACTTTTCCCATGGCTACATAAATAACGGTTCCCGGCTTATCAGATTCAGTAAAATCTATCTCATACTTCTTTAGAAGCTTGGCATTTCCGACAAAAATCATTTCTTTTCCAAGAAGTGCAGTTATGCCGTGGCCTGCCACCTCTTTGATATCTGAAAGCTCAGTATTATCATCGCTCAAAGAACTGTTATTACTATGCATTTCTTCATGATATTCGATAATCGATCTTGCGATCGGATGATTTGAAAATTTCTCAGCACCGGAAGCGATACATATGATTTCTTCCTTTGTGACATCAGCACTTGCAGGAATTATCTCGCTTACCTTGAATTCACCCTTAGTGATTGTACCTGTCTTATCAAGAACCAGAGTATCTGCCTCAGCTATAGCCTCAAGGAAATTACTTCCCTTAACAAGAATACCCATCCTGGAACTTGCACCAATACCGCCAAAGAATCCTAAAGGCACTGATATAACAAGCGCGCAGGGGCAGGATACTATAAGGAAAATACAAGCTCTTTTAACAGAATCTGCTATAGGCATCATTCCAAGAATCGGAGGAATTATTGCAAGTAAAGCAGCTCCAATTGTTACAACAGGCGTATAATACCTTGCAAATCTGGTGATAAAATTCTCCATTCTTGATTTCTTGTTGCTGGCATTTTCAACAAGCTCAAGAATCTTGGCAACTGTAGATTCCTCATATTTCTTCGTTGTTTTTATCTTGAGAACACTATCCTGATTTACGCATCCGCTTATGACTTCGTCGGATTCCTTAACTCTTCTTGGAACAGATTCACCTGTGATGGCAGAAGTATCTATAAATGATTCACCTTCTATTACTATTCCATCGATTGGAATCTTTTCACCGGGCTTAATCAAAAGCAGTGTTCCTATCTCTACGTCCTCAGGGTCTGTTTCCTCGATCTCACCGTCATCCCGGATCACATTTGCATACTCGGGAGCAATACTCATAAGCTCAGTTATTGACTGTCTTGACTTTCCGACAGCATAACTCTGGAAAAGCTCTCCAATCTGGTAAAAAAGCATAACTGCCAGTGCTTCTGAATATTCACCAATCGCAAATGCACCAAATGTAGCAATCATCATCAGGAAATTCTCATCAAACACCTGTCCATGAGAAATATTTACAAACGCCTTCCTTAACACATCTATGCCAATTATCAGATAAGGAATCAGATATATGATAAATATTACCGGAGTATAGAACACACCAAGAATGCTCAAGCTCTCCGGCGAGATAATGCCGGTATTATCAAGTATAAGTAATAGCAGAAATATTATAAGTACGGCGATTATTCTGTTTCGGGTTTTCTTCATCTTTTTAGTCATAGTACACGCCTCTTAAAAAAACTATATTTAATAAAAGAGCCTGTATTGGCTCTTTTTTGTCAGATTTCAATCTCACAATCAGGCTCTACCTTTTTACAAGCCTTAACTGCAGCATCCAGGATCTCATCATATCTGTCATCGTCTGCATCAAGAGTAAGCTTCTGTGTCATGAAATTTACTCTGGCACTCTTAACACCATCAATTTTATTAATTGCATCTTCCATCTTTGCTGCACAGTTTGCACAATCAACTTCACATTTAAAACTCTTCTTCATCTTTATGTCCTCTTTTCTTTATAATAATTAGAATTTATAACTACGTTTATCTTACTGTTCTTCAATATGCTCACGTCCCATTGATATAATGGTTCTCACATGATCATCTGCCAGATAATAATACATTTGCTTCCCATCACGTCTACTCTTAACGAGCTTATTAACCTTCAAAATCTTAAGCTGATGAGAAACTGCTGATTGAGTCATTCCAAGATTATCGGCAAGATCATTTACACAAAATTCTGATGCAAATAACGCGAACAAAATTCTTATTCTTGATGAATCACCGAATACCTTGAATAATTCAGCGAGATCATACATCTCTTCTTCATCGGGAAGCTCGTCAAGCTTACATGATAATGCAGCCATATTTGACCTCCTTTCATAAGCGTTTACATAAATCTCATTTAAATACTTTCATTTAAACATATGAATGATTGTTCATATGTTGATTTAAATATACATCCGTATGTCTCTGATGTCAACATGCTTTTTTATCTTTTATAAACTATTTGAAGCGTTGTAAAATGTAAGTGAATTTGATATTGATATAAATAATGATTTGATTGGGAATTTATGGAAATATGATGGAGAGGCCTTATAAATACGAGTATTTAACAAAAAATGCAAAGATGATAATTGATTCAGGAACCGGCTATCGTGACGATACGCTTTTCCCCAGAATAACTGCGCTTACCACAGACAAGCATAATCCCATAGATGTAGTAACCACAGAAATTATGTACTGCGGAAAATATGAAGTATGTGATTTTCTCATAAACCACTACTCTGCTCTGTTATCACGGAGTGACTACAGACTTCTTGCAAGCCTTGTAAATGAAATAAAAACAACAGGCTTTCCGATTATGGACATAGATAAACATGATCAGTTAAAACGTGTTGCCAGTAAGCTCACAACAAACTGTAATTACTGCCTCTGGCTCTGTTCATCTCCTGATGATATCTACAATCATTACCTTAAGACATATATTCCAAAAGCTGACAGTCTTCAAAAAGGCTATGCTTCTACCTGCCCTGATTATGACATTAAGTCCTCTCTTTCACTTGAAGAATATAAAAGCAGGTATGTTAGTACAATAAACATACCTGCTGAAAATATCGTATTATGTGATATGGGAATCGAAGGAATCCTTGTGGCCTTCAATTCACCAGATATATAACCAATTCATTAATGGAACTAATTATAAAGTAGAATATCCAAATCCATTACAGATAGCATCTACTACTACACCTTCCTTGCATAAAGGGCAGTTATCCGGAGCGTAGCTTGCATAGTCCGGAAGATCTCTCGTTGAAAACAGGGACATTATCGGATAATTCTCAATCTGTGTAGCAACGGAGAAAATTGCTGCAATTCCGACTACTTCACCCTGATAGAATCTTACAGAATCCAATGCACTCTTAAGTGACCCGCCTGTTGTAACGGAATCGGAAATGATCAAAACCTTCTTGCCGGTTATCATATGCTTATTGTTATCTCTGAACATTATCTGTCCGTTAACATTGTATTCAGGTCCTGTTATGTACATCGTCTTATGGGCATTAGTTGAGATAACCCCTGCCTGTGTCAGCTTTTCAGCAAGATAAGAGCCTACAACCTCCATACCATTGAGGCAAAGAATTGTGTCTATGGCACCCGAAGCTATATAAAACTCTGCAAGGGATTCGCCTGCAGCTCTTGCTTCCTTCATCCTGGCCTTGGCATCACAAAAATCAATAAAGTAATTAACATGGGAATTGGGTGTAATAAAATGCCCTTTTGTGTTACGTAGAATAACTTCATTATTTCTGGAATATTCAATCTTGGTATAGCCTTGCATAATTCCTCCTCCTGCAAATCAGTAAAGGTAAATCATTCAGTAACTCTATACATAATAATAACATATCAAAATTAAAATATTCAGTTAATAGTTAATCTTTTATACAAATTTTAGATTATATGAAGCATAAATAATCTGCTTTTCCAAAATCAGATTTCATCGATGTTATTATCTTCCTTACGAAGCTTCTTTATCCTAAGTAATACTACCACGTAAACCAAAACTGCAATAATTGCGCCAAGTATCAGAACACCATACTGCTGTTCCTGAATCTTATTCCCGCCATAGCTGTATAAAAAGATGTGAGGAAACCTTGCGATAAATGTAATAACCATCCACATCAGAACCTTCTCACCAGAATAATATCCAAACCATGCATAAGTATCCTTGGGAAGCGGTAAAAACATGAACATTATATGAATAAGCTTTGGACTGCCTTTCTTTATGTATTGCTCAACGGATTCGATTTTCTTTTCAGGAAACAAGTTTTCAAGGAGCTTTCTTCCAAATTTCCTTCCAAGTAAAAATGCTACGGTGTTACCTATGGTCGCAGCTAAGTCACATATAAGTGCTCCATAGAATCCACCAAGAACATATCCTGCACCCATATAAAACGGAGTACCCGGAATACAGGTAGATATTGTCTGCACAGTTACAAGAAGGCAGAATACCAGAAGTCCCATGGCTCCTCTGCTTTCTATATAAGCCTTTAATTCATCCGGATCACCAACAAATTTCAGCATCGGTTTTCCTATGAAAAAATAGACAGCAATCAGGAATGCTGCAATAAAGATCACTATAATAAGTTTTCTTATAAGATCTTTTTTCTTCACTTACTCTGCTCCTTAAAATGTCTTATTTCTGAATAAGCAAGCGGTATTGAAACTGCAATTGAAAACATATCGGCAATAGCCTGAGTAATTTCAACTCCAAATAATCCAAATATCTGTGGCAGAATTAAAATAAGCGGAATAAAGAATATTCCGTTCCTGCAGGAAGCCATTATTGATGCCTTAATACCTTTACCTATAGATTGAAGCATCATATTTGTCATAACTATGCAGCCGCTAAGAGGAAGCGTCGCTGCGGTCCACTTAAGGGCCACTGATCCAACCGCTATAACGTCGGGATCATTTCTAAAGAAAGAAATAATCTCACTTGAAAAGAAATAACTTATTGCACCAAGTATACATAAGAAAATCGTCGAATACTTAACGCAGAAAAAATATCCTTCTTTTACACGATTTTTAAGACCGGCGCCGTAATTAAAGGAACATACCGGCTGATATCCCTGACCAAAGCCTATAAGAGCTGATGACATCATCATCATAACTCTGGTATTTACTGACATTCCTGCTATAGCCGCGTCTCCACCATAGGTTCCCGCAGCCTTGTTCATAAGGAGTGACGCGATGGCAGCAAGTCCCTGCCTGAAAAGTGATGGCGCACCACCATTTATTATCTCTTTCAAATAATAAGCGTTTAATCTCACATTTGATAAGGAAAGCCTTATATTTTCACCTCTGCTACTACCTATTAGCAAAACAACAAAACTTGTAAGCTGTCCCATAATTGTAGCAATAGCTGCCCCTGATACTCCCATGTCAAATACAAAGATAAGAAGTGGATCCAGTCCCATATTCATCACTGCACCGCACATGAGACCTATCATTGCATAAACGGCACTTCCCTGAAATCTTAACTGGTTATTTATTACAAACTGACCAATCATAAAAGGAGCACCAAACAGGATTATCCTCATGTATTTTCTTGTATCATCAAGGGTTGTCGGTGTCGCACCAATGAGCCTTGCAAGATCATCTACAAATATATTCCCAACAATTGCAATAACAAGACCAAGTATTAAGGCAAGGGCAAATCCGGTTGAAGCCATTTCATTTGCTTTCTTGGATTCACCTGCTCCAAGCATTCTTGATAAAAAATTCCCGGAACCATGGCCACAGAAAAATCCGGTTGCCTGAATCAGGGCCATTACCGTAAAAACAAGGCCAACTGCTGCAGTCGCCTGTGTTGATATTTTCCCTACAAAGAACGTGTCTGCCGTATTATATATTCCCGTTACCAGCATGCTTATTATGGTTGGCACAGCCATCTTCAAAATAAGCTGAGGTATTGGTGTCTTTGTCATCATGTCATATCTTTTATTATTCTTTTGCATTCAAAACTCCGTAGTCTAAAACGAGAACAAAACACGTTTACGCTCTATCATTTCCTCTATATTATTCATATACAATGTAATATCCTTTACATTGTCGCATCTTTCAATTCTTCCATCACCATATACTCTTTTTGTTACAGTTCCTGCTCCTAAAGCCACGATTGACTGCACTTCCTCCATCATGAGGATATTGTAAATCCCGGCTTTTCCTTCTCTTGCATAACCTGTATTTTCAAGATTGCCGGAAATATTCTTCTGTCTATAGAGATAATAGGGAGATAGTCCCATTCTTTTGGCGCTCTCTGCAGCAATCTTCATCATGGAGCCTGTATCACCTGCCACAAAATATCCGTTATTTCTGATATGCTCAGCAAGTCTTGATCCTCTCTTTACGGATAAACTGTGAACCGTAAGATCATCAGGAGAAAGCTTCTCAATCTCAGACATTGTATGCTTAACATCTTCTTCGGTTTCACCGGGAAGCCCCAGGATTATATCCATGTTAATGTTGTCAAAGCCTTCTTCCCTTGCAGTTTTATATGCATCTATAAACTGTGCAACTGTATGCTGCCTTCCAATTCTTTTAAGAGTTTCATCACTCATTGTCTGAGGATTTACTGAAATCCTGTCTACACCACAGTTTTTCATTGCTCTAAGCTTTTCTCTTGTTATGGAATCAGGGCGGCCTGACTCAACTGTAAATTCCCTGCACTCCGACAAATCAATCTTTTCTCTCAGATAGCTGATAAGTCTGGTCATCTGATCAGGGCTTAGCGTTGTAGGTGTACCACCGCCTATATACACTGAATTAACTGTTTTGCCTTTAAAGTTTTCTGCTACAAAATCAATCTCTTTTTTCAGACATTCTATGTAATCATCAACCTTTTTAGACCATGTAACTATTGGAAATGATGTAAATGAGCAATACAAACATGTGGTGGGGCAAAAAGGTATTCCAAGATAAATACTATATCCATCTCGGTAGTTTATATCATCCAGTATCTTCTTTTCCCTAATAGCAATGTTATATGCCAGATCAGTTTTCTCGTCAGACACAAAGAAAGTATTTTGCATGTACTTCTTTATATCATCTTCCTGTTTTCCTGCTTCAAGCATCTGCATCGGTATTCTGGTTGGTCTTATTCCGGTAAGCGAACCCCAGGGAAGCTCATGACCTATTTCCTTTGAAAGCTCCCTGTACATCATCTGCTTAAGTGCATTCTTTGGAGTTGAAAGAGATGCAGATGTTCCGTTTGTTGAACTATCTGCACCTTCCTCAGAAGTGGCACAGATTGTCTTTGCTTCAGCACAGGAACCATCCTTCCTGATGATCTTCATGGAAATCTCGCCTTTTTCCTCTTCCAAAAAGATTTCTATTTTAAAGAGAATATCATTTTCATCAAATTCTTTTTTTGCGATTTCTTCATCAGTTAATACACTTACATCCTCTTTAGAATAAAATGCTTTCACCAAAGAATGAATATCATATTTATATTTGTCCTTGTTAATTCTGACTAAAATCATTTATATTTCCTTGTTAATAGCTTTGTTAATATTCGAAATTATTAGAGAAATGGATTATTCTGTTTCTCATATCCGATAGTTGTCATATCACCATGTCCCGGGTATACCTTAGTATCATCGGGAAGTACAAACAACTTATCATGGCAGGAACGAACAAGCTCAGACATAGATCCTCCGGGAAAATCTGTTCTTCCCACAGAGCTCTCAAACAACGTATCTCCGCTTATAAGAATACCATCCTCAAAGTAGAAGCAGCAGCTTCCCTCAGTATGCCCCGGTGTAGCTAAAAGCTTGAACTTTAGCCCTGCAGACTCACATTCTGCACCATCCGGCAGAAATCCATCAGGCTTAATGGTTATGCTTCTGCCATAATCAGCAGACAGATTATATTCCGGATCCTCGCATAATCTCTTCTCATTTTCATAGGCATAGATTTTTGCACCGGTGAGTTTTCTAAGCTCATCTGCTCCGCCAATATGATCAAAATGAGCATGAGTCAGGTATATTGCATCAACTTTAAATCCCCTCTTATCAAGCTCCCGGTAAATAAGTTCTCCCTTGTCCGCAGGATCAAAGAATACAACCGGCGTATAATCTTCTTCCTTATGGGGATCTGTACTCACACTATGATCTTTACCATCCTCTATAAAAACAAAATAGCAGTTAGTCTGCACCATTCCCAGGCACATTGAGCCAACTGCCACAGTTCCTATTTTATTATTTTTCATTTAAGTATCCCTTTCTGATACCATGTGCTAACAGTACACTAAGCGCGAATAACGCGCCAAGTGATTACCTATTAGCCTGTTGTTCTTTCGATATCGATGACGCTGTCAATATTTCTTATCTTATCAACAATCTCTCCAAGCTCCTCTCTGCTTGAAACCTGGAATGAAGTTTCCATTGTGGCAAGTCCCTGCTTACTGGTTCTGGTATTCATAGAAAGAATATCTACATTCTTCTCAGTAAGAGCTCTTGATACATCTGCAAGAAGCCCTGATCTGTTATTGGCAAAAATATTGATGGTTGCAACGTACTTCTCACCAAGTGCATGACTTTCCCACTTAGCCTCAATAAGTCTTGTTCTGTCCTCATTTTGCATAGCGCGGACATTTACACAGTCCTTCCTATGGATGGAGACGCCTCTTCCTCTTGTGACAAATCCAACAATGGGGTCTCCAGGTACAGGATTACAACATTTTGAAAATCTTACAGCAACATCATGTATGCCTTTAACGATTATAGCGCTTCCTGTACTGCTGATCCTTGGCGTAACATTTGATTCGGCAACCGCAGCAAGAACTTCCTCATCAGTCATGTTCTGCTTGTGATCTTTATCATAAAGTTCAAGTATTTTATTAACTACCTGACCTTCCTTAAGTCCGCCGTGTCCGACAGCTGCAAGTACCGCATCCCAACTGTGGAAACCATATTTTCTCACGATAAGGCTCTGATATTCCGGCTTTATGATATTGTAAATATCTATGCCTTTAGCCTTACAATACTCTACAAGGGCTTCTTTACCCCTGTTTACATTTTCCTCTTTAAACTCATGCCTGAACCACTGGTTTATCTTATTCTTTGTTGAAGTGCTTCCAACAATGCTGAGCCAGTCTCTGCTTGGTCCCTTTGAGTTCTGGCTGGTTAGTATTTCTATTCTGTCGCCATTTTGAATACGATAATCAATAGGAACCAGTTTACCGTTTACTTTGGCACCTATCATCTTATTACCTACAGCACTATGAATACTATAAGCAAAATCAATAGGTGTCGAACCTGCAGGAAGATTCTTAACTTCTCCATTAGGTGTAAAGCAATATACATCTTCAGAAAACAGATTGAGATCACTCTTAAGCAGATTCATGAATTCCTGGTTATCTGACATATCCTGTTGCCATTCAAGGATCTGTCTGAGCCAGGTAAGCTTCTCTTCTTCCTGCCTTTCGACATGTTTTCCATCTGATGCTTCTTTATATTTCCAATGAGCTGCAATACCGTACTCAGCAGCACGGTGCATTTCATATGTTCTGATCTGTATTTCAAAGGGCTGTCCGGATGCACCAATCAGCGTGGTATGCAATGACTGATACATATTGGGTTTAGGCATCGCAATATAATCTTTAAATCTGCCCGGAATAGGTTTATACATCTCATGTATTACACCAAGAGCAGCATAACAGTCCTTAACAGAATCAACGATAATTCTTACTGCAAAAAGATCATATATCTGATCAAGGGACTTGCCCTGATTGTGCATTTTCTTATATATACTGAAGAAGTGTTTTACTCTTCCGTTAACTTCTCCGGGAATTCCCGCAGCACGGATATGTTCCCGAACAACTGCGCATATTTCATCGACGTACTTCTCTCTCTCGACTTTTCTCTGGGCAACTCTCTTAACCAGGTCGTAGTAAATATCAGGTTCAAGATATTTAAGCGAAAGATCATCCAACTCAATTTTTATCTTACTGATACCAAGTCTTCCGGCAATCGGACTGTAAATATCCAATGTCTCCTGGGCAATTCTCTGCTGCTTAACAGGCGGCATATGCTTCAAGGTACGCATATTGTGAAGTCTATCCGCAAGCTTAATAAGAATTACACGGATATCCTTTGCCATTGCCAGGAACATTTTCCTGAGATTCTGCGCCTGCATCTCCATCTGATCAGGTGTCTTAGACGCGTAATCTCCTGACAATTCCAGCCCTTGCAACTTGGTAACACCATCAACAAGAAGAGCTACATCTGCTCCGAACTGCTCACTTATCTGCTCCTTCGTATAAATGGTGTCTTCAACGACATCATGCAAAAGTCCTGCCGCAATAGTCTCCTTATCCATTTCAAGATCAGCCAGGATAATAGAAACACAGAGCGGATGAATAATATAAGGCTCACCCGACTTTCGCCGCTGATCCTTATGTGCCTCAGCGGCAGCCTGATAAGCCTTCTCTATCAATGTTATATCATCTGATGGATGGTATCTGCGGACACGGGTAATAAGCCCTTCATAGAGAGCTTCGGGAGACTGAAATTCATCGATTGATTCAATTTTTCCATCATCAAATTCTGTCTGGCCCATAATATATCTATCCCCGCAAATGTTTATTTGCCTTCGTAAGCAAGAGCTGAATAAAGCTTGTAATCACCAAGAGCTTCTCTGCCTTTAAGTCCCTTAAGTTCCATAAGGACAAGGATTCCCACAACTTCACCGCCAAGTCTCTCGATAAGTTTGGTCATGGCTTTAAGTGTTCCGCCTGTTGCAATAAGGTCATCTACAATAATAACCTTCTGACCGGGCTTAATTGCATCAACATGCATCTCCATTGCTGCTGTGCCATACTCAAGCTCATATTCTTCAGATATGGTTTCACAGGGAAGCTTACCCTTTTTACGAGCCATGGAAAAGCCCTTTTTCAAATTATAGGCTATAGCAGTACCGAATATAAAACCTCTGGATTCTGCGCCTACAACTACATCAAAATCCACATCCTTAACCATATCCTGCATTGTATTTATAGCAAGCTGAAGACCATCCGGATCCTGGAGTACGGTTGTAATATCTCTGAACATAATACCCGGCTCAGGAAAATCAGGAATTGTTCTTACATAATCATTTAAATTTTTCATATTTATACCTCGTTCAAAAGAGTCTCTTTAACTAATTGATTATATCACGAATTTCATATGATGATGAAAAAAAATAATAAATTATTCTTAATATTACAATACTAATCAATAAAATATATGAAATTCAGCACTTGAATTCAGATGGTTTTGCAAATGGAAATAATACCTTTACTGAAAACTCTGCAGCTTATAATGGCGGTGCGATATACTTTGATAAAGTTGTAAATGATATCAATCTATGTAACGCTACTTTTAATAAAAATACTTCCGGATATGAATCCAATTATGATGTTTGGGGAAGTGGCGGCGGTGCCATTCTGTTCAAAGGCCAGAAGCTCATTGTAAATGGCGGAACTTTCAGTAATAATATAGCCACAAATCACGAGGGCGGAGCTATCGCATTTATTGGTAATTGATAATTGCGTTTGCGTTAGTGTTACTTTACATTCACAACATTACAGGTAAACGAAGGAAAAAATAATTAATAGAAAAACTGCCACACAAACATAAACTTGTGTGGCAGCTTTTTTCACTCCAACTTAAACTCTATCGTCTCTCCGCCCATATCTCCTATGAGTCCAAGCGATTCAACGTTTTTAAGTTTTCCGGCATCCATCTGCTTAATAAGTACCATACTCTTTTTGTCACCTGAAGGTATCATACCTTTAAATGAACTTAGGTCATTCTCAAGCATCGTTACATTTGTGTATCCAACATTTGTCCCGTTAAGAATGATCTGAAAATGAGGATTGGCTTTAACCATATCAACAGAAACATCTGTTCCCGTTGTATTATTCAACCTGAAATTCAAAATAAGAAGCTTTTTACCATTAGTGGCATTTATAACAAAAATATCATCATTATCAGGATATGAACCTGCAACGCTGTACCCTGAATATGTAAGAAACATTCCTTTTGAAAGCTCCTGTCTCATGCCTTCAACTGTCCTGTCTGCTTCTGCAGAAAGGCTGTTGTCATCATTTCCTTCCGGAGTATCTTCAGTGACAGGTTTTGTATTTTGAACATCATCTTCTTTTTTATCATCGGCAGATTCATTGTTTGTATTCTCATCTAAACCTGCATTTTCGATTCCCTGATCAAGTTCATCTCCAAACTTATCAAGAAGATTGTCGATATCATCTTCCAACTCATCGCCATTCTGATTATCTTTAGCTTCTGTACTATCCTCAGTATTCTCCGGCTGATTTGTCTCCCCACTTTCTTCTTCAGATCCATCATCTGGCATATTCTGATTTCCGAAACTTTCTTCCGTCTTACCTGAATCATCAGAATTTTGGGCAAGATCAATATTTGTATCGTTTTCTGTATCTGAGTCTTCGCCTTCTTCAAGATTCTGCGACATATTGGCAACTGCTTCTGCAGTAGCAGCATCTCTTTCAGCTTTCCTGGCATCACGGGCTTCTTTCTCCAGCTGTCTTTCAAGTTCCAAAGAACTTAATGATGAAAGCCTTTCAACCCCATTGTTAGAATACTTCATAAGTATCCCAACTGCATATTGAACAGTTTGATCATATTCTTCTTCTGTCATTTCAGGGAATTGCGACCCACACCCCGTCAACAGAATTCCTGTCATGATTCCAGTTATCAAAGCCTTAAAAACACGTTTTTTCATAAACGCCTCCAGAAGGTTTTATCTTGTCTCCAGCTCAAACCAAAACTCAACGCCATTATCATAATTCTTGACACCATATTCCTGATGCATGGATTCCATTATGGCTTTTACGATTGAAAGACCTACACCGCTTCCTCCGTACTCTCTGGTTCTGGCCTTATCAACCTTATAAAACTTTTCCCAGATATGATCTATACTATCCTCAGGTATGGGCTCTCCGGTATTAAAAATAGAAATTCGTACCTTATCGTCATGCTGAATCAGTTTTATTTCAACAATACAATCTCCATCCAGATGATTAAGCGCATTGCTGTAATAATTCATTAAAACTTCTTCTGTTTTGAACTCATCTGCCCACACGTAAATTGAAGGATAATCAGCCATCTGTACCTTAGCATTTTTCTGCTTCGTTAATATATCGGCAGATTTTATGTAATTCTTTATAGTCTCGGTAATATCAAAACGTTCCATTTGAGCAACATCATTACCAAATTCCAGCTGATTAAGGGTCAAAAGCTTCTTAACGAGCGTGTCCATTTTTGATGCTTCATCCCTTATGACATCACAATAAAAAGCCATGCTCTCCGGATCATCACTTATTCCTTCTTCAAGGCCCTCAGCATACCCCTGTATTAGTGCGATAGGGGTCTTAAGCTCGTGTGAGACATTTGATAAAAACTCACGTCTCATCTCATCAATCTGTTCTTTTTGGGCAATATCCTGCTTTAGCTCATTATTAGCAGTCTTTAATTCTTTAATTGTTGTCTCCAGAGTCTCCGAAAGTTCATTTATGTTATCGCCTAAAATATCAATTTCATTTGTATTCTTCTTATTGTTGTTAGATTGATATTTTACTTCAAAATTCAGATTTTTCATCTCTTCAGAGATTTTGGACAACTGAAGTATAGGTTTTGTAATTCTGTTACTAAGATAGAGTATACTTATCGAACCGATAACTATTGCTACAATTCCGACGTAGAGCATGAATCTGTTGGATATTCCTACGCTCTCCCTGATTCCGGCAAGAGCACTTCTTACCATGACAATATATCCTGATTCAATGACGCCCCATATTTCCAGGTATTCTGTATTTAATCTTTTATCGTTCTCAATCTGAATCGTATAGTAATTATTTTTTTCAATAATCCTGCGTCCGCTGTCGCCATTTATCAGGAGGCTGTCACCTACAAGATTATCCCACAAAATGCGCGCCATATAATCAGCGTCACTTGAGGATGATTTTATCATCTGTGAATCAGCATCAAGAACAATCAGCTCTATGCCATAAGTATCACATATACTCTGAAGCTCAATGTCGTATTCATCAGTAGTAAAGCTGCCATCCGTTGATGCTGCATCGATACTTCTGTAAGCTTTTCTTACAACATCAAGCTGATGCGACATGTAAACTCTTTCAAGAAAAAACTGATTTATTATGACCAGAAACAATATCATTCCGACCATAACAAAAAGAAATAAAATATTAAGCTCTGTTCTTAGTGAAAGTCTTACTTTCTTCTCATTATCATTTTCCAATTGTAACTAACCTGCTTTTAAAAATTCTTTATATTATGGCTCGAATTTGTATCCCATACCCCATATGGTCTTTATGAGATCTCCCTTATCACCCATTTTCCCTCGGAGCTTCTTAACATGGGTATCAATAGTTCTGGCATCACCAAAGTAATCATAATTCCACACATTATTAAGAATCTTTTCACGAGAAAGAGCCAGGCCCTTATTCTCTATAAAATAAGTCAGAAGCTCAAATTCTTTAAATGAAAGTTCTATTTCTTTTCCATCTATTGTTACGATATGGGCAGCTTTATTTATAACGATACCACCGGCTTCAATTATGTCTTCGCTTGAACCCTGGGCAGTTCTTCTTAAAATAGCTTCTACCCTCGCAACCAGGATTTTAGGACTGAAGGGCTTTCCTATGTATTCGTCAACACCAAGTTCAAATCCCTGCAGCTCATCCCGTTCTTCTGTTTTTGCTGTTAGCATGATTATAGGCACTTTGGAATATTCTCTGATTTCACGGCACACCTGCCACCCATCCATTTTAGGCATCATGACATCCAGAATTATAAGAGCAATATCTTTTTCTTCAAAAAAGATGTCAACAGCCTTCTGACCGTCCTCTGCCTCAATTACTTCAAAATTATTTTTTACAAGGAAATCTCTTACAAGTTTCCTCATTCTTGATTCGTCATCAACTACAAGTATTTTTAATTTGTCCATATTTTCACTCTCCTAAACACAAATATACGCTGTAATTGTGTTCATTTTGTATCTAATTCACTGTCATATTCAGTATCATCCTGAATATCAAGTTCTTTTTCTTTGATTCTGACAGCTTTTTCCCTCTCTTTTAATGAATCTTCCCACTCAGCATATCTGTTGGTAACGTTCTGTTTATAATTTATTATGTTGTCAGTCTCTGAATAATATGCTATCAAAAACATCGAAATCACCATCGCCACAAGAATAAGATTCATAGCAATAAGAATTATCATAGTCGCTTTAACATCTCTTTTTTTCTTCTGCGGTGGTGGTAATATATATTGTCTTGGATGATATTCATCCTTTAAATCCACTTTTGTAAATTTCGTATTTACAGGAATAGGAATTAAATCCTCTTCATTTACTCCGGCACTTATAAGCTTATCCCTAAGCCTTGCAAGATAATGCCATCCGATAGGAGTAGCAAAAATCTTATTGGTTATGGCTTTTTCATAAACAGCTTCAATATCAGATATTTTGGTAGAATGTACCTTCTGCCTCAAAACTTCAATCTTATGCTTATCAAGCTTAGCCTTTTTGACATCTTCCTCAGAAAGAAATTCAAAACCGTCAACCACAAGATTTACTTCTTCATCAGAAGTAGTATCATCTGCTTTTTGCGCTTCACCGGGATTGGGGTTTTCATTAACTTTTGTCTCTTCACCGGAAACGCCTGGATTAACCTGTGCTTCCTGATTATCAATCAGATTTCCATTCTCATCTGCCATAGCCTTCTCCATATGCTGCAATGAATACACTTACGCTTCTGGCCTTGAGTCTCCAGTTAGGTACTGACAGAGGCTTGGGTCTATTATTAAAATATCTCTTGTCTTCAGCAGCAGTATCTACAACCAAAGTCCAATAAGCCCCTTCAGGTGGATCCGGAAGTGTTATATGTATATCCTCCCAGAAAACATTTACAGACATTATAACAACATCATCATGACCCTTTTTTCGGATATAACCGGCGAACATGATGCTTATTACTTTAGTGCTGTCATTTATATTTGTATTAAAAGGATGATCAGTAAACACAGAGATATAAGGGAGCCCAGACATCGCAGGCTTCAAATCCTTACGAATGCAAGGATGCTTTCTCCTGAACTGAATCATGTCACGATAAAAATCAAAATACTGTCTGTTCTTCGTAAACAGATTCCAGTTGAGCCAAGATACCTCATTATCCTGACAGTATGCATTATTATTACCAAACTGTGTGTTTGCAAATTCATCCCCTGCAAGTATCATAGGTGTACCTCTGCTACACATCAGAACAGTAATTGCATTTCTCATCATTTTGAATCTGAGATCATTTACTTCCTGGTTATCTGTCTCACCCTCATGACCACAGTTCCAGCTTCTGTTGTCATTGGCTCCATCTGTATTATTCCAGCCATTTGCCTCATTATGTTTTTCGTTATAAGCAAACATATCATAAAGCGTAAATCCGTCATGACAGGTAATGAAATTCACCGAAGAATCGTATCCTGCATAATTATGGCCGTACATATCCATAGAGCCTGTGATACGTCTAACAGCTTCAGGCGCAGCCCAATACTCGCCTTTCAGGAATGATCTTATACTATCTCTATATCTTCCATTCCACTCAGCCCATCTGCCCCATGAAGGGAAAGATCCAACCTGATACATTCCACCTGCATCCCAGGCTTCCGCAATAAGCTTAACATCACCAAGAATCGGGTCGAATGCCAGTCTTTGAAGAAGCGGCGGAGCATCCATAGGTGCACCATTCTGGTCTCTACCAAGAATACTTGCAAGATCAAATCTGAATCCGTCTATCTTATATTCCTCAACCCAATAATGCAGGCACTCAACTATCATCTGCTGTACCATGGGATGATTACAATTAAGCGTATTACCGCAGCCGCTGAAATTGTAATAATCTCCGTCAGGAGTCAGCATGTAATATATATTATTATCAAATCCCTTAAAGGAAATGAATGGACCGTTTTTATTGCCTTCTGCAGTATGATTGAATACAACGTCCAGAATAACCTCTATTCCGTTCTCTTTAAGGAGCTTTATCATCTCCTTGAGCTCGAACCCTTCCCTGTTATACTCTTCAGTTGATGCATAACTTGTATTCGGAGCAAAAAAGCTTACAGTGTTATATCCCCAGTAATCAAGGAGCGTCCTTCCGTTTACAATTCTCTTATCTCTTGTCTCGTCGAACTCAAAAATCGGCATCAGTTCTAAGGCTGTCACCCCAAGTCTCTTAAGATAATCAACCTTTTCCATGATTCCTGCAAAAGATCCACGACACTTAATACCGGATGACTCATCCATAGTAAATCCACGAACATGCATCTCATATATTATGGAATCACTCATAGGTGTTTTAAGCCAGCTTGTATCACCCCAATCAAAGTCATTCCTTACTACTCTTGCTCTATAGGCCTCTTCAAACTTAATGGTCTGTCCCCATACTCTTTGTCCTACAACAGCCTTCGCATATGGATCGAGAAGAATATGGTTATAATCAAACAGAAGTCCTTTATCCTCGTCCCATGGCCCATCAATACGATAAGCATATTCCATGTTTTCGATTGAAAGACCAAACACTATCATTGAATGAACTTTTCCTATTCGATAATTTTCAGGAAAAGTGAGCGAAACATATGGTCTCTCTTCGCCTCTATGATAAAGAAGCAAAGTAACCTTGGTTGCTCCGTTTGAATAAACAGTGAAATTAACGCCATCAGGGAGTACTGTAGCGCCGTTTATATCATAATAACCGGGTCTTACCCTGAAGCCGTTAATTGTTTCAGCAGCAAGAATCTGTCTGTTCTCTTCAGACTTTCTATTATCCTTAAGGTGTGAAAAACCGTAGTTATTAAGTTTTGGTCTTTGTCTTCTAAACTCTGCCATAGCTATTGCTTAAGTTGTCTCTTAAGCTCCCCCTTTTCATACTTAGAATTCAAAATACCAATAGAATACTACTCTAATTGTAACATAAATTAAAAAGTAATTATATACGAAAAAAAGTACAAAAAAAGAACAACCATTCAAACCGAATAGTTGTTCTTTTGAAAATACCTCGCTAAGGCGGTTATGCAGGATATGCTCCGTTCTTGGTATCTGCGGCTGAAAGATCAACCTTTTCCTGCTGAGCAAGACGATACTTGAAGAAATCAGTAGCAACCTGAGGGAATAATGCATATGATAATACATCCTCATCCTGCTGCTTCCACTGTTTAACAGCTTCTTCAAACTTAGGAAGACCGGGAGCAAGCTTATCTGCAGGTCTGCAGGTAATAACTTCTCTGTCGCCAATGATCTTCTTCTGAACTTCAGGATTGAAAGGCTTAATTGTCTTACCATATTCACCAGCAAGAAGATCCTTAGTCTGATCTGTAGCTACCTTATATCTCTCACCCATGAGTACGTTCATAACTGCCTGAGTACCAACGATCTGAGATGAAGGTGTAACAAGCGGAGGCTCACCGAAGTCCTTACGTACTCTCGGGATCTCCTCAAGAACTGTATTGTACTTATCGCTGGCATTCTGCTCTTTAAGCTGGCTAACCATGTTAGAAAGCATACCACCGGGAACCTGATACATAAGAGTCTTAATGTTAACACCAAGAACCTTAGCATCCATAAGTCCGCTCTTAAGGCACTCTTCTCTGTAAGGTCTGAAGTAATCAGCGATCTCAGCAAGAAGCTTCTGATCGAGACCTGTATCAAATTCCTGTCCCTTGAAGGCTTCTACCATAACCTCAGTAGCAGGCTGTGAAGTACCAAGTGCAAAAGGTGAAATTGCACAGTCAATGATATCAACACCTGCCTCAGCTGCCTTCAGATATGTCATACTTGCAACACCTGAAGTATAGTGAGTGTGAAGATCAATAGGAAGGTTTGTAGCACTCTTTAATGCCTTAACAAGCTTCTCAGCTTCATAAGGAAGAAGAAGACCTGCCATGTCCTTGATACAGATTGAATCTGCACCCATTGACTCGATTTCTTTTGCAATGTTCATCCAGTACTCTTCTGTGTATGCATCACCAAGAGTATAAGCAAGGGCGATCTGAGCATGTCCGCCCTCTTTCTTACATGTCTTAACTGAAGTTTCAAGGTTTCTCAAATCGTTAAGACAGTCAAAGATACGAATAATATCAATACCATTAGCGATAGATTTCTGAACAAAGTACTCTACAACGTCATCAGGATAGTGCTTGTATCCAAGAATATTCTGACCACGAAGAAGCATCTGAAGCTTTGTGTTCTTGAAACCATCTCTAAGCTTACGAAGTCTCTCCCACGGATCTTCCTTAAGGAATCTCATGGAAGCATCAAAAGTTGCACCTCCCCAGCACTCAACTGAGTTATAACCAACTTTATCCATTGTAGGGATAATGGGAAGCATAAGCTCTGTAGGCATTCTGGTGGCAATCAGTGACTGATGGGCATCACGCAGAACTGTCTCTGTAATCTTAATTGGCTTTGCCATAATTTTTCTCCTTTATATTTTGATATGGAAATTCCGAAGTTACGTAAATACGTTTCCCGGAATAAAGTCAGATCCGGGGAATTGGTAAATTCCCCATCCAACTTAAAATACTCCAAATACTGCCATAAATGTACCTGCAACGACTGCAGTACCTACTACACCTGCAACGTTGGGGCCCATAGCATGCATGAGAAGGAAGTTACTGGGATCATACTCTGCACCAACCTTCTGTGAAACTCTGGCAGCCATAGGAACTGCAGAAACTCCGGCTGAACCGATCAAAGGATTAACCTTGCCACCGGTAATAACACACATAAGTTTACCAAAGAGTGTTCCGGCTGCAGTACCAATTACGAATGCAATAAGACCAAGCACAACGATCTTAATTGTTGTTATGTTAAGGAATGCTTCAGCACTTGTTGTAGCACCTACAGAAGTACCCAGCATAATTACTACGATATACATAAGAGCATTGGAAGCTGTCTCCTGAAGCTGACGTACAACGCCACTTTCACGGAACAGGTTACCAAGCATAAGCATACCGATAAGAGGTGCTGTTGTAGGAAGAATCATACTTACAACAATTGTAACGATGATAGGGAAAAGAATCTTCTCAAGCTTGGAAACAGGTCTGAGCTGCTGCATACGAATCTTTCTTTCCTTATCAGTTGTAAGAAGCTTCATAACCGGAGGCTGAATAATCGGTACAAGTGACATGTACGAATATGCAGCTACGGCAATAGGTCCCAGAATAGTTGTCTGGTTCAGCTTTGTAGCAAGGAAGATAGATGTAGGACCATCTGCTCCTCCGATGATTGAAATAGCTGCAGCCTGCTGATCATTAAAGCCCATGGCAATAGCCATGAAATATGCTGAAAAGATACCAAACTGAGCTGCTGCTCCCATAAGGAAGCTCTTAGGGTTAGCGATAAGTGGACCGAAGTCTGTCATCGCTCCTACACCCATAAAGATAAGTGAAGGCATGATAGCCCACTCATCCAGCAGGTAGAAATAATATAAAAGTCCGCCTACACCATTCGATGACTTATCGATTGACAGCATAATATCCGGATAGATATTAACTAAAAGCATACCGAAGGAGATAGGCACCAAAAGAAGTGGTTCGAAATCT
This sequence comes from Butyrivibrio sp. LC3010, assembly GCF_000424385.1. Classification (GTDB taxonomy): domain Bacteria; phylum Bacillota; class Clostridia; order Lachnospirales; family Lachnospiraceae; genus Butyrivibrio. The sequence continues at coordinate 83,706 of NZ_AUJU01000009.1, read as the reverse complement.
TTGGCGATTGCAAGATACATAAATATCAACGCAACAACTACCATGATATAGTTACCGGGAGTCATTGTTGTAAATGCAGTTTGCTGCCAGAGATTCGATAATGTGTTTACAATGTAATCCATTTAACGACCTCCGTGTGAGTCTCTCCAAATTTTAGTTCATTGTTGCAACAACGCCGCCAGCTTCAACCTGGTCGCCTACAGCAACGTCGATACTTGCGATTGTTCCATCCTGAGGAGCAACCATAGGAATTTCCATCTTCATTGATTCCATTGTTACTACAGCATCGCCCTTCTTTACAGACTGTCCAACAGTTGCATTGATCTTAAGGACCTTACCTGCTGCACCGGCTGTTACCTTTACACTGCCTGCACCAGCGCTTGCCTTCTTTGCAGGAGCTGCAGGAGCCTTGGGAGCTGCTACAGGAGCTGCTGCTACGGGAGCACCACTGCCTGTGCCTTCCTCTACAGTTACATCATATACGTTTCCGTTAACGGTAATTGTATAATTTTTCATTATCTATTTCCTCCTAATATTAGCTTTAATTCAAAGCGTAATTCAAAGCTTTAAGCTTTTTTCCAATTGCTTGCTTTACCAACTTTACGAACTGATCTTACAACAAATCCGTCACCGCCAGTGCCCTGACTAGCCTCATAGGCTGCAATAGCCGCTGAAATAACAGCTATAAGCTCTGAATCATCAGTAAGCTCTTCCTTTTCAGCAATCTGGGATGTAACTGTTTCAATGGACTTCTCTGTAATCTCTTTATTAGTCTCAGGCTTCTTCTCTGTAAGCTTATTAATAAGCGGGAATAATGAAATTACCAGCGCAATAATAATAAGTACTGTAAATGCCATACCCATTCCAAGAAGGGTATTAAGACCTGCGCTCTTAAGCTTCTCACCTGTTGTATGATTTACGTTGACTGAAATAAGTGTAGGTACACCCTTTCTGTCAAGTGAATACTCAAGAATAGCTGTGTGAGCATTGTTGCCTTTTCCTTCAATAGTGGCATCAACCATAAGCTCGCCATCCTTGTTCACATAGTAGGTAAGATCCTTGACGCTTATATCCTCTGCTAATGTATCAGGACTGCTAAATCCAATCTCATCGACTGCATCATACCAGTTCTTATAACCAGCAAAAAATACATCATAGGTATTAGCATCAAAACTGTCTTCTAATTGTTCTTCGAAATTGTCAGGTGTTATACCCTGCAAATACATAGTCTCAAAGTACTGATCTTCGATAGTCTGGGCATATCCCAAAAGACCTTCCTTTGAAAATACACTCTCATCATATCTGCTTCCGGCTACAGTATTATACTGTATGTTCTGACCACAAGCTGATAGACCTAGCATGCAGATAAGCGTAACACCTAAAGCAAAAATCTTATGCTTCACTGTCAGGCTCCTCCTTATACTGTAGTGTGCTTCCTCACAGGGCGCTCTTCACGCTTACTGTAAAGCATTTCAAAAGCTCCTATTACATATTTTCTTGTGTCTGCAGCGTTAATGATTGTATCAACATATCCTCTGCCTGCAGCACTTTCTACATTGTTCTGGAGTCTCTCGTAAGCTGCTGCTGTATCAGCAACAGTAGCTGCATCCTTGCCATCAGCAATGATCTTGGCAGCATGCTCAGCATTCATTGTACCAATCTCGGCATCAGGCCATGCAAATGTCATATCTGCGCCGATTGCCTTTGAGTTCATTACAACATAAGCACTTCCATAAGCCATGCCTGTTATAACATTAACCTTGGGAACTGTAGCGCCTGCTAAAGCAGCAACAAGCTTAGCTGCACTCTTGGCAACATGTCTCTCGTCGCACTTTGTAGCACCAAAGCCCTTTACATTTGTAAGTGAGAGAACAGGAATCTCAAATGCATCACAGAAGTCAACCATATCAGCTGCCTTCTCACATGCATGAGCTGTAAGAACGTTCTCAAACTTCTCAGCAACTTCACCATTCTCATCATATAATGCTTTTCTGTTGGCAATAACACCTACAGTTGCACCATTGAGCTTGATGAAACCTGTAACCATTTCCTTTGCATAACCCTGCTTTGTCTCAAAGAAGATTCCATTATCTGAAATCTGTCTTAAAATAAGCGCAGGATCGTCAATAGAACCATCAAGGTTCTCACATGCACGATTAAGATCATCCGTGCACTCATCAAAATTCTCTGTATCTTCATTATTTGAAGGAAGTAGTGAAACGAGTTCTCTTATCTGAGCGTAGATAGACTGTTCATCAGCTGCTACATCTACGTTTCCAACCTCGCTGCTCTGCCATGCAGCAGATGATGTATCACACTTCTCCTTGCTGTTGCCCTCAAGTACATTAGGAGAATTAACAAAGAGCTTACCACTCTTTTCCTCAATAAATGTAAAATCGGTCATTGTCGGGAAAAGTGCCAGACCACCACCACAAGATCCAAGGATTGCTGTGATCTGAGGAACAACACCTGAAGCGCTAACCTGCTTGCGATAGATTTCACCGAAAGCATTAAGTGCATCAGTTGCCTCCTGAAGACGAAGACCAGCTGAATCTATAAGACCAATTACCGGTGCTCCCATCTTAAGAGCCATATCGTAGAGACCTGCTATTTTCTTAGCATGCATCTCACCTACAGAGCCACCAAGAACAGATGCATCCTGGGCATATACGTATACAAGCTTACCGCCAATAACGCCATAGCCGGTTACTACACCATCAGAGGGTGTCTCTGTCTGCTTCAGATTGAAATCTGTGCTTCTGGCTTTAACCTGAGCGCCGATTTCAACGAAACTGTTTTCATCAAGCAGAGAAAAAATTCTCTGGCTTGCCTGAGAAGAACTACTCATTTCTTCACCTCCGTAATATATTTTTAAGTGTACAAAACCACAACTTAAGTCAGAATATAGTATAGCACAAAACAAGGGCATGGAGAATACTCCATACCCTTATTTTGTGCGGAATTTTAATATTTTAAATCAAATATCAAGTTTTACACTGATTTCCTGTTCAGCCTCCTGCTTAAACTCCTCAACCCTTACTGCATCAAGAGAAGGAAGATCATCCAATGACTTAACTCCGAAGCTTCTAAGAAACTGTTCGGTAGTCCCAAAAAGAAGCGGTCTTCCCGGTGCATCAAGCCTTCCAAGCTCCTGTACAAGATTAAACTCCACAAGCCTGTTAACGGCATGATCACTGTTAACGCCCCTGATGCGTTCCACATCTAATCTGGTAATAGGCTGTTTGTAAGCAATAATTGATAATGTCTCCATCAGAGCATCCGTAAGTGTTATCTTTTTGGGTGTCTTTGCCACCTTTATAAGATATTCATACATTTCGCTCTTCGTGCAAAGCTGAATTGAATTCTCTAATTCTATCAGACTTATACCGCTATCCGCTTTTGAATATTTTTTCTTAAGATAAGCAATCTGATCACGCACGTCCTTCAAATCCTCATCCAGTGCGTTACATATTGCTGCAACAGTAACAGAATCCCCCATTGTAAAAAGGATTGCTTCAATCGCTGCTGCTCCCTCTTCCTTCGTCATATCTCCCTCACTTTGCCACTCTGTTTGAAGTAATCATAATATCCCCAAACGTCTCAGTTTGTTCTATTTCAATGTCGCCAATCTTCATAGCCTCAAGTATAACCATGAAGGTTACGATAATCTCTACTTTGCTTCCTTGTTTCTCAAGGAGCTGTTTAAAACTGAATCTCTCATGTTCTCTGATATAGGCCTTTACATAAAGAGTCTTCTGATCAAGATCCACAGACTCTTTTTCGATTTTACCAAACTTACTTCTTATGGGATCAACCTTATCTTCCTGTCTTCTCAGCAGTGCCTGGAAAATATCATTAAGTTTGGCAAGATTCGCATCGCCTATGAGAGTATCATAGTCAATCGGTTCCTCATAGGACAAGACTTCCTCAGGAACATTCTTTTTCCTGTACATATGAGTATCAGCGTTCGTCTGACGCTCGCGGAGTTCCTCAGCCATGAACTTATACATTTTATATTCCAGCAGTTTTTCAACAAGTTCTGCTCTCGGATCTTCCTCTTCGCCTTCTTCATTAACTTCCTTGGGAAGAAGCATTTTGCATTTTATGTCCACCAAAGTAGCAGCCATGACAAGAAATTCACTGGTAACTTCCATATCATCCTTCTGCATGGCTCTGATATAATCCATATACTGCTCAGTTATTACTGCAATAGGAATATCATAAATGTCTATTTTGTTTTTATCTATAAGATGAAGAAGCAGATCCAGAGGTCCTTCAAAAACCTGCAGCTTTACTTCCAATGCCATTATAGCTATCCTCGTTTTATTTTTTATCTGAAAGCATTCTGATCATACAGACTTCTCCCGGATTATTAAATCTGACAGGAATAGAATGCGTAGAAAGGCCTCTGCTTAAGATCAGAGATTTATTCCCAATCTTAAAGAGTCCCCCATCATATTTAGGAAAAAGCACCATTGCAGGTGATATCACACCACCAAGGAAAGGCAGTCTGATAATACCGCCGTGAACATGACCCGAAACAGTAAGATCAGCCCCCCATTTGGCATACTCCTCAAAATAAATCGGATTATGAGCTATCAGCACCTGAAATCTGCTGTCATCTGCTTTTCCAAACACGTTTTCAAGATAATCATCCGGAAGTTCACGCTTTACCACCTTGCGGAAGTAATCACGCTCAAGTTCCAGTCCATTCACCTCTACATTAAGGTCTTCAAGATATATACTCTCATTTCTTAAAAGAACACAACCTGCCTTAGTAATCTTATCTTCATAAGATTTATAGGCTCTGCCCCTTAAGCCACCGAGAATATCCATCTTTGTCTCATGATTACCATTGGCTGCATAAACAGGAAACTTCGAAGATAACCTTGCTACAAATTCGCCTATCTCATCATAATGATCATTTCCATGTTCATTAAATGCAGTAAGCATATCCCCTGCTATAAGAATTATATCCGGGGAATTTTTGCAAATTGCATCATAGAGTCTCTCATTATTATCTCCGAACATTTTCTCATGAAGATCGGATAAAAGACAAAAGGTGAAATCCTTTGTCAATTTAGTTGAATGTATCTCATACTTTCTTATAACAAAGTTATTCATATCATGATAAATGATTGCAATAACTGCTACAGCAAGTATCAAGATCAATATCAATATCAGAATCAGATATATCATACAAATATCTCGTATGGCTCCACTAATAAAAAGCTACAAATGTAGATTTTTAAAATAAAATAGTCCTTGATTTATAAAACCAAGGACTTATTTTTATTAATTATATTTACGTTTTCTAGCTGCTTCAGACTTTTTCTTACGCTTTACGCTTGGCTTCTCGTAATGTTCTCTTTTACGAATCTCCTGCTGGATGCCAGCCTTGGCACAGCTTCTCTTAAAGCGACGAAGCGCGCTGTCTAAAGTTTCATTTTCTTTTACAATAACTGTTGACATTCTCTACTCTTACCCTCCCTTCAGACCCTTCCTTAACGGGTGACCAGGGTTATTTGTTATGTCTTTAGGTATTAACCCACATAACATTTATTGATTATACCATATTTTTATGGTTCGTCAAGCACTAAATACGCAGTTTTTTAATTAATCTGCTCTAACAATGCCTTCTCAGCCTCTGCTATTGCATCAGGTATACCTGCAGGATTCTTGCCTCCTGCCTGAGCCATGTTGGGACGTCCACCGCCGCCGCCACCGACTTTGGCAGCAATTGCCTTAACAAGGTTTCCGGCATGTGCGCCATGTGCAATTGCGCCATCTGTAGCCATTGCCATAAGGTTAACCTTACCATTAGCTTCAGAAATGAGTACAACAACACCTTCGCCAATTTTCTCCTTCATCTGATCACCAAGATCGCGAAGGCCATTCATATCCACGCCCTTAAGCGGAGCTGCAAGAAGTTTAATACCTTTAATCTCCTTAACCTGATCCAGGACATCGCCAAGAGCTGCCTGAGCTTCTTTACTCTTGAGTGATTCATTCTCGCTCTTAAGAGCTTTGAGTTCTTCCTGAAGCTTCTTGATATGATCAGCAACATCATCAGGATTTGTCTTCAAAAGCTTTGCTGCGTCATAAAGCTTAGACTCTACATCCTTATAATATGCTCTTGCATTATCACCTGTAAGAGCTTCAATACGACGTACACCGGCAGCAACACCACTCTCAGACACAATCTTGAATATACCTACATGACTTGTATTTGAAACATGAGTACCACCGCAGAGTTCGATTGAGAAATCACCCATCTTGACAACTCTTACAGTATCACCGTATTTCTCACCAAACAGAGCCATAGCACCTGTCTTTTTAGCCTCTTCCATAGTCATCTCTTCAGTAACTACAGGAAGTGCTTCTGCAATCTTCTCATTTACGAGGTCTTCAACCTTCTGAAGTTCTTCAGCTGTCATAGCCTGGTGATGGCTAAAGTCGAATCTTGTCTTGTCAGTATCCTGATACGAACCTGCCTGCTCAACATGATCACCGAGTACTTCACGAAGTGCTTTCTGAAGAAGATGTGTAGCTGAGTGGTTACGACAGGTCTTTGCTCTGTTCTCAGCATCTACTTTAAGTGAAACACTATCTGAATTCTTAAAGCTTCCGCTAACGACAGTACCTACATGTGCTGTTCTTCCACCTGCTACATGAATGGTCTCTGTTACTTCGAACTTTGAACCATCTTTTCCGATTATCTCTCCAAGGTCACCAACCTGACCACCCATTGTGCCGTAAAATGTAGTCTTATCTGTGATTATGCTTCCCTGCTGTCCTTCACCAATTTCATCTACAAGGGACTCACCTGATGCCATAGCAATGATTTTGCCGTCACAGTTAAGAGCTTCGTATCCAAGGAATTCGCACTGCTTTGATTCATCAAGTGAATCAAATACTCCTGCTCCTGTTGTAAGATTGGCTGAGAAATTCTGGTTATCCCTTGCCTTCTGCTTCTGCTCTTCCATAGCATCCTTGAAGCCGTTTTCGTCAACCTTAAGTCCCTCTTCCTCAGCGAGCTCAACAGTAAGCTCCACAGGGAATCCATATGTGTCATAAAGGAAGAATGCATCTCTTCCGCTGATTTCTTTCTTGTTCTCAGAAGATGTCTTATCGAGAATCTTCTTAAATTCCTTCATGCCGTTCTCAAGGGTGCTCTCAAATCTTGATATTTCTCTCTCAAGCTCTGTAAGAACAAACTTGCGATTAGCAACAAGATTAGGATAGCTCTCGCTGTAAACCTCATCGATATAGATTGCAGCCATTCCAAGAATCTGCTCTTTACCAAGATTCAAAGCTCTTGCATGTCTTACCGCTCTGCGGATAAGTCTTCTAAGAATATATCCAGCACCTGTATTTGAAGGAAGAAGCTTAGCCTCATCTCCGATAAGCATAACAGAAGTACGGATATGATCAGCAAGAATTCTCATGGATTTTGTGATCTTCTCATCTTCGCCATACTTAACATTAGCATTCTTCTCAATGTAGTTAATGGCAGGAACGAAAACGTCTACCTGATAGACATCTCTTGAACCATTAAGGAATGCAAGTATTCTCTCAAGTCCCCAGCCTGTATCTACGTTCTTCTGTGAAAGCGGTGTAAGTGTGCCATCATGATGCTTCTCATACTGCATGAAAACATCGTTTCCAAGCTCTGTGTACTTACCGCAGTCACATCCGGGGCCGCAATCAGGACCGCAATCCGGTCTGTCAGCGATATAGAACATCTCTGAGTCAGGACCGCAGGGACCGTATTCAAGTCCCCACCAGTTATCTTCTGCAGGAAGGTAATAAATGTTTTCCTTCTTGAAGCCTGATTTTATGCGGCATGCTGCACCTTCTTCATCTCTTGGTGCATTCTCATCACCCGCAAATACAGTAGCTGCAAGGTGATCAGCATCAAAACCAAATACCTCTGTAAGAAGTTCAAAACTCCATTTGCATCTTTCCTCTTTGAAATAGTCACCAAGACTCCAGCTTCCCATCATTTCAAAGAATGTTACGTGGCTCTTATCACCAACTGAGTCAATATCATTTGTGCGGACACATCCCTGAACATTACAAAGTCTTGTTCCAAGAGGATGCTTCTTACCGAGAAGATATGGCATAAGAGGCTGCATACCCGCAACATTAAACATAACGCCGGTAGAACCATCTGATACCAGAGATACCGCACCTACATCAACGTGTCCTCTATCAATATAAAACTGCTTCCATGTCTTACGCAGTTCATTAGCTGTAAATTGTCTCATTTTAAACTCCTTTAAATACGTTCAAATTAGAAGCTGAACTTATCTGCAAAGTATGCCTCAAGCTCATCGATAGCAACACGCTCCTGCTCCATGCTGTCACGGAAACGTACTGTTACCTTGCCATCTGTCTCAGAATCAAAATCATAGGTTACGCAGAACGGAGTACCAATCTCGTCCTGTCTGCGATAACGCTTACCGATATTTCCTCTGTCATCAAATTCGCAATTGTACTTCTTGGAAAGTGTAGCATAAATCTTCTCAGCACCTTCATTAAGCTTCTTTGAAAGAGGAAGCACACCGATCTTAACAGGAGCAAGTGCAGGATGGAAATGAAGTACAGTTCTTACATCTCCCTCAGCAATCTCCTCTTCATCATAAGCACCACAGAGGAATGCAAGTACAACACGGTCTGCACCAAGTGAAGGCTCAATAACATAAGGAATGTATCTCTCATTCTTTGTATCATCGAAGTATGTAAGGTCTTCCTTTGAAACTTCCTGATGTCTTGAAAGGTCATAATTGGTTCTGTCAGCGATGCCCCAAAGCTCACCCCATCCAAACGGGAACATGAACTCGATATCACTTGTTGCCTTGGAATAGAATGAAAGTTCTTCCTTATCATGGTCTCTTACTCTCATCTCATCTTCCTTCATGCCAAGAGACTTAAGCCAGTCGATGCAGAACTGTCTCCAGTAATTGAACCATTCAAGATCAGTATCAGGCTCGCAGAAGAACTCAAGCTCCATCTGCTCAAATTCTCTTGTTCTGAAAGTAAAGTTACCGGGAGTTATCTCGTTTCTGAATGACTTACCGATCTGTCCGATACCGAAAGGAATCTTCTTACGGGAAGTACGCTGTACATTCTTAAAGTTGACAAAAATACCCTGAGCTGTTTCAGGACGAAGATATACTGTATTCTTAGCATCCTCTGTAACACCCTGGAATGTCTTAAACATAAGGTTAAACTGACGAATATCAGTAAAGTTATGCTTCCCGCATGACGGACAGGGAACATTATGCTCATCGATGAACTGCTTCATCTGCTCCTGTGACCAGCCATCTACTGAAGACTCAAGTGTGATATTATTCTCAGCAGCATAGTTCTCAATAAGCTGATCAGCGCGGAAACGCTCATGACATTCCTTACAATCCATAAGAGGATCAGAAAAGCTTGAAAGATGTCCTGATGCAACCCAGGTCTGAGGATTCATAAGAATTGCACAGTCAACACCAACGTTGTAAGGGCTCTCCTGAATAAATTTCTGCCACCATGCCTTCTTTACGTTATTCTTAAGTTCAACACCAAGGTTACCGTAATCCCATGTATTAGCAAGACCGCCGTATATTTCACTTCCGGGATAAATAAAACCTCTACCCTTTGCGAGAGCAATTATTTTTTCCATTGTTTTTTCATTAGCTTTCATAACCAAAACCTCTTTCCGAGCACAACGCTCATTTATTATTTTTAGAGCAACATGCTCATATATCATTTATCAAGAACAAGACATGCGCTAGCATCATCCGCCAGTCCTGAAAAATCTGCTGTTTTCTTATCGATAAGCTTTATATTATTAGAAGCATATCTTATTTTATATGGAACAGACACAAGACCTTTTGATGCACAGATTACCACATGCTGACTGCTCAAGCTGTCAGCCTTATCAGGCTCAATAGTATTCCCATCCTTATCAACAAGGGAATTAACATCTATCTGTCCTGAAATTACAGCATCTGAAACTGTCTCATATAATAACATCTCATCATTGAAATGAGCATAGTCAGATGCACTTCCAAACTTAATTACCAGCCTGACCTTGCCATCCTTGCTGTCAATGGATTCAAATGATGCAGAATCCTCTCCATTTGAAACAACAAATGCATTGATCTCGTTTTCCGTCATTTCCTTCAGCTCATCAGTACTATAGTAGCTTTCAGCAAAATCTGCGACAATGGTACTTATAACAGTCCCATCCTTCCTGATCTCAATCGAAGACTTGTCGGAATTATCGGCATCCGAGCTCTTCCCACATGCTGTGAGCGACATAACAATAAGCATCAATACAGCAGCAAAAGCAAGGTTATTGACAAAACTTTTTTTCACAATAATACCCTCTTTTATTAAATTAATTAGAGTGCCAGTGTATGCACACGTTTATGATTATATAACGCATTTTGTGCTTTTTCAAATACAATCATAAATTTAAACCTTCAATCATTTTAATCATTTCCAGACTGTTCAGTTTCCTGTCAATAAATTTCCTTCTGTATATGTCACAAATATGGAAAAGTTCGTTTTGAATTTCTGCAGTAACAGCAAAAGAATAAAGCTTTTCAATTGCCGTGACTCTTATGAATTCCAAGGTGTAAGCTGTTGATTCTTCATATTTTCTATCCGTTGGAATTCCGGGAAACTCACCGTTTATCACAAGACACTTTATCTCAAATATACATCTTACAAGTCTGTCATCAAAGTTATCCGATTCCAAAGCTCTGAGTGACCTGTATAGCAGCTTTAAAAAATCGCGTTCATCATTATTCTCCCTGGTATAATAGTCTGCAAGTTCAAGAAAAAACATTCCATACATTGAACCGTTAAAATCATTCCTGAAGGATTCAAAATAGTTAATAATCTCCGCTTCCTGTATATTATATGAAGTTCTGCCTTCGTACAGCTTGAATTTTCCAAAACAAAAAGGTTCAACAGCACCGGACAATTGATTCCCCGGACGCCTTGAACCCTTTGCAAATGCAGTGATCTTGCCACGTTCGGAAGTAAGTATAGTAACTACCTGGTCATATTCGCCGACCGGTGTCCTCTTTATAATAATTCCGTTCACTGTGGTTAATGTGGTCATTCATTCCTCGATTATTTTGTATTCTTGTAACCAAAATTCTTCATTTGAACCTGGTCGTTTCTCCAGTCCTTTCTGACTTTAACAAAAAGCTGGAGATTAACTTTGCAGCCTACCATATTCTCAATATCAGATCTGGCCTGTGAACCAATCTTTTTAAGCATTGATCCGCCTTTTCCGATGATAATTCCTTTATGAGAATCGCGTTCACAGATGATTGATGCTTCTATATCCATTATTTCAGTTTCCGTAGAAACATCGGCTGCATCCTTCTCACCGCCCTTAAGAGCTGAAAGCATTGCTTCAAGGTCAGGTACTCCACCATTGTCTGTACCGACTACAGCATCATTTTGTTTACCTTTTTTTGGCGGATGAACATGCTTTGACTTTTTCTTCTTAGTCTGCGTTGCCGCTTTTCTTGTTCTCATAGTCTCAACAGTAACTGCGATTCCATGAGGGACCTCATCATTTAAAAGTCTTAATGCTTTTTCTCTTATTATCTCGCCTACGATATCCCTTTCAGTCTGGTCTGTCAGAGTTTCTTCGCTATAAAACGGATCTCCGTAGGGAAGTCTGTCAAATATTCGCTGCATAAGCTCGTCAAGGTTATCGCTCTTAAGAGCTGAAACCGTGACGATGTCAGCATAATCCATTTCTTTTTTATAAGCATCTATAAAGCTTTGAAGATCATCCTTGGAAACTGTATCGATCTTATTTATCACGAGGATAACCTGTTTACCACATTCACGCAGCTGATCTATGATCATATGCTCACCGGCTCCGATAAATGTACTGGGTTCCACAAGCCATAATATAAGATCAACCTCTTCCATTGTTTTGGTTGCGACTTTGACCATATATTCTCCGAGCTTGTTTTTGGATTCATGAATTCCAGGTGTATCCAAAAATACTATCTGCCCTCTGTCATCTGTGTAGACAGTCTGAATCCTGCCGCGTGTAGTCTGTGGTTTGTGCGATGTGATGGCAATCTTCTGCCCTATAAGATGATTCATCAATGTGGATTTTCCCACGTTTGGTCTGCCTATAAGAGTCACATAGCCACACTTCATATTTAAATTATTATTCAGATTTTCCTGCATAAATAAGTTGCTCCACTTTTCCGAAAAGATCTTTATTCTGTAAAATCTTATTTCCATCACCAACTACGCAAAGGCAGTCATCTTCCAGAAATGCATCAATATATGCTGATAAACCTCTTATCTTCTCTATATCAGTAGCAAGAAGTGCATCTCTGTCCGCCTGAATATCCTTCATATTAGTGTGGCAAAGATAAGCTGTAAGACCATATGCGCCCTTTGTAGCCGGAGTCTTAGGTGTATCAAGATCACTGACAGCTCCGATTACAAACTGCGTAACTGTTCTTTCATCAGCTTCAAAATTCTTAAGATAATCCGATGCCTCTTTGAAAACATCAATACTTCTTGAGAGGTGTGGATCTCTGTAGGTTGCAAAATAGGAATCTCCGTTTTTGGAAAAACCGCTCATGCATCCGTAAGCGCCGCCCAGAACACGAATATTTTTCCAAAGGTAATCATAACCAAGCATTACTTTAAGAACTCTAAGAGAGCCGTCATACTTAAGTCCCTTATTAGCAAAATTACCTGCACGGCATACATACTGAACCTGACCTGCTGTCTGGAAGCCTTCATTTTGCTTGGAACATTTAATTTCGAATCCCTTTACCTGTATCTCGTCGGTATAAAGCTTATCTGCAAATGCAGTAACCTTATCCTCAAAGCCAACATACTCTTTTTCAGAAGCTGTGTAATCAACAAGAAGATTCTCAGGTCTGAAGATTATCCTGCAAAGTTCCTGCATATTATCAGCAATTTCAAGAGCATATCCCTTATCCTTGGAAAGCTTTTCCTTTACCTCCTCAAGCATTCTGTATCCACCGATTCCGGATACCATGTCTGAGATTTTGGCAGGCTTTGAAACATATGAAAGTGCACGAAGTGCAGCACTATGATGTCCTGCACTTGCAAGATCCGAACGAAGTCTGCTGCAGGTCTCGTCCAATATCTCAAGCATTCTCTTATCATCATCAAACTTTGTCCTGAAGATTATCTCACTCACAAGCTCAAATGCCTTGTCAAGCTGCGGATACAACGCTTTAACTGCCACCTCAAATGTAGTAGTAAACTCTGAAACATTCTGAGCATCCGTATATGTACTGATTGAACCTGAAATACCACCTGTCTGAAGATTGATCTCGTTATAAAGGTCGGTATATGAATAGTTCTCGGTATCCATAAGACCAAGTAAAAGCTTCAAAAGCGGTGTGTATGGAAGCAGCCTGTCAGGTACATTCTTAATATCAAAAACAAAGTTGATGTAACCTATTCCATTGGTAAATACATTGTGGAAAAGGATTTTCTGCTTTCCGACAGTTTTCTCTTCATTTATAAACTTATCGGCTTCCTTTTTTATATCGCCTCTTGTAAGAAGCGGAATCTTGGCAAGATCCTCAGGTCTGTCGGGTTCTTCCTGATATGCCTTCAGTTCTTTTGTTTCACGAACGATTTTATCAACTTCCTCGCTGCTTAGCGAATCGCGGTATGCTTTTAATTTATCAGCGAGCTCTCTGTCCTTTTTCTCTGTAAGACCTTTTTCAGGTTTCATTACAAGTACAGTACTGTGATTGTTGTTAAGAAGGTATTTCTCAATCAGTGATTCAAAATAGCCTGTCTCAACCTCTTTTTTCAGCTCAGCAAAGGTATTATTAGCCTCAATGTTTATCCATGGCTTTTTCTCATCATAAAGCCAGCTGTCCAAAACCTGAAGGCCATAGAGAAGTCCTTTAGGAAATCTACCAAAATCTGCCTCTCTGTACTTAAACTCGTCTGCATTAAGTCCGGCAAGAAGTGCCTTCTTATCTATTCCGTTCTCTACCTGACTCCTGAGCACTTCTTCTACAGTAGAGATGAACTCGTCCTTCTGCTCCGGATTGGCATTTTTAGCTACGATTGAGAAAACCGGCTGTATTATACCGTTATCGTAATCACTAAATACTTCGCTACCAATTCCCTTGTCGATCAGTGCCTTCTTAATAGGAGCGCCGGGGGCTGAACACAGAGCGTAATCCAAAATATCGAATGCAACATAAAACTTGGGATCAAGACTGCTTCCTACGCTATAGTTGAGTGTCAGATAAGTATTGTCCCTCTCTGACTCCTCATTCAGTATAGGATATTTTCCGGTGTAGCTCTTCCTGCCATCAAAAGACTTCTGCAGTCCTATTGAAGAATCAACCTCAAGATAGTCGTACTTAGACAGATAATTCTCATCTATATACTGCAGTTTCTCAACCATATCCATATTGCCATAAAGATAGATATAGCTGTTTGAAGGATGATAATATTTTCTATGGAAATCAAGATAGTCTTCATATGTCAGATTATAGATTTCATCCGGGTCTCCACCTGATTCGATTCCGTAAGTAGTATCGGGATACAATGATTTTCTTATCTGTCTTGCTACTATTTCGTCTGCGTTAGAGAATGCACCCTTCATCTCATTATATACAACACCATTTATTTTAAGTTCGTCGTCGGCATTTTCCATCTCATAATGCCAGCCTTCCTGCTTAAAGATTTTTTCTGTCTGATATATATTGGGATAAAAAACGGCATCCAGATATACGTGCATAAGATTCTGGAAATCTGCATCATTGCAGCTTGCAATGGGATAAACTGTCTTATCCGGATATGTCATTGCATTAAGAAATGTATTAAGTGATCCCTTCACCAGTTCTACAAAAGGATCCTTTATAGGAAATTCCTTTGATCCGCAAAGAACGGTGTGCTCAATAATATGTGCTACACCTGTAGAGTCCTTTGGCGGAGTTCTGAATCCAATATAGAAGACCTTATTGTCATCATCATTTGATAAAAGCGCCAGCTTGGCACCTGTCTTCTTATGTCTGACAATATAACTGTCAGAATTAAGATCTTCTATTCTTCTATGCTCTAATACTTCATAGGTATTAAGCTCTTCAACTTTCATTAACATAACCTCTTTTTTCTACAACTTTCTAAATTCGATGCCTGTCAGCACATTTATTATTGCCGCAAACGACATCAATAATTACCTTATGCTAACAGATTGTACAATTAAATTGTGAATTTCCAAAGAAATTCTATATATCAAAATCGTCACCAGGTCTGATAACGACATCAAAATCATCTTTATCCGAGGAGTTATTATGTCTTACTCCCTCATTTATCTCAGCTATTACATCATTTATGACATCAGCTATGACTTTATCATTGAGGGTAGACTGATAAGCTCTTTCTCTTAATTCAGCTCTTTCAGCAGCTTTAGACTCATCCTCTCCCTCAACCTTTGGTTCAATCTTTGCCTCATCTTTTGTTTCATCATTATTTTTCGCAGTCCCTACAGATAATATTCCAACGTCTTCCATCTGCGGTCTGTTCAGATTAAAATGCGGCACAAGATTTTCTTCGTCCTCATCACCGGTTGGAAGTACCATACCTTCCGGTACATATCTTGGTGTCCTTGCCTCCTTCTCTACCTCAGAGGAACTGCCTAAATCCTGTATCTTATGCACTTTAGTGTGTTCTGATTCAGGTAAATTCACCACGACATTATCGGCTTCAGGACGATCTGATTCAAATTTATTCACCTCGGTATTATCAACTTCAGTGCGTTCTGATTCAGATTTATTAGCCTCGATATTCCTATCTTCAGCACGCTCTGATTCAGATTTATTCGCCTCGGCATTAAAAGCTTCAGTCTGTTCTGTTTCAATTTCTATTATCTTATTTTCTTCGGAAGCATTTCGCTTAGAATTATTCAATTCAGCTTCCGGAGCGCCTTCTTCAGATTCTTCGTCTTCCTCATCCTCTTCATCATCTTCTTCGATTTCAGGCTCTTCCTTAATATCTTCGACAATATCATTATATGCCGCACAGGATACGCCGCAGCTTATGAGCACAACGATTGAAGAAATGATAAATACTTCACTATTAGTAAGGGTATCTCCAAGAAATACAGACATCACTATTCCAAGTACTGAAAACGCCAGCCAGGGAACTATTTTCTCACATCTGTCTCTTAGAATTGTCAAGGCAGCAGGAATAAGTGCAGCTGCAAGAAGTCCCAACGCAAAATATGTATTGGGAGTAGAATCATCAATCATTTTAAGCCATGAATTTTCGTTATAACCGTAAAATCTCCATGTCCAAAGATAATATGTGTTAGGAACACTATCCATTCCGCCTTCAAATACAAGCATACCTATAAATGCTGCAACGCCTGAAAGAAGAAGCAGAATCTCATTAATACATACATTTATGGTCTCGCATTCCATATCAGCCAGCATCCATGCAGCTATCAGGAATACTATTATGGCAGCACTTCCGGCTTCAAGATAAATCATTGTCCCTATTATTGCGCCGAGAACAATACTGAATATCTTATAAAACCATCTATTACCTGCGCTCTTCTCAAAGCCTACAACATACATAACCACAAGCATCAGTTCAAACCATACTGCTGTGAAAAGGAGCTGCTTTGAATCAACTACACGAAGAGAATATCCAAAAGCCGGAATGGCAAAGAAAGCTGTTCCTGCCGCAATTCCTGCAACCATTCCAAGACTTATCCTGATGGCGATATATGCAAAAACCACCATCATAATTCTCAATATCATATTTAAAGCAAATACCGCAGAAAGTGTATTACCCAAAAAACTTATAACGATTCTGAGAAGTCCTACATAAATCACATCTGCAATGCCATTAAGCTCCACTGTAGTGTCACTTACAGATAAAAGAGCGCTGTCATAAAGCGTAATATTACCTGTATATTCTGCTATAAGCGCAGCTGTATGACTATAAGCAAATATTCCGATAAGAATTAGTGAAATAACCACAAGGATCTCAAGCCATATAGGCTTTGAAAATGAATTGACACTTTCAATATCATTTACCCTGTCACCTATCTGACCCAGAATAAAAGACACAATAAAAGCCAGCACGGCAGCGGCTGCTACAGTTCCTCCGGCAACCAGAAACCTGTCATAAGCAGGAAAAAGCCCCGAAACAAAGCCGGTAACTCCTATGGCAAAAATCATTCCCAATAAATAAATTACCCCGACACAAACTCCGATCCATGTCTTTTTTAGCTTCATCTCAAGGCCTCCCCAAACCCGCGATTATTGAATTTTATCAATAACCGTATTAGATAAATTTACTTCATGCAGTTTCTTTATTATTATTCTGCTGAGCTGTCATCCCAGTTGTGATAAACAGCCTGAACATCATCATCCTCATCAAGGATATCAAGGATTCTCTGAATACGTTTTACATTTTCTTCATCAGTAACTTCAACATAGTTCTGAGGGATCATAGTGATCTCAGCTGATGCTGTAGCAATTTTCTCATTATCAAGTGCCTCAACAACGCCCTGGAAAGCATCAGGAGTTGTAAGGATCTCATAGCTGTCATCCTCTTCATTAAAGTCATCAGCACCTGCATCAAGAACAAGCATCATAAGGTCATCAGAACCCATTGAGCACTCTTCCTTATCGATAAGAATCTGACCCTTTCTGTCAAACATATAAGATACACAGCCCTGTGTACCGATATTACCATTACCCTTTGAAAATGCTGCTCTTACATTTGCTGCTGTACGGTTAGCATTATCCGTAAGTGTATCAACGATAATAGCTGTGCCGCCCGGGCCATATCCTTCGTATGTAAGATTCTGATAATCAACACTTCCATCTGCTCCGGCAGCCTTCTTAATACCACGCTCGATAGTATCGTTAGGCATATTGTTAGCCTTAGCTTTTGCTATAACCTGAGCAAGCTTGAAGTTATTTGAAGGATCCGGACCACCCTCTTTAACAGCAACGGCAATCTCACGTCCGATAACAGTAAAGATCTTACCCTTTGCAGCGTCGTTCTTCTCCTTCTTATGTTTAATGTTAGCAAATTTTGAATGTCCTGACATTGTATCCTCCTAAAAAATATTAATTTTCTTTATTTTCCTGATCGTCTCCGGTATTTTCAATCTCATCTTCTGTTATTCTCTTTACCAGAACGCTTTGGATCATGTGGTTTTCTACTGAGAGAATCTTGAAGGAATATCCTCCGATCTGTGCAGTAAAGTCTTCTCCCTCCTTGGGGATTCTGTCTAGCTTGGAAATCAACAAACCATTGATCGTTTCGAAATTAGCATCATCAAATTCAATGCCAAACCTGTCCTCTAAATCCTCAAGTGGTGTCTTCCCCTCTATTATGAACTCATCTTCATTAGATGTGGCCTCTATGTATTCCTCATCCTTATCATATTCATCCATGATATTTCCAAATATCTCTTCGATGATATCCTCCATTGAAACAAGTCCGGCAGTCTGTCCGTACTCATCAATGACAATAACCATCTGGGTCTTGGATTTTTGCATATCATGAAAAAGGCTGTCAATATTTCTCGTCTCGGGGACATTTCTGGGAGATCTCAAAAGACCTCTTGTTTTTCTTAAAGGTGTATCGTCATCTGTATGCTCAGAAAGCTTTTTCATGGCATCTCTTATGTGAAGGATTCCAATTATATGATCAATATTATCAAGGTATACCGGAAAACGGCTGTTGTTCATATTGAGCATAAAATCCACGGCTTCCTTCAATGTAGTATTGCCGTCAATACACACCATGGCTTTTCTGTTTGTCATAATATCCTGAGCCTGCTTATCTGAAAACTCAAAGATATTCGAAATCATATCAGCCTCAGAATCTTGCAGAACACCCTGCTCCTGACCCTCTGAAAGCATGGACTTGATTTCTTCCTCAGTGACATCATTATCATCAGCATCCCAGTGAAATCCAAAAATTCTCAAGATCCCCATGGCTGTAAGCCTGATAAGACCTGTGAATGGACTAAATATTTTAATTATAAGCGTAATTGCTCCCACTCCGAAATATGCCCATTTCTCAGGATATCTGGTACCGAGCTTCCTCGGAATAAGAACTCCGATCGTAAGAACGACATACATCAATATAAGAACCGCAACTACATATGAGAGTATCTGTGATAACGAAGTATTACCTAAAAGACCGCCTATCAGACCATAAGTGAGACTGCTCAAAACTCTGATATAGATCACACCCAGAATCATATTGATAAGAAGTGTCAGCAACTGAATTGTATTGATATATTTTCCCGGAAACTCCATGATCTTCTCAAGCTTCCTTGCTGATTTCTTCTCTCTTATAAGAAGTGGATTCTGTGAAGGCTGACTATCGTCGTCCTTATCCCCTCCTGCTTTTAAATCATCCGGTTTAAGATTCTCAATAGCTGCTCCAAATCCATGCAGAAGCATATCTACAAGAATCATAATGATAAATATCAGAATAAAGGCAGTGGCATTAGGCCCACCATCGTCCATCTATATTCATCTCCTTTGCTATCAAAATCGCAAAATGCGTCAAGATAGAATATAGCATTTTGCATGGATACAGTCAAGAAAACGCCTTATTCTTTAAATACTTGTCATCGTTTTTTCGTTAAGCTAAAATATAAGAATGATTTCAATCTTTTTTGAGTTCCTCACAAGAGGATTAATTTGGATATTAAAAAGCATATTCGATATGATATCGTTTTTCATGCGCCAGCTTTTCAGGCTGCTGCGCTTATTTCTTGTACTCCTTCCCGTGACTGGCATTGTTTACAGCGCATTTTACTTTATTCTCGTTGTAGAAATACTCGCAGGGGAAGATATATTTTCCGCGCTTTTACCTATACATGTGGACGCTCTGGGAGTTAAAGGACTTATCCTTGATACATTAAAAGGATATCTTCATCTCCTGTCTGCGTATAGCGGTACTTTGATGTACTTTTTACTTCTTCTGATTTTGCTTATTCTTTTCCTTCCTTTATCACTTACATTTATTGCCATAGGCACCTTTGTATTTTCCGGAAAGTTTTTGTTAATAGCAATACTTGCTGATGCAGTTATCTATGTTCTCAAATGTCTGTTTACCGGAAAATCGTTATTTCAGGTAATAAAAAAGCGGTATCAGAAGCTATTTCCCAAGTCAGGAAAACGAATTGCCGAGCGCAGTTATGACAGATGGCTTTCACGACACAGCGAAGAATTTGATGATAATGCATATCAAAAATCCTACAGAAAAAGTCCTCTTGAAGAGTTTTATGAAGATTATGAAGGCTCAGAATCCTATGAATACGATGATGCTTTATATGATGAGGATTATGATGAAAACGAATATTCTGAAGATGATTACGATGAAGAAGATGATTACGAAGATAATTATTATGATTACCGCAAATCCTTCAGGCCGCGTTATTACAAAAAAGCGAATCTAAGGCAAAAATCCTCGAGACGAAATTATATCGATGAATTTGAAGATGATGAAGATTCTGATGATAATGAGGATCTTCGAATTGAAGACAAGCGCAATAACAGAAATGCCAGATCAGATAGACAAAAGAATAAAGACACACAGCAGAAAAGCAATCCTGATCAGTCCTTTAATTTTTTTGCAGGCTGCAACTCCCTTGAGTCTGCAAACAGAAAATACAAATCTTTGGTAAAGCTCTATCACCCTGACAACATGGACGGTGATACCTCAGCGCTTCAGGAAATAAATATTCAATACAGTGCAATAAAAAAACGGCTAAGCTGACAAAAATCAGTTTAGCCGTTTTAATCTATACACTGTGTATTTAACAATTTTAACGAAGCTTTATTGAGAAAATCAATTATACCTCAAAATCTCTGAGAATTTTCCCATCCTTCACATATAATCTGGGCACTCTGTGATTAAGATTACAGGTGAGTTCGTAGTTAAATCTGCCGCTAAGATCGCCCAATTCCTCGGCAGTTATAACTTCAGCATTATTATCGCCATAATTCGTTCCTGATTTTCCTATAAGTATAACCTCATCCCCTTCCTTGGCGTTGGGGATTGAAGTAACATCCACCATGAACTGATCCATGCATACACGTCCGAGAATTCTTGCCTTCTCGCCGTGAATCAGAACATATCCCCTTCCCCCTGAAAGGCTTCTGGGATAACCATCACCATATCCAACGGGTATAGTAGCAACCCTCATACGTCTATCCGAAACGAAAGTGCCACCATAGCTGACAGGTGTGTTCTCCGGTATATCCTTAATAAAAGATATGTGACTGTAAAGAGAAAGCGCCGGCTTAATCTCTATCTTATCCCTGCTGACTTCCTCAGAGGGCCACATTCCATACATTGTGACTCCGCATCTTACCATATCCATATGTGCCTGTGGCATATCTATGATACTGGCACTGTTGGAACAATGGACAATAGGAATCTTGTAATCATTATCTGCTTCTACTTTAGTAACGAAGTCGCTAAACTCTTTAAATCTTGCATGGGCATCTGAAAGATCAGCCTCATCTGCTCTGGCAAAATGTGTAAATATTCCTTCAAGCTCTAATCCTTCAGTCTGAAGAACTGTTTTTATAAAATTCTCTCCGTTTGCATCCGGTCTGACACCGATTCTGCTCATTCCACAGTCCACAGCAACATGCACGTGGAATGTCTCGTTTCCTCCCTGCGCTCTTCTCTTTTTCACTCTTTCCGCAAGGTGATTTATCATGTCATATCTGAAAACAGAAGGCCTTATATTCTCTCTTAGCATTCTTTCGTAAGCATAAGGAAATGTGTATCCCAAAACCAGGATTGGTTTGCTTACACCGGCTTCTCTTAGTTCAAAAGCCTCTTCTGCAGTTGCAGTAGCAAATCCCCAGATATAAGCGTCCTTTTGAAGCATTCTAGCTATAGGAACCGCACCATAGCCATATCCGTCAGTTTTTACAACCGCCAACATTTTTGTGTTTCTGGGAAGCGAATTATACATGTTCTCTACATTTTGAGAAATCGCATCCAAATCTACCTTTGCATATACTCTTGAAAATTCATCCAGCATTACTGATTTGCCTCTTTTTTAAATATTTCTTGTCCGGAAAAAATATCTCTAAGACTTCCGGAAATGTCTCTTGCAGTCATCCCCTGCCTTCCGTTTCTGATAGCAGCCATGTCTCCTGCAATTCCATGCAAATACGCCCCTGCAACAGCCCCCTCCAGAGTTCCTGAAAAACCGGAAATAACCAGCGCACCAAGAAGCCCTGCAAGTACATCTCCACTTCCTGCAGTAGCCATTCCATCATTCCCGCTAAGATTAATAAAAAATCTTTCTCCATCGGTAATGACACTTCGTGCATCCTTACATATAATACTCGCATGAAATTCTTTTGCAAGTCTTACGCTTTCTTCTATAACGCAGGGCCTGCAATCATGTATGTTTTTACCAACAAGTCTTGAAAACTCAGCAAGGTGCGGAGTAAGTATTTTGTCCGCACTGTATTCTGATAAAAGTTTTCTGATTCCGCTATCCTCAGAAATAATATTCAGGGCATCAGCATCTAAAACCAATGGCAGCTTTGCATTTTCAAGAATGAACCTTAATATTTCTTTTCCGGCTTTTCCTTTACCGATACCTGGTCCGCAGACAATTGCACCAGCCCAGTCTATGGCCTTTATTAGAGTATCCTTTACTCTTTCAATATCAAGTTCATTCTCACTCTCAAAATCCTTTTCGGAATAAATATCAGTCATAGCTTCAGGAAGAAGCGTCTGTACGGCTGATAAATTAGTTTCTTCCGTAAACACACGTACCATTCCGGCACCGCTGCGCAAACAGCTCTCTGCAGCCATTATGCAGGCTCCGCTAATCCTCTTACTTCCGGCTGCTACCAGAACTTTTCCAAAGGAGCCTTTGTTCCCTGCAGGATTCCTCTTAGGAAGAATAAGCTTTGCTATCTGCGAGATATCGGGAATATCAACATATTTAAATCTTGGGAAGTCATTAAGAAAGCCATCCTCCGTGATTCCGACGTTGACGATATGGATTTCCCCGGCATGAGCTGCACCGGGATAAAAAGCCATACCCAGTTTCAGAAAACTGAATGTCACAGTCTCATCAGCCTGGATTGCTTCTCCCTGGACATGCCCTGTATCAGAATTTATTCCGGTGGGAATATCCGCCGATATCACGTGAGGGGCTTTTTCATCAAAATCCTCCCTGGCATAATTAATCTCACATACAGCAGATCTGTAATCTCCTTCTAAATCCCTTGAACATCCGATTCCGAGCATGGCGTCAACTATAACAGCACTATTCTTGATCTCAGAATTAATCCCTGCTATATCAAAATCGGAGACATCCACACCATAGGTCAGGGCTATTTTTAGTTGCTGTTCGCAGGCTTTTGTCCTTTTGGAACTTTTCTCATTGAGCTTATGATTTACCAGAATGAGCTTTACCTGAATGTTATCCTGCTGCAAAATCCTGGCGGCAGCAATGCCGTCCCCACCGTTATTCCCACTGCCTGCAAAAATCAACACTCTTCCGCCTTGTGGGAGTGCGCGTTTTACATATTTGCATATAGAAAGTGCCGCCCTCTCCATCAGAACATCCTGCGGAATACCAAAGTGTTCAATCGTAGCTTTGTCACATCTTTTCATTTCGGCGGCACTTACAACATATTTTGAATTTCGATCAATTATCGGTAAATTTATCATCGTCATATATTATCCCATCACGTTCCTTCATTCCCGGCTTAAGCATAGGATGCCTTCTCTCAGGATCATATTTCAGATCAAAGAGGTCTATAACCTCCGGTCCGAAGATATTGTGCATGTACGAATAAACACTGAAATTCTCGATTTCCTTTTCCTGCATTCTAATAACATTCTTTTTAAGCTGAACCCTGACTTGAGAGATCCAATCATCGATGGCAGTAATCTCGATTGTGTTGTCATGGATCCTCTTATAAAAAAGATCCATGGTTTCTACCATAAGGTCATAGTTTTTCTGATAGATTTCCCTGGGAAGCCCGAGCATCTCATCCTCGCACTCCTCAATTTTTTCATTACATTCATTGATAAGACGCTTATGATCATCAATCTCAGCCTCAATCTTTTTTAGCTGTTTGGGATTTTTATCGGCATCATCCCTCAAAACGACAATTTCACCTAAAAGTTTTTTCTTAAGGCGCTTTACATCCTTAATTTTTTCTCTGGTCTTTTCCTGTTTAGCCACAAGCTTAATAAGCTCAGCTTCAATACCCTTTATCTTAGCGGTTTTCGGGCTTAATGCAAAAAGCTGTTGCCATTTTTCATCCTCGAAAAGAATAGGAACATCCTTCCCAACGAGGGCATCAGAATAGTTTTTGTCGTCTTTTGACATAGCATGTCCTCACGTTTTAACAACACTTACCGTTTGTGGGAATTCTCATATCTGTCTATACTATAGGACAACTTCATAAGTGAATCCGACAAATGAACATTTTCCACCTGAACATAAGGCGGAAGCTCTAAGTCAACATGAGCAAAATTCCATATAGCTTTTATTCCGCACTTAACAAGCTTGTCAGCCATCGGCACAGCCTGATCCTTAGGAATAGTCAGCACTGCAATCTCAATCTTGTTCGTTCTTACAAAGTCCTCAATCTCCTCAACAGGGCGGATCTCGATGTCACGTATCTTCTTCCCATGAAGCTCGGGATTAAGATCAAACGCACCTTTAAAAATAAATCCTCTGTTGAAAAAATTGTTGTAGCCTGAAAGTGCCTGACCTAAATGTCCGGCACCAATGATAATCAACGTATGTTCTCTTCCAAGTCCTAAAATCTTACCAATCTCCACATAGAGATATTCCACATTATATCCATAACCCTGCTGGCCAAAGCCCCCAAAGTTATTAAAATCCTGTCTGATCTGCGAAGCTGTCACCTTCATGATATCGCTTAATTCCTGGGATGAAATACGTGTAATTCCCTGATCCTTAAGTTCTCCAAGATATCTGAAATACCTTGGGAGTCTGCTTATAACAGCCTGAGAAATTTCTTTTCTCGCCATGATTCCTCCATATTCTGTTCTCCGAATTGTTTGTAATTTCATAATGATTGCATGGAAAATCAGATTAATTCTTGCATGATAAGTATCTTAACCATTACATCATTTATATATATAGCTCTGAAAATTCGGATATAATAATTATACTATCTGTTAAAATTTAGTCAATGTAAGAAATTGCATACGCAATAAGATTTAATTTTTATTTTAGATGATTGAAAATAACTTTCATCTCAGATGTATACTGGTAAAACTAACTTTCATAAAACGCCACATTTCGCTTTTCTTTAATAAGGATTTTATAGATTCTTTCGAATTAAACGCTATAATGAACCTAGCTTCTTATGGCGTTTTTTAAAGTTCCTTGTGTAAAGCAAATTAACAGAGGTAATAGGAATGGGAATGTCAATTGGCGGATTAGGCGGATACAATGTATACCAGGCACAGCCTATGAATATGGCCATCTCAAATAAGGCACCTGTTTCAGATGTCTACGACAAGCATAAGGCTGTGGGCGATATCGCTACCGTGCCTCCTGTGGTCTATCCAAATGCCCAGGAAGTAAAGGTTGGTGAAATTGCAAGCTCCGACGGAAAAGAAGAAGCAATGAAGGTTAATAAACAATTTAACCAGATAGCTTCAAAATTTGGCAACACTACTGTTGGCTATGGACGTGACATGGCAGGTTATGCCTATGCTCAAGCCGGTAGCTCATTTGATGCTTTTGCTTGAAAATTACTAATTTAATAATTTAGCTTATATAAGTAATACATCAGAAGAGTAATACCCCGTGCACACTGCACGGGGTATTTTCAATTATTTTTATTCGCTGAGCTTGGCCCACTCATCATAAAGCGTATTGAGCCTTTCCTCATTGGCTGAAAGCTCATCAGAAAGCTTACGGACTTTTGCAAGGTCTGTTGCTACAGCCGTATCCAAAAGCTCTTCATTTATCTTTTCGTTTCTCTCTTCAAGCTTTGCTATTTCTTCTTCGCATTTTTTTAAGGCAGCTTCAAGCTTACGTTTCTTTGCAGCTTCTTCCTTTTGTGCCTTCCAGTCAGCCGCTCCCTTGCTGTTATCTGCCTGGCTCTGGGAGGCACAGCTTCCGGCGAGTTTTCCAAAGGATGTGCCTGCTGCAGCTGCCGAGGAATCCATTCCAATGCCTTTCTTTGCCACAACAGTATCACGGTTTTCTGCAAGAACTCTCTCTGTCTGCTCATCACAGTGAGCCATATAATAATCGTAATTGCCTATATAATTGATCATTTTGCCGTGAGTAAGATCAAGAATTCTGGTGGCAGTTTTATTTATAAAATAACGGTCATGACTTACATAAAGTACAGTTCCCTCATAACCGCTGATGGCATCCTCAAGTATCTCTTTACTTGTGATATCAAGGTGGTTTGTAGGCTCATCCAGGATAAGGAAATTGGCATCAGAAAGCATAAGCTTTGCAAGTGAAACTCTTCCCTTCTCACCACCTGAAAGATCACCGATCCTCTTAAATACATCATCACCTGTAAACAGAAATGCTGCCAGAGTATTTCTGATCTCAGTATTATTCATGTTTGGATATGCGTCTGACAACTCTTCAAACAGAGTCTTCTCATCATGCAATACCTGATGTTCCTGATCGTAATAACCTATGTGAACCTTAACACCAAGGATGATCTCACCGGCATCAAGAGATTCCATTCCGTTTATTATTTTAAGCATGGTGGTCTTACCGGTTCCGTTATCTCCTATTATGGCAACCTTCTCACCACGTTTGATATCGAAGCTGATATTCTCAAAAAGCTTCTCATTACCAAACGCTTTGGCTATGGAATCAACATGCATAACATCATTGCCGCTGACACATGAAGGTGTCAGAGTAATTCTCATATCGTCCCTGATTTCAGAAGGCTTTTCAAGGCGCTCTATCTTATCGAGCATTTTCTCGCGGCTCTCCGCTCTCTTAATGCTCTTTTCCCTGTTAAACTGTTTGAGCTTATCAATAACCTCTTCCTGATGCTTGATCTCAGCCTGCTGGTTCAAATAAGCCTTCAGCTTCGCAGCCCTTATCTGTTCACGCTTTCTGGCATAATCAGTATAATTCCCAAGATAAACCTCTGCGCTGGTTTGATCTATCTCAATTACTTTCTGAGCAATCCTGTCAAGGAAATATCTGTCATGGGAAACTATAAGAACGGCTCCCTTATAATTCATTAAATAGCCTTCAAGCCATTTTATTGAATTCATGTCAAGATGGTTTGTGGGCTCATCAAGAATGATCAGATCAGGACTTTTCAGCAAGAGCTTACCAAGTGCTACTCTGGTCTTCTGCCCGCCTGAAAGTGTGGAAATTCTCTTATCAAACTCTTCTTCCGTGAAGCCCAGACCCTTTGCTACTCCGATAACCTCGCTCTCCCAGGCATAACCATTTTTAAGCTGAAAATCATGGCTCATCTGAGCATAGCGCTCCATCAACCTGTCAAGATCATCTCCCCTCAGGACATCCATCTGCTGTTCAGCCTTGCGAATCTCTTTTTCAAGATCTATAACATCCCGTTTCATTTCGCGCAGCTCTTCATATATACTGTGCGCACTATCGATATTCTGACTCTGCGCAAGGTATCCAACAGTTGTATCCTTGGAAAGAGTAACCGTTCCGGTGTCCGGCGTCAGTTCTCCAATAAGCATTCTTATAAGTGTGGTCTTCCCGGCACCATTGATTCCGACAATAGCAGCCTTCTCATTATCTTCAATATGAAAAGAAACACCTTTTAATACATCTTTTCCGTCAAATGACTTTGAAAGATCATGACAATTTAAAATCATTACAATGCTCCATTAATATAAAAGTGTGCCCGCATACAATCATCGGGCACACATTAGATTATCACGAATAAATATATTGAGCAAATATTAAACAATATTTCAGTGCTCATAACCAAAACAAAATCAAAATCCATTCCAAATTAAAGGATTTTTTTCCTCTGTTATTCAAGAACAAATTCTGCTTCGTTCTCAGTCGCTGAATCCACTCCAATATATACTTTAAATTTGCCGCATTCACTGTCTGTCTTATTCTCAATAGTCCAGAATCTGAGCATTTCCTCACAGATTTCAAAGCAAACCTGTTTTTCCTCACCGGGAAGAAGTCTTACTTTCTTGAATCCCTTGAGTTCCATGACAGGACGAACTCTGCTTCCGGCAAGATCTCTTATGTACAGCTGCATAGTCTGAGTTGCAGGTACAAGACCTGTATTGGCAATCCTTACTGATGCGATGATCTTATCCTTTTCATTTACCCCTGAGTTCTTCTTAAGTGTGGTCTTATCAAGCTCTACGTCTGATATTTCAAACTCTGCGTATGTAAGTCCATATCCAAAGGGATATCTTGCCTCATTGGGGCAATCAAGATATCTGGTTGTAAAGTTTGAAGGTCCCTCTTCAGGCTTGGGTCTTCCTGTAACAAATGAGTTGTAATATATAGGCTCCTGTCCAACGCTCCAGGGGAAGCTCATAGGAAGCTTACCTGAAGGTGAAAACTTTCCTGAAAGTACATCCCATATTCCGTGTCCTCCTTCTGTGCCCGGTCTCCAGCAGATCATGGTAGCATCAGATAAATCCGGAATATGCTCAAGATCAAGAGGTCTTCCTGTAAATACCAGAGTTACCAGCTTCTTCGCATTTTTTCTGATTCCATAGAAAAGCTCCATCTGGATGTCAGGAAGCAGTATTTCTGCGCGGCTTGTTGATTCGCCTGACTGTCCGAAATCTTCACCCAGGCAAAGAATAACAGTATCAGCCCACTGTGCAACCTCCATGGCTTCATTGTAAAGTCTCTCGTTCTCTTCCTCAAAATTATCATTATGATAGGTATTTACACCCAAAACAGTATCGTTATCCAAAAGGGTACTTCCTTTTGCAACCCTTACTACAGTCTTTTGACCATCTGCAATGTCCTTATCCTGATTCAATCCAAGATAAAGTCTTACATTTTCATCTTCTCCTGCAGCCTCCATGAGGGTTACATTTTTCTCAGGGTCAGTTGCCAAAGCCCAGGAGCTCTGCAAATTCTTCTCAACTGCATAAGGACCGATAAGAGCTACCTTCTTTTCCTTAATAGGAAGTGCTTCCTCCCTGTTCTCAAGAAGTACCAGGGATTTTCTTACAGCATCCCTTGCAATCTCTCTGCTTTCTGCAGAATATGCGATCTCATCATGCTTTTCCTTTGATGCACCGTGATATGGATCTTCAAAAAGTCCAAGATCATTTTTAAGATCAAGAACTCTGAGAACAGCTTCATCCAAAAGCTTCACATCAATATCACCCTTTGCTATCAGCTCTTCAAGATTAGCGCCATAACTTTCGGTACACATATCGATGTCCACGCCTGCCTCCATGGCGAGCTTTGCAGCCTCTTTCAGATCCTCTGCGATACCCCATGAAGTCATTTCACTGATAGCGCCCCAGTCAGAAATAAGAACACCGTCAAAGCCCATCTCCTTGCGTAAAATATCGCGCATAAGCCACTTATTTCCTGATGAAGGAATTCCATTTAATGTATTAAAGGATGTCATCACCAGTCTTGCACCGGCATCAATAGCCTTGTTGTATCCTTTGAGATACTGATCTCTTAATGCATACTCTGATAATTCGCAGTTATTGTAGTCACGTCCTGCTTCAGCTGCACCATAGGCTGCAAAATGCTTTACACAGGCTGCTACATGGTCCTTATCAGCAATAGAATCTCCCTGATAGCCCTTTACCATAGCAGAAGCCATTTCTCCATTAAGATAAGCATCTTCACCGGTTGATTCGACGACTCTGCCCCATCTTGCATCTCTTACAAGATCAACCATGGGCGAAAAGGTTACATGTATTCCGTCAGCTGCTGCTTCTTTTGCCTGTACCTCTGCTCCCTTTCTTGAAACATCGGGTTCAAAGGTTGCACCCTGAGCAAGCGGGCAGGGAAAAACAGTGTCATGTCCGTGAATTACATCAAGCATAAACAGCATAGGAATATGATGCGGATGATTTTTTATATATTCATCCTGTATTGCCTTTACCTTATCTGCTCCATAAACACCAAGAGTACTGCCTGCAAGTCTGGTTGCCTTCTCTGTAGCCGGATTATCAGCTATACCTGTTACAGCTGCATTCTTTTCAAAGGTCCAGCCCGGAACCTGCACCAACTGCATGATTTTTTCTTCAAGTGACATGTCTTTAAGTAATGCTTCTAAGTTTTCTCGTGTCATATTTAACTCCTCATAACTTTAAAATACTTCATATAAAGATTTTTTATATATAAACAGCTACTTTTTTTTGCTATTTACTTTATAAGTCTGTTTCTCATTATCTCCTGTCTTTGACATATCTGTCCCATCTCTCATCCCTGATAACGCCGCTCCAGTTGAGTCCAAAGCCAAAGTCATAGGAATTGCCCTCAGAGTCTTTATATGGCTCATAATCAAAAGGAACGTCTTCACAATGCTTCTCTATTGTGTCCATATCCTTTGGAAGCTGGACAGGAAGCATTGCAGATGGTTCAGAATCACCATTTACAATTGAAAGAACAGCCTTTGTCTCAACACCGAAATTAACAAGTATTGCATCCGCATAGGGCTCGAATTCCGCAACAATACTTGGATTATTCATGCGAATTGACACTATAACAGGCTTATCCTTCATCTGCTCTTTGGTCTTAATAACTATATCAAGGTCATGCTCATTTGCTGCTTTATTGGATTTTCCTTTATAAGATCTGTTATCGGATTCCTCTCTGAAATCGCCACCTGCAATGCTGACCTCTCTCGCATTATCTGCAGTATAGCTTCTGTACTGAAGAGTTACCGGTCTGTATCCGGTCTCCTCCGTATATCCGTCACTTATAGGACTTTCGATAAAGCATATTGCAAAATCTGCTTCCCCGGGATTTTCGGTGAATTCAAAAAATTCCTCAACATCCTTTTGATTTGCTCCCGGGAGTGAAACAGCATCCACCATGTTTCTCAAAAACCCCTTATGAGCTTCAATTGTTCTTCCGGGAATATAAACCTTTTTCTTTCCCTTTATGGGAAGAACACCATTGTTTTTAACCATGACAATACTCTTAAGCTGAGCATTAAAGCCGTTCTCTACATATTCATCACAGCCAAGAATATTTTTACTCTCATTCGGATCAAGATACGGATTCTCAAAAAGTCCACAGCGGAAGCTGTTAAGCAGAAGTCTTCTTGCACTTTCCTCGAAACGCTTTCTCATTTTTTCTTCGCCGTATCTTTCACATCCAATGCGATATGCTTCAAGAATAGGCTTTATATCGTTGTTACCGCCAAACTGATCCACACCATTTTCAATGATGCAAAGATGTCTCTCAGCCTCAGATAAATCCTCTGTTCCGTAGCATCTTGAGCCAAAGGAATCAAGCTTATCCGAAGGATCCCCTGTAATTCCCCAATCGGTACATACAACACCGTCAAATCCGTACTTATCTCTGAGAAGGTCACCTATTATGTATTTGCTGTAGCTGTTACCTACATTTTTGCCTGAAGGGTCGATGCCAAAGCTGACTGTGTAATATGGCATAACGGCTGAAGCCTTACCTGTACCTTCAAGTTTGAATGCACCTTCAATAAACGGCTTTAAATGCTCCTCAAAATTCTTGCCCGGATATACTGCATATTTTCCAAAAGCATAATGAGCATCTCTTCCTGATTCACAAGGACCGCCGCCCGGCCAGTGCTTTACCATAGCAGCAACGCTTCCATTTCCCCAGCTGTCTCCATCACCATTCTGAAGACCTTCACAATAAGCCTTTGCATATTCAGTAACAAGCTTACTGCTCTGCCCATATGTATCTGAAACTCTCATCCATCTGGGTTCTGTTCCAAGGTCAATCTGAGGACCAAGTTCAGTTGTTATGCCAAGTGCTCTGTATTCCTTTGCAGCAGTTTTAGCAAACTTCTTAACAAGATCAGGATCAAAGGTTGCTGCAAGACCAAGTCCCAAAGGCCATTTGCTGGTATCCTTCGCTTCTGTTCTAAACTCGGCAGATGCACTTCCTGCTCCGTGCCTTGGATCAGTACTTGTATTAACCGGAATTCCATGGGGCATCTCCTCACAGAGTGCCTGCATCTCATTATTCCATTTAGCAGCTACCTCACCGTTTTTAAGCACCATGGCAAGTACGTATCTCACATGATCCTCTGTCAGGAATTTCTTCTGCTGGTCAGTGAGTTCCCACTCATCAGCGCCGCTTTCATCAAAAGTCTTACCTCCTCTGTAAGTAGCTCCGTACCACCCCCCTGAAATTGCAGGCACAAGCTGGTGAGCACTATACATCATAAGACCTGCTATCTCTTCCACGCTAAGTCTTCCTGCAAGGTCCTTTGCCCTTTCCTCCGGAGAAAGTCTCCAGTCCTCATAGGGAACAAGTTCACCTGTCCGTTCTAAATCCTTAAAAAAAAGACCGTCTTTTTCGATTATCGGAGCACTACATGTTCCTAAAGACGGTCCTTCAACATTTTTGACGATTTTAAAATCTGCCATACCCTTTTTGCCTCCTTAATGTTGTACCCAATGTATTAATAATACCACACACATAGTACAAATGAAAAAGAGTATTCTGAAAATAGCAGATGTATTTTTATATTCCAAATCAATTAAGCAAATGCTCACCTGACTTCAAATTCGGCATTTCTTACCTGTTCCTCAATATTCTTTATATGCCTTAAATATGAATCATACGCAGAATCCCCTCTGTGATCCGGCAGAAGCTCTGACCCGTAAAGATTCCTCAGAGTGTTTCCAAGATAGGCGGAATATCTGTTACTTCCATTGTAATTTAGATGTGAATTGCCATCAGAAATATCTCTTCCGCTTGTGTAGTCAATTCCTATATCATCAGGATGCTTGAATACATAGTCAAAACAAACATGATCATCGCCATTTTGGTTGAGCTCATCAACATACTTTTCAAGCCAGTTATAGCGTGCTGTCTCCTCCTGCTTCATACCCTGTTGCTGCTCCTGGTTTAGGACATAAGGCACCATAGTGATATAAAGCTTCATATCATTCTGCTTTGTATACTCGATTATTTTATCAAGATACTTTTCTGATTTTTGTAAAGGCGGTTTGCACTCATCAGTTTCAATCACAGGATCTGTCATTTCCACATTATGAAAATGCGGAACAAAGCCTTTATATGAACTCAAGTCCTTTCCAAAGGCCTCATCAAAATCCTTTTTATCAAGATTATTGTACCTGTCGTGATAGCCAAAGAAAGAAGGAAAATACATATTCCACAGCTCCTGCTTATTATCAAAGGCAGCAGCCATCAGCTGCAGTTTATTAGCTGACAGCCTCATCCCGAACAGACTGTCACTAAGGAATTCATAATGATATTTATAATCCTCCATAAATGCCGCAGCGCTGAAAAAATCAAGAACTACAACCTTGGGCTTCTGGTATTTACATATTTCCTTGAGATAATGATACGAAACCCACAGGGACTGCTCTGCAGAGGAAAGGTCGTATCCTGCAATTCCGTAATCCTCAAAAAGCTTTGCGGTATTTATTCCGCAGTGTACATGACTTGAACCAAGAAAAACCACATCTATCGTGTTTTTGGGCTGGTCATAGAGAGCACGCATCTGTGTCACTCCCGCCTCTGTTTTTGTGCGCAGAATATTATCAGCTATATTAAAGCATGAAATAAAAATAATCACGCCTAACAGGCACGCGATTAATCGCTTCATTTACAATCTCCTTCGTATCGAATATTGAATTTCTCACAGATCCAATATTCGATTATATTCAATAATAAATACTATATTCCTCGAAAATTCATCTGCTTTTCATATAGATAAGCTTTAGAACTGGGCATAAACAAAACTTCTGATCTCCTCACCTGCGCCGTATCTGCCAAAGATAAGAATTATAAGCGCAAATAAAGCAAATCCGATGCCTCTGGAAAAGTCTCCCCAGCGCTTACTCATAAGTTCAGGCGGAATCTTATTACTCCTATAGGCCCAAAAATCAAACACGCTAAGCAGCATTATTGATACAGCTGCCACAAACCATTCAATGGAAGACAGTCCCAGTATAAGTCCTTCTTCTGCAGTAAATCCGGCACTAAGCCCTTTTCCATCCCGGATAAACATAGCTTTTATATAATCAAATGCATTCGACAGACTATTTGCCCTGAAGAAAATCCATGCAAAGGAAACTGTAAGAAAGCTGATCGCCCATCCTGTAATTCCTCTTACAAGAAATCTCAATTTTCCTCTATCAAGAATATTGGTAACTACATTCATAATTCCATGGAAAACGCCCCATATTATGAATGTAAATCCTGCCCCGTGCCACATTCCGCACACAAGGAAAACGACAAGTATATTAAAAGCTTTTCTAAAGCTTCCTTTTCTGTTTCCTCCAAGAGGAATATAGATATAATCCTTTAAAAAGTTACTGAGGGAAAGATGCCATCTCCTCCAGAACTGAACGATATTTTCAGCAAAATAGGGTGTCCTGAAATTCTGAATAAGCTCTATTCCAAACATCATGGATATTCCGATCATCAGATTTGTATATCCCGCGAAATCACAGTATATCTGAATCGTGTATAAGAATGTGCAAAGTAAAAGTGTAACGGGTCCAAATTCCAAAGGATTATCAAAGGTGATATCGACAGGAATCCCTATCCTGTCTGCAATAACCATTTTCATGAATAATCCCCACAAAATATAGGACAAGACTCTAACGGCTCTGTCAAAATCAAACAGCTTTGTGTTTTTACTGTTCTCGATTTTTATAATAAAATCCTCAGCCCTTTCAATAGGTCCGCTCATCCACTTTGGAAACCACATCATGTAAAGTGCAAAATTTATGAGGTTCTTCTTAGCATCAATCTTCTTAGTCGTAACATCTGCAAGATAGCTTATGGCCTGAAAAATGTAGAATGAAAGTCCAATCGGCATTGCAGCCTTTAACAGGTTGTCAGGTATATACAAACCCGGAAGATTTGCAGCAGCTGCCAGATATTTCCATCCGAATAAAACCATTGCCAGTGCTATGATTCCGATAGCTGAAACAACATTCGAAATCCTTGTCATTTCCCTTTTCTTTAAAAATGAAATCATAAGACCACACAGATACGTAAAAGCTGTGATTGCGCAGATTGTTATTATACCGATACTTTTCCCCTGCCAGATAATAAAGAACACGCTAAAAGCCAGCAGTTCGAATTTCCTTATAGCACCCGGAGAAATATGAAATAGAATAAATGTGATAAACAGAAAGCAAAAAGTTGTTAACTGAAAAACCATGTTCCCTCCAAAAACAGTTTTAGCTTTTCTATGATACAGGAAAACCGGAAAAAAAGAAAACCCACACCATTATTTAGCAATGATACTAATAAAGGTGTGGGATGGCTAAAACTTATAGTGTTTTATTTTAATCCTTCATATGTCTCTCTGATAGCCTTTATAAACTGCTCAGAGTTAAGCTTTTTAGCATTGGGATTACTTGTTATAAGAACAAGGTCTCCTGTCATCTTGCCGCTCTCAATTGTTAAAAGAGTTGCCTTTTCCATCTTATCTGCCCAGTCGATGAGTCCCTGAATATTATCAAGCTCACCGCGCTTTCTCATGGCACCTGTCCAGGCAAAGATTGTTGCTACAGGGTTTGTTGATGTCTCTTCTCCCTTAAGATACTTATAATAGTGACGCTGTACTGTTCCATGAGCAGCCTCGTACTCATAGATACCTTCAGGAGATACAAGAACTGAAGTCATCATTGCAAGAGATCCGCAGGCAGAGGATACCATGTCACTCATTACATCGCCGTCATAGTTCTTACAAGCCCAGATAAATCCGCCCTTTGACTTCATTACACGAGCTACGGCATCATCAATAAGTGTATAGAAATACTCTATTCCGGCAGCGTCAAATTTATGTCTGTACTCCTTCTCAAAGGTCTCATCGAAGATTTCTCTGAATCTTGCATCATAAGTCTTGCTGATAGTATCCTTTGTAGCAAACCAGAGATCCTGCTTTGTTGAAAGAGCATATTCAAAGCATGCCTTAGCAAAGCTCTTAATAGAAGCATCCTTATTGTGGATTCCCTG
Organism: Butyrivibrio sp. LC3010; assembly: GCF_000424385.1. Classification (GTDB taxonomy): domain Bacteria; phylum Bacillota; class Clostridia; order Lachnospirales; family Lachnospiraceae; genus Butyrivibrio. The sequence goes on along the minus strand of NZ_AUJU01000009.1, from coordinate 47,504 downwards.
AATGATACCGGGACCGTCAAATTCCTGAATGGTCTGTCTTATCTCTTTTCCATCAGCACCTGTAAATACCAGCTCAGCTTTACCAGCACCGGGAACTGCTATCTCAACATTCTTATAAACATCACCATAAGCATGACGTGCAAGTGTGATAGGCTTCTCCCAGGTCTTAACATTGGGTTCTATTCCCTTAACAAGAATAGGTGCTCTGAAAACTGTTCCATCAAGCATTGCACGGATTGTACCGTTAGGGCTCTTCCACATCTGCTTAAGGTCATATTCTTCAACTCTGGCTGCATTGGGAGTGATGGTAGCACACTTAACAGCTACGCCATACTTTTTAGTTGCGTTGGCACTGTCAATTGTAACCTTATCATCAGTCTCATCTCTGTATTTAAGACCAAGATCATAATACTCACTCTTAAGATCAATATAAGGCTCAATCAGCTCTTCCTTGATCATCTTCCAGAGAATTCTGGTCATCTCATCTCCATCCATCTCGACAATGGGGGTGGTCATCTGTACTTTTGACATATCGTCCTCCTCTTTAATATAGTTCTTGAATTTATCTAACGCTTTACGTTCAATAGTAAAGTCTCATTATTACCTTTTATATTCATTCAAGAAGTCATTATAGTTACGAAAACATTTCTAAAAGTCCGTTCTTTACCATATTATCATAGGCACTAAGCATATGCCTATTGGCAAATTCTTCTGCTTTATCAGGATTTTTATCCCGTATAGCTTCCATTATGGCACGGTGCTCATCATTGCAGTCCTTGCCGCGCTTGCCTGCAAGTGTCTTTTGCCTTATCTGCCAGACGTACTGGTGATAATCCTTAAGCAGATGTTCAAGCATCTTGGAATCACAGGATTCATAAAGTGTTGTATGAAATCTGTTGTCCAGCTCCGCAAGCTGATCAAAATGCCCCTTTTTTTCATGGAAATCCGCAAGATATACTATCTCTTCCAGATCCTCCATCTGTTCATCAGTTATGTTGTCGCAGGCCCATCTGGCGCAAAGTCCTTCAAGTTTTGACCTTATCATGTAAATATCATGAATGTCCTTTGCACTGATACCGACCACATAAGCACCTTTATTGGGAATTATCTGAACCAGACCCTCCAGTTCAAGCTGCCTTAGTGCTTCTCTTACAGGGGTTCTGCTCACACCAAGCTCAGCACCAATTGCAACCTCTTTTAATTCCTCATGATCAGAATACTTGCCATTTAAAATATCTTCACGTATTCTGTTAAATACTCTGCCGCGAAGTGAATATTTATCTGTCACTTCCTGCTTTAAATCCTTTTTTTCCATTTTTCCCTCTATTCTATGGTCTTCACCAGGAATCATTCAGAAAGATTTTTTATCTCACCCTCACATACTTCGATTCCGATAAGTTTTGATACTTCATCGATTTTCTTAGTGAGCTCTTCGTCATACATTACGGTAACACGGCCGTTTTCATATTCACCGTCAACCCATTCCTTTAAAACCTGAACAAGCTTGTGCTCTTTTCCGATAGCATTATCACCCTTTAAGCGGTAGTGAACATTAATCCAGTGAGCAATTCCTGCAAGTCCTGAAGTATTGGAAACAGCGCTTACAGGCGGTCTTCCAAGGAACTTATCCGTATCGAATATGTTATAAATCTCCTCATTCTTAAGAAGTCCGTCAGCGTGGATACCGGCTCTTGTCACATTAAAGTTCTTGCCAACAAAAGGAGTCTGAGGCGGGATATGGTATCCCAGTTCTTTTTCATAATATCTTGCAAGGTCTGTGATAACCTGAGTATTCATTCCGTTTAATGTTCCCTTAAGCTGCGCATACTCAAATATCATTGCTTCAAGTGGTGTGTTACCTGTTCTTTCACCGATGCCAAAAAGTGAAGCATTGACACCGGAACAGCCATATAACCATGCTGTTGTTGAGTTGGTAACAGCCTTATAAAAATCATTATGTCCATGCCACTCAATGAGCTCGCTTGGAACACCTGCATTTGTATTTAATGCATAGATGATACCCTGTACACTTCTGGGAATAACAGCACCTGAGAAATTGACACCATATCCCATTGTATCGCAGGCACGTACCTTGATCGGAATTCCATACTCTTCACGCAGCTTCATAAGCTCTACACAGAATGGAACTACAAATCCATAGATATCAGCTCTTGTTATATCTTCAAGATGACATCTGCAGGCAATACCTTCATCGAGACAGTCGCGGATAACACTAAGATAATGCTCCAGAGCCTGCTTTCTTGTCATTTTTAATTTCAGAAAAATATGATAATCTGAACAGCTTACAAGGATACCTGTTTCCTTCATACCAATTTCCTTGACAAGCTTAAAGTCTTCCTTACTTGCTCTTATCCAGCTTGTAACCTCAGGAAACTTATAACCTCTCTCCATGCATTTATAAACTGCATCTCTGTCCTTTTTGCTGTAAAGGAAAAATTCGCTGGCTCTGATCATACCATTCGGTCCGCCAAGTTCATGCATCATATCATATATTTTTACAATCTGCTCTGTGGAATAAGGTGCTCGTGATTGCTGTCCGTCACGGAAAGTCGTATCAGTGATCCATATATCCTTGGGCATATTGTGAGGAACAATTCTATCGTTGAAGGGAATCTTCGGAACCTCATCATATGGGAACATATTTCTGAAAACATTAGGTTTCTTGACATCATCAAGAATATACATATGCTCTTCAATCTGTAATAGATTGTTGTGTTCATTCATTGTTACCGGTCTGTTTTGAAATGTCTGGTCCTGCATTTTAGTCCTCCTCGATTTACGTCAATTATCCTTTATGATAAGGATGAAAAACTCGTTTTGCATTATTGTATACAATAATACCATCTATGTCAACGCTTTAATGTGATAAAGCACGCTAAAAAAGAGATTAGACCATAAATCTATGATCTAATCTCTTGAAGACATAATATGTTTTAATGCAATCAATTTTAATCTGCTTTATTGCAAACAAATTTATTCTATTGTAATGCAATAGGAATAAAAATATACTCAGCGGAGTCTGAACTGATTTATAAGTCTTGTGAGGTCTTCAGACTGTTCTGTCAGTCTCTGTGATACATTGCTGGATTCCTGAGCGGTCTCAGAATTACTCTGTACAACTGCAGAGATCTGATCAATTCCGTCATTGATTTCTTCCATGCTTTCAGCCTGATGCTGTGCCATCTCTCCGGTTTCAGCTATCATGCCGGTAATCTCCTTAACAGATTCCTGCATCTTCTGAAGAGCTTCTGTTGTCTCACCAACAACATCATTACCGTTTTTGATTTCCTCCATCGTATCCTGAATAAGCTGATGCGTATTCTTGGCAGCTTCAGTACTCTGACTTGCAAGTGTGCTGATCTCCTCTGCAACTACCGCGAAACCTTTTCCTGATTCGCCTGCTCTTGCAGCCTCAATAGAAGCATTAAGTGCAAGGAGCTGTGTCTGCTTGGCAATGGACTCGATAGTATTGGTAACCTGCTCAATCTCATTAGAAGCCTCTGTAATTCTAACCATTGCATCTGTAACAAGATGCATCTTGCGTGCACTGGCATCCGCATCATCTCTAACCTGATCAGCCATTTTTCTTGATTTCTCTGCAGTCTCAGCCATGGTCTTTGTCTGAGCAGTAATGGTATTAACAGATGCAGTAAGCTCTTCTACAGCCGCTGCCTGATCCGTTGAACCTTCTGCAAGTGCCGTAGCACCCTGACTCATACCGGATGCGCCCTGTGACACATGATTAGAAGATTCACGTACATGGGCAAGAGTATCAGAAAGTGAGTCGGTAATATTATTCATAGCAGCACTGATAGGTGCATAGTCAGCTATATAAAGCGAAGGCGTAATTGTTCCTTTTGAAAAATCGCCATCAGCAACTCTTTTTAGCGTCTCTGTTATATCTGTTACAATCTTCTCAATTCCAGAGGTTGATTTACTAAGATCCTTTGCCAGTTTACCAAGTTCATCATCTGAGTCGTAATCAATGTTAATGTTAAGATTACCTTTTGCCATTTCATTGGCGGCCTTTGAAATCTCTTCAACAGGAACAAGAATTGAATGTGAGAGCTTTTTCTTAACATCTACAATGTAGATAATAAGCATCAGAATAACAACAGCGGTGATAACACTCATCACAATTCCAAGAATTACAGAACTCCTATATGCGTTCTCTGCAGCTACGGTCGTCTCTGATGATACTGTCTTAAAATCCTTTACGGTCGCATCTATTGATGGATACAAGGTATCATTAAAGTAGAAGAATATTTCTTCAGATGTGGAGCCATCATTGAACATATTACCAAGAGCCACACCATTAGCCTCAACATTCTTAAGGTCTGCAGATACTTTATTAATATCAGAAGAACTTTTAGTAAGTTTTGAGAGTTTAGACAGATTAGCATCAAATTCAGCATATTTTTCGGTAGCTTTTCCCAGCTGTTCCTGTCTTATTCCATCATCAGGTGATGACAGAGCCCACAGATAAGCTTTTGCCAAAGCCTGCATATCAATTCTGATATCTGCCTGAATATTATTCATAGTATAATATTTGGTGTAGATGGTTCTTATGGAAACCATTGCAGATACCAGTGTTATTGCCAGAATAGCAACCGCAACCGCAGACATGGTGATTATCTGCCTGAAGGTTGAATTGAATTTCTCCTGCACACTCAAGTTACGAATTTTGTTCTCGTCAACACTAACCAGGTTCTTAATACTCATAAGTCAATCTACCTCCTCATAAGAAAATGCTTATTACTTAACCTTTATCTTGTGTGTATTAGAATACTTTCCGTAGTATTTCTTTCCATCATAATTTCTGTATGCTCTGACTTTTACCTTGTATAACCCCTTTGGAAGTTTATTTACCGTAACACTCTTTTTAGTTGTATTAACCGTTACCCAGCTTCCTGATTTTTTGTATTTAATCTGGTAGCCGCTGGCATATTCTATAGCCTTGTATTTTATCTTAAAGCTCCCCTTATTCCGCTTAAGATAAGTTATTGTAGGCACGGATTCTTTGATGATACGCGTCTTTTCAAGACCAGAAGGACTTCCAACAGTAACCTTGATCCTGCCGATTTCAGCTCCGTTACCTACCTTAGCAACTATATAACAGGTCCCCACATTTTCTGCTGATATATAGGCTTTTTTGTACTCCTTGTCATCTCCTATGACTGTGGCAATATCATTATTGGTGCTCTCCCATTTAATCACATCATCGACAACCGTACCCGGATAAGAAACACCCTGAACTGTTTCAACTTCACCGGGCTGAATCTTCAGCTCATTTTCAGGAAAAATCAGCTGCGTATAATATTTACTGTCCTTAACAGATATTTCACAGACAGCAAATACAGAAGTATCAAAAGCTGAAACCACTTTTATAACAGCAGTGCCTGTACCAAGGGCAGTAACAAGGCCATTTTCAACTTTAGCAATTCCCGGACTGCTACTCTCCCATGTAACCAATGCATCATCCGGATTAATTGTCACAGTCTTGGATAAATCAATTGTTTCTCCTACCGTTATCACTTCTTTTGAGTTTTTAAAAGTAATGCTTGTAGCAGTAATTCGTATAGAAGTATTTGATTTTTCAGGATTATTTGAATCCTGATTATTGCCGGTATTTTGTGAACCCTGGTTATTACCCGTATTTCCGGTATTTGGAGCATTCTGATCTTTTCCGGTATTTGTGTTATCCTGCGCAGTGTGTGAATTATCTGTATTTTGAGTATTCTGCCCGGTTTCAGCAAATGAGTTAAATCCAAATCCTGTAAAACAAACAGAAGCTGTCAAAGCAATACAGATACCATTTTTCCAATTAATTCTTTTTCTCATTAAGTACACCTCTTTCTACAACAATTTAAGTAACTAGCTTTCTCCCCATAAGATATACTAATATACATATATTGTACTCTATACATTCGAAATAAACATCATTTGTAAACGAATTTACAAAAAAATAATAAAAGCTCCATGTTCTTTTTAGAACATGGAGCCCAAAGCGCTAAAATCGCCTATTATTTCATTACTATATTTACAATCTTACCCGGAACATAGATTTCCTTAATTATGTTACCGGTAAATTTGCCTGCAATAGCTTCCTTTGCTTTAGCAAGTACTGTATCCTTCGGATCATCCTTACCGATTGAGATAGTTGCACGAACCTTACCATTAACCTGAACAGCAATCTCAACTGTATTCTCAACAGTAAGTGCCTCATCAAATTCAGGCCAGGTCTGCTGATAAAGTCTTCCTTCACCGCCGATAACCTGCCAGATCTCTTCTGTGATGTGAGGAGCTACAGGATTGAGCATTGTAAGGAGTGTCTTGTACTCAGCCTTATTAACTGCCCCCTTCTTGTAGAAGTCATTTATAAGTGACATCATAGCTGCAATAGCTGTGTTGTACTTAAGGTTCTCAAAATCATTTGATACCTTCTTGATTGTTCTGTGCATTTCACCCTTCAGGTCATCTGAATACTCATCACCATCTACGAGGATATCCTGAAGCTTCCAAACTCTTTCAAGGAATCTTCTGCAGCCCTTAACGCCATCCTCAGACCATGAAGCAGCAAGATCAAATGCACCGATAAACATCTCATATGTACGGAGTGTATCTGCGCCGTAATCCTCAACAATGTCATCAGGATTAACAACATTACCACGTGACTTACTCATTTTCTCGCCGTTCTCACCAAGGATCATACCGTGGCTTGTACGCTTCTGGTAAGGCTCAGATGTAGGAACAACTCCCTGATCATAAAGGAACTTGTGCCAGAATCTTGAGTAAAGAAGGTGAAGTGTTGTATGCTCCATTCCTCCGTTGTACCAGTCTACAGGAAGCCAGTACTTAAGTGCTTCCTTACTGGCAAGAGCTTCTTTATTGGTAGGATCTGTATATCTGAGGAAATACCATGATGAACCTGCCCACTGAGGCATTGTATCAGTCTCGCGCTTTGCAGGGCCACCGCAGCAAGGACATGTGGTATTAACCCAATCTGTCATTGCAGCAAGAGGTGACTCACCATTGTCTGTAGGCTCATAGCTGTCAACCTCAGGAAGAAGAAGCGGAAGCTCTGACTCGTCAACAGGAACAAATCCGCACTTCTCACATTCAACAATCGGAATAGGCTCGCCCCAATATCTCTGACGTGAGAATACCCAGTCACGAAGCTTGTAGTTAACCTGTGCATGGCCGATCTTCTTCTCTTCCAGGAATGAGATCATCTTTTCTTTTGCTTCGGCAACTGAAAGACCATTGATGAAATCTGAGTTAATGAGCACGCCTGTAGCAACATCAGTAAATGCTGCCTCATTAACATCAACCTCTTCGCCATCTTTAGCAACTACCTGGATGATCGGAAGACCGAATTTCTTAGCAAACTCCCAGTCTCTGTCGTCATGAGCAGGAACTGCCATGATAGCACCTGTACCATAGCTCATAAGTACATAATCTGAAACCCAGATCGGAATCTCTTTACCGTTAACAGGATTGATAGCGCAAAGTCCGTCAATCTGAACACCGGTCTTATCCTTTGCAAGCTCAGAACGTTCGAAATCAGACTTCTTGGAAGCCTCTTCACGATACTTAAGAATCTCATCGAAGTTCTTAATCTGATCCTTGTATTTATCAAGATAAGGATGCTCAGGAGATACTACCATATATGTAGCACCAAAAAGTGTATCGCAACGTGTTGTATAAACAGTAAGAACATCCTCCGTGTCCTTGATCTGAAAATCAACTTCAGCACCTGTAGAACGTCCGATCCAGTTCTTCTGTGATACTTTAACACGCTCAATATAATCTACACCATCAAGTCCGTCGATGAGCTTATCAGCATACTCAGTGATTTTTAGCATCCACTCGCTCTTAACCTTGCGCACTACTTCAGAACCGCAACGCTCACAAACGCCGTTGACAACTTCTTCGTTAGCAAGACCAACCTTACATGATGTACACCAGTTGATAGGCATCTCCTTCTTATAAGCGAGCCCTGCCTTGAAGAGCTTAAGGAATATCCACTGTGTCCACTTATAGTAGTCAGGATCTGTTGTATTTATTTCCCTGTTCCAGTCAAAGGAATAACCTAAAGAATGAAGCTGGCTCTTAAACTTTTTAACATTATTAGCTGTTACGATCTTGGGATGAATATGATTCTTAATAGCATAGTTCTCGGTAGGAAGACCGAAAGCGTCCCATCCCATGGGATATAGAACATTATAGCCCTGCATTCTGCGCTTACGTGCAACAATATCAAGTGCTGTGTACGGACGCGGATGACCTACGTGAAGTCCCTGTCCTGAAGGATAAGGGAACTCTACAAGGGCATAATATTTAGGCTTTGAAAAATCATTGCTTGCAGCAAATGCATTTTCATCATCCCAGATTTTCTGCCACTTCTGTTCAACTTCTTTGTGATTATATAACTCTGACATTTGGGTACCTCGTTTCTGCGAAATTAAATGCATAATGAATAGATTTTCTATCTCTCTTATGAACAATAAAAAATTCTATCATATTAAAGTATCACATTCAAGCGAGGTCCCCTTACTTAAGATAAACGAATCAGAATCTTTAAGATTTTTTATCAAAATACTTCCGTAAATTCTCAATAGGTGAAGGCTTTGCATAATGATAGCCCTGAATATAGTCAAAACCTCTGTCTATACTGAATTTCTTCTGAGCCTCATTCTCAACGCCCTCAATCAGTGTAACGAAGCCATTTTTCTTAAAGAAATCTATCATATAAGTGAAAATGTCATCGACACGATAATCCTTGACCGCTTTATAAAGAAGAGATTTATCGAATTTAATAGTCTGCACAGGTACATCCACAACTCTCTCAAGATTTGAGTAACCTGTCCCAAAGTCATCCATATAAAGCTGGATTCCTTCACGGTTTAGCATACTCATGTTATATCTTACGGCATCATAATTCTCAGCCATCATGGACTCAGTAATTTCAAGTCTGATCATCTTCTGGTCAATCCTATAGCTGTGAATGATATCCATTATTTCTTTATAAAAAGTTTTATCTGTAAAATCCAATGTGGAACAGTTTATCGTAACAGCATCAAAATCATATTCCTCCACCAGTGCTTCAACTGCCCTGCAAACCTTATGCATCATTATCACGGTAAGGGCATGTATACAATTGTTCTGCTCAGCAACTTTAATGAAAGTATCCGGCGGTATCATCTTACCATCGATAGTAAGTCTCATCAGCGCTTCAGCTGTTCTGAAGGATTTATTTTCAACACTGTAAATTGGCTGAGCATAACAAATAATCCTCTCATCGTCAGGATTCATTCGTGCTCGTATATCCATGAGTGTCTGCTCAATCTTATAGATTTCTTCAAAATCCCTGAAATCAGCCCCATTAGCGAAATAATATACATTTTCGCCATCTTTTAAATATCTGTTTCTAAGATATCTCAAAAACAGCTGTGTGTATTTGTTGCCTACTGCCACAAACCTTTTGCTATCTCCGCATACTCCTACAAAATAATGGATTTTATCATCAATTCTCTCAAAGAAGCTATCAAGAATATCCCTCATCTGTTCAGTATAATTCTCAGCATCTGACCTTTCTTTTGTCTCCAGAATTGCTATGAAGGTCCCATAATTTAATCTGTACATCAGGATTTTTCTCGATATTCTTTCTATTTTTCTGCAAATTCTCACCACTTCCATTGAAAACGCTTCATAATTCGGAACAATAGAACTGTCTGCAAGCTGAGGAAAATCTATGTAGGCTATATAGAATACTCTTCCTGCCCTTTCATTTGTCTGGAATCTGCTCTCGAAAGCACTGATATTCTGGCATCCTGTCTCCTCGTCATAGGAATTAGAGTGAAACAGCTGATAACCTATTACGAAAGGAATCACATAGGTAACCGCACTGAATATAGCATGGGTTGCTATTATCTGCAGGATAAGTACAGCAACGTCAATTGTAACCGATATCACTGTCGCCCTGAAAACAATTCTGGATATATTTTTACGGCGCAAAGTAGTAATAACCATACATATAATGCAACATAAAATTCCTGCAACACAGTAAAATCTTGTAAAGTGTGTGATATCGATTCCGTCTGTTCTTACGAAAAACAGCCTCTTCAGAACGATCAGATAGATCATTACAGCAAAATAGATAGTCGAAAGCGTAATATAAATCATTATCAGAACAAAACGTTTTCTGAATCTGCCCTCGCTCAATAGATTAATATAGTTAAAGTAAATGAACAAAAGTATAGCATATAAAGTAAGAAACAGCGTCAAAGCTGCGGTAAATACATTTCTGTTATAGTAGACAGAAACAGTACTGGCCATTCTAACGATAACGATCTGCACCATAATCGCAAATATGGAAATAATTGTTCCTGTCAGCAAAAAAATATATGTTTTAGACTGCTTAGGCTTAGTAAGAAACATAAAAACAAGAATCAGCACAGCAAACAAAAGCCCTGCAATCTCACCTATAATGTCATATCTAAGTTGAAAAAACAAAGGATTATACGGCATTTCAACCTCACAATAAATCAGCGCATACTAAACCACGGTATTACGTTTATACTATCATAAACATATAAGCACCGATTAAAGAAACTCTTAAATAATTATGAAGTCCTTATTACAACAAGTAACCTTCCATGGAAGTGCTCTCAAGTACTCTGCTTTATTTATTTGCTCTATGGCATAAAACTATATGACATAAAAATATATGACATAAAAAACCGGCATCCCTTTCGAAATGCCGGTTCCATTTTTTTACTATTAATCTTCTATTCCGTTTTCCTTAACTTTTTCAGCTCTTGCAGCTACTTCCTTCTGCTGGATATCTGAAGGAGCCTGCTCATATCTTGTAAAGCTGTACTCGTAATCACCTGCACCACCTGTCATTGATCTCAAGGTTGTGCAATATCCAAAGAGTTCCATCATAGGAATGTCAGCCTCGATGACCTGTTTTCCATCGCCTGTAGGATTCATACCAAGCACACGACCTCTTCTCTTATTAAGGTCACCCATTACATCACCGGTAAATGAATCCGGAACTGTTACCTTAAGAGTAGCTATAGGCTCAAGAAGTACAGGTGTAGCATCCATGAATCCCTTCTTGAAGGCATTGCTTGCAGCAACCTTGAATGCCATTTCAGAAGAGTCAACCGGATGATATGATCCATCATAAAGCACAGCCTTAACTCCCACTACGGGATATGCTGCAAGAGGTCCTCTCTGAGCAGCTTCTGCTATACCCTTTTCTACTGCAGGGAAATAGTTCTTCGGAACTGCACCGCCGACAACTTCTTGCTCGAATACATAAGGCTTGCTGTCATCACCTGAAGGCTCGAAGCGCATCTTAACGTGTCCGTACTGGCCGTGACCACCGGTCTGCTTTTTATACTTGTACTCAACATCTGAGTTCTTACGAATCGTCTCTCTGAAAGCTACCTTCGGCTTATCAAGGTCAATTGCAACCTTGTACTCATTAAGCAGCTTACTAACAGCAATCTCAAGGTGCATATCACCCATACCATAGATAAGTGACTGATGGTTTTCAGCATCATTAACAATCTTAAGTGTTGCATCCTCAGCAGCAAGCTTAGCAAGAGACTGTGCAATCTTATCGATATCAGCCTTATTCTGAGCCTTATATCTCATATAGGTGTAGGGCTCTGAAATATCCATCTTAGCATACTGAACAGGATTAGCCTTTGTTGAAAGGGTATCACCTGTTGAAACATCAAGCTTCTGAAGGGCACCGAAATCACCGGCATGAAGCTCGGGAACTTCAATTGTCTTATTGCCCTGCATTACATAAATCTTACCGATCTTAACCTCTGAATCCTTATTGGTATCATACATTACATCATCGGTCTTGATAACGCCGGAGCGAACCTTTATCATTGAGTATTTACCAATGAAAGGATCCATCATTGTCTTAAACACGAATGCTGTCTTAGGTTTTGAGAAATCGAAGTTAGCTTCGAATATCTCGTTGGTCTTCATGTTGATACCTGCCATCTTACGGTTCTCAGGAGCAGGCATGTATTTAATAATATCGTCCATCAGTGTGTAAACACCCTGTGCAAGAATGCTTGATCCCATTTCTATAGGAACAATTGATCCGTCACATACATTATTTCTGAGCGCTGATCTGATCTCCTGCTCTGAGAAGGTATCTCCACTGAAATATCTATCCATAAATTCTTCACTTGTTTCGGCTACTGCCTCCATAAGTGTATCTCTATACTGTTTCAAATATTCAAGGTTATATTCGGGAACTTCACACTCAATGGCATCTTTGCCCTCCCAGCGGAAGCCCTTTTCCTGAATTACATTTACATATCCTACAAACTTCTCATTTTCACGGGTAGGAAGGTTGAAGGGTGCGATTTTCTTTCCGTATTTATCTGTAAGATCCTGCACAACCTGTCTGTATGAAGCATCGTCGATATCCATGTCAGATACAAAGAACATACGCGGTATGCCATATTTCTCGCAAAGATCCCATGCTCTCTCAGTTCCAACTTCCACGCCTGCTTTACCGGAAACAACGATAATAGCTGCATCTGCTACGCTCATTGCCTCCTGAACCTCACCGATAAAATCGAAAAATCCGGGGGCATCAAGAAGGTTGATCTTGTGATCTTCCCATTCCAGCGCAATGTTAGTTGTGCTGATTGAAAACTGTCGCTTCTGTTCCTCTTTATCAAAGTCACTAACGGTATTGCCGTCAGATACTTTACCCATTCGGGAGGTAATACCTGCAAGATAAGCCATTGCCTCAGCAAGTGAAGTCTTTCCTGCTCCCCCATGACCTAAGAGTACGACGTTGCGTATTTTGTCACTTGTGTAAACTTTCATCTTTTGTTCCTCCAAGTCTTAAATTATGTTGGGAAATTTAACTAGAAAAATTAAGATTCCCCCCAAACCCTATGCATACATTTTACTAAAATTGTGCATACAATACAAGTAATTCAATCAAATTTGCACAATAGGATAAAAAACTCATGTTTAGAAGATATGAATTATCAAGTATTTATGGGAAATATATCCGTGCAAATTCATTGATTTTCGCACTTTAACGTGATATAGTTTAGTAGATTTTAAGCGTATTTTATAGGGAAACTTTTTTCTTTTATCCCAATAATCAATCATTAACAGTGGGCAAAGATAGAAACAGCTCATAAAAACTATAGATTTTAAGGAGACCAATCCAAATGAATACTGATAATATCACTTGCGGCTTTGTAGGTTTGGGTCTTATCGGTGGTTCTATGGCCAGAGCTCTTAAGGCCAAGAATCCTAATATCCGCATTATTTCTTACACACCTCATATTGAGACTTCTCTCAAAGCAAAAGAGGACGGAATAGTTGATATAGCATGTGACAAGATAGATGAGAGATTCTCAGAATGTGACTACATTTTTCTGTGTGCACCGATAGAGCGAAATAACGACAATTTAAAACTAATAAAGCCTTACCTTAATCCCAAGACCACTCTTACTGATATCGGTTCTGTTAAGACCAGTATCCATGAGCATGTGAAGGAGCTTGGCTTAGAGGACCAGTTTATCGGTGGCCATCCAATGGCCGGTACTGAGAGAATCGGATACATCAATTCCAAGGCATCTATACTGGAGAATGCATTTTACATCCTCACCAGAACCGAGAAGACTTCTGATGAGAGACTTGCCAATTACAAAGAGCTTGTAGAGCTGATGGGTGCAACCCCACTTATAATTCCATATACGCAGCATGATTTTATTACAGCTGCAGTGAGCCACGTTCCGCATGTAATAAGTGGATGTCTTGTTAACCTGGTGCACGACAGTGACTCCGAAGATGGTCTTATGAAAATGATCGCAGCCGGTGGTTTCAAGGACATCACAAGAATATCTTCTTCTTCACCTGTGATGCTGCAGCAGATCTGTCTTACAAACCACAAAAATATATCTACACTGCTTGATAAATACATTTCTTATCTTACAGAAATGAAGCAGGTAGTCGATGAGGTTGACGGAAATGCTCTTATGAATTTCTTCTCAAATGCAAGAGAATACAGAGATTCATTTAATGACCTGAGACGAGGACCTATTCAGAAGACTTATGTTATCAGAGTTGATATAGCTGATGAACCGGGTAATATTGCATCAGTTGCCACTCTCCTTTCCGTAAACGGAATCAATATCAAGAACATCGGCATCGTACACAATCGTGAATTTGAACATGGCACGTTAAGTATAGAATTTCATGATGACAAAGCCATGGAGAAGGCATTAAAATTATTAGAGACTCATGGATATCCGTCAATCGACTGATACCTTTAGGCTAAAATATACTACTTGATTAAAAAGAGGGAATTAACCATGATAAGCATTGAAAAAAGTTCAAAGCCATTGACCGGCAGTATTTTTGTTCCTGGGGATAAATCTATTTCGCATAGAAGTATCATGTTTGGGGCCATTTCAGAAGGAACAACTGAGATTACCGGTTTCTTGAAAAGCGGGGATTGTCTGTCAACAATCGAATGTTTTAAACAGCTCGGTATTCAGATTGAGCATTCACAAAGACCTATGAACGGAGTGCCGACCATAACAGTCCACGGTAAGGGACTTCATGGTCTTACTGCTCCGTCAAAAACAATTTATACCGGCAACAGCGGCACTACAACAAGGCTACTTGCCGGAATTCTTGCTGCTCAGCCATTTGATTCCATGATCACAGGTGACAGTTCCATAGAAAAAAGACCTATGAACAGAATCATCAAGCCTCTTACCCAGATGGGTGCTGACATATCTTCTCTTAAAGGGAATGAATGCGCTCCTCTCATTATTAAGGGTGGAAAAAGGCTTCTTGGTATCACTTACCACAGCCCTGTTGCTTCAGCTCAGGTTAAATCATGTATTGTGCTGGCAGGACTCTATTCTGAAAGTGATACAGTTGTTTACGAGCCTGCTCTTAGCAGAAATCACACTGAGATCATGCTCAGAGCTTTTGGTGCTGATATTCACAATGAAGTTGATGTCAAGGGAAGCTCCGCAACTATTCTTCACCCGGGATCACCTCTCCACGGTATTAAGGTTAATGTACCCGGTGACATATCTTCAGCCGCATACTTTATAGCTGCTGCTCTTCTTGTTCCGGGTTCTGACATTGTGATACATAACGTCGGGATCAACAAGACCAGGTCAGGAATCCTCAGCATTCTTACTCAGATGGGCGCAGATATTCAGCTTGAGAATTACGATGAGTCCATCGAGCCAAGAGCAGATCTTCATGTTCGTTACTCAGATCTTCATGGCAATGAGAATGGAAGATTCGAAGTATCAGGAAAGCTTATCCCTACCATGATCGATGAGCTTCCTATCTTTGCTGTAGTAGCTGCAACCGCTAACTGCACTACTATCATTAAGGATGCTGCCGAGCTTAAAGTAAAGGAATCAAACCGAATTGATAGTGTTTGCAAGAATCTTAAAGCTATGGGTGCTGATATTGAACCCACAGATGATGGAATGATCATACATGGCGGAAAGCCGCTTTATGGCGCTGACATTGATTCGGAAGGTGATCACAGAATAGCCATGACCTTCGCTATTGCTGCACTGGCTGCAGAAGGCGCAACAAGAATTATAGATGATAAGTGTGTGGGAATTTCATATCCTGAATTTTTCAAAGATTTGAGAAGTCTTATAAAATAATTCCAGGAGTCTTAATAAATTATTCCAGGCAGTAAGCTTGTCTATCATTTTTTGCATAAATAAAATCGACTATATTACAAAAGCCTTCCCGTTACCGGGAAGGCTTTAAATTACATCTCTTCTAACGTCTCCTGAACAGTCTCATAAACAGAAATCCTCTGTCTGTCATATTCAGGCATACCTATGAAAATCGCGCCATATTCATAACTGTCTTCCAGCGCAGTACCTCTGACAATTTTGATAAAGACATGAAGAACCTCTTTGGTCCAAAGAGTAAGGTTACATTCATAGTTATCACCCATGGTCAGCTGTAAATCTGACTGGAATCCCATTCCCGCTCTTGAAGCATTGATAACAGAAATGGCTACAGCCTCAGGCTCACAGTCACTTCCAATGGGATTCATTATAAGTTCGCCATCAAGATCAAGTCTTCTATACTTTCTTCTTTCTTCCATAATATCCCCCTCGAATACTATTGTAACTGTAATTATAGCCTAAATTTCGTCATCAGTAAAGAAACAAGCATCCCCAAAACTGAAAAACCTATATCGTAATTTAATAGCCTCGTTATAGGCGTTAAGCACGTTTTCTCTGCCAGCAAGGGCTGAAACAAGCATAACAAGAGTCGATTCCGGCAGGTGGAAATTTGTTATAAGACAATCTGTCACCTTAAATTTATAGCCGGGATATATGAAAATTGAAGTATTATCTGCGCATGCCTCTATATTACCATTTTCATCTGCAGCACTCTCAATAGTTCTGCAACTTGTAGTTCCAACGCAGATAACTCTGTGTCCGCTTTTCTTTGCTTTATTGATTTTCTCAGCAGCTTCGGCAGTAACCTGATACCACTCAGTGTGCATGTGATGTTCAAGAACATTTGTGACCTTGACAGGTCTGAAGGTACCAAGTCCAACATGTAGAGTTACATAGGCGAGGTCTACACCTTTGTCCTTTATTTTATCAAGAAGCTCTGTAGTAAAATGAAGACCTGCTGTAGGTGCAGCTGCTGATCCTTCATATTTCGCATAAACTGTCTGATACATATTTTTATCCTGAAGCTTATGTGTAATATAAGGCGGAAGCGGCATCTCACCAAGCTTATCCAGAACTTCCTCAAAAATTCCTTCATAGTAGAACTGAACAAGTCTGTTACCTTCTTCAACTATATCAAGAATTTTCGCAGTAAGGCTTCCATCACCGAAAGTAACTTCAGCACCGGGACGAAGCTTTTTACCCGGTCTTACAAGAGTCTCCCATATATCATTTTCTCTTCTTTTAAGAAGAAGAATTTCAACTGCAGCTCCGGTATCTTTTTTTGTACCAAGAAGTCTTGCCGGAATTACCTTCGTGTCATTTAGAACAAGGCAGTCTCCCGGCTGCAGGTAATCAATAATCTCATGGAAAATCTTATGCTGAATCTTCCCCGTGTTTTTGTTCATAACAAGAAGCTTGGCATCATCTCTTGCAGGAAGAGGATCCTGGGCTATAAGCTCCTCGGGAAGATCAAAATAATAATCACTGGTGCGAAGTCCGAGATTGGGATCATTCACATCTGTATTTGTATTGCTCAATTTAAACTCCTCAACTAATAACGACTGTTTATATCTAATGCTGCAGCAATATATCGATATCTTAGATTCCAAAAATCTAAAACAATAATTATCTACAACAGCAACAATCATCCGGCAGATGGATATTCTGCCGGATGAAAACAAAATTACATATTTGTAAGACTTGCCTTTTCAAGGAATGTCTTATAGCTTCTCAGTGCTTCATAGATATCAGCCTTGGAAGTTGCCTCCCACGGAGCATGCATGTTAAGAACAGCAACACCACTATCAATTACATTCATGCCATAAAGAGCAAGGATGTATGCGATTGTTCCACCGCCACCTACATCTACCTTACCAAGCTCAGCAGTCTGGAATGTTATATCATCCTCTTCGAAGATGCTTCTGATATGTGCAATATACTCAGCGTTAGCATCATTAGAACCGGACTTACCACGGCTTCCTGTAAACTTATTGATAACAGGTCCAAGTCCAAGATAAGCTGCGTTCTTCTTCTCAAACTGACCTGCATACATAGGATCAAATGCAGCACTTACGTCAGAAGAAAGCATGCATGAGTTTGCAAGACATCTTCTAAGCTTAATTTCGTTGTAATCACCACAGAGGTTCATGAGCTCTGCTACTGCATTCTCAAAGAATCTGCTCTGCATACCTGTAGCACCAACACTGCCGATTTCTTCCTTATCTACAAGGATGCAGCAGCCTGTTCTTGTCAGATCCTTAACTTCAAGAAGTGCCTTCATGGAAGGATATGCACACACTCTGTCATCCTGGCCATAACCAAGGATCATTGAACGGTCAAAGCCTGCATCTCTTGCTTTTCCTGCAGGTACAATCTCAAGCTCTGCTGAAAGGAAATCCTCCTCCTCAATACCATAGAGATCGTTAAGAATACCAAGAATTCCTCTCTTAACAGCTCCGCTTATCTTGCCGTTTTCTTCTTTTTCTGCCTTCTCATAATCTACGGCATACTGCTGGCCTTCTGTGAGCTTGGAGCTCTTCTTCTCGTCCTTTTTCTTCTCATCGCTCTCAATTACAAAAGGTCTGCTACCAACGATAAGATCAAGAGCTTCACCCTCAACTACCTGTGAAGCCTTCTTGCTCATAAGGTCACCTGAAAGGTGAATAAGAAGATCACTGATGAAGAATACCGGATCATCCTCATCCTCACCAACATTAAGCTGAACTGTAGTGCCATCCTTCTTAACAACAACACCGTGAATTGAAAGCGGGATTGCTACATAAAGATATTTCTTGATTCCGCCATAGTAATGTGTATCGAGGTATGCAATGCTTGTATCCTCATAAAGGGGATTCTGCTTAACATCCATTCTGGGAGAATCGATATGTGCTCCAAGGATGTTCATACCATTTTCAAGAGGCTCAGAACCAATCTGGAACATAGCGATGGACTTGTTCATCCATACGCTATAAACCTTATCACCCTTCTTAAGCTTGGTGTTTGAACCAATAAGTGTGTTGAGTTCGCGATAGCCTGCATCCTCGATCTCATTAACTATAGAATCGATAGCTTCGCGCTCTGTCTTTGAATTATCAAGGAAGTTCTTGTAAGAATCTGCAAAAGCTTCAACTTCCTTAAGCTGTTTTGCAGTGTATTTTGTCCATACGTTAGTACTTTTCATTTTGTCTCCTTTTCTTATACAGCTCAAAAAACATATGCTGAATAATTAACTTCTAAGAGAAATATTCATGCTTTCAAGGCCATTTAAAATCTTCTTCATAGCGCCGTTTACTTCGTCATCAGCAAGAGTCTTTTCCTTGTCTCTGAATGCAAGTGAATAAGCCATAGACTTAAAGCCCTTATCAATCTGAGAACCTTCATAGATGTCGAACAGTTCGAGCTTTTCAAGCTTCTTACCACCGCGCTGCCTGATCATCTTCTCAATCTCACCGGCTGTAACCTCTGTAGGAACAACCATACTGATATCACGTGTAACTGCAGGGAACTTAGCGATTCCTGTGTATACACGGTTATAATTTGCATGAGGCACGATTGCAGGAAGATCAAGAACTGCAATGTAAGCTCTTGTTCCGATTCCATAATTATCGAGTACTTCAGGATGTACTTCACCAAGGTAACCTATAACTTCGCCCTTGAATGAAATCTGAGCCTGGCGTCCGGGATGAAGGAATACCTTACCTGCCTTTGCATCATATTCAAGATCGTTATCCATTCCGATCTGAGCAAGGAATTCTTCAACAGCACCCTTCATTGTGAAGAAGTCACCTTCTCCATAGAATCCAAGTACGAACTGTGATCTCTCATCAGGAAGCTCAGTTAAAGGAAGCTCCTTTGCAAGATAAACGTTTGCTATCTCATAAAGCTTAACATCCTTATTTCTGCGCTTGTAGTTTGTAGCAAGGCTTGTAAGAATAACGTTAAGCGGAATAGTTCTCATAATTGAGAAATCTTCACCAAGAGGATTGGAAATCTTTATAGCTTTTCTCTCGGGAGCATCTTCAGGTAAAAGTAATTTATCAAATACCTTGGGACTTTCAAAAGAGTAGCCATAAGCCTGTGAAAATCCGCAGAACTGAGCAACTTCTCTTGCTGTCTTCTCAACTGTCATCTTGAATGTAAGCTTACCTGTAGTAGGTGCATTCTTAGGAAGTGTCATAGGAATCTTATCATATCCATAGAATCTTGCTACTTCCTCAGCGATATCGCACATACCGATCAGATCCTGTCTGAAGCTCGGGATAATAATCTCGTTAGAAGCTTCATCATATGTAAGCTCTTCTCTTGCGAAAATATCAAGCATTGTCGGTGTATCAATATCTGTTCCGAGTAGCTTATTAATTCTGTCAGGCTCAAACTTAATTCTGTTAAGAGGCTTGATAGGTGACTTTTCTTCAACAATACCTGAAGTAACCTTACCACAGCCAAGTTCATTAATAAGCTGGCATGCACGGTTTATAGCGTCCTCTGCGTTGTTAGGATCAAGTCCTTTTTCAAAGAAGCCTGATGCATCTGTACGAAGTCCGACTCTCTTGGAGCTCTTACGGATGTTAGGTCCATTGAAGGTTGCTGCTTCAAAAAGAACAGTCTTAGCTGACTCTGTGATCATGGAGTTTTCACCGCCCATTATACCACCAATGGCAACTTCTTTTTCTCCATCACAGATCATGATAACTTCACTGTCAAGCGTTCTCTCCTGACCGTCAAGTGTCACGAACTTCTCGCCATCCTTAGCACGTTTAACAACAATCTTATTACCTGCGATTGTTGAAAGATCAAATGCGTGCATAGGCTGACCATACTCAAGCATTACATAGTTTGTGATATCAACTATGTTGTTTATAGGTCTTACACCATTAGCTGCAAGTCTTCTCTGCATCCACTCAGGTGAAGGCTCAACCTTAACATCTGTCACTACTCTTGCGCAATAACGGCTGCAAAGATCCTTATCCTTAATCTCAACAGAAATGTAATCTGATGCCTTTTCAGAAGTCTCCTCTACTTTCACCTCAGGAGCCTTAAAAGGAAGCTTAAATGTAGCAGCTGCCTCTCTGGCAATACCAAGGATGCTGTAGCAGTCTACTCTGTTACTTGTTACTTCGAACTCGAAAACAGTGTCATGAAGACCAAGAATATCTACCGCATCAGCGCCAACCTCTGTATCTTCAGGAAGAATGTAAAGTCCATCCTCCGGTGCATCGGGATAAAAATCTTTGGATGAACCGAGCTCTTCGATTGAGCACATCATTCCCTGGCTGGGAATTCCGCGAAGCTTTCCGGCTTTGATTTTGATACCATCTTCAGGATTCGGGCTTCCGTCATGACCGCCTGCAACTCTTCCGCCATCAAGAACAACGGGAACCTTATCTCCTTCCTTCATATTCTTGGCACCAGTGACGATTTGTATCATCTCTGAACCGATGTTAACCTGGCAGATAACAAGCTTATCAGCGTCCGGATGGGGCTCAATCTTGTCAATCTGACCAACAACTATTTTATCAAGGTTTTTATCAAGGCGATGAAAACTTTCGCCCTTTGTTCCGGAAAGAGTGAGTGCATCAAGAAACTCCTGATCGCTTACATTTAAGTCCGGTACATATGCTTTTATCCAATTTAAATTAGCGTCCACTTTTATTCTCCTCTAAAAATGATAGTTTATATCCGATTTTATATATTAGAACTGCTCTAAGAATCTGATGTCGTTCTCATACAAAAGGCGCATGTCATCAATCTCATACTTAAGTACTGCAATACGCTCAAGACCAAGACCGAATGCAAAGCCTGTGTATTCATTAGGATCAATGCCACTCATCTCAAGTACATGAGGATGAACCATTCCGCAACCAAGGATCTCTATCCAACCCTCACCTTTACAGAAACGGCATCCCTTACCACCACACTTGAAGCAGCTGACATCCATTTCTGCTGAAGGCTCTGTGAACGGGAAATGATGAGGTCTGAATTTAACCTTAACATCCTCGCCAAAGATCTCTTTTGCAAACTCAGCAAGAGTTCCCTTAAGATCAGCAAATGTGATGTCCTTATCAATTACAAGACCTTCAATCTGATGGAAGCTGGGGCTGTGTGTAGCATCAACTTCGTCTGCTCTGAATACACGGCCGGGAGCTATCATTTTAATAGGAAGCTTGCCCTTCTCCATCTCATGAACCTGTGTAGATGAAGTCTGTGTACGAAGAAGTAAGTCTCCGCTGATATAAAATGTATCCTGCTCATCCTTTGCAGGGTGATCTGCAGGAATATTAAGTGCTTCAAAATTGTAATAGTCCTTCTCTACCTCAGGACCTTCTGCTACTTCATAACCCATTCCAATGAAGACATTCTCAACATCCTCAAGAGTAATGGTATTGGGATGACGATGTCCGACATTGTTCTTCTTTGCAGGAAGAGTTACGTCAATTGTCTCACTTGCAAGCTTAGCCTCTCTTACGGCTGCCTCAAGACGCTTCTTCGTGTTCTCAAGACTCTTCTCAATCTCTTCACGAACCTCGTTCACCATCTGACCAACCTTAGGTCTGTCCTCAGGTGCCACATCCTTCATGCTCTTAAGGATACCGGTAAGCTCACCTTTTTTACCAAGAAAATTAACACGGATATCATTCAGCATATCAAGGCCTTCAGTATCGCCTATCTGCTTAAGTGCACTTTCCCTGATTTTGTCTAACTGCTCTTTTATCATTTCTACCTCCTAAAATGAAAAGTCCCCTACATCGCAAAGATGTAAGGGACGAATATAATCCGCGGTACCACCCTGATTCCTGCCAAAAATAGCAGACTCTCATTTCAAATCTTCAGTTGTAGCTCCAATGCGAAATTTCCGTACTGTCTTTACCTGACAGGCTCTCAGCCAGTGACCTGTCTCTCTGAAATAGGAAAACAGAACATCTTGGGGGTATGCCCCACATCTTCAACGCTCTGCAAACTAGTTTAACGATGAGCATAAAAAAAGTCAAGGTGAATATGCCCTAAAACTTCATTATTTACAACCTATAAACTTTATAAATTGGCTAAACATCAGCCTCGGGAAACTCCTAAGATCATTTGCTTCGATTTGCTGCTATAAATCAATTTCTGAGGAAAATCAGCAGCCTATATGTTATCATTATAAATACAGCAAGTTTGCACTTAGCCCGCGAAAAACACTAAGTGCTCTGCACAAATTAAATTGTGTAAAAAACTTAGCTACAACAAGGGGTTACGAAGATGATAGACAGAAAACAGAATTATCGATCTCAGATTTTGAAACTTACTATTCCTATAGTTTTTCAAAATCTTCTTAGCGTGGCAGTTAACTCTGCTGACGTTATCATGCTGAATTATGTGGGACAAAGCCACATATCTGCAGTTTCACTTGCTGCTCAGTATGCAAGCATCCTTTTTATGGTCTTTTACGGACTTGGCACCGGGGTTACCATGCTTTGCTCACAGTACTATGGTAAAGGTGACATGCGTGCTATAGATGTGGTGGAGGGAATCGCTCTTAGATTCTCATTACTTGCAGCAGTTTTATTCGCTTCAGCAGCAATGTTTTTCCCCACTCTTATGATGCGTGTATTTACACCGGATCCGGAACTTATAGCTATAGGTGCTACTTATTTAAGAAATATCAGCGTTGCGTATCTCTGCTGGGGCGTAATTGAGATATATCTTGCAACATTAAGAAGTATCGGAAGAGTCTCCATTTCTACCGTATTAAATACAATAGCATTTTCACTGAATATATTACTTAATGCAGTATTTATATTCGGTCTTTTCGGTGCGCCAAAGCTTGGTGCTGCCGGAGTTGCTCTTGCAACTTCTATCTCAAGAGTGATCGAGCTTATTTTATGCATAATAGTTTCAATAAGAAGCAAGGATGTCAAGCTTAAGCTCTCCTATATGTTTATCAGAAATGATCTGCTTCTCAAGGACTTCTTTAAAATGGCGCTTCCTGCAATGCTTAATGATATTTCATGGGGGCTTGCTTTTTCAATGTACTCCGTAATTATCGGACAGTTCCTTGGAACAGATGTGGTAGCAGCTTATTCCTTCACTTCTCTTGCAAGGAATTTCGGAACAATCCTTTGCTTCGGTGTAGCTAGCGCAGGTGGAATCCTTCTTGGACAGATAATTGGTGAGAACAGGCTCGAAGATGCGGACAAAGCATCAAAGACATTGATGAAAATTACTGTGCTTTTCGGTGCCATCGGAGGATTTATCATTTTCCTGTTAATCCCCATATTCCTTAATTTTGCAAATCTCACACCTGCAGGAAAAGATTATCTGAAGATAATGCTTTTGATCAATACCTACTATGTAATGGGTGCAGCAGTTAATACGACCCTCATAGCCGGAGTATTCCGTGCAGGGGGCGATAGCCGATTTGGCTTTATCTGTGACACAATCGATATGTGGTGCTATGCCGTACCGCTGGGCTTCATTGCAGCCGCTCTTCTAAAACTGCCTCCCATGTGGG
This sequence comes from Butyrivibrio sp. LC3010, assembly GCF_000424385.1. Lineage (GTDB taxonomy): Bacteria > Bacillota > Clostridia > Lachnospirales > Lachnospiraceae > Butyrivibrio. The sequence continues at coordinate 23,246 of NZ_AUJU01000009.1, read as the reverse complement.
TATACTTCCTGCTCTGCACCGACGAATTTGTAAAATGGCCATGGGTTATCAATCACTACAGAAGTCGGAAATGGCTAAAGAACATCACACGAGATAATCTGGATCTGAACTAAGTAGCCATAAAACTTTTGCATTCGTGCTGTGTATTTGGGTCTCTTCATAAAAAAGGCAGCTGTAGACGATCTGTACAACTGCCTTTTTTATTATTCTTTTGCTTTTTAAGACTTTTACAAACATTTAGCCTTGCCAAAAATACATTTCAAATTTCATTTAAAAGCGATCTGCGCAAAGTTATAGAATCCCTGGTACCAGATATGGAAATCATGACCTCCATCCATCTCCTGCCACATAAAGTTCTCTCCTTCCGTGAACTTGTCGCTAAGTGCAGGAAGATTCTTAGCTGCTGCAGAGGAACTCTGGTATGCAATCCTATCCTGAAGACCACATATATTATAGAAGTAATAAATCGGATATTCGCAATCCTTTAGAATCTCTGCGGTTTTCGTAGCAGGATAGCTTGTGGGTGCTGCTGAAAAAGCTCCAAAATATCCAAACATATCATTGCACTCATCAAGTCCAATATTTATAGTCTGCATTCCACCCATGGAAAGTCCTGCTATTGCCCTGTGAGCACGGGCCGCAGACAGGTCATATCCATTCTCATCATACTCGCCATAAGTGCTATAGTGTGAATCCATGTATGGAATGAGATCGTTCCTCAATTCTTCGCCAAATTTATAGAAAGAATCGATTGCTTTTGTGTTCTTATCTGTATCTGCTCCGGCTCTTCCATTTGGAGTTACAACAATAAAGGGCTCGATATCACCATAATATGTAAGATTATCCATTATTGCCTTGACCCTGGAAGTACTCTTGGTAAGTCCCCACTCATCCTCATCACCGCCTATACCGTGCAAAAGGATCATCAGATTATACTTCTTTGAAGGATCATAGTTCGGAGGAAGATATACATTAGCTTCCTTTGTTATCTCGCTTCCATCTCCGGCATAATTGTGCCCTGTGTAGGAAATATGCTCTATTGTTCCTGCTTCATCTGTTCTGAGATTCGTATATTTAGGTAGAACATGTTCACCAATCTCTGCAGTAGGTACGCGCTCCTCGCTATCATTACCTTCTTCGCTCACCGTAGCTTCCTCTGAAACAGATGTCTCCTGAGCTATTGCCTCAGCATAGGCATTGCTGTTATCAGGTTCATCTGAAGCTTCTGCATCAGTGTCTCCAGCATTATCTGTAGCTTCAATATTATCTGTTTCCTTAGCATTATCAGTTTCAGCTTCACTTATAATAGATGTTTCCGCTTCCTGCACATTTGCTGTTTCAGCATTTACATTTCCACAAGCTGTCAAAAGTCCCATAGCCATAATAAGTCCCCATATAGATTTCTTTCTCAATTAGTAACCTCCCAAGCAAAGACATTAAAAGTATTCGCTGATATACAAGTTATCACACATAATTATTAAGTCTCTACTTGAATATTGCGAAGATTTACTCAAATTAGAAGTTTTGTAACCAAAATGGACCATTTAGCCTTGCATCAAATTATAAGGTCTAATATCTGACATATCAACAATCTTACCTGATACCTTAAGCATATCGAGATCATACTGATTTTGTATGTTAAGCCAAAACAGCGGAGTAGTTCCAAAATACATTGCAAATCTCATAGCAGTGTCAGCAGTTATTCCTCTCTTGCCACTTATGATATCACTGATCCTTGATTGAGGAATGTGTATCTCCTTGGCAAGTCTATATGCTGTTACATTCATTGGTTTTAGGAACTCTTCCTCTAATACTTCTCCTGGTGATGTGGGTTCTAAATCCATCATATAGGCCACCTCCTTAGTGATAATCTCCAATTTCTTCAATGATTACGTTTCCGTTATTCCAATAGAAACAGATTCGATATTGATCATTTATTCTGATACTATGCTGTCCTTCACGATCACCTTTTAATTCTTCAAGGTGGTTTGAAGGTGGTATTCTCAAATCATTGATGCTTGCAGCTGAGTGAATCATTACAAGCTTTCTTCTCGCTGTCTTCTGAATGTCATGAGGCAGCTTTGTCGAGAATTTCATATTCCATATTTTTTCGGCTTCTTTGTCATGCCATTCTGTTATCATTTACTTCTGCTCTCCATTAGTACTTCTGATTTTAAGATATAGCTATTCATCTATTTTGTCAATTGCTTCCTCGATAATTCAGTAAAGAAATATAATGAAAGAAAATGGCATCTCAAAAAGTAGCTATTGCTATTACGCCAAAGTAATGAAGGAACCTGATAAGTACTTGCAATTACGAGAAAATGTAAAGAAGATCTTTACTGATTCAAAATATGTATATGTCTATAGAAGAATTCATGCTGGTATAGCAAATAACGGCGATACCATTTCTGAAAAAGGATCAGGAGGATTATGAATGAAGAATGGCTACATGTAATAGCCATAAAGAAGCAAAAAATACAATTCATATCAGGGCAAGATTACACCCGCCGTAGAGAATGTTGTGGCACGTGATTTGCGTGCAGATAAGCCTAATATAAAGTAGCTTACAGACATTACAGAATTCTCTATACAAGCAGGAAAAGTATATCTTTCACCAATCATAGATTGCTTTGATGGCTTACCTGTTTCTTGGACAATAGGTGTCTCACCTATTGCAGATCTTGTTAACACTATGCTAGATTGTGCTATAAAACGCTGGAGGAGGGTGAGCGCTCGATTGTGCATAGTGACAGAGGGCACAATACCGCTGGCCAGGATGGATTGAAAGAATGGAAGCAGCTGTCTTAACAAGATCAATTTAATATAATGATTTTCGTAAAAGTTTTTTTATCATATGTTTAGCCTTATGAATAGCATCATTATTTCCATATTTAGCTGCTACATACCCAAAATCTCTGCAATTTAAGTCATCCCAAAACTCGCTTCGATTTACAGGTTCTGGAAATGGGGCCTCCAAAGGTGGTTGCATACTATCTTCTATTCTACACTTCCTAACCTCTATATCTGTCAAACTATGAAATAGTCTTTCTGCAGTACGATTATTAACAAGCACAAGTGAAACTCCCTTATTATCGTCAAAACCAGGAGCCGCTTTATCAATCCCCCAGTAATCTGCGATAGTAATATCTCCTGGATGTAAAATACTCTTATAAGCACAACTATAGCACGATGGTCTAATACACTGATGAGCATAAAAAAGATTTTTAAATATTTCACTATTCACCTTACTACCATTAGCAAAGTTCAAAGTTTCTATATGTGTGTTCCACCCAAATTCTTTTTTATTTCTAAAATCAAATCCAATGCACTTACTTTTCATATTTATTTCTTGCCATTGAATATAATTATGAAATACTTTCGGACTCGGAACACCATGGCATACAATATCCACACAAAACAATTTCGAATTATCATCTCCAATATAATTTAATAATCCAGCAACTTGGCATGAGGTACCAGTGAATAACACCCTTTTCCCAGAATCAAGGTCATATCTAACCTTCTTAAACATATCTCCAATATTACTTTGAATATACTTTGAACCCATCATTCTATCACGTTCAAATTGAGTAGTTGCTCTCATATGAACTGCATCTAAATTATTATCAAGCACACATCCATATACTACACCCCCATCATTAATAAACAAATCAGAAATTGAAGTAAAAAAGCCACCGGATCTAGAATTCATCCTAACATCCATATTTTTATGCTTTACAGCATATACTAATGGCTCTCTAAATTCGATATTTTCAAAAGTCATAACAAAAAATCACACCCGCCTCTATTGATTATTCTTTTAAACTAACATTATTACTTGTTCCAGGTTACTATTTCATCGTCTTTATATCAATCACGTATAGAATAAGACTAACCTTATTCTCACATATACTAATCACGCTAATTTCAAAATACTATTTTCAACAAAAAGTATGTCACCTCTTTTGTGGACATACTTTTATACAAAGATTGCATGATATACATTGATTACTATCTACTGACGGGTACATAAATCCCTCATCGTCAGGAACCATTGATATAGCCATTCGGGGGCAAATGGAATAACATGCAGCACATCCACAACAATCTTTCTTATAAACATACAATACTGGTTTATTTTTCATCTATAATATACTCACTCTATTATAATTAATTAGATTATTGTTAATAAAATCACACTTCAAGTTGCAAGAACTTTTTTAGCAATAATATGTTTGATAGTTTTAATTATGTCATAATTTGTATATAAAGCATAAAGAACACTTAATACAATGGCAAAAATTTTTAGTAAAACATTACTAGAATAAAAACAAACAAAAAGAACCACTATCATAAAAATATTCCTTATAAGAATTTCTTTCTTAACAGATAATTCCATCCTTTTATTTAAATCGTAATATCTTACAAAGAACATAGCAGCAAACGCTACTAAAGTTGAAATCGATGCAGCATATAATTGGAATTTTCGAATCAATGCTATATTTACTAAAATATTAATTCCCGCAGCAAGTGCTGATGTTATTGCAACTTTTTTTGTTTCTTTCTGTGCTATATATATAGTACTATAAAGCCCTACAAGTACTCTAAAAAGCATTGCCACCATAAGTATAAATACATGGTTATAACCATCGCTATAAGCCTTATTAATTAACAATGGATATAAAAATGGCATCAACGAAATCAATACATATCCAGCAGATGAAAAGAAATTAAATAAATATCCTATAGTTTCTGAAAAATAAGTATCCCTGTCCTTGTCTTGATAGTGAAGACTCACAGATTCAGTCAAAGACATATTTAATACATTATAAAAATTTATAAACATTGTAGAGAATTTATTAGCAGCAGCATAAATTCCATTTACAGCAACACCAAGGATTTTCGATACAATAACCCTATCTGAAGCATTAACAACCCACCACGCCAAATCATTTGGAATCAAAGGAAAAGAGTACTTTAAAACATTTATAAAAATCCTTACTCTAACATTTTTATAAGAGATATATTTCCAACAATTTGTCGAGAATAATAGGTAAATAATTGTTACTATCTGAGCTATTATTGTAGCAATAAATAACCCTTTTATTCCAAGCCTTAATATTGTCAAAGTAATGACACTCATAGCTGTAGTTGTTGTGACCGAAACAAAAGAAGCAATTGCGTATGACACGTTTTTGCCCAAACCTCTCTGAAATTGCATTAGAATCCCAACATACAAACTAAGAATAATATAAATGATTAAAAATGTGGCATTTTCCAACTTAAAATATAAAGATATAAACTTAAAAACACTTATAAAAACAATTCCCTGCAATGTACTAAATAATAGAATTGTTGAAAACACTTCACTTTGCTGCCTTAAATTATCCCTACACTCTAGTATATATCTAAATAATCCCTGATCTAATTGTAAATTAACTAATGGCAAAAGTATGGCAGAATAAGATAATAACAAATCATATGTTCCATACTCTGATGTAGATAAAACAGAAGTATATAATGGTAACAAGAAAAAATTCACAAATTGAGTACATATTTTTCCTATAGTTAATATTGCAGTATTTCTTGCCAACTCTCTCTGACGATTCATTTCATGGGTTCTCCTAAACAGTAATATACCTTATCTTTAACATTATTACGGCGCATGAATTCATAATACTATTATTGCACAATTAAATCACGCCATCACATTTTAACGAACAAAAGCAGAAAAAACCATTATTAAATAATGAATTTTAAATGCTAAAATTGAAGAAACTTTCAACTTAAACGAAGCAATTTGAACATATGCAAAGAACTAAATTTCTTCTAACTCTTCCATCAATTAAATATTCACATACAATTATTAAAATCCTATACTTTTTAATAACAGATCTGATGATTTTTTTCTACTTACATCAAGTGCTTTAGCAACTTCGTCCCAATTAATATTCTCAGAAACTACCCCATAAGAAATATCTCTATTTCCAACATGCAATTCGTTCATCAGGTCAGAAAGACGCAGTCTTCTTCCTTCATCAGGAATTAAATAAAAAAAAGGCACTTGCATATTTATGGCCAATGCTGACCCATGAAAAGAAGTTGAAAATACTGCCTTAGCATATCTAACCAAGTGAACAAATTCATATGGTCCTATGTTATTTAGCGCTTTCTTTATAATCCCATTTCTTTTAATGACACTTTTACACCCAATCAAAACCAATTCACATTGATTTTTCTCAGCATATTTATAGGCTGCATCAAAAATTTCATTAGAGCGAAGGACTAAATAAACTAGTACATATCTTCTATGAGAATAATCAATACCGGATTTTTCAGAAAAATCATACCAATCTCTAGTATTTAGTAAAAATGTCGGGTCTAAAGTGACAGATGACTCTATATTACAATACTCTTTCAGCATCTTTTTTCCAGACTCTTCCCTAACTAAAACACTTTTAAAGCATGATATATAATTTTTAAACAGTTGATAATCATCACTGTTAAATCTATTATTTCCAAAACTGGCAGAATAACTTACTTTTTTATTGTTATCTCTTACAAAATCCAAAAAATAAAACATATTGTGACCCGTAATATTTACATTCCAAATCTGATCACTTCCTGCAACATAGTAATCAAAATCTAATTCTATCTTTTGCCCTTCAATTATCTTATTCGTAAACTCAATCTCTTTAGCTTTACATTGTTCAAATAGCCTTTCTCGTTGTAATTTTTTTAGATATATATCCGTCCTAAATATAATGTCATACAGTATCTTAAGTTTGTTTATAAGACCTTTTCTTTTAATCAAATTATTAGAATACTTATATTGCTGTAAAAAGTCCTTATTTTCATAATCAATAACCTTTACATCGCATTTGTTATTATTAAGAAAATTGAACAATGCATACTCTTGCAAGAATGCTCCATAATTATTCGCATCATTAAATGTAACTATTGCTATTTTTTTCACGCATTTTCACCTTTATTCTAAATAAAATAAAATACAGTAAATCTAAATGAAAACCAAATAGAAGGATACCTAAATATGATTTTAGATCAAACCCCATATATCTATTTCTTGTCTTCGCTAATGAATGAGAAAAACCATATTCTCTCTTTTTACTAATTATATCTAGACATATTTTAGAGAAGCTTCTTCCAGTATCTCTAAATGAATTCTGTACAAATCGCAAATATGTATTAGCGACCATACAATCATATCCGTTTGAATAACTCGGATTTGCCATTATAATATTTTCATAAATCCAATTGTTTACATAATTCATATCATGTAACAATGAAGGTATATACTTAGTGGACATCGATGAAGGTCCCAATTGATATTGATAGAATTCTTTATCAATAATACTAATTTTCCGAGAAAAATTAATTGATTTAACAAAAAACAAATAATCTTCAGATATTTTGATGCCATCCGGAAATTGCAAATCATTTGTTCTCAATAGTTTTAGTGAGTATAATGCTCTCCAAGCATATCCATAAATATTATTTTTAGTAGATAAAACAGTCTCTAACACTTTATACTTATTTGCATTACTATATTTTAAGTAATTTAGTATACTTGTATCATTTTTCCTATCACTATTTCCAATTATACTAAAACCAAATATAGCTATGTCGGTATCAAACTCAATGCTTTTCATTAACTCTTCAATAGCGTTTTCTTTAAGACAATCATCTGAATCCAGAAATAATAAGTATTCACCACTAGCATTCAAAATACCAACATTTCGTGCGTTGCTTACTCCCTTATTATCCTGATCAAAGATTCGTATTCTTTCATCTTCAGTTTGGATATTTCTTAAAACAACACCTGTATTGTCTCGTGATCCATCATTGATAATTATTAGCTCAATATTCTTATATGTTTGATTCAATAAGCTCTCAATACAGTTTCTAATATGTTTTTCTCCATTATAAACTGGTACGACTATACTTACTAAGCTGTTTTGCATTATCTCTTTACCTCCAAAAAACTGAAGCTCAATCTTTTACCATGTATTGGATACATTGAAATGCAAGATATAGTAATAAAGTAAATACTCCAAGAAAATGTACTAGTCAAACCTGATGAAACGATATGATTAAGTACCATAAATACCATAAACAAAAAAGTATATATCCGTTTCTTTGAAAAAAACAAATATTGATAAACAAAAACAAACGCAGGTATAAAGCCAAGCTCTAAAATAATCTTTACAAAATCCATCTCCAACGCACCATCAAAAAACTTATACATAAATTCAGTAGAAGATCCAAAGCCATATGTAATCCAATGAGATGATAATAACCACCTCATTCGATCGCTTCTAGTCATAGTTAGTTTAGACATATCTATGTCAAATTTTTTCTCTATTACACTAACACTATCAGGCATAACTGCAAAATAATATAAAATCCCTACTGTAAACATTATTGCTACAGTAAATAAAAACATTTTTTTTGATACTCTTCGATTACAGCTTTCAAATAATGAAATTACATACAGAGCAACGGCCATTACTATAAATAGCCGCTTAAATGTCATTAATACAAATAGCGCACTTAATATGAAATACACCTTGTTCTCATTGTAATAACAAAAGAACACAAAAAAAGCTAAAGCTAGTCCACAATAAGTAAAAGATTCTAGCTCAGAGTACGAATCTCCAAAACTCGAAGAAATAATTGCCACATAAATTTGCTTCAAATTTAAGTCTAATGACCTTATATAAAAAATTAAAGTTAAGATTAAGCCTGATTGAAAATTAAAAAATAATGTATTTATACTCCAATTATTTATACACAAGTATCCATATATCATAGGAAATACAAGAAAAATTAATTCTTCAACAGATCTATAGCTAAAATGATTTATCAATAAAGATCTAAAAATAGAATATATAGAAATAATGAATATGAAAGGGATAAATCCACAGTATTCATTTCTCATGATTTTTTTTTTAGCTGACCCCAGCTTAAAATATGAAAATAACTCAAACATGACGCATAAGAGTAAAACCATATACTTCATCTTAGAGTACTGATTTTCAGCTGTATCGCTAGATGTCAAACAATATGAAACTAAAAGAATTAAAAACAATAATCTATGAAGCTTAATCACCATTATATCAACCTAAAAATTAACAACATTCAATATAATCCAAAACATTGTTATACATTTTGTTCCAAGATTTATACTCTTTACAAAAATCTAAGAATTTCTTCCCATGAGAATGCATAACCAATAATTCAGAATTGGATGCAATATAGAAGCCATCTTCAATTATCCTATATGCTACCTCAACATCTTCTCCCCCGTCGCCAAGTTCTAGCGCAAACGGATGCTGCAATAATAATTCTCTTCTCGCATAAGCATTACTACAACTAAAAATCCCTGGATGTATTTTATTTTCAAGCTTAATTTTATTATTCCTTCTAAAAATCTTATTCTTCAAATAACCTAATGTATTAAAAGCTTTTTCAGTCAAACTACCATCCGGCAAAGCTATAACATCACCATACCCTGCACCAATTAAAGAGTTTTGAAACATGCTATTTATGTCTTCTAAAAATGTATCTTTTACAGGTACAGAATGTCCGCTCAAGAAACAAATAATATCTCCTTGCGAAAGTTCCACACAAACATTACTAGCATAACTGTAATTAAAATCTTTCTTTTTTATCTTTTCTATCCTACAATCATATTCTGAAGCAATTTTCAATGTATCATCTGTAGATTCTGAATCCAAAATAATGACCTCAAAGTTGGAATACGTTTGTCTTTTCAAACTTTCTAATACTTCACGAATATGCTTTTGCTCATTATACACTCTAATTACTACACTTATCTTATACATAATATCCTTACCTCAATTTCAAATCACCTAACCATTGACACATTACATCACATAATAAACATAATTGCAACAAGTGTTATTAATCCTAATTTTTGAAAAAAGAGTAAAAACTTATACCCATAGAAATATTAACTTTACACCATTTACGCTGTATAACAATATACCAACTTTATTCATCTACTCACCAATTCTTTAATATTTTCTTCAAAGCCCTCAATAAATTTATCGTTATTACTGCTTCTACCAACCTTCATTTTCCCAACAATCTGATTATATTCCTGTATAATTTCGCCTAAGCGCTTCTCATCTTCTACGAGGATTATACTTTTCATTCGATCACTAATCATTCTACAGAATGTAAGCTGATGATCATTTACATGCTCATCAAATTCTTTTTTTCTGGGAACAACAATTGGAACCTTGCCTTTTTGAAGCGGTGCGATAAACGAGCTTGGGCCACCATGTGTAATTATAATTCGAGCTTTATCCATATTTTTATTCATTTGCTGAAAAGAAAACAATCTACTCCATTTAGCAAATTTCGGCTCATAATTTGAAAATCCCGTCTGGATAATGACTTCTTCATCATTTTTTTCTGCCCATTTATCCATATATTCAATAAGCCTATTAAATGGTTGCTCATGTGTTCCAACTGTTACAAATATCATTTCGTGTAAACTCCTAGCTCAATCAAAATATACATCCCAAGTTAATAGCTTTAGGATATACCTTCTTCATTTCTTCCCATTCTACAAAAAACTTATCAGTTACAGGATAACAAAGTCTTCCTGCTATTGTAGGTGCATCTATTCGATCAAATACTTCAATATATACAGTCTTAGCACCAATAAGTTTACCAATCCAAAAAAATGGAATTGCAGGTGCTGCACCGGATGTAATAATTAGTGTGGGACGTTCTTTAAACAGTATCCTGATTGCTCTAAATGTGTTTATAATTAGCGCCTTAATACTACGATTAGAAGGATAATATGCCGGATATATCTTTTCTCCTTCCAATAGACTCCTTGCATCTTCCTTATCAAATGTTACCCAAAACCTATCCTTATCCTGCCAATATTTCTTAAGCATATATAGATGTGCAAGATGCCCCCCTGATGATCCAACAAGACAAATTTTCAGATTCTTCCCCATATTATTTTCTCTCCTTTTTTCATACTTTCCCCTCAATAAATTGCTCAAAACATCATATTTAGCATAAATTATCAGCTATCCCATAACCATTAACATATCTATATAATTTACCTATATATAACAACTATCAATAGCTGTTATTCGACTTATACTGGAAGATTGCAATCCCCACTGCAAAACTATAAAAGTACAATTAGCATACTCAGATAACATATTATTGATGCATCCACAACAATCTCCGAGGTGATGAATCAAGTAATATGATGTCTTATTCTTATCAATCTATCTAAAAATCCATAGCTGATGTAACAATCGTGGTATTTGAAAAGATATAAATCATTGATGATGAAAGCTCACATAGAATTAAGAAAAGCACCATATATTCTAAAGTAATAACACTTCAATCACCAGCCAGAGTTCTATAATCAAGATGTATCTCTTAAGAATGTAGAGAAATCTGTAGCCTATCTCATCCTCTCATATGAATTGTGTTTAATTTTTTCAAAATAAATTCAATTCCTTGAAACTTATTTTTTACTAAAAGATATTATACTAATCACCTCTAGATTATTGCAATATGAAATTTATAATTTTTTAATATTTTTTTTATAATTTTATAATTTGCATTATCATTTACTTTCAAAGAGTTTGATAACTTTTTGAATAGTAAGACACAATATCATATTTTAACTTTATTAAAGGACAAATATCAAAATACAGCTGTAGTCTCTGAATTGACTGACAGCTGCTTATTCTCTGAATATAAGAATACTTTTTATGGAATATCTAAAGAAATTTCCAAATGATTGAAATGATTAAATATTCAAGAAAATTCATAATCAATATGCAAGTGAAAGAATAGACGGTATATTACGATACACACAAAATACCACCATCACAATACAGCAAAAAACCAGAAATATATTTTCCCATAGTTTCATTTTTGTACTGCCGGTGCGTATGATATTTATGCCTTTGTAGATAAGATAAGCCACAATTATCGGCATCATGGTTACTGAAAGGACATTGTAGTGAACTGCTCCATGTATATTTCCTTTTGCAAGCTCAATAGCAGCATGCGTCATGCCGCACCCCGGACATTGAAGTCCGGTAAATAGTCTGAATACGCATGGAATACCAAAACCGGTAAGTGAAAAGACTATTGTGTTCGCAAGTAGAATTCCCACAATTATTGCTGTATCAGTAAAAATTGATCTGATATTTGGATTTTTAAATTTTTTGTTTATACGCTTTATTTTTTCCATATTATATTATGCTCTTTAAAATAAGAAGAGATAGAATATCATTTATCCATATCTCAGTTTTATCAGAAAGTACCAATGTTCCTTTATATGTATCTATGCGCTTTACCCTGACTTCTCTTGTAACATATTCGCCGCCGCTTTTTAATTCATCCGGTACAAAAAAGGTAACTGTTACTACTCTCTCGCCATCCCTTAATTTTAACTCAAGGTCAGATAACTTCTCATTTATTTCTGCCTTCTTTTCTTCCGTAAGTTCGATTTTTTCTTCAGTATATCTGGCTGTTTCAGCCACCGCATCATCATATCCGGTCAGCGCCGCAAAGGGCATAAACTGCGCCGCCCTGTTCTCAATCGGCATAGGCTGATGATTCTTCGAAACAGGCCTTTTAATATTTATAATGTCATCATATTTTCCCATAAAAATCCTTATCGAAACAATTATGGCTAATAGCCACAGTTTCAAACTTGGTTCAACTATTTTTGATCATATATCTGATTCAATTGAACATATTCGATTAACAGTTTTAATTATACCCTAAAACTGATAGAATCTATGTATTATGTTTAAGGATATTGTATATCGTTTTTCATACACCGGAAAGGCTAATCATGAACGAACTTGACGAGAGATACAGCACCGCGGAAGAAGCAATTATTGATGCATTCTTTTTACTTATTAAAGAAAAGGATTTTGAAAAGATCACCGTTGCAGATGTGATAAAGAAAGCCGGCATTGTGCGCAGCACTTTCTATAATCATTATGAAAATATCCCCGCGCTTGTAAGCGCAGCCGAGGATAAAACTATTGATGATATATTTCACATGATGGAGTCCTTCCATCCCAAAAACGACAAGGATCTATGCAAATCCTACTTTTTAGCCATCTGCAATTACACAAAGAAAAACCCCTTTCTTTCAAGTCTCCTTGAAAGCGCAAGGGGCGATGTATTCTTTGGAAAAGCTATGACAATGTTCCATCAATATGTCACCACAGTATCTGATACAATTTCCGGCAGCAATGTGTCCAAGGAAAAGTACTCGTATCTCATAGCCGGGATTATTGGCTGTAACATCGGCGTACTCCATAAATGGATAGCTGAAGATTTTAAGACAGAAGCAGAAAATGTAGCAGATATACTTACTACTATTTTCCTGAATGGAATTCTTCCATTTATGTGTGAGTAACTATGACAGGAGCTGCTGTCTTTTTGTATATTACTTAAGCTCTCATCAACAATCAAACTCATGCAGCAGGATTCTCTTTAAGGGCATCCTGTCTTTTTATTTTACCTGTAGAATTTCTTATAAAAGGTGTACGCCTGATCACGATAGCTGTTATATGGCGATATGTGGGCTGTCCGCTATTGTATTCATCTATAAATCTCTGAATCTCTTCACGAAGTTCCTCCGGTGATAATCCCTTTTTATCAACTAGCTCTGTCTCCGGATAAATCCTTGCAGTCAGTCCGTTATTTTCACCAGTTACAATAACTTCTGAAATAAGCGGATTTAACGAAAGTTTATTCTCAATTTCCTCAGGTGATACATTTTCACCATTAGACATGATGATGAGATTCTTCACTCTGCCATTAATGAAAAGATAACCATCCTCATCGAGATATCCTTTATCTCCGGTATGAAGCCATCCATCCTTCAATGCATCTTCTGTCTCTGCAGGCATTTTATAATATCCCTTCATAACACTCGTGCCGCGGACAAGAATCTCGCCATTTTCAAATGCAAGCTCCACGTTATCAACTGGCCGCCCTATGGAACCGGGCTTGTGATTACTTACAGTATTGGTTGTAATAACCGGTGAACACTCGCTCATGCCGTAACCCTCAAGGATATCCACTCCGTACTCAGCAAACTTCTCAATATAAAAGGGATCAAGATGCGCACCGCCGGTAAATATAATTCTGAGATTACCGCCAAAAACTTTTGCTGCAAGAGCCTTCTTAATCATTAAACTACTCTCTTCTGTCGATGACTCCGCCTTACTTATTCCAACTTCTGATGATCCATCATCTTTATTCACTCCAACTCTTAAAAATGCATCTGCTTCTGCTGCAGCAATCTTCTTATAAATAGTCTCTATCATCAGCGGGACCATAAGCATTACTTCAGGCTTAAAAATGGACATGTTTCTAACCATGTGCATAAATGAATCATTGATGCATATGGTTGCACCAAGAGAAAGTGTCTTAAGATAATCCATAACAAGACAGTATGCGTGATGAATCGGAAGGACACTTAATGTAACACATCCAGGCTTTGCATCATATTCAACTGCTCTGACATTGTCTGAAAGATTCTGCTGAGTCAGCATTACACCCTTACTTTTTCCGGTGGTTCCGGAGGTATAGATTATGGTTGCAATCTCATATTCCATAGCTCCGGGAACATCGAATTCTGCCTCAGAGAAATTGGAAAACTCATTTTCTGTAAGCATCCATATTCGCTTTATTTTTGGACAGTTTTCATATACCTTCTTATATAAATTAGCTCTGGAAGCACCGAGAAAAAGTGCCTCTGAATCGGATCTGTTAAGTAGCTCTATCAGTTCATCATCAGGAAGTCCTGCATCCAACGGAACCGCTATATTAGTACCTGTCACTATTCCAAGATATCCCTCCAGCCATTCCGTAGAGCTTGCTCCGATAAGCGCAATATGCGAACCTCTAAAGTTCTCCTTTTCCAAAAGTGTTCTCACATTTCTTATAATGTGATCCAGCTCACCATAGCTTTTTTCATGAATATTCTTTTTCTCAAGCCACCTTAAAGCTGTAATATCTCTAAAATCATAAACTGCTTTATCCCATATATCCCTTATATTTCTCATACACACTCCTTATTCGTTATTCAACCAGCCATCTCAAGTTCGTTAAGAAGCTCTAATGCCTCCCCTACTGTATGGATTGATGTTGCTTTTTCCTGCTCCAGCTCCACATCAAATTCATCCTCAAGCTCTCCTAAAAATGACATAAAATCAAGTGATGAAAAACCCAGATCCTCACGAAAGCGAAGTGCGTTTTTCATATCCTTTGCTGATACCTCACAGTACTGTGCAATTATTTCCTTAAATTTCATTTCTTTACTCATAACCTGTCTCCTCCTATTATCTTTCAGACTGTTTCCATAATGCTTCCTACTGTCATATCCGGATTTTGAACCCCCATAAAGAGGATTCGCATCAGATAATAATTAAGCAGCTCCATATCCTTTTCATTAAGCTTCACTGTCTGATAATGATACGAAAAATTCATGCCACCATCCTCTGTATGGGATACTGTCAGATACATTTTCTTAGTGGCTGCACCATTGGCAAACCACTTGGCATGCATCGGAATATTTTTAAGAAAAGGATTGTCCATCTTAACAGTCATGGGCTGATAAGTCAGGTAGCAGCTCTCATAGGTGGTATCATCCGGCGTGTTATATCTTTTTCTGATCTCGTCATAAATCAGCGTGGGATCGTAGTTGCTATGCATATAAATCTTATTCTGAATTGTCTGTATTTCAAAAGCAGCTGATAAAAAATCAGTATCAGAACTTATGACTGTCCTGCAGGGGAACATTATCGTTCTGCTTCCACCTGAAGTCCATTCGTCCTTAGTTGACCTTCTGGAAATAAAATTCTGAACCGAAATATCCTCCTGCCCGTCATTCTGTTTTGACAGATATGTCCTTAGTCCCAGTAATAAAAGGTTAGTCATTGATAACCCGTGATTGATGCAGAAATCCATCAGTTCCTTTGTTGGTCCGGGGTCCAGTTTATAATCCTTAACTGCAACAAATAACTCTTTTCTTTCTATATCAGCGCTTCGAAGCTTTTTGTTATTATGCCTTTTTCTCGACTCTTCCAGCACTGACGGCCCCTGAATATCTGAATACACCGGTTCACCATACATATCCAATTGCTCGTCCCAGAATTTCTTATCCTTTATGAACCGCTTTTCATTTCCTGCTTTTCTTAAATCAGATTCAAGTACCAACTCAAAATCGGCCAGATCCTGCGGATACTCTGAGCCAAACCTATAATGGGTGTACAGCGACATGATATCGTTTGTCATGACCATAACTCCACAGGAATCAATGAGCCTGTGATCCATGTGTATGAAAAACCCACGATACCCTTCAGGAAGCTTTATCATAAAAACTTCGCACATAGGAATGTCATCTCCATCAAAGGTCTGATATGCCCAACTTTGCATAAGGTCATCAGCTTCTTTAAGGCTCATCCCGGATAAATCCTTTAACGGTATATCCCGGTGATCCTTTTTAATTATGTACTGACTGATCTGACCATCTTCATCTGCTTTTGTAAAGCGCACCCTCATGCAGCCATAGCGTTCCATTTCAAGTTCGATACACTTTTTTAATAACCCAAAATCAAGCTCTGCCTTTAGTGCTGCCACGACGCTAAGCCCTGAAACCTGCTGCGTGCCGTATTCTCTTATCCATCTGTAATGCATCTTTTGTGCCGCTGTAAGCGGATATACTTTTTTCATAACGTTTCCTCATAAGTTCTTGTTTTCTTTAACAACACAGACGTTATCATAATAGTTTCCGCAAGGCCATACCCTGAAGCTCTTAATGAACACATGCATAAAAAATGACCGAAACTTATCGAACACTTTTTCATAAAACGTTCGTTAATTCGGTCATTCTGCAAATCCCATATATAACTTTTCAAATAACTTCAACTTCTTAATATCCAACAATGATAATCATTTTCATACAAAATCATCATTATTAGGTCTTCAGGCCTTGTGTCCGCCAATCTGCCTGCCTCTCTCAAGTCCGGTGGCACCCTCTTGCAGACTGGTTCCCTTCACAATGGCATTATTTCCAAATCTTTTCTTTATTTCCAGAGCTGCCTTTTGCAGAACAAGCTCCTTCTCATCAGCGGCCTTTTCCTCCTTCTTATGGAGCTCCTTCTCTTCATAGTTCTCAAATAATGAAAGCTGCTCAAAGGATTCATCTTTTTTCTTAATCGCATCAGCCTCATCAATCACATGAACTGCCGTTATATTTAAGCGCCTTATGAGAAGTATAGGGTTAACATGCTCTTCATATATACATAGCGCAGCTTCAATAATATGACTGGACAAAGCCGTGTAAGCACTAAGATTATAACTGCCATGAGCGTGCTCAGGCGTATTCCTTCCGTAATAGTCCTTCTTTATCTTCCCATGATACTTCTTCATGATTTCCGGATTGTTTAGGCTTTCTATGTCATAACCCACAGTAAGCACCACCTGATCCGTAACTTTACCTGCTTCCAAAAGCTGCATAGAAAGCGCATCTGCCATTTCACGCACTATTATCCTTGCCTTTTCATAGGTGTACGGACAGTGCAGGACCTGACCCTGACTAAGGCTGTTATTTTCAGGCTTAAACTTTTTTATCATCTCCATGGTGCAGGGCTCATACCCCCATGCATGGTCAATCAAAAGCTCAGCATTTATTCCGAAGGTTTTATATAGAAGCTCTTCATTATGAAAATCGTTAACTCCGCCGATGCTGCACCTTGCCACATCTCCCATGGTATATAAACCGAAGGAATTGAGTTTTTTCACATACCCTTTTCCCACTCGCCAAAAATCCGTCAGTGGCTGATGCTCCCAAAGCTCTTTGCGATAACTCATCTCATCAAGCTCAGCTATCCTGACGCCATTTTCATCAGCCTTGGCATGCTTTGCCATTATATCCATCGCCACCTTACAAAGATATAAATTGGTGCCGATTCCGGCTGTTGCTGTAATCCCGGTATTGGCCTCAACCGCTTTTATCATTTCGCTGGCAAGCTCCTTCGGAGTCTTCTTATAAATCTCAAGATACTTCGTGGCATCAATGAAAACCTCATCTATTGAGTACACATGAATATCTTCAGGTGCAATGTAGCCCAGATAGACCTTGTAAATCTTAGTACTGATTTCCATATATCTCGCCATTCTGGGTACAGCTGCAACAAATGAAAGTTTCAAAGACGGATTGCTTTGAAGCTCTTCCTCGTCGTCGGATTCACCTGTAAAAACATGACCTGGAGCTTTTCTTAATCGCGCATCATTTATCTCTTTTACTTTTTGTTCAACCTCAAAAAGTCTGGCCCTTCCCGGAATCCCATATTTCTTAAGAGCCGGAGAAACTGCCAGACATATAGTTTTGGAAGTCCTGCTTCTGTCTGCAACAACGAGATTAGTAGTAAGCGGATCACGGCTTAAATCCTGACACTCAACTGAAGCATAAAAAGACTTTAAATCTATTGCGATATATGCTTTTTTTCTATCATTTTTTTCCTGTGAATTCATAGTCTAAATATTTAGCATTGATCAATTTGTAAAGTAATTATCTATACCGTTAGCAATTCCAGCAACCATTTTCTGCTGATAATCTGCGTTTGCCATGTTGGTATCGTCAGTCGGATTAGTCATGTATCCCATCTCAATTATGGTTGAAGGAACATTAGCCCAGTTTATTCCGGTCATGGTATCAGTCTCCCATACATACTGCTTCTTACAGCCCGTTGCAGCAACAAAAGAATCCAGCACACAGTCAGATAGTTTTCTGGACTGGGAATAATACGCAGCATTATATGGATTGTTAGGAGTCTGGCATATAGTCATGGCACCATTTACCGAAGTGTCCTCAGAACCGTTAGCATGAATCCTTATAAATGCCTCCGCACCTGCATTGTTTGCTATCTGTGCACGGTCAACATTACTAAGGCTTACATCATTCGATTCTCTTGTCATAACAACTGTGTATCCCCTGTTTGAAAGCTCTGCCTTTAACTTTAAGCCTATGTCCAGGGCTAATTGGTATTCTGCAAGTCCTGTAGTTCTGCCGGAAGTTCCACCTGTGACCTTCATTTTCATGTTGGTAGAACCGGGGCCATTTGGCTCCTTGTCTGTCATCGCCTTACTTTGATGTCCCGGATCTATAACAACTATGTGGCCTCCGGTTTGAGGCGGTGCTGAAACGCTAATCACGTCTGCGCTGTTTGATTCATCGGAAGGAGTCTCTGTTGGTACGTCAGAAGCATTATTCGTTGCATTAGTGTCAACTGCATTATTCTCAACATCTGCGTCAGTTGTTTTTTCTACATCCGCATTATTTTCTGCTGAAGCTGCTTCATCTTGTCCATTTTCTGCTGATGTTACCTCAGCTTCACTATCTGCTGCTTCGGTTACTTCGCTTTCATTTTCTGCAGTTGTTTTATCATCTGCATTTATTTCCGTAGTTTGCGCCTCAGTTTCATCAGCTTTTTCAGTCTGAATCCCATCTTCAGATTCCAACGCAGTATCATCGTTTAGTGTTTCAGCTATATCTTTCGTATCCGATGATGCTGAGGAATCGATTTCATCACTGGTTTCAGTTGTACCATCAGATTCATCATCTATTTTTTCAAATAAACTACTATAATCATTCTCATTTATCTCAATATCTGCTCTCTTACTACCGCACCCGGCAAGTGTAAGTATGAGAACAAGTAGGATTGAAATATTTTTTATTTTCTTCATGATAATAACCTCTGTATACCTTTTCAATATTTCTAATTTTACATAATGAGAAGAAAATATGCAAAAAAGTCCGGTTGGTAAATCCAATCGGACTTGATTTTGCTCTGGTTTTCTGATTTTATAGATACCCGCCATCTTGCCTGGCGGCACGGATTAACCTATCCATAAAAGGTTTTGATGGTCTCCTGATAAACTTTAACACTCATCTTACATTAAACATCTTCAATTTTTATAAGGTTTGTGTTACCGGATTCACCGTTGGTAACGCCACCTGTTATTACGATTTTATCGCCTTCCTTTAAATCAAAGGTTTCAATAGCAACCTTCTTGGCACTGTAGAAAAGGACATCTGTTGAAGGGAATACATCACACATCTTGGGAGTAACTGCCCATGAAAGTGAGAGCCATCTCCAGGTCTTCTCATTTGTTGTAAGGCCAATGATATCAACAGGAGAACGGAATCTTGAAACCATTCTGGCTGTACGTCCGGAAAGTGTGCAGGCTACAATTGCCTTGGCATCAAGATCTATTGCCATTCCGCAGGTAGCATGAGAAATTGCATCTACATCATTTTTGATAAGGAAATCATAGTTGTAGAAACGCTTGTTGTAGTGGATGTTCTGCTCTGTTGTCTCAGCAATCTTAGACATAGTTTCAACTGCCTGAACCGGATAAGCGCCGGCAGCTGTCTCACCAGAAAGCATGATAGCACTTGTGCCATCATAAACAGCATTTGCCACATCAGAGGTCTCTGCTCTTGTAGGACGAGGATTGTGGATCATTGATTCAAGCATCTCAGTTGCTGTTATAACTCTCTTACCGAGCATACGGCACTTGGTAATAAGATCCTTCTGGATTGCAGGAAGCTGCTCAAAAGGAACCTCAACGCCCATGTCACCTCTTGCAACCATGATACCGTCACACTCTGTACATATCTCTTCAATATTGTCATAACCGGACTGATTCTCAATCTTGGCAATAAGCTGAACCTTATCATTGCCATTATGAGCCTTAAGGAACTCATGTACATCCACCAGGTCCTGTTTCACAGAAACAAATGAGCATGCGATGAAATCAACATCATTCTGTACACCAAAAAGAATATCGGACTTATCCTGCTCTGAAAGATAAACCTGCTTGATATGTTTTCCGGGGAAACTCATACTCTTTTTATCTGAAAGCTCACCGCCTGTTATTATCTCTGTCTCAATCTTAACTCCATCAGTTGAAAGAACCTTGAACTCCAGAAGTGCATTATTAAGGAGAATTCTGTCTCCCTTAAATAATTCCTTAGCAAGATTCTTATAGCTTACGGAAACAATGGTGTCATCACCCTTGATATTCTCTGTTGTAAATGTGAATTTCTTACCTGCTTCAAGGTTGACTTTTCCATCCTTGAAAGTGCCAATTCTATACTCAGGTCCCTTGGTATCAAGAAGAATAGCAATAGGAAGCCCCAGTTCCTTACGTACTTTCTTAATTCTCTTAATTCTTGTAAGTTGCTCCTCATGATCTCCATGTGAAAAATTAAGTCTTGCCACGTTCATTCCTGCCTTGCAAAGAGCAGCAATCATCTCCTCTGATTCACTGGCAGGTCCGATGGTACATACAATTTTCGTCTTTCTCATAAAATCTCCTCTATAATATACATTAAATAAAATATAAAAACATGCTGAATAGGCATAGAAAAATTCTGCCCAAATTATAATAATATATCGTCAGTTAACAATCTATGTGTAATTTCACTAAGATTATTGCCTATTTTACATAGTTTATCTAAGGAATACGTTTTCATACAGCACATAAAAAGACTCCCGAATTTCTTCGGGAGCCTTGATGAAAGATTATTTTACTAATGCATTTGTTTGCTTTCTAATCTTTTTAACAAGCTTATTCTTTTTAGAACCTTTGAGACCCTTAACTTTGATGACTGCACTACTATGAATCTTCTTAAATGCACTGCTCTCTACTTTGAGTTTCTTGTTAGCTTTTATCTTTACTGACTTAAGCTTTTTACATTTATAGAAAGACTTTCTTCCAATTTTCATAACGTTTAATCCAATTGAAAGCTTCTTGAGTTTCTTATTCTTCGTACAAGCATTCGTTTCAATCTCAATTACAGGATATGTAACACCATCAACAGTAACTGTATTGATTGAAGCGGATTTCATATCACCAATTTTAAGAACTCTTGCTTTAGCATCTACACCGATGTGATATGTGATGCCTTCCACTGTAACTGTCATAGGAAGACGGGATACATTCTCTTCTTCCTGAGATGCCTCATCAGTATTTCCACTTGGCTGCTCAGTGCTATTGTCTTCGCCGGTGTGATTTGCAAGTGTTTCACTGTCCTGATTATTGTCGTTAGCATCTTGTACTGCATCATCGGATGAATCTTCATCGAATTCATCTTCTTCCTGCTCCTCATCTTCCTCAAGAGTTTCCCCATCACTTGAGGCATTTCCAGTAGCATCATTAACAGAATCAGAAACTGTGTTTTCAGGCTCTGTGATATCTTCATTGCTTTCGAGCTCAGGAGAGTTCTGTTCTGCATCAGAGTTTTCCTCGGCATCAGTTGATTCTTCTGCGTCACTTGCACTTTCAGATTCGCCGCCTGCTCCGGATTCGCTTCCACTTGCTGACTCGTTGTCTGCTACAGATTCACTTCCGCTTGTAGAATCGCTGCCTGCTCCTGCTGCGCTTCCACCTGTAGAATCGCCGCCTGCTCCGGATTCACTTCCGCCTGTGGACTCGCTGCCTGCTCCTGCTACAGTTCCGCCTGTCAGTACGCTACCTGCTCCTGTTTCGTTTCCGACAATCTCTTCATTACCTGTGCTGGAACCGCTACCAGATAACTTATCAGAGTTCTTTTTGCTATCATCCTCAACAGGCATGACAATATTGTTTATATTATCTGACTCTCCAACATTTTTACTTTTTTCATTCTTAACAGAATTACTATTCACAGTATCTGTTTCCCCAGTTTTATTGTCCGTATTTTCAGGTTTAGTAACCTTTTTGGACTCTTCCTCTAACTTTTCGATTGCAGAATTAAGATAATTATTTGCTGTTTTAAGTTCACTATCTGTTGCTCCTGCTTTATTTGCTGCTTCGATTTTGCCTTTAGCTGTTTCGATAGTTGCTGATGAAGGTTCATCGTCTGCTGCTTTTGCTGCTGTTTCTGCTTCTACTATTGCCTTGGCTGTTTCCGCATTCTTGATTTTTCCATTTGCTGTTTTAAGTTCATCTTGATCAACCTTTGCATCAAGTGCGTCCTGAACTGCCTTCTTTGCAGCAGTGATGTTAGCCTCTGTAGGCGTTGTCTCTGCATTCTCAGCTGCTGTGTTTGCTGCATTTAATGCTTCATTCTTTGCCTTTGCAGTTTCTGCATTCTGGATCTTTTCCTTTGCTGTCTGTAGTTCCTTCTCTTC
>NZ_AUJU01000008.1 GCF_000424385.1 Butyrivibrio sp. LC3010 | reverse complement strand
CAATGTCATTTACTTTAGCAGATTTTCGTAAATAACGAAGATCTGCTTTTTTCTTACCCCTAACAAAAATTATTATGAAAAATAGTTGACAAGCCGTTCAAAATGCGCGGCCGCACTCGTTACTGATGCTGTTTAGAGGTAACGAGTGCGGCCCTTGTAGTGAAGGCATAAACGTTACTTTCACTACAAGGAGGCACTTATATGAAACATTCTGACGCAATTAAGGCACTGTTACTTGCTACCATTAGCGAAATCGCAGATAACCCCAAATTGTATGCAGTCAATCCGGGTAAGGATTTCACAAGAAATCGCAAACTTGGATTTCACGAAACTATCATGGTGTTACTTACGATGGAGGCCGATTGTATCAAAGAAGAACTGTATCGATATTTCGGGAGATCTACATCAGCACCATCAAAGGCCGCATTCTATAAGCAACGAAAAAAGCTAAATGAGAACGCTCTCGCAAATCTGCTGTTTGCATTTAACTCAAAACTTTCCAAGAAACTCTATAACGAAAAATATCAGATCATCGCCTGTGATGGTTCAGCAATTGATATCTATCGTAATCCCAATGATCCTGACACATTCTTTGAACCTAATGGCAAGTCTACGCGAGGGTTCAATCAAGTTCATGTCAATGCATTCTATTCCATACTTGACAGAAGGTTTACAAATCTTGTAATCCAACCCGGAAGAAAACGCAATGAGTATTCCGCCTTTTGTGAAATGCTTGATGAGGCAGGAAACGACGGACCTCCCACAATCTATTTTGCCGACATGGGATATGCATCCTATAACAACTTTGCACATGTTATCGAAAACGACCAGTACTTTCTAATTCGATGCAACGATAAGCGGCTTAAAGGCATTCTCGGCTATTCAATAGAAGGACTAAAGGAAGTTGAT
The DNA here is from genome assembly GCF_000424385.1 of Butyrivibrio sp. LC3010. GTDB lineage: Bacteria > Bacillota > Clostridia > Lachnospirales > Lachnospiraceae > Butyrivibrio. Next base: position 174,743 of record NZ_AUJU01000008.1, on the reverse strand, counting down.
TGCCGTGTCAACCGCATTCTTACGAGGACACAATCCAAAAAGAAATACAACTGGCCTGACCTTGCAGATCAGTACAGATATATCTGTCAGGCTGTTCCAATGGACTATCTTGATGATGAACATCCAGAATACAATATCTCGCTACGCATTGTCAGATTCGAAATTATGCCTGGTTGCTACGAGAACATAGTTACAAATCTCCCAGACATAGAGTTCGACTTCGAGGATTTTAAAGGTCTCTATCACATGAGATGGAACGAGGAAAATTCATTCCGTGACCTCAAATATCCGCTTTGCCTTAAGGCACTTCATTCAAAAAAATATGAGTATATCGTACAAGAGATATGGGCACGTGCAATTCTCCATAATTTCAGTTCAGAAATCATAAATGGAGTAGAAATTGAACAGCAAGATACCAAATATCTGTATCAGCCAAATTTTGCAGAAGCCTTTAAAATATGCAGAGATTTTCTGAGAATTCATGACTGTCTAACCGTAATGGAGGTGGAATGCCTGATTGCTCAAAATATTGAGCCAATCAGGCCTGGAAGAACCTTTGCCCGCCAGCACAGGTTTAAGCTTCCGATAAGTTTCTGCTATCGTAATTAAACAATAGAGTTCCACCATTTCCATATACAATCATACAACATTTATACTGATGAAGGCACCTCTCTATTAACATTAGGTGATTTCGTCTTTTTGTCATGCTTGTCAATTGTCAATGTGCAGTATAATAATATTTCTATAGCGATAAATTATGCTGAGGGTAGTGCAATAGCTTGGCTTTCGGAACTTATTGATGATGTATCATGCTAAAGTTAACCGAACATATCTTTGGCGTTGGTTAATTCATTCTAAAGTTAATGACATTGGGTGTGAACAGTAACGCATAAATAATTCTATATAAAAGCATTGCAATTTTTTCCTTAGTAGTTGATAATAAATGTGATACAATTAGATTGCTCAAAATGATTGTTTCAACTGCAGTGTCATAGGGTTATTTTGCCGTCTGCATTATTTAATGCATTGGTATAAGGAAAGGATTCATAGATGAGTACACTATACATTGAATGCAAAATGGGCGTTGCCGGGGATATGCTGTCTGCGGCACTTTTAGAGTTGTGTGAAAATCGAGATGATGTTGTGAAAAGACTTGAGAACATGGGAGTTCCGGGTGTCACTTATTCGCTTACTAAAAGTGAAAAATGTGGAATCATAGGCAGCCATCTTGAAGTTAAGGTCAACGGCGAAGAAGAGATAAGTGAAGATGTGGATGGCATGTATCATGACCACGATCACGAGCATCATCATGACCACGATCATGAGCATGACCATCATTATGACCATGACCACGATCATCATCACCATCATGTACACAGAAGCATGAAGGATATTGAAGATATAGTTAATACTCTGACTACTGATGCTATAGTTAAGAAAGATATTCTGAATGTTTATAAGCTGATAGCTGAGGCAGAAGGTAAAGTCCATGGGAAAGATGTTTCTGAGATTCATTTCCATGAGGTTGGAAGCATGGATGCTGTTGCAGACATAGCTGCTACATGCCTTATCATGCGCATCTTAAATCCTGATAATGTAGTTGCTTCACCGATACATGTTGGTAGCGGACAGGTAAAATGTGCCCATGGAATTTTGCCGGTTCCTGCTCCTGCAACAGCATATATTCTTAGTGGAGTACCAAGCTACAGTGCAGATATAAGAGGTGAGTTATGCACACCTACAGGTGCAGCACTTATCAAATATTTTGCAAAAGGATTCGGGCCACAGCCTGTTATGAGTGTTGATAAGATTGGCTACGGAATGGGCAGGAAGGATTTTCCTCAGGCAAACTGCGTAAGGGCTATGCTTGGCGGTGAAAGCGCATCAACAGATACTATCGTTGAGCTTGTTTGCAATCTTGATGATATGACACCTGAGGCTATAGGTTTTGCAACAGAACAGCTTATGGATGAGGGAGCAGCTGATGTTTTCACTACTCCTATAGGGATGAAGAAAAACCGTCCAGGAACCATGTTGACAGTCCTTTGCAAAGAGAGTCTTAAGGAAGAATTTGTAAAAAAGATTTTCAAATATACTACAACAATAGGTATTCGTGAGAGTATCTGCAACAGATATATCCTTAACAGAGAAGAGAAGGTTGTACATACTAAAGACGGAGACATCAGAGTAAAACAGGTATCAGGTTATGGTGTCAGCCGTGAAAAGAGGGAATACGAAGACCTGGCTAAAATTGCAAGAGAAAACGGAAGAGGATTATAAAAGATCTTCTATAGAGAAGTTTGATGTCTGATACGCAGCTTTATGCAGTAAATTACTATGGCTGACAGACTTAAAAATCTTTGCATTTTGTAAGTGTGAATGAATTAAATAGGCGTAAGCAGAGCATTTGGACATTTCCATGAATAGAGCTTTGTGATAAACTTTCTTTTGATAAAAGTTTAAATGACCTTACTGGCACTTATTAGTTTTTATGTCAGGGCTAACACATTCAGATTTTAGTTAATCGGGAATGTGTCATTACAGGAAGGTTATGGAAAGAGGGAAGTATGGAGAGATTTTATGTTGGAAAATGTCCTAAATGCGGGATGGAAATTTACAGTGATAATGGCATGGCCGCAAGATTCTGTACACATTGCGGGGCAGAGCTTACATCAAACGCTAATAACGGGGGAATGGCAGTAGCCTATATGGAAAAAGAGGAAACTGCTAAAAAGGATGAAAGAAAAACTGTAGAAACTGCATCAACCTATGCGGATGCACAAAGCAGTACTCTTCAGTTTGATACTTCGATTCCTAAATTCGATGTATCAAATGCTTCAGGCATGTATGATTTTCAACAGGAAATGGTTAACGAAAAAAACAGAAAACGTGCCGTTTATGTTGCAGGTGGAATAGCTGCTGCAATTATCGGTATAGCAGCTTTGGGATTTACAAGCGGTGTGGCAAACATTCATACCGAGCCTACAGCTCCGATTGTAACTGAGGTGCCAAGTGATCCGGATATTGATCTTGTTGAAGATACAACAGTAGAAGAACCTTCCTCTGAAGAGGTTCAGACTGATAATAAGACCACTGTAACGAATATCGATGATCTTACAATTCCTGAAAAAGAGGCTGTAAGAAGAGCCTCACAGCTTCTTACTTCAATTCCTTATTCAAAGACAGAGCTTATCGAGACAATGCAGGAAGAGTACTATGGTTTTTCAGAGAGCGAAGCTACCGCAGCAGTTGAATATATGGAGAACGCGGGACTTGTAAACTTTAAGGAAGAGGCTGCCAGATGGGCAAAGACTCTTGCTGAGGATACATCCTTTTCAAGAGCAGAGCTTTTAAGAATGTTATCAGGAGAGTATTCTTCACACTATACCCGTGAAGAAGCTGAATACGCTGTTAATTATATAGAGCAGAATAACTTAGTCGATTGGAATGAGATGGCAAAAAAGGAAGCTGAGCTTTACCTTAGCCTTTCCAGCAAATATACAAGAGAAGAGCTGATTAACCAGCTTGTGGTTGGTAATGAATTTACTCAGAGTGAAGCAGAATATGCTGCAAACGCTCTTGGATATTAGACTTAAGTATTGTTGTTTATATCTAAAAAAAATACAATTATTTCTAAAAAAAGTGCAATGAATTAGAAATACTTAAATGCTATACTTCACGTTGATGATGGAATACTGTATTCATCAACCGGGTATAGCATTTTTATTTTGAGCAGAGCACTTAGCGAGGTTTTTCACGAGCTTAGTGCGAGCCATGCAAGTCCACTTGGCGAGATTTTTTACGAGCTTAGTGATATTACGATTGGAGGATAATATGGATTTAGCAGTTTTGGATTGTATTAGGGAACAAAATGGTAACTACGTTCTTCCGTTTTTTTGGCAGCATGGAGAGGACGAAGCTACTTTAAGAAAATATGTTAATGTAATTCATGATGCAAATATGAAGGAGATATGTCTGGAGGCCAGACCGCATCCTGACTACGCAGGTGATGGCTGGTTTCATGATGTGGATATAATTCTTGATGAAGCCAAAAAGCTTGATATGAAGCTTTGGATTCTTGATGATGCTCATTTCCCGAGCGGACAGGCAGCAGGAAAGATGGCAGATGCGGATCCTTCTCTTTGTAAGCAATTTCTTAAATATGCCTGCTTTGACGTGGCAGGACCTAAAAAGCAGGTTACCCTGGATGTTGCAAAAGCGGCAAAGCACTATGACAGCCCCTTTGCAGCGCCTGACATTTTTGGTGGCGGCGAAAAAAGAAAGTTTGATGATGACGAGCTCTTTGCTGTTATAGCATCAAGACTTGATGGCAAGGAAAATGATATTTATCATCTTGACGATTCACTGCTGGATCTTACTGACATGGTTAAGGATGGTAAGCTTTCATGGGATGTACCCGGCGGCGTCTTTAGAGTATTTGTAATTTACTCTACTCATAATGGCGGCGGAAGAGATGGCTATGTTAACTTCCTTAGCAAGAAGTCCTGCAGAATTCAGATTGATGCCTGCTATGAGCCCCATTATGCGCACTATAAGGAAGAGTTTGGAAAAACTATCCTGGGATTTTTCTCTGATGAGCCGGAGATTGGAAATGTGTCAGGTTACAGCGGAAGTGATTCAGCCATTGGCAATCAGAATATGCCTCTTCCCTGGAGCGAAGAGATGCCTGAAGAAATGGAAAATAGATTTGGTGCTGATTACAGAAGGCTTATTCCGGCACTTTGGATGAATGTTGGAAGCGGTGAGTTTACGGCAGATGTGCGTGTAGGCTTTATGGATATTGTCAGCAGGCTCTGCAAGAAAAATTTCGGAGAGCAGCTCGGTGAATGGTGCAGAGAACATAATGTTCAATATATAGGACACATTGTCGAAGATAACGACAACAGTACAAAGCTTGGTTCTTCTCAGGGGCATTATTTCAGGGCTCTTTGGGGTCAGGACTGGGCTGGAATAGATAACATCGGAGGACAGGTTACTGAGGGCGGAGCAGATATCAGTCACAAAGGACTTTTGGGACTTGGTTCAGATGGAGAGTTCTATCATCACATTTTGGGAAGACTTGGCACATCTCTTGCTGACCTTGATCCTAAGAAGCATGGTAATACCATGTGTGAGATATTTGGTGCCTATGGCTGGGAAGAAGGTACAAGGCTTATGAAATATGAGCTTGATCATTTCCTTGTAAGAGGCGTTAATCATTATGTACCACATGCCTTTAGCCCCAAGGATTTCCCGGATTTTGATTGCCCGCCTCATTTTTATGCTCATGGTAAAAATCCGCTCTATAAGCCCTTTGGAGAGCTTATGAAATATGCCAACAGAGTATCTCACCTCATTAGCGGAGGAAAACACTTAGCAGAAGTTGCAGTATTATATCACGCCGAAACTGAGTGGTCCGGAATGAAGTACATGGATGCTGTGAAGGTAGCAAGAAAACTCGACGAAGCGCAGATAGATTTTGATGTAATTCCTGCTGATGCGTTGGTAATGGGAGGCGAATATGCTCCAATTCTTGATAAAGAGGGACTGCATATCAATGGACATCTGTTTAAGACACTTATAATTCCCGGAGCAGAATATCTTCCTGAAAGCGTTATGTCATTCCTTGAGGATGCAAAGGACAAAGAATTTAATGTTCTTATTGCAGACTTTGCACCGCAAAATAACAGTGCGTCATCCGATGATAAAGATGCAAAAGCACTGATTAAAGGACTGGAGATTGTACCTCTTCCGGATTTAGCAGACAAGGTAAGAACACTTGGAATTGCTAATGGAAGAATAAATAAGGGCAGATCTAAAAACCTAAGAATATATCATTATGACAGAGGGGCTGAAAAAGTTTTCCTTATATCTAATGAAAGCATTTATGAAAAATTCGAGGGAGATGTAGAAATTCCCGCAAATGGCACACCCTACATCTATGATGCCATGAAGAACCGTATCATCTCTGCTGATTACAATTGCGATGACAACATTACATTAAATATTACTCTGAAACCCTATGAAATGATTATTGTTGTTGTTCCTGAAAATGATGAAGAGGTAAAAGAAATTGCAGTGACTTTGCCTAAGTGCGCAAATGAGGGCAGAAACATTTCAGGAACCTGGACAGTAAGCTTTACTGATAATGAAAACTATCCTGATTTCAAGGATGAAATAAAGATGGAAGAGCTTAGTAATATCCTTGAGCATGATCCTGATTTTTCCGGAATTATCAGATATGAAATAAGCTTTGACGGAAAAAATGAAGATAATTATCTTGTTCTTGAGGATGCCTTTGAAGCGGCAGAAGTATGGATAAATGACGAATATGCAGGAAGTGCTCTTTGCCCGCCGTATCTGTTTGAAATTGCAGGCAAAGTAAAGGATGGGGAGAACCACTTAAGGATTGAAGTAAGAACAACCTTGGAGCGCCTTGTAAACAAGATTACAGGTGGCGCAGGCTTCCTTGGTCCCGACATCAAAATCGTCAGCCCCGCAGGAATAATTGGCGACGTAACAATCTACTAATGACATAAGTAGATTATTCATTTTTGAGACCGCGGAATGAATTCAAAAAAACATATTAAATGTAACCAAAACACAGTCTCAAAATAAATATCTGAAATTAGTAGACTATTCTTCTTTGAGACCGCAGAATGAATTCAAAAAAACATATTAAATGTAACCAAAATACAGCCCCGGAATATATATATGACTTCAACCGATTATGCGTTTTTTGCAACGAGGGTGAAGTCATATATATATTCCGGGGCGTCCTATTATCACTTATTTTTGAATTCGGACCGATAGGCATTGGGGGTCAGCCCGGTTGCTTTTTTGAATTGTTTATGGAAGTAAGATACATTTGAGAATCCTGTCTTTTCAGCAATCTCCTGTGAGGAAGCCTGTGAATTTATGAGGAGCTTTTTCGCAGCTGCAATCCTTTCTCCATTTACATAGGATGACAGAACTTCCCCTGATTCCTTATGGAAAAAGTAAGAGAGATAGTCAGGCGAAATATGTACCGCCTCAGCAATGGTCGTTCTTGAAAGATCTGCATCTGATAAATGATCCTTAATAAACTGCTTGATCTGCAGTACAGTGTTTTCCTCATTTCCACTATCAGCTGTTACATCTGAAAAAGTCCTGAGCAGAGACTTGGCCCAATTAATAAGACCGTTTACAGAAGAGGTAATGCTTCTTGGATCAGCTGTCCTTGCCATTTCCGTTGAAATGCGGGTAGGAGAGCAGTTTTTCTGAGACAGCACTGCAAATACAGCAGACAAAAGCCCATAGTAAATCGACCGAAGAAAACCTGACGAAAATGTGGTATCCGTCTGCATTAGAAGTCCTTTGATACTCAGAAGAACATCATCACATCGACCCTCGGATAAAAGCTGTTCCCATTTTTCAACTTCTATTCTTTCGCTATGTTCCCTGGTTTTGGCAGATATATTTGAGAGTTCGGGATTCATGATAGATATCACTTTGCTCTCTGAGGAAATGATGCTCTTTGAATATTGGGCAAGCAGCTCATATGCATAGGGAGCCGCAGATAGCGGGGCATCTGCAAAGGAATAGAACAGGAACTTACAATTAGGATAAGATTTACTTAGCCTTTCAGTTACATTGGATAATCTTGAAACAATGCCTTTTTCGTAATCAGCAGCTGCATTTATGGGGAGACAGATGCTGAGCATAAAACAGCTTCTGTCCACTATAGTGATATTAAAATGCTCCGTAAAAAGTTCACCTACAATGCTTTTAACGGGAAGGACTGAAAAGGCATCGTCAGGGGAATGGACCTGAAGATAGGCATAGTAGTAGGAGCGGTCCGCGATCCCGTCAGGAAGAAAATTATTATCTATATATTCTGCGATTGAATCGGGGTCAGGAGACAGTGTCCCATCGAAGAGATATTGCCACAGATCATCTGCAGCCTGGGCGATTTTTGCAGCCCGTTCTTCTTTGATGGAAAGCACTTCTTCAACAGCCTTTTTAAGAACTTTAGTAAGTGAATCCTGTTCGATGGGCTTTAGTACATAGTCCAGGATCTGCAGGGATATGCCTTCTCTTGCATAGTCAAAATTTGCATGACCTGTAAGAAGAATGTTTACGGAGTTGTAGCCGTTTTCTTTTACCCAGTGAATAAGTGAAAGTCCGTTTTCTCTTGGCATCTCCACATCAGATAAGAGAATGTCTATCTGATGCTCCTCATAGACTGCTCTTGCCTGATCTGCGCTATATGCCTCATAAACTTCAGTGATACCAAGGGCGTTCCAGTCAATTGTCTTTTTTACACCCTGAACCAGTAAAAATTCATCATCAACAATAAGTAAGGTCATTTTGATCTCCGTTAATTACAATGCGTATTTACTATAATTTAAGATATTATTCCGTGAACAGTTTCTTTTTTGTTTTTGCTTTCCTGAAACTCTACATATGGAATATCAATATCAATCCGTGCACCCATACCCGGTTCATTGGTCAGGTTCATGGAAGCTGTCTCACCGTAGTAGAGCTGAAGCCTGTGGATTACATTATTAATTCCGATATTAGAACCATCAGCTTTTTTAATAGTTGTGGCATGATTTTTCTTAAAATCCTCTAAGAATGCATCATCAAAACCTTCACCGGAATCAATATGTGTGATATGAAGCCTTTTGTTTCCATCATTTTCATATACATCAATCTTGTCAATTACCTTAAGCTGCTCGCCCATTACAAGATTATGCTTAAAAGTATTTTCCATAAACATGATAAGCATTACCGGGAATATGGCGGCATTGAGGGAGCTTTCATCAATGCTCTTTTCATAAATAATACAGCCCGGAAAACGAAGCTTTGTAAGTTCTACATAATTATCAAGAAACTCCAACTCTTTTGAAATAGGAACCTGCTCGTCCGTGCCAAGTGTGTAGCGCAGATGTTTTGATAAGGTTTCTATCATCTTCCGAAGCACAGCAGTATTTTCAGGTGAGCCATCTGCAAGATAAGTTATCATATTAAGGCAGTTGATCAGGAAATGCGGTGCAACCTGAGAACGTAAAAAGAATAATTGGAAATTCTTCTTTTGCAGTCCTTCCTCATAAACGTCTACTTTAAGCTTCTGGATATGATCGACCATTTTGTTGTAGGTTGTTGCAACCTCAAGAACTTCTACACATTTTTCATTTGATATATCGATTCTGTGCTCCGGTTCGCCTGCAATTATGGCATTATTCATGGTAGTCATCATACTCATGGTTCTATGGATAAGTCTGTTGAAAAAGTAAACAATAACTGAAAATGCCATAAGGAGGATCAGGATAAACATGATTGCATAACCCCAGAAAATATCTGTACTTGAAATGATTTTTCTCATGGGTATCATAGCAGTAATAAAGTAGTCACAATACTCAAGTTCAGCAGTTGTGACCATATAGCTTTTTCCTGCAACCGTTATTACAGAGTAGGAGTTTAATGATTCATTTACCGGAAGCTTTATGTTTTCTCTGTAATCTGAAATATCATTTATGAGTTCCTTTGCCTCTGAGTAGGGACTTTCTATGCTGACAATATCCCCTGTCTTATCTGTAAAAAGAATAAGGGCATCCATGTCCTTTAGACTTCGAAGTGAAGAAGCGAGAGTCTTAAGATCAGTCCATGCGCCGACCATACTGTTGTCATAAAAAAATGTTTTAACCAGATAGGTATTATCTTCATAATTATATGGAATCCATTTTAAGCCATTTGTATTTTTGATGTCTGCAAGAATTTCCTCATTCTGAAACTGTTCCTTTAAATAAGGCTGCAGGGATATTCTTGAATCCGATGAATTACTGTAACCAACCCACCTCTTACTTCTGGGGAAATATGCGTACATACCCTTTATGGTAGGAAATGATCTTAAGTTAAATTCAAACATCTGTGATATTCGAATAATACTGTTATAGTTATCGCTTATATCATCAAGAAGTGCTACTGAAGATATGTCCGTGCTGTAATTTGAGAGCTCCATAAGATAGTAGTCAACGCTCTTAAGGTTTGAACTGGTTTGCTCATTATATAAGGAAAGAAGCTGCATAACATCTCTGTAGGTACGCTGCTGAAGCGTGTAAGTAAACAGCCCCACATATATTGACATGGCAACTATAACCACTCCTAAGAGAAGATAAAAAAAGCTCCTTAACCTGCTTTTGAAAGAATATAATCCCGTATTGTTTTTTTCTTTGATCATCATATAAGAAATTTACATAAACAACTAATAAAAGTGCAACTTTAAGTTTCCCATCTATTTTATAATTTGCATTAGTTGATGACAAGACACATGATCTGGTGTCTGTGAACAATTTGGACTTTAATAAGGGAGGTAACTAATAATGAAGAGAAAACTTATGGCATTGCTTTTATCAGGCGCTATGGTTTGCGGAGCACTCAGCGGATGCGGCCAAGGCGGTGCAGAAAAAGCTGATACAGCAACAGAGCAGTCAGAGGATGCAGGAGCAGAAGATGCTGCAAATTCATCTGAGGATGCAGGAGAGAGCACAGCAGAAGCTACAGGCGACAGCGCAGCAGCTGAGGAAGCTATCCAGGCGAGAAAAGATTCAGGCGAGACACCTACAGTTGTGATCGCATACATGAACTTTGCAGGTTCACCTGCCGGAATCGATCGCATTTCAGAGAAGCTTTCAGAGATTACAGAAGAAAAGCTTGGCGTTAAGGTTGAGCTTCAGATAATGGATGCAGCTTCATATTCACAGAATATGAACCTTATGCTTGCATCAGGCGAGCAGGTTGATCTGTTCAATGCAGTATCAGTTGGATTTATGCCTTGTGTAAATAAGGGATACACACTTGACCTTGAAGAAGATGATCTTATTCAGAATTACGGACAGGGAATCCTCAATGCATTCAGAACAAATGAAATTGATGGTTGCCGTGTAAGCGGAACATTATATGGAACACCTGTTAAGAAGGATGATGCAGCAGGTAAGTTTGGTATTTCTATCCCTGCAGCACTTCTTGACGAAATCGGATTTGATTACAACTCACTTTACAAAGATGGTGAAGAGATCATTTATTCAGATTTTGATACTATCGAGGATATCTTCACAAAGCTTCATGAAGCACATCCTGAAAAGACAGTATTCTACATGGACGTATCTTCAGTTGTAAGCCAGTGCCTTGCAATCGATATTCCTTCAGATAACTTCGGCGTTCTCCTTAATCCTACAGAGAGCCTTGAAATCGAGGATCTATTCGAAAGCGATCAGTATAAGGAACTTTGCCAGAGAATGTACGACTGGAATCAGAGAGGATGGATTTCCCCTGATGCTATCACAGAGACAAATGCTACAACAGTTCAGGTTAAGTCAGGTTCACTTATGGCTTATAAGACAGCTACAAAGCCCGGCATCAAACAGCAGGAATCCAATCTTTGCGGTGAAGATATGATTATCTTCCAGCTTGGTCCTGATTTCAAGGGCTCAAGTGCATACAACACAATGCCTTGGTGCATCAACCAGAACACAGATGATCCGGTAGCAGCTATGCAGGTTCTTAACCTTCTTTACACAGATCCTGACGCATCAACACTTATCTGCTGGGGCGAAGAGGGCGTTGAATGGAAAGAGACAGGCGATGGACACATCACATATGCTGATGGTATCGATGCTAACAATTCTGAGTACTTTAACAACGTTAACTGGGAAATGCCCAACCAGTTCATAGCAAAGATTTGGGAAGGCAACGAACTCACAATCTGGGATAGAATGCAGGAGTTCAACGACAATGCTACAGCTTCAAAGGCTATGGGATTCACATTTGATAACAGTGATGTTTCAGCTGAGTATACAGCACTTGCAAACGTTTATTCAGAATATCAGTCACAGCTTGAGCTTGGATTTATTAATCCTGAGGAAGGTTTACCTGAACTTGTAAATCGTCTTAAGGAAGCAGGTCTTGATGACTATATGGCAGCAAAACAGGCAGCACTTGATGAATGGGCTGCAGCAAACGGAGTTCAGTAATTTGTTCTGACATTATTTCAAAAAAAGTATTTCATTTCTTAAGTCCTGCGCGAAAGCGCAGGACATATTAAAGGAGACGGGGTTATGGCACAGCAAAAGAAGATAAAACAAAAGTTATCTCCCGAGAAACGCAAGTCACTGCTTAAGCGTTCTATACCGATTTATATCATGGCACTCCCGGGCCTTATATATATGTTTATTAACAACTATATGCCTATGCCGGGAATTATTCTTGCATTTAAAAATTATAAAGCTAAGTACGGAATTTACGGCTCCAAATGGGCGGGCCTTAAGAATTTTAAATATTTATTTTCAACTCAGGATGCATTTATCATTACAAGAAACACGATATGCTACAACCTTGTGTTTATCATAGTAAACACAGTATTCGCAATTCTAATAGCAATCATTCTTTCTGAACTTACACATAAAATCAAGAAAGTGTATCAGTCAGTAATACTTCTTCCTTACCTGCTTTCAGCGGTTATCGTAAGCTACCTTGTATTTGCATTTTTATCAGCAGAAAACGGATTTATCAACAATTCAATTCTTGGAGCTTTAGGAAAAGATCCTGTTAGCTGGTATCAGGAAAAACAGTACTGGCCATTCATCCTTGTATTTGTAAATCTTTGGAAGGGTATCGGTTATAACTGCATCATCTATCTGTCAACAATAATTGGTTTTGACAGAAGTTACTATGAGGCAGCAGCCATCGACGGAGCTTCAAAGTGGCAGCAGATCAAGAGTATAACACTTCCACTTTTAAGACCTACAGTTATCATGCTCACACTTATGGCTATCGGTAGAATTTTCTATTCAGACTTCGGACTTTTCTATCAGGTACCTCAGAACTCAGGAGCATTGTTATCTGTAACCAACACAATCGATACTTACGTTTACAGAGGACTTATCGAGCTTGGCGACATCACAATGTCTGCAGCAGCCGGTGTTTATCAGTCAATAGTCGGATTCATCCTTGTTATGGCAGCTAACATTGCTGTTCGTAAGCTTGATCCGGATAGCGCATTATTCTAAGAAGGGAGGATTTAATCGTGGGACAGGAAAAAAGATTTCAAATCTTTGGTCATATAGTAATGACAATCGTAACACTCTGTGCAGTAATACCGCTCATACTTCTCGTGATTTCATCCTTTACGGATAATGATGCACTTGTAAGAAACGGTTATTCATTCATTCCGGAGCAGTGGAGTTTAGAAGCTTATAAATACATATTTACCAGTGGTAATTCAGTGCCGCACGCTTACATGATTTCAATTTTACTTACAATCTGCGGTACAGCACTTGGACTCTCCATAACAACTCTGATGGGATATGCTTTATCAAAAACATTCCTCCCCGGAAGAGGAATACTCACATTCCTCGTATTTTTTACAATGTTGTTCAATGGTGGTCTGGTTCCTACTTACATTAACTACACAAATGTATTTGGACTTAAAAATACATTCTTTGCACTTTTGGTTCCCGGACTTTTGATGAATGCATTTAATGTTATGATGATGAAGTCATACTTCGTAACAGGCGTTCCGGATGAAATCCTGGAAGCAGCTTACATAGATGGCGCAACAGAATTCCAGGCATTTTTCAAGATTGCACTTCCTCTTGCCAAGCCTATCGTAGCAACAATTGGACTTTTCATCGGAATTGCTTACTGGAACGACTGGATGAACGGTTATATCTACCTTACAAAGAGAACAGATCTGTATTCAATACAGAACCTGCTTAACCGTATGATTCAGAACATACAGTTCCTTACACAGAACAGTTCAGTAGCCAGCAACGCAAACACAGCACTTGCTTCAATACCCAGCGTAGCTGTTCGTATGTCAATGGCAGTTGTAGGTGTTCTTCCTATCATAATCGTATATCCTTTCATCCAGAACAACTTCGTGAAAGGTATCACACTCGGTGGAGTTAAGGGCTGAGAACACTTGGCGAGGTTTTTCCGAGCCTAGTGTGAACGTGTTCCAGCGAGCGAAGCGAGAGCGGAACTTCCTTGTGAAGGCAAACTTAGTGAGAATTATATAGGCGAGCGAAGCGATAGCGGAACTTCCTTATGAAGGCAAACAATAATTAAATAATCAAAATCATTTAGACTCGGGGTATTCGTGCTCCGAGTCTAAATATAGTTTTTTGTTAGTTACTCCCTTTGCGGAAATGTAGTTTTGGTCTGCAATCAGTCTAATCGCGAAGAAATATATATGGAAAGAAGGTAATGTATGAAGAGTTTATTATATCCAATTACAAATGAATTTAGAAATGAGAAGAAGCTGGATGGCTTATGGCGTTTTTGTTTTGATCCTGACGAGAGAGGAATAAAAGAGGGCTGGAATAATGGGCTTCCCAAGGATGCTATAAATATGCCTGTACCGGCTTCTTTTAATGATTTTTTCACTGATAAAGCATCCAGAGATTATTGTGGTACATTCTGGTATCAGTGCGAGTTTCATATTTCTAATGCAAATTTAGAGCATAGAAATTACATTCGTTTTGGAAGTGTTACCCACAGAGCAGTAGTATATGTAAATGGTATAGAGGTTGGAAGACATGAAGGCGGATTTTTGCCTTTTGTATGTGATATCTCTGATGCAGTAAAGCCTGGTGAAAAAAATGTGCTGGTGGTAAAAGTAAGCAACGAGCTTGATGAAACTACACTTCCCTGCGGAAAAGTAAGTACCCTCAAAAATGGGAATAAGTTGTTAAAGCCATACTTTGATTTCTTCAATTATGCAGGTATCCATCGTTCAGTATGGCTAATGAGCATCAATCCGGCCAGTATAACAGATTATGGAGTGATTACTGATATTACGGATAATACCGCAACAGTAAAGCTTTCTGTTGATGCTTTGGGAATAAAGGAACTTGATTATTCTGCAAGAGCAATTCTTAAGGATGAGGATGGAAACGAAGTAGCAACTAAGGACATTACATTAAATCCCGGATGTAGTAAGGAAAATGAATTTGAAGATGATGAAGACAATGCAGAGCAGCCTGGATTAGAGAAGCTTTGCGGAGAGTGTGAGCTTACAGTAGATGAACCCGTACTTTGGGATGTCCACAGGCCTTATCTTTACAATATTGAAATTGTCTTATTAGAATCAGGAAAAGAGCAGGATAAATATGAGGATAGAATTGGTATCCGCACAATAAGCATACAAGGAACAAAGATTTTGCTTAACGGAAAGCCTGTTTATCTTAAGGGCTTTGGAAAGCATGAGGATTTTGATGTAATCGGACGTGGCTTTAACTATGGAATTGCAAAAAGAGATTTTGAATGCATGAAATGGATTGGAGCTAACTGCTTTAGAACAAGTCACTATCCGTATGCAGAGGAGTGGTACAGATTTGCTGACGAAGAGGGATTTCTTATCATCGATGAAGTTCCTGCAGTTGGTATGATGAGATCCTTCTTTAACTTCATGGATGCAGGTAGCGGTGGAAAGTACACTTATTTCTTTGAAACAGACACTGTGCCACAGCTTCAGAAAAACCATCTTAACGCAGTTCGTGAGATGATAAGAAGAGATAAAAATCATCCTTCAGTAATTTCATTTAGTCTTTTCAATGAGCCTGAAACCATAAGTACTTTTGCACATGACTATTTCAAAGTGATATTTGAGGAAGCAAGAAGGATTGATCCACAGAAGAGACCTTTGACGGGAGCTTTGGAAAAGACATCTTCTCCTGAAAAATGTCAGTGCCATGAGTTCTGCGATTTTATAAGTCTTAACAGATATTACGGCTGGTACATTAGCGGCGGATCAGAGCTTTCTGATGCCAGGGAATTGTTCATTGAAGAGATGGATAAGTGGAAGGAAAAAAATACAGGAAAGCCTTTCGTATTTACCGAGTTTGGTGCAGATACTCTTTCTACTGAACATAAGCTTCCTTCAGCTATGTGGACTCAGGAATATCAGAATGAGTACTATGACATGAACTTTGAGATATTTGATAAATATGATTTCGTGCAGGGTGAGCTCACCTGGAACTTTGCGGATTTCCAGACTGTTGAAGGAACCTTTAGGGTTGCAGGAAATAAAAAGGGTGTATTTTCAAGAAATCGTCAGCCCAAGGATATAGCATTTAGAATAAAGGACAGATGGGAAGGTATTCCTGATAAGGAGTAAGATAACGTAAGCACTCATCATTAAGGCGTTTATGGTATCCGTATCTATTGAAATGAGTCATATATAAATTACCTTTTTAGAGGAGAAAGGATTAATCCAATCACCTTTTTGGCATGATTGGATTATATGAGAAGTAATTATGGGTTATGAAAATGAGAATGAAAGACAAATACTGGCAAGGAATATCGCAACTGAAGCGATGGTTCTTCTAAAGAATGAAAATGGGGTGCTGCCTTTGGAAAATGGAAAAAAGGTAGCTCTTCTTGGAAGAACTCAGAATGCCACCATCATTGGAGGCGGTGGATCAGGTGCTTCAAGATGTGATAATCCGATGCAGATAAGAGATGAGCTTATAAATGCGGGTATTAATCTGGAGAAGGGCTTTGATGCTTTTTATCAGGATGCTGATAAAAAGGAAAAGGAAGAGGCTAAAAAGCAGGGCATGGATATGGCAGGCATGGATTTTGAAGGCCTTGTTGCAAGCGGAATTATCTATGAGCTATTTGGAAAATATCAGGGAATTACACCTGAGCCGGTTCCCGGAGATGAGCTTTTTAGCGAAGGAGCAAAGGAGACAGACACCGCTATTGTTGTAATTGGAAGACAGACAGGCGGCGAAGAATGTGACAGAAGAATAAAGGATGATTATCTTTTAAGTGACCTTGAAAAGGAGCTTGTTAAAAAGACCTGTGACAGCTTTGAAAATGTGATCGTTGTTCTCAATGTAAATGGCATGATTGACCTTAAGTGGGTGAAGGAAAATGAAAGAATTAAGGCCTGCATATTTATGGGAACTGCCGGAGAAAAGGGTGCCGGTGCGCTTGCAGATCTGATAAGCGGAAAGGCATATTTTAGCGGAAAGCTTGCCCAGACATCCGCCCTTAAATATGAAGATTATCCTACCGCGGAGCATTTTTCCTGCAACAAGGATGATAATAAAAATATTAAATCCTATGAGGACTATAATCTGTCTGCTACGGAAAACGGCAGCATAGACAAAGCTTTAAGCCCTGTTACTGCCTACATTGAGGATGTATATGTGGGCTACAGATATTTTGACAGCTTTGAAAAAGATGTGTGCTATCCTTTCGGATTCGGACTTGGCTATGCTTCCTTCAAGACTGAAGTCATAAATCTTGTTAGTGTCGGGGGCAGGGCGCTGGTTTCTCTTAAGGTGAAGAATACCTCTGAAAAGTTTTCAGGAAAAGAGACCCTGCAGCTTTATGTACATAAGCCCGAAGGCACTCAGAAACGTGTTTACAAGGAACTTGTGGATTTTGAAAAGACTTCTAAACTTAAACCGGGAGCAGAAACAAATCTTGCGCTTTCCTTTGATCTTGCAGAGCTTTCAGTATTTAATGATATGGGAGAAAAGGGCGGAGAGTATGTTATTACGAAAGGAGAGTATATTCTCCTTTTAGGTAACAGTTCAGATTCTGTAAGTCCCTGCGGTAAAATTGAAGTTGCAAAAGACATCACTGTAAGGAAGGTGACTGCTGATATCGGTATAAAAGCCTGCAACAAAGATAAGCTGGAACTACTTGATGCAGGAAATATAAAAGAAGCAGAAGAGGTAAAATCAGCAAATATCCCTACAATCAATATATCATCCGATGATCTCATAACAGAGGAAATCACAAAGCACGACTATAGCTTTGAAAACATTGAAAAGAGTGATGAAATCATCACACTTGAAGACGTAAAGTGTGGAAGAAATAGCATTGAAGAGTTCGTATATCAGATGACTACTGAGGAGCTTGCTGTTTTATGTAATGGTTATGGACCGGGACTTCCTTTTGGCGGCATCGGACAAAAGGCACCGGTGACAATTCAGTATCCGGATGGTACTGACATAGGCTTAAATTCTCATCCGTCAGCTAATCCGGGATACATTAATCCTGCTATTAAAAAGTATGGAATCTATTCCTGCTTTTATAAGGATGGCCCTGCGAGCGTTGGAAAAACAGCCTGGCCCACAGGGATGATGTTGGCCTGCACTTTTAGTAAGGAGCTGGCCTATGAGTTTGGTAATGCATGCGGAAGAGAGGCAGAGGAACAAAAAGTTGCTGCATGGCTCGCGCCCGGACTTAATATCATAAGGAATCCGATTGAGGGAAGAGCATTTGAGTATTTCTCAGAGGATCCTTACCTTTGCGGAACCATGGGAGTTAATATCTGTAAAGGTGCCATGGAAAATAATAAGGTCACAACCTGCCCGAAGCATTTTGCATTAAACGAGCAGGAAACCTATAGAAGAGGAAGCTTCAAGAAAAATATTGATGCCGTAGATTCCATAGTTTCTTCAAGGGCGGCAAGAGAAATATATTTGAAGCCATTCGAGATGGTAGTAAAAAATACAGATACCGTCTCATTTATGAGCTCTTTCAATAAGATTAATGGAACCTTTACTGCAGGAAACAAGGTGCTTTGTACAGATATTCTCAGGGATGAATGGGGATATGATGGTGCCATTGTCACTGACTGGGGAGACATGGATTTTGTTGTAGATGGAGCAGATGCGGTTGCTGCCGGAAATGACGTTGTTATGCCGGGTGGTCCTCCGGTCATAGAGCAGGTTCTTAAGGGCTTTGAAGAAAAGAGAGTCACGCTGGATGAAATGAGAATAGCAGTTATTCATCTTATGAATTTCGTTATGAAAATGGAAAACTATGAGGTGTGAAGATGGGGAAAATCAGAACAATTATTACACAGGATGCTGAAGTAGATGATCAGAATTCTCTTAGACACTTTTTATTTTATGCAAATGAAGTCGATGTTCAGGGAATAATTCAGACATCTTCCAAATTCCACTGGAAGGGTGTGCCTGGGGCTGTAAAGGCTGAAAAAAAGGTAAAAGACGATTTTGATGCAGGAGAATATGTAGAAAACTCCGGACCTTTTGATCAGCCCTACAGATGGCCGGGGACAGACTGGATGATGAGGGTAATAGATGACTATGAAAAAGATTACCCCAATCTCTGCAAGCATGCAGAAGGGTATCCCACTCCTGACTATTTGAGGAGAATAACCAAGGTTGGCAACATTGGCTACGAAGGCGAGATGGAAAAACCGTCAGAAGGATCTGATCTCATAAAGGAGAGAATCCTTGATGATGATGAGAGAACTCTTTTCATCCAGGTGTGGGGAGGTACCAATACCATTGCAAGAGCACTGATGGATATTGAAGAAGAGTATAAAGACAAAGATGAGTGGTCAGTGCTTCATGAAAAGATTTCCAAAAAGGTGGTGATCACTGCCTGCGGAGAGCAGGATCCTGCCTATAAGGAATATGTGGCAGAAGTGTGGCCGGGCATTCAATTTGTTAAAACGCTCCAGATGATGAGCTATGCATATCCCTGGTTCACCATGCCTGAGGGAGAGAGCAAGGATACTCTTAAGGCTGAATTTATGCAAAAGGAATTGCTGTCAAAAGACAGTGCATTGATAAAGGGATATTGTACCTGGTTTGATGGACATCACTATGAAGGCGAAAATAGTGAAGGTCAGTTTGGATCGAACCCCAATATTTTGAACGAGTGGTTTGGTGCTAAGTTTTTAAAGGGTGAAATAAATAAATACGACTTCCTGTCTGAAGGTGATTCACCTACGTTTTTTGTGCTTCTGCCCTTCGGAACAAGGACACTTGAAGACTTTACCTACGGTGGCATTGGCGGGCGCTACATGAAGGTTGATTATAAGAATTCAAAGGGCGTAAGCTGCAATGTCTTTGATGTTGCAAAGGATGCATATACAGACAGAGATGGAAATATCACAGAGCAGGAATCCATGTGGGGATATGTCGCTGATATTCAGCGGGATTTTGCTGCAAGAGTATCCTGGGCAGCAGAGGACAGCTATGAGAAGGCGGAGCACTCACCTCTGTTAAAAATATGTGAGGGCTGCGATATAAGTGCCGCAGCAGGAGAGCACGTTACCATATCTGCGATTGCGGAAAATCCAGATAAGCTTGGAATTGATTATTCTTTTAGAGTTTATAAAGAAGCAAGTGCAGAATGTGCAAATGAGATAAAACCTTCAAATGAATGTATTTCGAAAGAAGTGCTTGATAATAAAGCAGTTACTACAGAAATTGTAATACCTGATACAGCTGTGAGCGGAGATAAGATCCACATCATTGCAAAGGCAGCTTCCAAAGGATACTACAAACTCTTTGATTATAAGCAGATTATTATTACGGTTAAATAATAATAGAACTATAGAACAATAGGGAACTAATTGCGAAGATTTAGTGTTTTTTGTTATTATATGATGATAGGAGCAAAAGGTCATAATGTGATTATACTTAATATAATTA
The DNA here is from genome assembly GCF_000424385.1 of Butyrivibrio sp. LC3010. GTDB lineage: Bacteria > Bacillota > Clostridia > Lachnospirales > Lachnospiraceae > Butyrivibrio. The sequence continues at coordinate 154,269 of NZ_AUJU01000008.1, read as the reverse complement.
CGAGTAAGGATCACACTAAGTGCTCTGTTCAAAATAGAAGGAACAGAAAGTAAATAGAATACACTAAACTGAGTATCTGTCTACCAGGGAAGCAGATACCTGAATTCTGACATATGAAAGTGCAGGATCGTTTATTCGCATGATAAGCCGCTTAACTGCTTCACCACCAAGGGCAGCCTTTGGCACATTGATGGTGGAAAGTGAAGGGTCTATTATCTGGCTTATGGGAAGATTGTCAAAGCCAACTATTGCGATATCATCCGGAATTCTGTAACCTGCTTCCTTTAAGGCACGCATGGCTCCTACAGCTATGAGATCATTTTCAGCAAAATAGCACCTTGCAAGCTGCTTCCTTTGAGAGAGGATATCACACATATCATGGTAAGCACCATCAATGGAAGGAGAGAGCTCATGGATAATACTCTGAGATCTTGAGAGCCCATTTTCATGAACTGCTTTTCTGAAACCATCATACCTTTCTGCAAAATTCTGAATGCGATAGCTGGACATAAGGTAGCCTGGCTGTGATTTGATTTTTCTTATAAGATATTGTGTTGCCCTGTAAGCGCCCTGGGTATTGTTTATGGTCACAAAATCTCTGTCCACGGATTCGAAATAGCCATCAAGTATGACCAGCGGAATAGGTAACTTGAGGAACATTCCAAGGTCTGCGGAATTAAGCTCGGTAGCAAGTAGAATGATTCCGATACAATCTGAAAATTGTATCGATTCAAGGTCGGATTGTGTGAAATCAGATTCGTAGTAGTATTGAACTCTTAGTTTGTATCCCTGTTTTTGACATTCCTTAGTAATACCTTCTGAAAGCTCAGCATAAAAAGGCGTATCGGCAACGACTACGCCGCTTTTTTTATATATGACAAAATATATTTTTCCGTTTTTTATAGCTGAGGTTTTGATCTTGCTAAAATCATAGCCATATTTTAAGGCTTCATTTTTAATTTTCTTTCTTGTGGCGGCACTTACACCCGGCTTGTCATTAAGCGCCATGCTCACTGCGGCTGCGCTTATGCCAAGCTTTGCTGCCAGTTCTTTAGCTGTAATTCCCATATTTTTTCCTTTATGATTCCTGATGTACTGTCTCACTCATAATTAACCAAATTGTTATATATGATTTTTTCTGCTTCGTCTGAAAATCTTGATGATGCCAAGTAATACAACATAAGAAAGCAGAAGATTAATTCTACTTAATTTAGGTTAATTTTATCATAAACTTAAGTAAAACAAAAAGTAGTATGTGAAATTATATAAAAATAAGTGATTTCATATATTATTAAGATTTTTAAATAGTAAAATACCATTATATAGAATTGCTGAAATGACGGTAGTCATGGAGCAAAACATATCTCAGATTATATTGAATACGCTAAACTTTTTTAGAGAGGAGACAAGGAATAATGGGTATTTGGAGAGCTTCAACTGAGGCAGAGATGTCAGCTAGAGAAAAAGCTCACATGGATAAGGTTCGCAGATTTGCAGCGGAGGGAATGGTGCTTTTGGAAAATGATGGCACACTTCCTCTTAGCAAGGACGTTAAAAAGGTAGCGCTTTTTGGTAACGGTGCAAGACACATGATCAAAGGAGGAAAGGGCTCCGGAGATGTAAACAGCAGAAGCGTTGTTGGAATTGAGCAGGGGATAAAGGATGCAGGTTATGAGATAGTTTCAGGTTCATGGCTTGATGAATATGATAGAATCTGCGTTGATTGCAGAGCAAAGTATGATGAGCATATTCAGGAGATGGTAAAGACTGCCGGTAATCCGATGATAGCTTTCATGGAGTATTTTAATAATCCGTATCATGATCCTGATATTCAGAAAATTTCTGATGCTGACCTTGTGGATGCAGATGCTGCAGTTTATGTAATAGCAAGAGATTCCGGTGAAGGAAGAGACCGTAAGCCTGTTGCAGGTGATTACGAGCTCACTGAAAATGAAAAGAAAAACATTGAGAAGCTGGCAGGACGCTATGAAAAGCTTGTAGTTGCTCTCAATGTCGGCGGTGTAATAGATACTAAGGCATTAAGAAGCATAAAAGGAATCGGCGCGGTTCTTCTTATGAGCCAGGCCGGAAATGTTATCGGTACTGTATTTGCAGATGTTCTTTTTGGGGATTCAATACCCACAGGACATCTTGCTATGACCTGGGCAGAGAATTATTCAGACTATCCGGCATATGATACCTTCAGTTCACAGAACGGTAATGTGGATGATGAATACTATAATGAAGGTATTTTTGTAGGATATCGTTACTTTGATTCCTTTGGTAAAAAGCCTGCTTATTCCTTTGGCTATGGCCTTTCATACACAAGCTTTGATATAAAGACCGAGGATGTAACACTTGATGGAGAAACACTTACTGCAAAGGTAACCGTTAAAAATACCGGTGATAAATTCAGCGGAAAACAGCTCGTTCAGTTGTATGTATCAGCTCCGGATGGAAAGCTTGAAAAGCCTGTTAAGGAGTTGAATGCATTCGCTAAAACAAAGGAGCTTGCACCGGGTGAAGCAGAGACTCTTACAATTAAAGCAGAGGTTTCAAGCTTTGCTTCTTACGATGAGAAGTCAGCATCCTATATTCTTGAGGCAGGAAAGTATTTCATAAGAATCGGTGAAAATGCCGGATGTACACATGTTGTTGCTGCAGTTGAGATTGAAAATGAGATTACAACCTGCAAGCTTTCAAACAGATTTAAGATTGATACGGAGCTTAATGAGATTTCTGCTAAGAATGAAAAGCCTCTCACTTATGATGGCGAAGAAGATGAGAAAGCATCCGCAAAGATTCTTAAGCTTTCAGCTGATGCAATTAAGACAGTAACTGCAGAATATGTAAAGGAGCCTGCTGAGCTTAATAATACAAGTTCCGATAAGGTTACACTTGAAGATGTTAAGGCAGGAAAAGCAAGTCTTGATGATCTTTTAGGACAGCTATCAAGAGAAGAAATGGCTGATCTGTGTGTAGGTACAGCCAGAGGCGGCTTTGGCGGGACTTCTGTTATTGGTACAGCTTCAGCAGTTGTTCCGGGTGCTGCCGGAGATACAAGCTCCAAGCTTGCAAGTGAGAGAGGTATACACAATCTTGTACTTGCGGATGGACCTGCAGGTCTTCGTCTTACTCCTTATTTTGCTGTTGATGAGGACAACAAGATTATACCTGAGATGAGTGCAATGGCATTTGATTTCCCTGGAAGTGATGACGCACCCAAGACAGAAATAAAGGGCGAAGTGACAAAGTATTATCAGTACTGCACAGCTATTCCGATTGCAACAATGCTTGCTCAGACCTGGAATATGGAGGTTATTGAAGAAGCAGGTGACCTTGTGGGAGCAGAGATGGAAGAGCTTGGTGTTAACTTGTGGCTTGCACCCGGAATGAATATTCAGAAGAATCCTCTTTGCGGCAGAAACTTTGAGTATTATTCTGAGGATCCTCTTCTTGCAGGTATGTGTGCTGCAGCAGACACAAAGGGTGTTCAGAAGCATAAGGGCTGCGGAACAACAATCAAGCATTTTGCCTGCAACAACCAGGAAGATAACAGAATGCACACCAATGCTCATGTAAGTGAACGTGCACTCAGAGAAATCTATCTTAAGGGCTTCGAAATTGCGGTTAGACAGTCACAGCCTCTTTCAATCATGACAAGCTATAACCTTATAAATGGTTTACATGCTGCCAACAACTATGATCTTCTGACAGCTGTATGCAGAGATGAGTGGGGCTTCAAGGGCGTGATTATGACTGACTGGGGAACAACCGGTGGCATCGAGATGGAGCAGAGAAAGTTCAAATACGGCTCATCAAATGCTGCTGACTGTGTAAGAACAGGTAATGATCTTACAATGCCCGGATCAGAAGCTGATGTTCAGAACATTCTTGATTCTGATGTATCAAGAGCAGAGCTTCAGGTATGCGCAAGAAGAATCCTGAACTGTGTCCTTGAGTGCAGATATTGATCTGAATGCAAATTTGAAAAAAAATAAGACGGGATGAAGGCATCTTAAAACTGCTTTCATCCCGTTTTTTATTCAATAGGAAATTCCTTCGGATTTCCTATTGAATAAAAAGCGCTCCGCTATGGATGCGACTGGTGCGCAGATGAATTTTGCAAGCTAAAGCTTGCGCGCACCAGCGCGCAAAGAGTCGCGAGCGACTCTTTGTTCCAGAGTTTTCAAAGTGGTTTTCAGAAGCTTAGTGTTAAACATGCTTAGTACAACATCTCTGAAAGTATTCGGATTAATTCTACCAATTCTATAATATGCTGCGTTGTCTTTAGTTCATTTAGCGAGAGGAATTAAGTAAATAATTAAGTGAATTATACTTAATTATATAATGAGATTAAGTTTTACGAATAATATATTTATTTATGAAGGTAATTTTCATATGAGACAAAAATATGCCACTTTATGTGGGATTAGTGACTTTAAATTGGGAGGCTTACAGCATGAGAAATTTATATTATCAGATGATTGATGTTACGGATTTTGGACCCTATGTAACAAAGCTTATTCTTGCGATGCCAAGAAAGGTTGCTGCAGATGAGCTGAGTAAGGACAGCTTTAATGTGTTTGTGGAAATGCTTAGTAAAAAAGGGGATATTATTGAGCTTCCAAAATCTTTTATTGAGAGAGACGAGTTTGTACCCAGTAAGGGCTACAGAGTGATAAAGGATGTATATCCAAGTGACATTAAGGGAAACAGAAGCTCTGAACCTTCAAGATATGTGACTCTTGAGCTTGAAATAGGACCTGCATATAAATGTTCTTCAGCTCTTGCAGCTGATTTTAAGAACATCAACGGACATGAGAGATATACAGTAAATGATTATGTGGTTACTCAGATCAAGGAAATCGGTGAGGGAGATGAACAGCTTAGAGGACTTGTCTTTGATCTCTGTGCAGGAGTATTTAACCCGAAGAAGGAACGTTTCCTTGAGTATGATTCTGAGGATGAGAGTAAAATCCTTCGCTATGGCTACTTTATTCCTGAACTTAAAGGAGGTAAAAAGCCTCTGATAGTCTGGCTTCACGGTGCAGGAGAGGGAGGAGATGACACCTCAATTTCCTACAGTGGTAACAAGGTTCCGGCGCTTACTGAAAAATGGGCTCAGGACAAATTTGGCGGAGCGTTCATTTTATCACCTCAGTGTCCTACCATGTGGCTGGATAACGGAAGCGGAGAGTATGGCGATTCCGGTGAATCCAGATATGTTCAGGTATTAAAGAACACCATTGATCATTTCATAGACAGATTTGAATACGTTATAGACACAGACAGAATCTATGTTGGTGGTGACTCCAACGGAGGATTCATGACCATGAGAATGATAATGGATTATCCGGACTTCTTTGCAGCAGCTTTCCCAATCTGCGAAGCCATGATAGATGAAAAGATAACCGACGCTCACATAGAAAAAATGAAGGAGCTTCCAATCTGGTTTACCCATGCTAAAAACGATCCTATCGTAGTTCCTGAGAAATATGTAAAGCCCACCTATGACAGGCTTATGAAGGCTGGAGCAAAGAATGTTCACTTTACTTTCTGGGATAAGATAATGGACCTTCACATGGGCTTTAAGGATGAGAACGGGAATCCTTTTGAGTACCTTGGACATTTTGCATGGATACCTATGCTGAATGATGACTGCAGGCTTGATTATGATGGAAAACCCGTTGTAGTCTCTGGCAAAGAGGTAACTCTTCTTGACTGGCTTGCACTTCAGAAAAAATAAATCGGATTGTTAATGGGAACAGGGGATGATCGTATATCGTCCTCTAATGTAAATAAAAAGGAGATTAAGACTATGGAAAAAGCAAAGATCAGAATCGGACTGGCACCCACAAGAAGAAGCATTTTCAGTGCACCGGATGCTATCAAATTTGCAAATCTTACAAGAGATAAGCTTGATGAGCTTGGTGTTGAATATGTTGACATTAAAGATATAAACGAAGAGGGACTTCTCTATGATGATGATGACCGCATAAAGATTGCGGAGAAATTCAAGAAAGAGAAGGTTGATGGACTTTTCATTCCTCATGGTAATTTCGGTACAGAGTACGAGTGCGCAAGACTTGCAAAAGAGCTGGGAGTTCCGGTTCTTCTCTGGGGACCAAGAGATGAGAGACCTGAACCTGACGGGATGAGACTTCGCGACTCACAGTGCGGACTTTTCGCGACAGGTAAGGTTCTTAGAAGATTCAGAGTTCCGTTCACTTACATGACAAACTGCAGACTTGATGATCCGGAATTTGAGAGAGGTGTTAAGGACTTCCTTGCTGTATGTAATGTGGTAAAGAAATTCAGAAGTATCAGAATTCTGCAGATCGGACCTCGTCCCTTCGATTTCTGGAGCACCATGTGTAACGAGGGAGAGCTTCTGGAAAAGTTCAATATTCAGCTTGCACCGATTCCGATTCCTGAGCTTACAGCAGAGATCAAAAAGGTAAAGGAAAAGACACCGGATAAGGTTTCTGAGGTCGTTAAATACTGTCACGAGAATATGACCTGTGATATTTCAGAGGATCTTCTTACAAATGTGGCAGCACTCAAAATAGCTATGAGAAATCTGGCAGATAAATATGGATGCAGTGCGATTGCAATCCAGTGCTGGAATGCCCTTCAGGGAGAGATTGGAATCATGCCCTGTGCAGCAAATGCACTTTTAAATGAAGAGGGACTTCCTGTAGTCTGCGAGACAGATATTCACGGTGCAATCACACAGATAATCGTCGAAGCTGCAGGCATGAATGAAAAGCGCGGACTATTTGCAGACTGGACAGTTCGTCATCCTGACAATGAAAATGGTGAGCTTCTTCAGCATTGCGGTCCATGGCCGATATCTGTTGCAAATGAAAAGCCTACAATCTGTGTTCCTGTAGCATTTGATCACAACGGTGCAATTTCAGCTGAGGCTAAGCACGGTAAACTCACACTTGCAAGATTCGATGGAGATAACGGAGAGTACTCCATTTTGCTTGGACATGCAAAAGGCGTTGACGGTCCTTATACAAAGGGGACATACCTTTGGGTAGAGGTTGAGAATTTGAAGCGTCTTGAGGCAAAGGTTGTAGAAGGACCTTACATCCATCACTGTGTAGGAATTCATGAAGATGTAGTTCCGATCATCTACGAGGCATGCAAGTACATTGGTGTTACGCCAGATCTCTATGATCCTATCGAGGACAAGGTCAAGGCATATCTTCACGGCGAAGATGTTGAGTTTTAAAAGAAACACTTTTCCTCTGGAGTGATGAGCTTACTTCAGCAGCGGATGAGGGATAAACAGGAGGCAAAATTGAGTAATTTAAAAGCATTAGCATACAAATTAAGGAAAGATACCATAGACATAATTATGGAGGGTGGCGGCGGTCATATCGGCGGAGATATGAGCGTTATGGAGATTCTGGTTGATCTTTATTTCAAACAGATGAATATATCACCGGATAATCAGGACAGCCCCGATCGAGACTTTTTTATATTGAGTAAGGGACATTCAGTAGAAGCCTATTATGCGGTTCTTTGTGAAAAGGGATTCCTTGACTATGAAGAGGTTAAGAGTAAGTTTTCTAAATTCGGTTCACAGTATATCGGACATCCCAATAACAAGCTTCCCGGAATGGAGATGAATTCAGGCTCCCTTGGACACGGGCTTCCGGTGAGTGTAGGAATTGCACTGGGTAACAGGATGAATGGCAAAACAAGTCGTACCTATGTGGTTATGGGAGACGGAGAGCTGGCAGAAGGTTCAGTGTGGGAAGGCTTTATGGCAGGAAATATGTATCATCTTGATAAACTCTGCGCCGTCATTGACAGAAACCGTCTTCAGATATCAGGAAGCACGGAGGATGTAATGGCTCATGAGGATCTGTTTAAGAGAGTTCAGAGCTTTGGCTGGCATGTCATAAGCGTTGATGGAAATGACCTTGATGAGCTTGATAAAGCCTTTGAAGAAGCAAAACAGACTAAAGGAAAACCAACCTGCATAATCGCTAATACCACAAAGGGCAAGGGCTCTAAGGTTATGGAAAATAAGGCATCCTGGCATCATCATGTTCCTTCATTGGAAGAATATGAGCAGATAGTAAAGGACCTTGAAGAATGCAGGAGCATGCAAGGCTAATTGATTTTGATAACGGAGGCTGATTTTTCATGAATAATATACCAAACAGAAAAGTAATATGTGATGTTTTGATGGAGCATGCAAAGGATGATCATGACATAGTTGTTCTTTGCAGTGATTCCAGAGGATCCGCGTCACTTACACCATTTTTTGAGAACTTCCCTGAGCAGGCTGTGGAGGTTGGAATCGCAGAGCAGGATCTTGTGAGCATAGCGGCAGGTCTTGCAAAGGTCGGAAAGAAACCATTTGCAGCATCTCCTGCAAGCTTTTTATCCACAAGAAGCTATGAGCAGGCTAAGGTTGACTGCGCATATTCAAATATGAATGTGAAGCTTATCGGAATAAGCGGCGGCGTTAGCTATGGAGCTCTTGGAATGAGCCATCACAGTGCTCAGGACATTGCGGCTATGGCAGCAATTCCCAATATGAGAGTTTACCTTCCATCTGACAGACATCAGACAAAATATCTTATAGAGGCTCTTCTTAAGGATGAAAAGCCTGCTTACATCAGAACAGGAAGAAATCCTGTGGAGGATACTTACGCAGAAGATAACTGTCCTTTTGAGATGGATAAGGCAACTATAGTAAATGAAGGCAGTGATGTAACAATAATTGCCTGCGGAGAGATGGTTAAGCCTTCCCTGGATGCTGCAAAGCTCCTTGAAAAGGAAGGGATAAGTGCAGAGGTTATTGATATGTACTGTGTAAAACCACTGGATACTGAGGCCATTATAAGGTCTGCGAAAAAGACAAAGGCAGTGATCACGGTAGAGGAGCATGCACCTTTTGGAGGACTTGGCTCTATGGTGGCTCAGGTTGTATCAGCAAACTGCCCTAAAAAGGTATTGGAAATTGCTCTTCCTGACGCACCTGTTATAACAGGAACTTCCAGGGAAGTGTTTGATTACTATGGAATGAATGCAGAGGGAATTGCAAAGAAAGCAAAGGAAGCACTCTCATGAGTAAATATATCATTGGAATAGATCAAAGCACTCAGGGAACAAAGGCAGTTTTGTTTGATGAGAAAGGTTCTCTTTTAAAAAGAGAGGACCTGCCTCACAGACAGATAGTCGACTCCAGAGGATATGTTGAACATGACCCTGAGGAGATTTACAGAAATGTCATACAGGTTGTGAAAAATCTGGTAGAAGCATCCGGGATTGATAAAAATGAGATTGAGGGCGTCGGCATAAGCAATCAGCGAGAGACCTCAATAGCTTGGACAAGAGACGGAAAACCGTTATATAATGCTATCGTGTGGCAGTGCAAAAGAGCAGAAGATATATGTGACGATATTATGAGCAAGGGCTATGGGCAGATGATAAAGGAGAGAACAGGAATCAATCTTTCTCCATATTTTCCTGCCGGAAAGCTTTCCTGGATAATGAAGAATGTTGACGCAGCAAAAAAAGCGGCAAAGGATAAAAAGCTTTGCTGTGGTACGGTGGATGCTTTTCTTGTTTACAGGCTGACAGGCACAAGAGAGTTCAGGACAGATTATTCCAATGCCTCCAGAACCCAGCTCTTCAATATCGGTAATCTCAAATGGGACGAGCAGATATGCAAAGTATTTGAAGTTCCCATTGAAGCTCTTCCGGAAGTCACAGATTCAGATGGATATTTTGGCGAGACAGATTTTGAAGGGTTTTTGCCACATCCTGTTCCGATACGAGGTGTTCTTGGAGATTCTCACGGTGCACTTTTTGGGCAGGGGTGCTTGTCCGAAGGAATGGTAAAGGCAACTTATGGCACAGGTTCATCAGTAATGATGAATATCGGTGATAAGCAGGTGCTTAGTTCTCACGGACTTGTAACCTCACTTGCCTGGAAAATCGGCGGAAAGGTTGATTACGTTCTTGAAGGAAATATTAACTATACAGGAGCTGTGATTACCTGGCTTAAGGATGATCTGCAGCTGATAAATTCAGCGGCAGAGACAGAGGCCCTTGCAAGGGAGGCTGACCCTGAGGATCATTCATATATAGTACCTGCGTTTTCAGGTTTAGGTGCACCATACTGGGATGGGAAAGCAGAAGCTGTTATCTGCGGAATGACAAGAACTACAAAAAAGGCAGAAATTGTCAGGGACGCACTTGACTGCATCGCCTATCAGATTGCTGATATTGTAGGTGCTATGAACGATGATGTCAGTTTTTCCATTAAGGAACTTCGCGTCGATGGCGGTCCTACAAAAAATGCATATCTTATGCAGTTCCAGACAGATATGGTAAGGGTACCGGTACTTGTTCCTCCGGCTGAAGAACTATCTGCAATGGGCGCGGCTTATGCTGCGGGAATTGCCCTTGGAATCTATGACAAAAACAAGCTGTTTTCCGGAATAAAGCGCACTGAATATAATGTAAAGATGAGTGAAAAAGAGTACGAAGGCCATTATAATGGCTGGAAAGCTGCTGTCAGAAAGGTTCTGCAGCCCTGATCTTTTACCTCTCTTAGATTGGTGGGTGCAATGGTTAAGATAGACCTGATAACCGGCTTTTTAGGATCCGGAAAAACAACTTTTATAAAAGAATATGCAAAATTCCTTTTGGAAAAAGGTGAGAAAATCTGCATTATTGAAAATGATTATGGTGCGGTAAACGTGGATATGGTTCTTTTACAGGACCTATATGGGGATAACTGTAATCTTGAAATGATTGTTGGAGGAGACGGGCAGGAAGCCCATAGAAGGCGCTTCAGGACGAAGCTTATTTCCATGGGAATGCACGGATACGACAGAGTTATAATTGAACCCTCCGGAATCTATGACGTGGATGAGTTTTTTGATGTGCTCTATGATGAGCCTTTGGACAGATGGTATGAGATAGGGAATGTCATATCGATCGTCGATGCCAATACCGTGACAGATCTGACGGATATATCCCGTTATATTTTTATGACTGAAGCTGCATGTGCAGGAAAACTGGTACTGAGTAAGCTGCATGAAGATGTCAGAGAGTCTGACATAGAAGGTATCGTTAAGAGAATAAATGACATAATGGCTGAGTTTACAACCGGAATCAGTTTCAGCCAGGGAGATGTGATTGCCAGGCCTTTTAATGAGCTTGATGCCGGGGACTTTGAGGGAATCATGGGCTGCGGCTACAGGCATGCTTCCTATGTGAAACTTCCTCTTGAGGACAGGCAGTTTACGCCATTATTTTACTTTGACGTTGAGATATCTGAAGAAGAACTCATTAAAAAGGCAGAAGCACTATTTACTGATGTAAAAGCCGGTCATATCATCAGAATTAAGGGCTTTGTCAAGACCGGCAAGGATGCTCAGGTACAGCTAAATGCCACTGAGAAAAAGACGGAGGTAAAGCCTGTCACAAGTAGCAGAAATGTACTGATAATCATTGGAGAAAACCTTAACAAAGAGTATATAAATGAAATATGGAAGGATTACTGCTCGGTGGTATCCTTGTGATATTCAGGTATAAGGACTACGATTAAGCCAAATCCTTACAATTTAAAACAAAATTTTGAGCCTTTGCTAATCTTAAGAAATCTTAAGATTACGCAAAGGTTTTTTTTATGTGCGGGTTTTATACTTCATTCAACAGACTCTTGAAAGGTGACAAACTTATGAAAATCAAAGAATTTTTAAGTGGAAAAAGAACCAAAGTATTAGTGATAACTTCAATTATTCTTATTGCTTCAGTGACAGTCGGAACAATTAATTACACAAGGATTACTCATGCCAGTGCAGCTGCAGATGAATCTGTAAGTATGATCGAGACAGCAGAGGTTACACGGCAGGATTTAAAGAAAACAATAAGCCTTAACGGAACGATAACAGCTCTCGACAGTCAGAGCGTTGCAAGTGAACTTACAGGAGTGAAGATTAATTCATTAAAAGTAAGAGTAGGTGACAGGGTTAAAAAGGGCGATGTCATAGCGGTGCTTGATACTACAAGTATAGAAAAGTCCCTTGCACAGGCAAAGGAGGCACTTGAAATAGCAAAGAAAAAGGACTCACTTGAGCTTGCAACTGCACAGAGAAATTATGATGCTGCTGTTGAGACAGCCAGAATTCAGATCGAACGTGCTGAAAGGGATGCACAAAAAGCTGACAAAGCTTATAACGATGCTGTTGCTGCTTCAGATGCTGCAAATGCTGAAAACAGTAGTGCGGAAAGCTCTGTTAACGATATGACAGCCGCTGCAAGCGGAGCAAAGGATGCAGCAGGAAATGCCGCAGCTGAAGTGACAAGAAGTGATGACAAGTATTCAAAGGCCCAGGAAGCCTACGAGACTGCCAATAAAGACGTTGGTGCACTTGCTGATTCCATAAGCACCTTAAAGACAGATTATGAAGCTTTTACCAAAGGCGATTTCACAACGGCTTCAGACAGATTCAGTAAAGCGGGCGATGATCTTACAGCAGCCAATAATGCACTTAAGGATGCTGAGAGTAAAAAGACCGAGCTTGATTCAAATCCTGATGCAAACCCTCAGGATGTGGAAAATGCCCAGGGAGTTCTTGATAAGGCAAGGACAGATGCAGCAACTGCCCAGGGTGTTTATGATGAAGCAAAACAGAATTATGAGAATGCAAAGACTAAGCTTGAAGGTATTCAGAGTGCAATCAGCACAGCAGAGGGTCAGTACGAAGCTGCTGTAAAAGCAAGGGATAAAAAAGAAAAGAAAATGACCAAAGCTCAGGGGGAAAATGAGAGGGCGAAAAAAGACCTTGAGGAAAAGCAGAGCGCTCTGGAGGATGCCCAGACAAATCTTGCGGAGGCTAAGACAAAACAGGCAGAAAAGGAAGCGGATGCCAAGTCAGCAAAAGAGTCAATTCAGAGTGCCAAAGACAATGCAGAGAAAGCAAAGGAAGAAGAGGAAGATCAGAAGAGAGAAAACGGAAAAACTGTTGCGGACTCAAAAGACAGCTTTTCAGAGACACAGCTCAGTCAGGGCAGCAGTACGATACAGGCTCAGCAGGAGGTTGACAAGTACGAGCAGGAGCTGGAAAAAGCTACGATTGTCGCTCCCTGTGACGGACTTGTTACATCTGTAGGTGTAAAAGAGGGCGGTATCTATGATAACGGAAATGAAATTGCGCTGATCCAGAATGACAGTGGCTATAAAGTTACTGCAACAGTTGATCAGTATGATATCTGTGATATCAAAGAGGGTATGAAAGTTACGATAAAGACAGATTCTGTTGATAATGAGATGAATGGAACACTTTCATTTGTTTCTCCGATACCGCAGGGGGCAGCATCCCAGAATAGTCAGGAACAGAGCTCTTCCGGCACCTCCAGTGATTATCCTATCGAGGTTTCCATAGATGGCGGAATGGAAGACAGACTCAGAATAGGAATGACTGCCAAAATAACCATACTTCAGCAGGAAGCTGATAATGTTCTTACTGTTCCCGATAGCTGCGTTCAGACAGCAGAGGATGGAAGCCTGTATGTTGAAAGAGCAGATCTTGATGAAAATGGAAATGCAGTTGCAACAGGTGAACATATCACAGTAAGTTATGGAATAAAAACCGATTATTATGTGGAAGTAAAGGGTGATGGATTAGAGGAAGGAATGAACCTTGTTGTTCCATCCTACGATGAATTTATGAGTACTGATACAACCGGCGGGGTGGAAGAATGACAGATATAGTGACTCCAAATATCATGATTGATGCGAAGGGGATTGTAAAAAGCTTTAATATCGGAAGCGAAAATGAATTAGAGATACTTCATGGCATAGATATATGCGTAAAGAAGGGCGAATTTGTTTCTATAGTAGGTACTTCCGGCTCAGGTAAATCCACGCTGATGAATATCATAGGGCTTTTGGATAAGCCAACGGGCGGTTCATATCTTCTTGACGGTGTGGATGTATGTAAAGCAGGGGATACTGAGCTTTCCCATATCCGAAATAGAAAGATAGGGTTTGTTTTTCAGACCTACAATCTTATTGCCAGAACCAGTGCACTTAAAAATGTTGAACTTCCGATGCTCTACGGAGGTGTGAGGGCTAGGGAGAGAAAAGAGAGGGCAATGGAACTTTTGGAACTTGTCGAGATGAAGGAGAGAATGAATCACACTCCTGATGAATTATCCGGTGGACAAAAGCAGAGAGTTGCAATTGCAAGAGCTCTCGTAAACAGACCTTCAATAATTCTGGCAGATGAGCCCACAGGAGCTCTTGATTCTGCAACCGGAAGGAAAATCATGGACATTTTTCATAAGCTTCATGAGGAGCAGGGAATCACCATTGTTTTCATAACCCATTCACCGGAGCTTGCGCAGGAGACTGAGAGAATACTTACGCTTAAGGATGGCAGGATAGTAGATGAGAGGATGGGAATAAGATATGCTTCTTGAAAATGTAAAGCTTGCGCTTACGGGACTTCTGGCAAATAAAATGAGGACGTTCCTTACTATGCTTGGAATTATAATAGGAATTGCTTCTGTAATCGCCATTATGACAGTTGGGGACGCAATGAATAAATCTGTCATGGGGCAGATGGGAGATATGGGCGTAAATAATATCAGCGCTTATGTAATGCAGAAGATGACTGAGGATTTCGATTACTCAGAGGATGCTTATATCCGCGAGATGAAGGATAAGGACTACTTTTCGGAGGATATGATTAATGATCTTTCGGAACATTTTTCAGACAGAATAGAGGGAATAGCACTTAAGAAAAGTGCAGGGGAAATCAAAGCTGAGGACGGTAAAAAATACGCAAACATTACTTTGGAAGGAGTTAACGCAGCAGCCCTTAAACAATCAAAGATAAAGCTTATAGCTGGAAGAAGCTTTTCACAAAATGAGCAGCAGGAAGCAAGGAAAGTAATAATAGTATCAGACAGATATGTTAATAACATGCTTCAAGGCGATGCCAAAGCAGCCCTGGGGAAGGCTGTAGAGGTGGTTATAGACAACAAATATTATGACTATACGATAGTCGGAGTCTATGAATATTCGGAGAGCAGCGTCGGAGGTATGAGTGCAGGTAAAAATCAAAAGGATATAAGGACTTCCGCATATCTTCCGCTTCAGACCGCACTTATACAAATGAGAGATAAGCAGCTTTATGATGAGATGGAAGTTGTTGCAAAAACAGGCGCAGATCAGGGAGCACTTGCACTGGATATCCAACAATATCTGAACAATAAGTATTACAAGGACAATGATACCTATGAGGCATATGCCTACAGCATGAAGGAAGAAATAAAATCGATGGAATCCATGCTGAATACACAGACTTATGCTTTTGCGGCAATTGGTGCCATATCTCTTTTGGTAGGAGGAATTGGTGTGATGAATATAATGATAGTGTCTATCACGGAGAGAACCAGAGAAATCGGCACCAGAAAAGCCCTTGGAGCAACCAACGGATATATCAGACTGCAGTTTATTACAGAGGCAGTTGTGGTGTGTTTTATCGGAGGAATTTTGGGCGTAATCGTTGGTCAGATTTTTGGAATAATGGCCTCCAAAATGATGGGGTATAGCGGTAGTGCTTCAATTGGCGGTATAATATTCTGTGTACTGTTTTCTATGGCGTTTGGAGTATTTTTCGGATACTATCCTGCCAACAAGGCTGCAAAGCTGAATCCTATCGAGGCACTCAGATATGAATGATAAAAAGTACAAAATACTTATAGCCGAGGATGATGTTGATATCATAGATCTTCTAAGGCTTTATCTTGAAAATGCAAATTATGAAGTGATATCTGCAGAGGATGGAGAGGCGGCACTTAAAGCTGTTGAGGCTGAGAGTCCCGACCTTTTTATCTGCGATATTATGATGCCTAAGTTAAATGGTTATGAAGTAATAAGAACTATCAGAGAGAGGAAGAACAGCATTCCGATTCTTGTTCTTTCTGCCAAAAATCAGGACAGTGACAAGATTCTTGGCCTCGACATTGGCGCTGATGACTATATGGTAAAGCCTTTTAATCCGCTTGAAATCGTTGCCAAGACAAAGGCTATGCTTAGACGTTTCTATAAATTCGGAAGCAGCCTTCAAAAGGACAATGACATCACGGTTGTGGGCGAGCTTTCCCTGGATGTGCCAAGGGCGAAATTCACAAAGAACGGAGTTGAGATTCTTCTTACTCCAACAGAGTTTAGAATCATGACTCTTCTTATGAATAATCCCGGAAGAGTTTTTACCAAGGTGCAGATCTACGAGTACATCAACGGCGAGTACTATGAAAATGATGACAATGCTCTTATGGTCCATATGAGTAATCTCAGAGACAAAATAGAGGATGACAGCAAAAATCCCAAATATATTAAAACGGTGCGTGGGCTTGGTTATAAAATGGAGCGGGGCTGAAAATGAAATTATTTTTTTCTTCGATGAGGCGTGAAAAAGGTACGCTTTATTCACTTGTTACCAGGTATTATATTTTCTTTGCGGCAGCAGTTCTGCTGCTCGCTTTCATTGTGGTAAGACTGACTGATGAATCATTGGAAATGGCAAACATTACCATTGATGTAGACAAGATAATAAACAACAAAGAAGCGCTAAAGAGCGAAAAGTATGACAGACTAAGTACCGGAGGAATGCTGGGTAAAGGCAGCTATTTTGAAGTACTTGATGAAGCTGCAAAGGTCATTTACTCAAGCGATAAATCAAAGAGTAATGAATATAGTCCTGAGGTGCTTCAGTTTATTCCGGATGTATCAGGAAATACTTACTATTATCTTGACTCTGTTATTGGAGATGATGGGAAAAACAGGGGATATATCCTAAACAAATATATGGCTGTGACTTCAGATGAGGATGAACAGTTTGGGCTTGGAGGAATAGCTGTTTTTGATGAAGACAGGAATGTTATTTTTCAGAATGAGGGAATAAACATTAAGCATATTTCAGACTCTGAATATAAGATATTGTTCGAGAATGATGAAGATACATATCTTCAGAAATTTGAGTTTACTACAGGTAGCGGTGATGTGAGAACTATGCTGATCCATCAGGATTTCAGCAGTTCTTCTGCAAACAATGCGTACAGGAAAATCTATATGACCGCAATTTTATCCTTCCTGTTTATCCTTTCTATTTTTGTGGTGTTCTTTGTTCTAAATACTGCATTTGCAGTGAGAAAGCCCATAAAAATGCTGCAGAATGCCATGGATGATTTTGGCAGTGGAAATAAGGATGTTGCGATAACCTACTCAGGACCCAAGGAATTTGTACAGATAATGGATTCCTTTAATGAAATGGCAGGGAAACTTGCCACAGCGGAGAGGGAGAAAGAAAAGCTTGAGGAAGAAAGGCAGAAGATTCTTGCTGATATTTCCCATGATTTAAAGACTCCTGTAACAGTAATTCAGGGATATGCCAGAGCAGTAGCAGACGGGTTTGTTCCGGAATCTGAAGTAAATAAGTATCTTGAGACCATCAGCCGAAAATCAGATAACCTTGCTGAACTTATAAATTCTTTTTATGAATATTCAAAACTCGAGCATCCTCAGTTTAGGATCTACAAAAAAGAATGTGATATCTGCGAGTATTTCAGAGAATATCTCGCTATTAAATATAGTGAGCTGGACTTATCAGGATATGAGATGGAGATCAGCATACCTGAAAAGGTGATTAAAAAGAGCATTGATGAAGCACAGCTTAAACGGGTATTTGAAAATATCATCTCTAATTCTGTAAAGTCCAACCCAAAAGGCACCGTAATCTATGCAGGAATGGAAGTGCTTGAGGGTAAGACTGATATAGATAATAAAGTCTATAGAAATGATAATGTCAGCAAAACAGCTGGCAGTGAAAGAGGTAATAAAAATGATAGAATGGCCCAAAACTATGATGACAGAAGTCCCAAGGTAGTTATTTATCTTGGAGATAATGGGGTGGGAGTCCCGGCTGCTATCAGGGATGATGTTTTTAAACCCTTTATAGTCGGAGATGACGCCAGAACCAGCGGGAAAGGAACAGGCCTTGGCCTTGCCATAGCAAAGCAGATCATTGAAGCCCACGGCGGAACAATAAGACTTATGGATGAAAATGAATCAGATTATTCAACAATGTTTGAAATAATATTGTGATGATGGTGGCAAAAGGTCATATTATAGACAAAAACTTGCAATTTTCATATGGATTATTGCTTATGACATTTTAAATAATGTAAAATAAAACTCTGGGCTTGCTTATAGCTCAGAGTTTTTTAGTACAAATAACGAGGGGAATTAATATATTTGGAGGTAATGAAGTTAATGAAAGCAAAATTTTCATCATATCTGGAAAAGCTTGCACCAAGCCTCAAGAAGCTGATTGATGCACTCTCTTCCGATTATGATTATGTAAGCGTTCTTGCAAGTGATTCCAAGGGCTTCTCTATCCAGGCATCACAAAAGAGCAAGGCGATAACAGGTGAAAACATGACAACAGAAAGAGGTTGTGTTGTCAGAGTTTATAAGGATGGACTTTACAGTGAGTATTCTTTTAATAAGCCTGATGTGGATGTGCAGGCCATGGCAGCTAAGCTTAAGACAATTCTCGATGATCAGATAGAAATCCTGAAGAGGACAGGCACAGAAATATTTGATACTGCAAAGCTTGAGGATGAGCCGATTGAAGTCTTCACAGAGATGGAGACAGATGTGATGCCAGAGGATGTTGATCTTGGCGCTCTTATGAAAAAGCTTCAAAGCTACAGTGATAAGGCGGTTTCTCTTAAGGAGTTTATGATCGACGCTCCGGTTTCTGCAAAGTCTACTCATGTTTGTAAGCTTTTCCTTACAAAGAACAGAGATATGCGTCAGAGTTATGTGTATACTGAAGGATCTGTTCTTGCAATCGGTATGAAGAACGGAAGAAATACCATGACAGTTGAGGGCGTATCTGGAAGAACAGGCGCAGGCATACTTGACGGCCTTGAAGAAAAGGTTGAGATTGCAGTAAATGCAGTGGGAGATATGCTCAGTGCTTCTCCTGTTGTTCCCGGGGAATATGAGATTATTACAAGCCCCGAAGTTACAGGACTTATTGCCCATGAAGCCTTTGGCCACGGCGTTGAGATGGATATGTTTGTAAAGAAAAGAGCACTTGGAGCAGAGTATATCGACAAGCGCGTAGGTTCAGATCTTGTATCTATGCATGAAGGTGCAAACTGTGTTGTTGATGTTGCAAGCTATGCCTTTGATGATGAGGGTACTCTTGCCGGTGATGTGACAGAAATAGATCACGGAATTCTTAAGACAGGAGTCTGTGATGCTCTTGCGGCTCTTAGACTTGGAACCAAGCCCACCGGTAATGGAAAGAGAGAAAACTTCGAACACAAGGTTTATACAAGAATGACCAATACCATGTTTGATAGCGGAAGTGATTCCAAGGATGACATGATTGCGTCCGTTAAAAAGGGATATTATCTCGAGGGTATGTTCTCCGGCATGGAGGATCCCAAGCACTGGGGAATCCAGTGTATTGTGGCAAGAGGCCGCGAAATCATAGATGGTAAATTTACAGGAAAAGTAGTGGCACCTGTTGTAATGACTGGTTATGTGCCGGATCTTTTAGGATCAGTTTCCATGGTCAGCACCGACCGTGAATCCTTTGGTAATGGTGGCTGCGGTAAGGGACATAAGGAATGGGTCAAAGTATCTGATGGCGGCCCGTACCTTAAGGCAGTAGCAAGACTTGGATGATTTCATTGATTATAAGGCATATACGAAAGGAAACAAGATGACCGATAAAATTATAGAAATACTCAAGGCATCTTCTGCAGATGGCTTTGAGATTACAGATACAGTAACTCTTGGTTACGAATTTTACTTTATAAAGCATAAGCTTGATCAGAACAGAGTAAGAGACGTTGAACATATAAATGTTAAAGTTTATAAGAAGCTTGATGACGGGAAAATGCTTGGAAGTGCGTCTGGCGAGATATATCCTACACTTTCAGAGGAAGAGATAAAAGATGAGATAGATAAACTCATAGGACGTGCGGAGAACGTAAAGAATCCCTTTTATGAGTTAAATAAACCTGGTGATTTTGAGGCTTCAAAGGAAAGCAATGTTGATGTTTCAAAGATTGCAGAGAACTTTGTTGCTGCAATGAAAGAGCTTCCGGAGACTGACACAGAATACATAAACTCCTATGAGATTTTTGCTGAAAAAAACAAGAGAAGATTTGTCAACTCTGAGGGGATAGATATCACTTTTGAATATCCCTCATCAATGGTTGAAGTCGTTGTCAATGCGAAAGACGATGATCATGAGATAGAGCTCTACAGAATGTACAAGGCAGGAACCTGTGACAAGGAAAACTTAAAGAAGGATATCTCAGAGGTTCTTAAGTACGGAAAGGATAAGCTTATAGCAAAGCCTACACCGAAGCTTTCAAAAGCAGCAGTTGTATTTCCTACAAGTGATGCAGTTCAGATTTACAGCTGGTTTGTAGAAAAGTGTAATGCAGGATTTATCTACAGCAAGTATTCCGATTGGGAAATTGGAAAGGATGTTGCTCCTAAAGCGAAAGGTGACAAGGTTACACTTAAATCAGTGAGAAATCTTCCAAACTCATCCAGGAACTTTGATGTGGACGAAGAAGGTGCTGCTATTTACGACATGACAGTTCTTGAAAACAATGTGCCTCAGACTTTCTTTGGTGGCAGGAGATTCAGATATTATCTGGATATAAAGAATTCATACCTTGCATACAACTTTGATGTAACAGGCGGCAGCAAGACAGCAGAGGAAATCAGAAGCGGTAAATATCTCGAAATAGTAGAGTTTTCTGATTTTGAGGTGGACTCTATTTCTGGTGATATTGCAGGTGAAATCAGACTTGGCTATTACCATGACGGAGATAAGGTGACACCTGTAAGCGGTGGCTCCATATCAGGATGCATGGAGAACTTTATAAATGAAATGTATATGTCAAAAGAGAAAAGACAGTACGATAATTTCAATATTCCGGCTCTCACAAGACTTGAAAATGTTATCGTTACCGGAGTTGAGTAAATAAATGACTTCCTGCGGGCAAAGTAGAAGTGCCCGCAGGAAGAAATTATCAATATTTATACAGTTCGGCAATGTATGCCTTAGGTATATCACCGAATTTCAAGGTCATCTTTTCATCGCCATTTAGAATGCGTCCGGGTTTCCATTCTCCGTTAATGAATTCACCTTCTTCAAGTTTTAAATAATCTGCCTTTTTATCCTCACCTGGCTTTGCTCTGAACTTAAGGGAGCACTCTGTCCCGACAATTATGAACTTATTGGGAGAGAGCTCGAATATGGATACATTTCCAAGAGGATGAGTTGCCATTCTCGGAGAATATGAGATTGCTACATCATAGCTTTCAAAACCGGCAAATACTCCAAAGTCATTTTCACCATGCCTTACAAAGGATTTAAGATGCTCTGTTCCTCTGTATTTAAGATATATTGGCTCCATGTTTTTGATAAGTCCGTAAGCAGCACTGAGTTTTTCCTTACTTCCCGTGATATCAAAGGCTGACGGATCGATATTGAGTGCAATCATCACTTCCATCGGCGGCTTGTCCACTACAGACGGATCAAGCGAAAGCTCCTCAATTCCAAAGGGTGAAAAGCATATTGCATTTTTACCAAAGAAGGAATACAGGCAATATGATGAAGCCACAGCATCCTTGCGGATTTCCGGAATAAACAGGGGATTCTCATCATATGTATATTCATCAATTACATCAGCACAATATGGCACATAAATATCAGGCGCCAGAGCAAAAAGGCTTTTTGCAATTTCCTTCCATATCTTATGAACGCCTCTTACAGGGCCGCCGGTGGGGTAGGAGCCTCTATACCAGGGGTATTGCTTAAGCCAGGCATTTACATAGCATGGAAGATCATATTCCTTTTTACCTGTACTTGCGATTTCCTCCACAGCTTTTGCATAGTAATAAGCCATGAAATATTCTTCTGCATCATCACCAAAAGCTTCCTTCCAGCTTCCTTTGGCATCGTAGATTTTTTCAACAACCTCAGGTATTTTACTGTCAAATGCATCGTTTGCAATCTTGCAATAATCCCTTTCACTGCCGAGTACTCCTATTTCATTTTCAACCTGCATAACAATGACAGTAGACTCTTTTTCATCATATTCTCTGATATGCTTCATGATATTTGAAAAAGCGCTCTTATCCTTTTCAACGGCCTCCCGGCAAAGGGGGGATATGATATTTAGCTTTTCTCCGTTTACCTTTTCTACATGAAAATACTTTTCCTGATCCTTTTTCATCCAGCCCGGAACATACATGGATTCACTGTTTTTCCAAAGTCCAAACCACAGAAAAATCAGCTTCATATCTTCCTTGCGAGCTTTATCAATTATACTGTCAATAAGTGTGAAATCATATTTGCCTTCCTCTTCCTCGATTTGTTCCCAGTAAAGCGGAACTATTACTGAGTTCATGTTGAGTCCGCTTAGCCTTTCCCACACTTCTTTTTCCATGAAATCCATGTTGGATGCGCTGGAGTTGTGAATTTCACCGCTTCTGCAAAAGAACGGTTTATCGTTTACAAAAAGTGTATATATTCCTTTTTCATCCTTCTTTACAACTGGTGTACTCATCCTGTTTCCCTTCCTTGTATAAATAATAATTCTGCTGTCACAGCTTTATCGACGCTTTGCTTTATGGATATTCTATTATTGACCGGTTGTTTGTCTCAATATTAAAATAGTGTTATGAATATAAATATTTTAATGTAATCTATAGAGGTAATTATGATTGAGTCATTTGAAATTATCCCGGGTGAGAGAAAAATGCTTCCGCTTATACTAAGAATGATAGGAATAAATCACCACCAGGAGCCTATAAACAGGCCAAGAGGACTTCCTGTTTATCAGTGGTTTTACTGCTCAGAGGGAATCGGAGAACTAATAATAAATGATGAAAAAAGGATAATAGAGGAGGATACCGGATTTTTTATAAATGCAAATGAAGGTCACAGCTATAAAGGACTCTCTGATAATTTCACTCTTCATTTTATTGGATTTGAAGGGCCGATCTGCAGCATCCTGTTACAGACACTTGGACTTGTAAAATCGGGAACCTATCATCTGCGTTCCCCTGAGGAATTTTGCAAAAAACTGGAAAGTCTTTATCAGATGACAAAACGTGATATACCTGACAAAAAGTATATGTTTTCAGAGATTCTTTACAGTATTCTGGTTCAGCTATCCTTAAATATTTCCATGATAAATGATTTTACCAAAGTTGTTGATTCCCCTCTTGTTAAAGAAATAATGCTGGAGTTGGAAAACCACTATCAGGAGAATATTTCTATCACTGATATCAGTGAAAAACTTGGGAAAACACCTGAATATATCTGTACAATTTTTAAGCACCATATGAATTCTACTATCATTGCTGAACTTACCAAAATCCGAATGATGCACGCACAACATCTGCTTATTGATAATCCTGAGAAAAAGGCCTCAGAAATCGGAGAATTGTGCGGTTTTCAGAGCCCCAGCTATTTTGGCATGGTGTTTAAGAAAATGATGGGAATGACTCCAAATGAATTCAGAATGAGTAAATTAAAGAATTGATGGAACTTTTTTGATAGATGGTTGGTGATTTATAAGCATAGTATCTAAAAAAACACCCTACATTTTTGACATCTTAGTAAAAATGACTAAATTGTATTGACTAAACTACAATATATATCCATAATGTATTACAGAACAACTAATTTCGATAAATTCATATACAAATTTCACAAAAAGCAATACAAGTTGAATACATTTAAATTTAGATCAAGGAAAAACTCAATGCTAATGGGTTAACGTTAACACTGAATAAATATTCAATCAGATCATGTTTTTATGATTATATCTGAGAATATTGCTTTTTGACGAAAAGCAGGAAGATGCTTTTGATAAGACGAAGGCTGATCCTATATATACAGAGAATTTATCGACAATATTTTTCTAAGGAGGGTGAATATGAAAAAGAAGGTTTTAGCAACCTTGCTGGCTACGGTTATGACAGTCAGCATGACAGCATGTGGAGGGTCAGGAAGCTCTTCAGGCGGAACTGCTCCGGAGAGTACAGATTCCGGCAAAACTGAGACGACCACAGAGGATTCTTCCCAAGATACTGCATCAGAAGAAACAGCAGCAGATACTACAGAAGAGAGCAGCGAGCCTGCAGCATCAGGTGAAGGAATTCAGGCTATCTGGAAGTCAGCAGATTCCGAGGCAGATGATGCGGTTCCCGGAGAGAATGATGACAGAGCATTCAAGAAGTTTGATCATGTAGTAGAAGTTCATTACGGCTATCAGGTTAATCCTGTAGATACCACACTTCCTGAGGGTGATGCGGTTGATAATAACCAGTACACAAGATATCTTCTTGATAACTACAACATTAAGATGGTTTGTGACTGGACAGCAGGTAATAATGCAGATTTCCAGCAGAAGGTTTCTCTTGCTATCGCATCTGATTCACTTCCGGATGCAGTTATAGCTCCTAACCGTAATTATCTTGTTCAGGCTGCAAGAGCAGACGAGCTTGCTGATTTGGGTTCAGTATTTAATGATTATGCTTCCAAACAGGTTAAGCAGATTGTAGAGACAACAGGCACGAGAGCATTTGAAAATGCTACGGTTGACGGAACATTCTGTGCACTTCCAAATATCACTGTTGATACAGATGGTGTTTATATTTACTTTATCCGTCAGGACTGGCTTGATAAGCTTGGCCTTGAGGCACCTAAGACAGTAGAAGAGCTTGGCGAAGCAGCTAAGAAATTTAAGGAAGAAGGACTTTCTCCTGATTATTCAATCGCAGGCATAGATGCAGGCGGACGTACATATTCAAACTTCCTTAATTCTTCAAATAACGGATATGGCTTTGATGCCCTTTATCAGGCATTTGATGCAACACCCGGATATTTCCTTAGAAATGATGCAGGTGAGCTTTATTGGGGAACAACAACTGATGAGATGAAGGAAGCTCTTACAACACTTCATGACTGGTATGAGCAGGGTCTTATCAATCCTGAGGTTGGTATCACTACAAACGGCGATAATGCAAACGGTGTTAAGAACGGTACCTGTGGTATCTTCATGGGACCTTGGTGGTCACTTGGATACGGCAATGGCGATTCCTTCAGAAATGATCCTAATGCTGACTGGCAGGCTTATCCTCTTTACAACAATAAGGGTGAGTGGAACATTCACATGAAGGATATCGGAACCACATACACAATGGTAAATAAGAATGCTTCTGATGATGTTAAGCAGGCTGTTATCATTGCTAACAACGTACTTGTAAGAGATGAGTCAATATTTGATACATCCGTGGCTATTGACTGGTATCCGCTTAGAAATACCATGGCAGCAGCAGATGAGTGCGAATACGAATATGAAGCTTTGATGAGTATTCTTAAAGGTGAGACTTCTGTTGAAGATTATCAGCAGGGCGGCTCCAAGTTCAACGGACTTTACAAGAATCTTGCAAATGATGCTGCTACACTTTCAGAGGTTATATCCCCTGATTACGATCCCAACAATGAGCTTCATGTAACAGATATGGATGTTATGACAAACAACGGCCAGTTCAATCGTTTCTATGCTATTTTCATAGGCGACCGTCCATATGCTACCGTTACACCTGACAAGAAGATCTATTCAGAACTTTATTACACAATCGATGGTATGGATACATACTGGACAACAGTATCTGATCTTGAGGATGCAGAAATTCTTAAGTTCATCACAGGTGCAAGAAGTCTTGATGAGTGGGATCAGTTCTGCTCAGATTGGCATGTTCAGGGTGGTGATCAGATTCTTGAGTTGGTTGATGAGTTTTTGAAATAATCCAGAATGCTTAATTAACCATTACTAAAGTTAGTCCGAGGCATTCCGGCAAAGAATTGCCGGGATGCCTTTTTAATTCAATAGAAATTCCTTCGGATTTTCTATTGAATAAAAAGCGCTCCGCTATGGGGATGCGCATTAGAGCGCAGAGCACTTGACGAGATTGTAATTACATAAAGGGGGTAATTGATTTGGCAGAAAAGAAATCTTCAGCAAAAGGAAGGACGCGCAGCAACGGTATAGCATACTGGATAATGGTAATTCCGGGATATATATGGTTGTTTATGTTTTCCATAGTACCTATGGTGGGTATCATAATGGCGTTTCAGGACTATAACCCCAGCAAGGGCTGGTTTGGATCAAAATGGGTAGGATTTAAATGGTTCGAATACCTGCTGGTTATACCTGATGCAAAGAGGGCGCTGGCGAACACTCTTATCATCGCTATATCTAAGGTGGTACTCAATATCGTGATACCCCTTATATTTGCACTTCTCTTAAATGAGATAAGGAATATGAAATTCAAGAAAACCGTGCAGACGATAGTTTACCTGCCTCATTTCATCTCATGGGTTATTCTGGCAAATATTGTCACAAATATGCTTGGTTCCAGCGGTATTTTGAATCTGATAATAAAGACCTTCGGAGGTGAACCCATACTTTTGATGACAATGCCTAAGACCTTCAGGCAGCTTCTTATCGGAACCGATGTATGGAAGGAATTCGGATATAACGCTGTTATTTACCTTGCAGCTCTCACAGGAATAGATCCTACATTATATGAAGCTGCAGCAATAGACGGATCCAGTAAATGGCAGTCTGTATGGCACATCACTATTCCCGGTCTGATCCCGACAATAGTACTTCTTACTACTCTTGCAATGGGTAATGTTTTAAATGCAGGTTTTGATCAGGTATTTAATATGTACAACTCACTGGTTATGGAAACCGGTGATATTCTCGATACTTATGTTTACAGAATAGGTATCACCAACATGCAGTTCTCACTTGCAACCGCAGCAGGTCTGTTTAAATCTGTTGTAAGCTTTATTTTGGTTGTGACATCTTATGTTCTGGCAAATAAGTATGCCGATTACAATATCTTCTAAGGGGGTTGCTGAATATGAATATGATCGAAAGTAAATCTCTGGGAAGTAAGATTTTCAAAATTTTTAATTACACATTGCTTACAATACTTGCCTTTAGTTGCCTGTATCCTTTGTGGTACACATTATGTGTATCTTTGTCGAACAAACTGGCAGCAGAGGGAGGTCTTGTTACTTTTTATCCTATAGGACTGACGGCAGCGACCTATAAGCTTATCATGAATGACGGTGCCTTCTGGAATTCCTTCAGAATTTCCATTATAAGAGTTGTTCTTGGTACGATATGGTCGATGGTTGCCATGATCATGATGGCGTACCCGCTTTCAAAGTCAAACAAGGTGTGGAAACCTAGAGGAATCCTTATGTGGATTCTGGTGTTCTGCATGCTTTTTAACGGTGGTACAATTCCGTGGTTTATTACAGTGAAAAATTATGGTCTTATTGATACTATGGCTGCACTGGTATTTGCAGGTTCAGTGCCGGTTTTCAATGTGCTCCTTCTGATGAATTTCTTCAGAAATCTTCCTTCAGATCTTGAGGAGGCAGCAGCAATTGACGGCGCAGGTCCCTGGCGTATACTCTGGCAGATCATCGTGCCTTGTTCAAAGCCTATAATCGCAACTGTAGTGCTCTTTGTTTCAGTAGGATACTGGAACGAGTATTTCCAGGGATTGGTTTTGATGAATAAGGAAACGAATTATCCGCTGCAGACATACATAAGACAGATATCCGTTCAGATACCTGTTGGAGTAACTCTTACAGCAGAGCAGTATCAGCAGTTGTCTCAGAATTCAAACAAATCATTGGAGGCTGCAAAGGTATTCATATCTATGGTGCCTATGCTTATAGTTTATCCTTTCCTGCAGAAATACTTTGTTACAGGTATCACAATAGGTGCAGTAAAGGGCTGATATGAAGGATTATTCTTAGGGAAGGGAATGACAAAATGAAATTTATAGATGGAAACTGGCTCATGGCCGACGGTATAAAGCCGGGATATGGTTTTAATATATTTGATTACGATATGACAGAGGACTCACTTACATTCTATCTGGCTGAAAGACCGGGTATGGACAGGCATACGGCGGTATCCTTACCATATGATACTGAGACGATCACTTCACCCATGGAAGGAGTTATAAAAGTAAATCTTGTCCACTTTGCCGGACAGGTTGGAAAAGTGCCTGCATTTAACATCAATGAGCAGCCGGTGAATCCGAAAGTCAGCTATGAAAATAATGAGTTTTCCTTTAAGACAGGCGGCCTTGAAATGAAGGCTGCCCGCACGGAACCATTTGATATCCTCTTTTATGGGGACGGGAAGCTTTTGACTTCCTCAGGAACGAGATCCATGGCACATATGGAGGATGTAAAAAATGGTAAGACCTACATGACAGATGAACTAAGACTTAATGTAGGTGATATGGTTTATGGACTTGGAGAGCATTTCACGAATTTTGTTAAGAATGGTCAGAGTGTTGATATTTGGAATGAGGATGGCGGGTCAGGCACATGGCAGGCCTATAAGAATATTCCTTTTTATATCACAAGTTCAGGCTATGGCGTATTTATAAATACTCCCGGCAGAGTATCACTTGAGATAGAGTCACAGAGAAACTTTAAAGTAGCGCTGTCTGTTCCCGGAGAGGAACTGGAGTATTTCATAATATATGGAGGAACTCCAAAGGGTGTTATTGAAAAGTATACAGCTCTCACCGGAAGACCTCCCATGGTTCCTGCATGGACAATGGGATTGTGGCTTTCAACATCATTTACGACAGAATATGACGAAGAGACTGTTACCAGCTTTATTCAGGGAATGGCAGATAGAAAGATTCCCTTGAGAGTATTCCACTTTGACTGTTTTTGGATGAGAGAAAACGAGTGGTGTAATTTCAAGTGGGATGAGAGATTTTTCCCCAATCCTCCTGAGATGTTAAAGAGACTAAAGAGCAGGGGAGTTAACATCTGTGTATGGATAAATTCCTACATAGGTCAGAAATCCTATCTTTTCAAAGAAGGAAAAGAGAACGGGTATCTGTTAAAACGTCCTGACGGAACGGTCTGGCAAAATGATGACTGGCAGGCAGGAAAAGCCATAGTGGATTTCACTAACCCTGATGCAGTTAAGTGGTACAAGGAAAAGCTTCGTGAGCTTCTCAAAATGGGTGTTGATGCATTCAAGACTGACTTTGGTGAGAGAATACCCACAGATGTAGAGTATTTTGATCACTCTGATCCTGAGCGTATGCATAACTACTATACATATCTGTATAACAAGGCAGTTTATGAAGTTATACAGGAGGAAAAGGGCGAAAAAGAAGCTGTACTTTTTGCCAGAAGTGCCACAACAGGCTGCCAGCAGTTCCCGGTTCACTGGGGAGGAGACTGTTTCTCCAATTATCAGGCAATGGCTGAAACCCTCCGCGGCGGACTGTCACTCGGACTT
Source organism: Butyrivibrio sp. LC3010 (assembly GCF_000424385.1). Lineage (GTDB taxonomy): Bacteria > Bacillota > Clostridia > Lachnospirales > Lachnospiraceae > Butyrivibrio. The sequence continues at coordinate 124,791 of NZ_AUJU01000008.1, read as the reverse complement.
GGCGGATTTGGTTATTGGAGTCATGATATAGGAGGCTTCGAAGCCACAAGTACTGAGGATGTTTATAAGCGCTGGATTCAGTTCGGACTTTTATCCTCACACAGCCGTCTCCATGGAAGCGGCTCCTACAGAGTACCGTGGAACTATAGTGATGAGGCCTGTGATGTTCTTAGAACCTTTGTAAATCTGAAGATGAGGCTCATGCCTTACCTTTATCTGACAGCAAAGGATGCAAGTGAGCACGGTTATCCTATGATGAGAGCAATGTTCCTGGAATTCCCCGAGGACAGAAACTGTAAAGTGCTGGACAGACAGTATATGCTGGGTGAAAACATCCTTGTGGCCCCGATTTTTAATGATCAGGGAATTGGAGAGTACTACCTTCCTGATGGTACCTGGACCCATCTTATTTCCGGAGAAAAGAGAGAGGGTGGTAAGTGGTATACAGAGAAGTATGATTACTTCAGCCTGCCACTTTTCGCAAGACAGGGCTCAATAATTCCGTTTGGTGCGGATGAGACCAGGCCGGACTACGACTTTGAAGATGGAGTAACCTTCAGAATATTCCCTACTGATGAAGAAAAAGAAGTGACCTGCACTCTCGTAAAGCAGGATCAGACTTCAGGCTGCTCACTGACCGTGAGATTTAAGAAAGACAGTATAAGCTATAGCTATAAAGCAGAGGGAGAAAAGAAACCATACAAACTTCAGATTGGAGAGAAAGTGATAACTCCGGAATCTGATGAAGGAACAATAGAATTGTAATTACGAAAAGGCGCAGCTATAGGAGGTTGCGCCTTTTGTTGCAGTTTATATAGATTTTATGCAAGATTAAAGTGTCATGGGACAAGACTGATGGAGTATATAGATATGAAGTTTACGCTACATATTGCGGAAAGAAGTTCCCCAAAAAGCCTACAAAGACTACAAAATCAACCTCAGTCACAATCAAGAAGATTGACTTTACTAAGAACTTCAAGCTATATGTGAAGGCTTATGACAGCAACGGAAATGTAGTAGGTAACAGCGTACATACCCACTTTGCAGGAAAAGACCATGAAAAGTACAAGAACCCTAAGGACATAAAGCTTGGTGCAAAGACCATAACTCTTGACAAGGGACAGAGTACTAAGATCAAGGCATCAGTTAAGATGGAGAATGGCAAAAAGAAGGCTCTTCCTGATGACCATGTAGCAAAACTCCGCTATAGATCAAACAATCAAAATGTAGCGAAAGTAGACAGCAAGGGCAATGTCACAGCAGTTGGAACCGGAACCTGCACAGTATATGTATATGCAAAGAACGGCTTTGCTAAGAAGGTTGCAGTGACGGTCAACTGATATGTCTGATTTAGGATAAGTTTGTAATGGCAACTAACCAATTAGTGTAATTGAGAACTAAATAATTGCGAGGGCCTCCCTTTAGCTATAGTCTGGAATTCCGGATACGAAGCTAAGGGGAGGCACTTTTTCTATAAAGAAATTAATTGTTATTGAATCATATTCTAGCAACGCATTGACAAAATAAATTTATTTGTGTATTGTCATATCAGGTCAGACGACCATATAGGTATCCGGGTATTCACCCACTTATACCCTGTCTGGTTCGGTGGTTTTTGTTGTTTATCGGTATGTAAAGGAGTTTGGTGTCCGCCCCGCATTGTCTGATTGCCAGAAGTGTATGGAAGGTTCCATGCGCCAGTGTATCGACAAAGGAAAACGGTTTCTTTTCTGCGGAAGCCTCCGCGGGAAAGACATATGCTGTCGGAGACTTTGGACGCGAAAGCTTTCAAAGCGTTGGGAGTGGGTAATGTCCCCTATTCCTCCGGCAGCCGATTAGAAGAAGATGAATATGAGGAGGTAATGACAGATGAAACAGAAAATGAAACAGTGGTTAGGCGCTTTGCTCAGTATAGCGCTGATACTGGGCTTGATGCCTGGCATGAGCCTGACGGCGTATGCGGCCGGAGCGTATAATGACTATCTGGTAACTACAGATGCTAATAAAAATAAAAGCGGCGATGATCTGACGGCGTTGCAGGTGAAATTCAACGAGAAGCCATGGTATATCATCGCAGACAATTCTACAGCGGTGAATGCAGGTACCGTAACGCTGCTGGCAGCGGACACGAGCTTTGGAACGTCGGCGTTTGATCCAACTGACCCATATAGCAAAGCTTACAGCGAATCGACCGTGAAGAGCAAGCTTGATGCACTCACCGCAGAAGGTGATTCTTTTGCGGGTGTAAAAGATGCCATAGTAGAACCTGATTTGAGGGATGTTAATGTTACTGGAGCAAAGCTGTATTTGCTGAGCACAGATGAGGCGGAAAATGTGCCTGTGAATGTCCGAAAGTTCAGAAACAACTGGTGGCTCCGCTCGCCCGGTAGGGATGATGCTAATGCGGCGTTTGTGGGCTGCGGGGCCGGGGATGTCTACGCTATTGGTCACTATGTCGTCGACGAGTTTGGTGTCCGCCCCGCTTTAAAGCTCAATCTGGCATCTGTCATCTTCTCATCTGAATCAAAAGAATTTTCGCTGAAGCCGGCGGGATATAGTGTGATTTTTTTCGACGGTGCGAATGCAACAACAAGCGGCGGGGCAACGAGCCAGACCGGGCTGATAGGCGCTATGACCACAGTGACCTATACGGCGAACACCGGATATTACTTTGCGGAGTTTACTGATATTACTGACAATGGTATTACTGCCACAAGAACGAGTAGTAAGGTTGTAACGGTTTCGGGTACGCCGACTTCGGATGCGACCATCACGGTTCCGGACGCAGTGGAGAAGACAGCGGCCACTGTTACAAAGGCTCCGACAGCCAAGTCTCTGACCTACACCGGACAGGCTCAGGGGCTTGTAAACGCAGGTGAGGCGGAAAATGGCACAATGCAGTACGCCCTCGGTACAGCGACCGAAGCCACACAGCCTTATACCACATCCATCCCTACAGCCACCGACGCCGGAACCTATTATGTTTGGTACAAAGCAGTGGGGGATTCTATGCACTCAGATAGCGCAGTGGCTTTCGTTAAAGTAACTATAAGAAGACCGGAACCGGCTCGGATTACACACACAGTTACCTTCAAAGTGGCGAATGGTGCATGGAATGACGGTACAACAACTGATAAGACTGTAATACTTAATGGATATGCAGGAGGTACACTAAAGCTTAATGCTGATCAGATTCCAGCAGTTGGCGATAAGCCCGGAGATAATTACAAAGAAGGAAGTTGGGATCAAACTCCTGATACAAGTAAAGCAATTGCCACTGACGTAATTTTTACTTATACATATGCGGTAAAAGAAACCAACAATGAGAATCCTGAAGACCCGGCTAACAATAATGAGAATCCTGAAGACACGGCTAACAATAATGAGAATCCTGAAGACACGGCTAACAATAATGAGAATTCTGAGGAACCGGCTGACAATAATGAAAACCCTGATGAATCTGCTAACAATAAAGAAAATCCCAAAGAATCAGGTAACAACACTGGTGCTACTGAAGTAACAAGTGAAGTAGTTCAGGAGGTTGATACAACCAAAACTATTGAAAAAAGAATGTCAGACAGATCAGATCTGTTCTCAACTTACGCGTATGGGTATATAGATGAACCTATAAAAACAGCTGATTTTAATTCGGGTCTTAAGATATCCCAGAAAAAAGGAAAAATCAAAGTATCCTGGGATAAGACAGAGGGCGTGGATAAATATGAAGTATATGTAGCTTATTGTGGAAAACAGTTCTCAAAAAAGCCTATAAAGACTACTAAGTCTACCTCAGTCACAATCAAAAAGATAAAAAGTAAGAAGATTGATTTTACAAAGAATTTCAAACTCTATGTAAAAGCTTATGACAGTAATGGTAATTTAGTTGGAAGCAGTATACATGCACATTTTGTAGGAAAGGATAATGACAAGTATAAAAATCCTAAAGAAATAAAACTTTTTACAAAAACTTTAAACCTTAATAAAGGACAAATCGCGCAGGTTAAGGCATCCGTAAAGATGGAGAGCGGAAAGAAAAAGGCTCTTCCGGACGATCATGTGGCAGAATTTCGTTACAGATCAAATAATGAAAATGTAGCAAAGGTAGACAAAAAGGGTAATGTCACAGCTGTTGGCTCCGGAACCTGCACAGTCTATGTATACGCCAGGAATGGTCTTGCAAAGAAGGTATCTGTGACAGTTAACTGATATGCCTGGTTCATTGACAAAACCATAGGATACTGTAAGAAATATGAGATTGAAAAAGCAGTAAATATGGCAATTACAAATATGCCAGATGATTTTATGGAAGAATTACTAAAACATTAATAGATTACTCTTAGGATAGTCCTTGGTATATATTGGATTTATATATTTTTTTAGCAGGATGATGATAGATAAATGGCGGATTTGACAAGGATAATATGAGCCTTGCCAGGTTCGCCTGTCTTTTATGCTTTGGTATGGTGCAGAAATCATATTGTCGACTGACTTGTAATTTTTGACGTTTACGTTTATTATTTTTGGATGAATATATTTCTTATTATGAGGGTAAAAAGATGAAGAATTTCGGGCAGTCGTTTAAGATGACACAGACAGGGTTCCTTACATCAAAATCAGGAAAGACCTTTATCCGGATTTATTTTACAAGACCCAGGAACCTTAGAGAGAATGATACAGCAGAAGGGATTATTCCCGGTTATAAGATTCTTAAGTCCGACGGCTTTAAAGAGGATGAAATCGCTGCGCTCGAATTCTATATCAAGCATAACCGTGAGGAAATAGTGAAAAGGGCCAGAGAGCTCAGCAATCCACTTAAATGGCTGTGAGCACCTGACGAGGTGTTCTCGAGTCAAATTAATAATAAAGAAGAGGTAACCTATATGGCATTAATTAAGAAACCGGTGACAGGCATGAAAGACATTCTTCCTGAGGAGATGAAGCTCAGGGACTATGTTATTGGAGTTATCAAGGAGACCTATGCCGGGTTTGGATTTACATCTATTGATACCCCCTGTGTTGAATCACTTGCTAACCTGAACAGTAAGCAGGGCGGAGAGAATGAAAAACTGATCTTCAAGATTATGAAGAGAGGTGAGAAGCTTAAGCTTGAATCGGCTAAGGAGGAAAATGATCTTACTGATTCAGGACTTCGCTATGATCTGACAGTTCCGCTTGTAAGATATTATTCAAATCATCAGAATGAGCTGCCTTCACCTTTTAAGGCACTTCAGATGGGCTACGTGTGGAGAGCAGACAGACCTCAGAAGGGTAGATATCGTCAGTTTATGCAGTGTGATATTGATATCCTTGGCGAACCTACAAACCTCGCTGAAATTGAGCTTATCCTTGCAACCACAACTACTCTTGGAAGACTTGGATTTAAGGGCTTCCAGATAAGAATAAATGAGAGACGTATGCTCAAGGCCATGGCGGCTTACAGCGGATTCCCCGAGGAGAGCTATGATTCTGTTTTCATAACTCTTGATAAGATGGATAAGATTGGACTTGAGGGTGTTGCAGAGGAACTGGAGAAGGACGGCTTTTCCAAGGAGAGTATTGATAAGTACCTTAATCTTTTCAAGAACGTGGAAGGAAAGGGCGCAATTGACGGCATAAGATTCCTTGCAGATGAACTTGGTGACTTCCTTGATAGTGACGTAAAGAACAATCTCGAAGAGATTATCTCAAGTGTGGATTCCACTAAGAGTGCTGAATTTGAGCTTGTTTTTGATCCTACACTTGTTCGCGGAATGTCATATTATACAGGCACAATTTATGAGGTTGCTATGCCTCAGTATGGCGGAAGCTGTGGAGGCGGCGGACGTTATGACAAGATGGTAGGTAAATTTACAGGCCAGGATACACCGGCCTGCGGTTTCTCAATCGGATTTGAACGAATCATCATGATCATGATGGATGAGGGCTTCAAGATTCCTGATGAGAAGGACAAGGTGGCATTTCTTGTTGAGAAAGGCATCGGAGGAGATCAGCTTTCAGAGATTATTTCTGAGGCTCAGAAAGAAAGAGCCAATGGTAAACAGGTTCTGGTGGTCAGAATGAATAAAAACAAGAAGTTCCAGAAGGAACAGCTTACCAGCCAGGGCTATAATGACTTTAAGGATTTCTATAAGACAGAACTTAAACACTAATGTATGTAAATTAATTGCCGGATGAGGTTCCTCATCTGGCAATTTGCACGATATGAAACAAAAATAGTTTCCAATTGGAAACGGAAAGGCAGCATTGTCATAAATGTCAAAATTTAAAGCAGTAATATTTGATCTGGATGGTACACTTTTATATACTCTGGAAGATTTGAAAAACAGTGTAAACTATGCCTTGGCCAGGCATGGGATGGAAACCTGTACGCTTGGAGAAATCCAGTACAGAGTAGGAAACGGTGTTCAAAAGCTTATGGAAAGATGTGTCCCTGATGGACTTTCAAATCCGGAATTTGAAGATACTTTTCAGGACTTTAAAAATCATTATAAAATACATTGTAATGATAACAGCGGCCCTTATGAAGGGATTCCTGAAGTTCTAAAAAAACTTAAGAAAAACGGATATAAGCTGGCTATAGTCTCGAATAAGTTTATGGATGCCACAAAAGAGCTTGCTGATCTGTATTTTAAGGATACTATTGACGTTGCCATAGGAGAGACTAAGGATATTCGAAAAAAACCGGCTCCGGATACAGTAATTGAGGCAATGAAAATTCTTGGAGTAACTTCGGATGAATGTATATATGTTGGAGATTCCGACGTGGATATAAATACAGCGAAGAATTCCCAAATGCCCTGTATAAGCGTGGCATGGGGATTCAGAACCAGGCAGGAGCAGATAGATGCAGGTGGAACAATTTTTGCTGAGAAACCTGACGATATTTTTGGTATAGTAGAAGGTAACAGATAATTTTTGAAATTCTATCAAAGAATATAAGACCTAAGGAGGTTACTAGCTTGCAACAGAACATAATACAGATGATCATTTTGATTCTTCTGGTATTCTTATCTGCATTTTTTTCATCTGCAGAAACAGCCATGAGCTGTGTCAGCAGAGTAAGGATAAAGACTCTTGTGGATGAGAATAACAGGCAGGCTCTGAGAGTCCAAAAGATATTGGATGATTATCAGGATATGTTATCTGCAGTACTTATAGGTAACAATATAGTCAATCTTTCTGCTTCAGCTCTGGCTACGATCTTTGTCCAGAGAATATGGGGCGACTGGGCGATAAGTATAGGAACCGGTGTACTAACGATAGTTGTACTTATACTTGGTGAAATTATTCCCAAGACTATAGCTACGACCTATGCTGAAAATATGGCTCTTTTTTATGCCGGAATAATCCTCTTTATAATGAAAATCCTTACTCCGCTGATCTGGATAGTGAATGCGGTGGCTGACATGGTCCTTAAGATTTTCAGAGTGGACAGAAATAATCATAAATTGATGACTGAAAATGAATTAAAGACATATGTTGATGTAAGCCATGAAGACGGTGTTATAGAGAGCGGCGAAAAGGAAATAATCTACAATGTGTTCGAATTTTCGGATGCAGTTGCCAAGGATGTAATGATCCCCAGAATAGACATGAGCTGTGTCAGCTCTGACGCCGAATACCATGAGGTATTAAGAGTTTTCAAGCAGGAGATGTACACAAGAATTCCGGTGTACGAAGGAAATCAGGATAATATCATAGGTCTGATAAACATTAAGGATATGGTTCTTGTTTCAGACAAAGATAATTTCAAAATCAGTGACTATCTGCGTGAAGCATATTACACCTACGAATATAAAAAGACAGCCGATCTTCTTATGGAAATGAGAAAAAATGCTCAGAATGTTGCGTTTGTTCTGAGTGAGTACGGAGCTACCGTCGGAATGATAACCCTTGAGGATCTTCTTGAGGAGATTGTCGGTGAGATCAGAGATGAATATGATTCTGATGAGGAAGAGCAGATAAGAGAGCTTGGTGATGGCAGATTCCTTGTAGAAGGCAATATGAAGCTTGATGATGTGAATGATGCTCTTGGAACTGCTTTTGAATCTGATGATTATGACTCGATTGGTGGTCTTATGATTGAGAATCTCGACAGACTTCCCAGAGGTGGCGAGACCACAAGGCTTCCAAATGGCGTTGAACTTACAGCAAGTGCCATAAAGAGAAACAGAATTACGGATGTTCTTGTCTATATTCCGGAAGGGGCATTTGAAGAGAAGGAAAGCATGGCAGAGGCTGAACAGCCCACTGAAGAGATTGTGAAATAGTCATATTCTTAAATTTATATAAATCCAAAAAGTTGCTTTTCGCAGTGCTCAAATTATGATATACTACTGAATTGTGGAAAACTGTTGTTTTTCAGTATTATTCCTGAATGAAAAGGAGATGTATTATGAAGCATGTAAAAACACTTGCAACAAGAAATCTTAAGGAGTCCATGAAGAAGGGTGGCTGCGGCGAATGCCAGACATCTTGCCAGTCTGCTTGCAAGACTTCCTGCACAGTTGGTAACCAGAGCTGCGAGCAGGTTGCTAAGTAATAGTTGTTTAAACTAAATAGTTTTTTTAAAACCAGGCAGCGGCCATGCCGCTGCTTGATTTATGAAAACTATATCCGGCAAGAATCCGACAGGATTTAAGGAAACTGATGAATTGGCAGAGAGGGCTGTAGCCTGTATGTCGATCAATTAGTCATATTTTAATTAGAAAAGGTAGTGAGAATTTTATATGGTACATGCATACAAGAACAACGGATATGATATTGTTCTGGATGTAAACAGTGGTTCTGTTCACGTTGTGGATGACATTGTTTTTGATCTCATCCATCCTGTGGAAGAGAATTTGATTAAGCGCTTTGGTTCTGCAGATATTACTGCAAAGGGCGCAGAGGCTGTAAGTGATGAGGTGCTTTTAGGAGAGCTTCTTTCTGAAGTGGCTGATAACTTTTCACAGTACAGCACAGAGGATATAAGTGATGCGATATCTGATATACTTGAGCTTCGCAGAGGCGAGGTTTTGTATACGGATGATGTATATGAGAATTATGTTGAGGAATTCAAGGAGAGAGATACCGTAATCAAGGCTCTTTGCCTGAATATAGCTCATGACTGCAATCTCAGATGTAAATACTGTTTTGCTGACGAGGGTGAATACCACGGAAGGAAAGCACTTATGACCGAGGAGGTCGGTAAGGCTGCACTTGATTTCCTTATCAAGCACTCAGGCAGCAGAAGGAATCTTGAGGTTGATTTCTTTGGCGGTGAGCCGCTTTTGAACTGGGATGTAGTCAAGAAAATAGTTGAATATGGTCGAAGCCTTGAAAAGGAGCATGATAAGAACTTCCGTTTTACCCTTACTACAAACGGCACACTTCTTAATGATGAGATTTTAGAGTTTGCCAATAAGGAGATGGGCAATATAGTTCTTTCCATAGACGGACGTAAGGAAGTCAATGATAAGATGCGTCCTATGCGTGGCGGACAGGGTACTTACGATAATATAGTTCCCAAGTTTAAGAAGGTGGCAGAGAGCCGTCATCAGCTCAGATATTTTGTGAGAGGAACCTTTACTCACAACAATCTGGATTTCTGTGAGGATGTTAAGCATCTTGCAGATCTTGGATTTAAGCAGATATCTGTTGAGCCTGTTGTGGCAAAGCCTGAAGACTGGTATGCTATCAAGGAAGAGGATATTCCTTATCTTTGCGAGCAGTATGACGAACTTGCAAAATTCTATCTTCAGAGACAGAAGGAAGGAAAAGGGTTTAATTTCTTCCACTTCAACATAGACCTTGAAGGTGGTCCATGTGTTGCCAAGAGACTTTCAGGATGCGGTTCAGGGTGTGAATATCTGGGTGTAACACCCTGGGGAGATCTTTATCCCTGTCATCAGTTTGTTGGTAATGAAGACTTTATTATGGGTAATGTTTTTGAAGGAATCACAAGACCTGATCTTCAGAAACAGTTTAAAGAGAGCAATGTGTACTCCAGACCTGAGTGTCAGAAGTGCTTTGCGAGATATTATTGCAGCGGAGGTTGTGCTGCAAACGCCTACAATTTTAACGGCGACATAAATACAACCTATCATACGGGATGTGAACTGCAGAGAAAGCGTGTAGAATGCGCTATAATGATCAAAGCAGCTCAAGCCGAATGAGCTTAATGGAGGGTGAAAGAAATGAAAAGAGTAAAATCAGTAGTCGCTTTGCTTGTGGCACTTTTGCTGCTTGCAGGTCTTGGGTTTACATCTGTGTATGGCCTGGGAAGCGATAAGTCAGGATCACTTAAGAGTATTGATCTCGGACTTGATCTTGCGGGTGGTGTCAGCATCACTTATGAAGTACTTGGGGATGGAACTCCCAGTGCTGAAGACATGTCAGATACTATTTACAAGCTGCAGCAGCGTGTAGATCAGTACAGCACAGAGTCACAGGTTTATCAGGAAGGTTCAAACCGTATTAACATCGAAATTCCCGGTGTTACAGATGCTAACAAGATTCTCGAAGAACTTGGACAGCCCGGTAATTTGTACTTCATTGCGCAGACTGACAGTGAGGGTAATGAAAACTATACATATAATTCCGGATTCACAGTTGATGATGACGGCAATTATGTTCTTAGTGAAGATGGTCAGATAGGCTATGCTCTTAACAAGTCTATCGAAGAGCTTGAAGCAAACGGTTCAATCGTACTTAAGGGTGAGGATGTTGCTGATGCTCAGGCCGGCTATCAGAATTCAGGTACAGCAAATACTCAGGAAGTAGTTGTTTCTCTTGAGTTCACTGATGAAGGAAAACAGAAATTCGCTGATGCTACAAAGAAGGCATTTGCAAATGGCGAGTCAATCGGTATCTACTATGATGGAGAGTTTATTTCCGTTCCTAATGTTCAGGCTGAGATTACAGACGGAAGAGCAGTAATCACAGGTGAGGAATCATTTGAGTCAGCTTCAAACCTTGCTTCAATGATCCGTATCGGTGGACTTAAGCTTCAGCTTAATGAACTTCGTTCAAACGTTGTAGGTGCCCAGCTTGGTTCAGATGCTATTCATACAAGTATGATCGCTGCTATTGCAGGTTTTGTAGCAATCGTCCTGTTCATGATCGTGTTCTATAAGCTTCTGGGTGTAGCTGCGAGTGTAGCTCTTGCATTCTATTGCGGACTTGAGATACTTCTCCTTTCAGCATTTGAGATTACACTTACACTTCCCGGTATCGCAGGTATCATCCTTTCAGTAGGTATGGCGGTAGATGCTAACGTGCTTGTATTTGCCCGTATCAGAGAAGAGATTACAGGCGGTAAAGATGTTAAGGCTGCTATCAAGACCGGCTACGGTAAAGCTCTTTCAGCTATTCTTGATGGAAATATCACAACACTTATTGCTGCAGCAATCCTTGGTCTTCGTGGAACAGGTACCGTTAAGGGATTTGCTTCAACACTTGCACTTGGTATTGTTGTATCAATGTTTACAGCTCTGTTTGTTACAAGAGCAATCACAAATATCTTCTATGGCCTTGGCTTTGAGGATAAGAAGTGGTATGGAAAAGCTAAAGAACTTAAGCTTCGCGATTTCACCACAAAGAGAAAGATGTTCTACGGAATATCTGTTGCAATAATCGTTATCGGTTTCGTAGTTATGGGTATTAACGGCGGACGTGGCGAAGGCGCATTTAACTATAGTCTTGATTTCGTTGGCGGTACATCAACAAGTGTAACATTTAATGAGGCATGGACAACAGAGAAGCTTGATAGTGAAGTAGTTCCTAAGATCAGAGATCTTACAGGCGTTGATTCAGTTCAGGTTCAGACAGTTGCCGGTTCAAACCAGGTTATCTTCAAGACAGTAACACTTACTGTTGCACAGCGTGAAGCTATAGATAACATGTTCAGAACAGATTATTCTGTTCCTGCTGAGAACATTTCAGCTGAGAGTATCAGTTCAACAATCAGTAATGAGATGCGTGCAGATGCTACATCAGCTATGATTATTGCACTCATACTTATGCTTGCATATATCTGGATCAGATTCAGAGATATCAAATTTGGTGCAGCTGCAATTATTGCACTTGCGCATGATGCACTTATTGTTATTACCTGCTATGCACTTACAAGAATTCAGGTTGGCGGTACATTTATCGCAGCTATCCTTACTATCATCGGTTACTCAATCAACGATACAATCGTTACCTTTGACCGTATCCGTGAGAATCAGGTATTCATGAATCGTAAGGATCAGCTTGAAGAACTTGTTAATAAGAGTGTAAGTCAGACTATTACACGAAGCCTGTTTACTTCAATTACAACCTTTATCATGGTTCTTTCACTGTTCATTTTCGGTGTGCCGGATATTCGTAACTTTGCACTTCCGCTTATGACAGGTGTAGTTGCAGGTACATATTCATCAATCTTTATCGCATCACCGATATGGCTTGATCTTAAAAAGAAGTTTTCAAAATAATTATTTTAAATAATTTTCAGAGGGGCTGCCGCATACGCGGCAGCCTTTTCATCTTTAAGGGGCATTACTTTTGAATGGACTTTGAACTGTAAAGCCCCAAATGACAAGACAGAGGTTTAATATGGCAAAATGGTTAGAAATCAGAAAAGGTGCGGATTTTCAGAAAATAGCTAAGGATCATGGAATTTCACCAATAACTGCACGCATATTACGAAACAGAGATGTTTTTGAAGATGCAGATATAGATATGTACCTTAGCAGGGATGAAAAGTATCTGCATGATCCTCATCTTCTGAAGGATATAGATCTTGCAGCTGATATCATGAAGAATAGGATAGAGGCAGGTGATTCCATAAGAATAATAGGTGATTATGATGTAGACGGAATATGCTCATCCTACATATTGCTTGCAGGAATTAAGCTCTGCGGTGGAAATGTAGATGTTGTATTGCCACATCGTATTCATGATGGATATGGACTTAGCGTTTCACTTGTAGACAAGGCCTATGAAGATGGAAAGCAGATGATCATTACCTGTGATAATGGTATCGCCGCTATTCCTCAGATAGCACATGCTAAGGAACTGGGAATGACAGTTATTGTAACAGACCATCATGAAGTGAGCTATTCAGAGGAGGACAAGGATCAGATGGTTTTACCACCGGCTGATGCTGTCGTTGATCCCAAAAGAAGGGATGAGACTTATCCTTTTCATGAGATATGCGGAGCTATGGTTGCATATAAGTTCATCCAGGTTCTGACTGAAAAAATGGGACTTACAAAAGAGAAGGATCTTAGATCATTTTTTGATGAAATGACCATATTTGCAGGATGGGCTACGGTATGTGATGTCATGCCGCTTAAGGATGAGAACAGAATAATTGTCAAAAGATCCTTTGATGCCATAACACGAACCGGTAATGAAGGTTTAAAGGCACTTCTCAGGGTTAATAATATAGATCCCTACAATGTAAGCTGCTATATCTACGGGTTTGTAATAGGCCCTTGTTTGAATGCCACAGGAAGGCTTGATACTGCAATGAGAGGCATTGAGCTTTTGACGGAGCAGAATGTGAGTAAAGCGGCTGAGATTGCCCTAGAGCTTAAGGAACTAAATGACAGCAGAAAGGATATGACTCAGCAGGGAAAAGATGAAGCTATGGAGCTTCTTTCTGAATATGGTGATAATTTGCCGGATGTTCTTGTTTTGTACATGCCAGAGCTTCATGAATCATTGGCTGGAATAATTGCAGGTAAGGTCAGGGAAGAAGTAAACCATCCGGTAATGATAGTAACTGATGCGAAGGATGATCTTGTAAAGGGCTCTGGAAGATCAATAGAGGCGTATCACATGTTTGACGGCTTAAGCCAGTGCAGAGAACTTCTTACAAAATACGGCGGACATAAGCTTGCTGCAGGATTTTCATTAAAGAAAGAAAATCTTGAGATGTTCAGGGAAACGCTTAATAAGAACAGTACTTTGAAAGCCGGGGATTTTGTGGAGATTCTTCATCTTGATATGGAGCTTCCAATAAGATATCTTTCTTTGAATCTTTTAAGAGAAATTGAGAGCCTCGCACCTTTTGGACAAGGAAATCCCGAGCCTCTTTTTGCAGCCAGAAATGTCAGGCTCATAAAAGGACGCATTATTGGTAAGAATGCCAATGTTGCAAAGATGACGGTAAGAGATGAAGAGGGCCAATGCTTTGAAATGATGGTGTTTGGAAGCATTTTCGACAGATGGAATGAATTTCTTGACATTAACTTTGGTGCAGAGAGAAGAGAAAAGCTATATAATGGTGGATGTAATGATAATATGTCAATTAAGATTGCATATCAGCCAAAGATTAATGAATTTAGAGGTGAAGAAAGTGTACAGATTATACTCAAGGACTTTTGCTGAAAATCTTTCAAAAATAAAAAGGACTTTATCTGCTGAATCTATATGGTTCACAGATAAGTCCTTTATAATCTTCAAAAATTTCTTCATAAACCACAAAACACACGCTTAAAAAGCGTGTGTCTGCGGTTTCTTATGAGGGGGAGATAGTTAGTTCATCAACTATCTTGATAATAATATACATTTAAAATGTGAACTGTTTGTGTTCAAAAACTTAAGAAAAACAGTAGATTTATTTATGAATTTATTAAGAATAGGAGAGAGAGTTATGAAACTTGAAAAATTGCTTGAAAAGCTGGAATTTGAAGCTTATGTAGGGGGAACTGACAAAGCTGCTGATGTATCTGCAGTAGAGATAACAGAAGTGGTTAATGATAATAGAAAGATCACTCCCGGATGCCTTTTTATCTGCATTGAAGGCATGAACTTTGACGGACACAGTGTCGCTAATGAGGCAGCTAAGAAAGGAGCTGCAGCTATTCTTGTTCAGAAGGATGTAGAGATTGAAGAAGGAACAGATACAGTTGTTGTTAAGGTAGACAGCACTAGATATGCCATGGCATTCGTATCAGCCCAGTGGTTTGGCAATCCTGCAGAAAGTCTTAAGACAATAGGTATTACCGGAACAAAAGGAAAAACCACTACAACTTATCTTATTAAGAATATGTTGGAAAATGCAGGACACAAGTGCGGACTTATCGGAACGATTGAGGTAATAATTGGTGATGAGCATATTCATGCTGAAAACACCACACCTGAGTCCTACGATCTTCAGAGATATATGCGCAAAATGGTAGATGCCGGTTGTGATTGTGTTGTTATGGAGGTGTCTTCACAGGCGCTTATGCTCCACAGAAGTCAGGGCTTTATATATGACATTGGCGTATTTACCAATATCGAAGCTGACCATATTGGTCCTGGTGAGCATAAGGACTTTGAGGATTATATGCACTGTAAGGGATTATTGTTTAAGCAGTGCAGAATTGGTATTGCCAATGCAGATGACCTTAGAATGGAAGAGGTTACAAAGGATCACACCTGCAAGCTTACAACCTATGGATTTTCAGAAAAAGCGGATCTCAGAGCCATAAATCTTGCATATCTTCACAAGCCGGGTGAACTTGGTGTTATGTTCGATACCACAGGAGTAGTTGAGATGCATGCACAGGTTCCCACACCTGGTAGATTTAGTGTCTATAATGCTCTTTGTGCAATCGATGTTGCAAAGCAGCTCGGATGTGAAGAGGATGTAATAGCTGAAGCACTTAAAAAGGCTCATGTTAAGGGAAGAATTGAGATGGTCAAGGTGTCAGATGATTTTACGCTTATGATAGATTACGCTCACAATGCAATGGCACTTAAGAGTCTTCTCAGCACTCTTCGTGATTATCATCCTACACGTCTTATCAGTGTATTTGGATGTGGCGGTAACAGATCAAAGCTCAGAAGATTTGAAATGGGTGAAGTCAGTGGAAAACTTGCTGATTTTACTATCATAACCTCAGATAATCCACGTTTTGAGGATCCGATGGATATCATGAATGATATTGAAACCGGCATGAAGAAGACCGATGGCGAATATATTAAGATTGAAGACAGAAAAGAAGCTATACGTTATGCTATAGAGCATGGAGAGCAGGGAGATATTATTGTACTTGCTGGAAAAGGACACGAGGACTATCAGGAAATCAAGGGTGTTAAGTATCCTATGGATGAAAGAGTCCTTATACAGGAGATTTTGAAGGAAATTCAGGAAAAGGCTTGATGGAAAAGCAGAGCTACTCTTTTGCAAACATAATAGTTGATATCTCACATGAGAAGGTAGACAGACCTTTTCAGTACAAGATTCCTGCTGAGCTTGCAGGCAGAATTAAACCGGGGAACTGCGTTAGTATTCCATTTGGGAAAGGAAACACGGTAAGAACGGGTTATGTTGTTGAGATAACTGACATCCCTAAGTTTGATCCGGAAAAGACCAAGGAAATATTAGGTCTGAATGAAGGTGAGATGTCGGCAGAGGGCATCATGATAAAGCTTGCCGCCTGGATGAAAAATAACTACGGCTCAACGATGATAAATGCTTTGAGAACAGTTATTCCTGTGAGGAAAAAATCAAAAGCGCTTACACATCGCTATGTAAAGCTAAAAGTTGACAGCAAGGTAGCCCGGGAGCTTTATAACACTTTTGTGAAAAAGCATCAGGTTGCAAGAGCCAGGCTCCTGGAAGCTCTGCTTGAGAATCCTGCGGAGCGGATTCCTTATGAGCTGGTGACAGGAAAACTTAATGTAACCTCGGCAGTTATTAAGGCACTTTCTGATAAAGGAATCATTCTGCTCGAGAGTGAAGAGTACTACAGGAATCCTGTAGGAGATGTCAATGCTTTAGAAAAACAGATTGTTCTTAGCAATGAGCAAAGAGAAATAGTCGACAGTGTGATAGGTGACTATGACAATGGAAAAAGACAGACATATCTTATACATGGGATAACAGGAAGCGGCAAAACAGAAGTATATATCGCCATGATTGATGAGATAATAAACAGAGGGAAGCAGGCAATAGTGCTCATTCCTGAAATAGCGCTTACATATCAGACACTTATGCGATTTTACAGGCATTTCGGGGAGAGAGTTTCAGTTATGAACTCAACGCTCTCTTCGGGAGAAAAGTATGATCAGGCAAGGCGCGCGAGAGAAGGAGATATAGATATAATTATCGGACCAAGATCTGCGCTGTTTACACCTTTTCCTAATGTGGGACTTATCATAATTGATGAAGAGCATGAAACCTCCTATAAAAGTGAAACAATGCCTAAGTATCACGCAAGAGAGACAGCAATTGAACTGGCAAAGCTTGTTCCGGGAGGAGCCAGCGTAGTACTTGGGTCAGCAACTCCATCACTGGAAGCTTATTACAGGGCGCAGCTTGGAGAATATAAACTTTTTGAGCTAAACAGAAGGCTGACCGGAGGTACACTTCCTGAGGTTGAAATTGCAGATCTCAGGGAAGAGCTTAGGAGTGGAAATAGATCAATTTTCAGCAGAAGTCTGCAGGAAAAACTACAGGATTGTCTGGATACAGGACACCAGGCGATGCTTTTTATCAACAGAAGAGGACTTGCGGGCTTTGTGTCATGCAGGTCCTGTGGCTATGTATTTAAATGCCCTCACTGTGATGTTTCAATGTCAGAGCACAGAGGCGGCATGCTGGTATGTCATTACTGCGGATATACAAAGCCTGTTTCCAGAATTTGTCCGGAATGCGGATCTAAATATGTTTCAGCTTTCAGAGCAGGAACTGAGCAGATAGAGAAGGAAGTAAATAAGCTTTATCCAAAGGCACGAGTACTTCGAATGGATGCAGATACTACAAGAGCCAAGGGCAGCTATGAGAAGATTTTGTCAGCCTTTGCGTCAGAAGAGGCAGACATCCTCGTGGGAACTCAGATGATAGTTAAGGGGCATGATTTCCCAAACGTGACACTGGTAGGAATCCTGGCAGCTGATATGTCTTTAAATGCCTCAGATTATAGGGCAGGAGAGCGTACATTCCAGCTTCTGACCCAGGCTGCAGGAAGAGCCGGAAGAGGAACTCATCCCGGAAATGTAGTGATACAGACTTATCAGCCTGACAACTACGCAGTGGTAAGCGCTGCAGCTCAGGATTACAAGGCTTTTTACGAGGAAGAGATTTCTTACAGGAGTCTCCTTCGTTATCCTCCTGCGGCGCATATGCTGGCGATACAGATATGGGCTAAGGATGAGAGCTTTGGAAAAGAACGGTCAAATCAGCTCAGAGCCTACATAGACAGAATGCAGATAAGAGATGCTGCTGTCATAGGGCCTTCTTTTGCTGCTATAAGTAAGATTAACGATATATATCGCATAGTTATTTATGTAAAGCACAAGGATCATGCCGAGCTTATGAGAATAAAGGATGTATTGGAAAAAGTTCTCGATACATGGGAGATGAAAGGCATTATGAGGCAGCTCCAGGTACAGTTCGATTTTGACCCGATGAATTTTATGTAATTATTTATATTTCTGTGTTATACTAATGTACTAATTATATTAATAATATTATAGAAAGGTAGAAAAATGGCACTTAGAGAAATTAGAGAATATGGTGATGATGTACTTGTACGCCCTTGCAAAGAGGTTAAGGAAGTTACTCCCAGAATCCGTGAACTTATAGATGATATGTTTGAAACAATGTACGATGCAAATGGTGTAGGTCTTGCTGCACCTCAGGTTGGAGTTTTAAAGAGAATTGTTGTTATCGACTGCTCACCTGAGTGTGATGAGCCTCATCTTCTCATCAATCCTGTTATTTTAGAGACCAGCGGAGAGCAGACAGGATATGAGGGATGTCTTTCAATCCCCGGAAAATCCGGAATTGTAACAAGACCCAATTATGTTAAGGTAAGAGCTTTGGATATAGACATGAAACCTTTTGAGCTTGAAGGAACAGAGCTTCTTGCCAGAGCCATCTGCCACGAATGTGATCATCTTGACGGACACATGTATGTTGAGAAGGTAGAGGGTGAGCTTGTTAATAACGAGGATTTACAGCAACAGGAAGAAGAATAAACTTGAATTGAGGAGTTTGTTTTTATAGAGGGGTTCGGGGGCTTCCCCGATTATGAAAAGATATGAGTAAAGTTAAGACAAGAGGCAACATGGCAGGCTTTGTCATCGGAGCTTTAATTCTGGTTCTGGTGGCTGTTTATGTAGGAATATCAGTATATTTTATGAGTCATTTTTCATTTAATACTTACGTTAATGATATTCCTTCTTATAAACTGACTGCAGCTGATATTGAAAAGATTGTAACAGACGGAGTAAAACAGTATTCCCTTACAGTTCATGCCAGAGGTGATATTACTGATGTCATCAGTTCAGATGATATCAGTCTTTCTCTCAGGATGGACGGGCAGTTTGAGGATGCACTCAAAAAGCAGAATCCGTTTCTATGGCCGAAGTATCTTTTTACTGAGACTCATCTTACGACGGATAATATTGTTGTTTATTCCAAGGATGTTGTAGAGGCTAAGATAGCTGCACTTGATCTTTTTTCACCGGCCAATGTCATAGAGCCTGTGGATGCTTATATTCCGGAGGAATCAGGTGAAGACGGATTTTACATTGTACCCGAGGATTATGGGCAGACACCGATAATGGAAAGCGTTTCTGAAAAGATATGCGCTGCTCTGGACGTTCTTGACAGTGAAGTAACAATTGATGATGAATGCTATAAGGTTCCTGAGATCTACTCAGATAATGCTGAGCTGGTTGCATTTTGTAACAATTTAAATACCTACTGTAAGGCATCAATTACCTATGAGTTTGGTGCTGATACTGTTGTGGTAGATGGCACTAAGATCAAGGAATGGTGTAATATAAACGGCACAGAGGTAAGCCTTGATGAGGAAAAAGTCAGAGACTTTGTAAATAGTATGGCAAGGCAGTATGACACTTTCGGAAAAGACCGGACAATCACTTCTCACAGCGGAGAGCAGGTTACTGTAACAGGCGGTGATTATGGCTGGTGGATGGATAGGGCAACTGAGACATCAGAACTTATCTCTGCAATCAAAAATGGAGAAAAAGGAGTAAGAACTCCTGTCTATTTTGGAACGGCTGCTCAGTACGGCGAGAACGACTGGGGGAATTCCTATGTCGAAATTGATCTTTCCGCACAGCATCTTTGGGTATATCAGGATGGTGCGATGGTTATTGATTCTGATTTTGTCTCAGGCTGCGTTAATAAGAAGAGAGCGACGCCCAGAGGCTCCTATGCCATCACATATAAGGAGAGAGATGCTACCCTTGTCGGAGAGAACTACGAATCAGCAGTAAAATACTGGATGCCCTTTAATGGCAACGTGGGTATGCATGATGCGAGCTGGAGATCCAATTTTGGAGGTTATGACTACATTCTCAATGGTTCACATGGATGTGTAAATCTTCCTACAGCCAAGGCAGAACAGATTTACGAAACAGTTACTAAAGGAGAAGCTGTTTTTGTATACGGCGGACTAACGGATCCTGTCCCTGTCGTGGAACAGGAGATTGTTAATCCGGAAACCGGTGAAGTTACGATAAAAAGAGTTCCTGTGATTAACGGAAAAATAGCAGGAACAGATACTCCGGTACAGACTACATCACCTGCGGAGACAGCACCGGCAGCAGAAGGTCAGGCACCTGCTGCGGAGACAACACCAGCAGCGGAAGGTCAGGCACCAGCAGCGGAGACAACACCAGCAGCGGAGACAACACCAGCAGCAGAAGGTCAGGCACCAGCAGCGGAGACAGCACCAGCAGCAGAAGGTCAGACACCTGCTGCGGAGACAACACCAGCAGCAGAAGAGCAGGCGCCCGCAGCGGAGACAGCACCAGCAGCAGAAGAGCAGGCGCCCGCAGAATAGTCATCCCCGGAAACAGAAGTCTAAGTCAGGCTGTCACACTATTATTTAGTGTGACAGCCTGTTTTTCTGTACTCCATAGTGGCGATTTGTGTACATCTTTCAGTAAATCTAATTACTTCCGATAATCCATATTTAATAAATAAATTCATAAAAAAACTATAAATTCAATGTCGCTGAAGGCATTAGATTTAGATTTTTACTGATAATTCTTAATTCTTAAATAATATATTCCCGTTTATTTTATAGTTTGTATATATTGCGATGCTATAATCAAGCTAGTTAAGTTTACCCTTTTTTATTTATGTGATTAAGTGAGAACTTAAATAGAATGTGGAATAAGGAACAGGATAGTTATAAAAAGTATAGCTTGATTGCTACAATTCTGATGGTTGTATGTATCAGTATTTTTTCTGCTATCTACGTTATTGTAATTTACGGATACACCTACGATCAGAGCTTTATGAAGCTTAAGAGCGCAACAGAGGAAACCATCGATTCAATCGAGGGTGAGTTTCGTGCGGACAGAAATATGCTTCGAATTATAGCTAATATCATATCGTCTTCAGATGATTCACTACATGCACTAAGTGTAAATACATACCTGAATATGTATGATGTGAACTCGCTTATTTCTGATATTGCCATCCTCACATCTGACAATAAAGTCATTAGAATCAGTGGCATGGATCTGGACTCGGAGGGAGTCCTTAATTTTGATGAGATTAAAACCCGTGGAGAGCATATTTCCACGCTTCTTAAGGATCTGGAAAAAGAAGGAGTATATGACTTAAGAAGCTTTGTACCAATTAGAAGAAATGATGAGACTATTGCATTTTTGTATGGAACTACAACTCCGGAAGACATCCTGAATGCATGGGTTCCTGAGATTTATGACGGACATGCCACAGTAAGTGTGATAGAGAGAAGCAGTGGAATTTTCCTCATAGATGGAGCTGGCAGAATGAATAAAAACCTTGCTGACGTGGATATAAATGTTACGAGCATAAGTGTTGATGATACACTGAAAAATGCTATTTTAAGTGGGCGAAGAGGCTATGCCATAGGTAAAGACAATGAGACAGGTATCACGAAGTACTATTGTTTTTTGCCTATGAGGCTGGCAGATTGGGAGATGGTTGTAAGCGTATCCGAGGAAGATGTTTTTGCTCAGGTTAAGCCCATGAGAGTATATCTGTATGCTTACCTTTTGGTGGTTATTGCGACACTTGTAGGATATCTGCTGTTCCTTCTTAAAATAACCCATGGATCCCTTGTAGGAATTGAAAGAAGAGCCAATATGGATGCCCTTACGGGATTGCAAAATAGAAACCGGTACGAATACTTTTGCCAGCATCTGCAGCAGGGAACAGATGGCCTTGCATGCATTTATTTTGATGTAAACGGGCTGCATGAAGTTAATAACACTATGGGACATATTGCAGGCGATGCGATGCTTAAGACCGTAGCCAGGATAATCAGTGAAGAATTTGGCGAAGCTAATACTTACAGAATCGGCGGAGACGAGTTTGTGGCGTTTCGCTACGAGAGAGAAGAGGAAAATGTAAGAAAAGACCTTAGGAAGGTAGAGAAGGAAATCGAGGAGAAGGGATATCATGTTGCCAGCGGCCTTGCTATGGCTACACCTGATAAAAAGCTAGCGGTTGTAATTAAGACTGCTGAGGAGGAAATGTACGACAACAAGCGTAAATACTATGAATCCATAGGAAAGGAGATGAGAGGATGAGCAGGAGACTAGGTGTTATTCTTGGCTTTTTTTTCATCCATATGGTGATTCTTTCCGGGTGTGGATCCAAGCTGCCGGATATCGAAAATCATGTTTTTGAGGAAGCTTTTAAGGATGATGCAAAGGTTTTCAGGACTCTGTATTCATCCGAAGTGCAGGATCTTCATTATTTGAGAACAATCTCAGCGGTTGATACTGCTATTACGGCAAATATTGTTGATGCTCTTGTGGATTATGATTCCAAGGGTAATATTATCCCCGGGCTTGCAAAAAGCTGGGAGTCTAACGATGATGCCACAGAATGGACTTTTCATCTGAGAAACGGGATAAAATGGGTTGACTGTGAAGGAGAATATTACGCAGATGTGGTAGCAGATGACTTTGTTACTGCAGCTGAATATGTTAATAATGCAGCAAATGGCTGCGACTGTCAGTACATGTATTCCACCGGATCCGTTGTTTTAAATGCTCAGGAGTACTATGATTACACATCATATCTGATTTCTCCTGACAGTTTTAGTGAAGCTCCTAAGAAGGTCGAGGCGTCGGAGCTTGGGGTCATAGCGCTTGATAGTAAAACTCTTGTCTACAAGCTGGAACGACCCTGTACATTTTTCCCAAGCGTTTTGTCATATACATCATATCTTCCCATATGCAGAAAGTATTTAAATGAAGTCGGCAGTATGTTTGCAAGAAGCAATAAAAATTTGCTCTATAACGGTGCCTATATCCTGGAATACTATCAGCCCCACGAAAAGCAGATTCTTGTAAAAAATCCTTATTATTGGGATTCTGATCATGTATATATAGACAGGATTGAGAATTACTATGACACAGAGAGCGTTTCTATTGCTCCTGAGCAATATATGGAAGGTAACATTGATAAAGCTGTCGTAAGTCCTGATAAATTGGACGAATATATGGAAAATCCGCAGATCATGGATGAAATTCATCATTCAAGACCGGATGTTTCTTTTACATATTTCTATGCATTTAATTTTGCTCCAAATTTTGATTCCAAGTATCAGCCTGAGAACTGGTCTAAAGCTGTCGTAAACAGTTACTTTAGAAAAGCGATAATGGCATCAATCAATAAGAGTGAAATAATGAAAATATACGAGCCCTATAATCCTGAAAGTCTCGTAAACAACACATTCACGCCTCAGGGAGTGTTGTCGATAAATGAAATTGATTATACTTCTATGGGCGGTCTGGAAGCCATAAAGGAGAGGGACAGCTATAATCCTATATTGGCTAAAAAGTATGCAAAAGTTGCCAGGCAGGATTTATCCAGCGAAGGAGTTATATTTCCTGTAAAGGTTCTCATGCCCTACAATCCCAATGTGAAAGGCTGGCAGGAAGAGGCTTATCTTATAGAAAAGCAGATAGAGTCTACTCTGGGAAAAGACTTTATAGATATCAATGTCGAGGTTGGAGGTGATACGGGATATCTTATAGGGGCCAGAAGAAGTGGAAAATATGCCTTTATGAAATGCAGATGGGGAGCTGATTATGAGGATCCACAGACCTGGACAGAACCCTTTATGGACGATGGCGAGTATATGTTCTGGCATTTGACTGACAATAGTAATATAATGAAAATCCGTGAAGAATGGAATGCCCGAATTGACGAAGCTTCCAGGATCACCTCGGATATTGAAAAAAGAATGGAAACCTTTGCACAGGCAGAGGAGCTTATACTGAAAAACACAATTGTAATACCATTATCCATAATGAATGGTGAGGGGTATGTCATGTCAAAGCTCAATGATTTTGAGGGCGAATATGCACCCTATGGAATGGCAAATCAGCGATATAAAAATTATAAGCTCCATGAAGATTCAATGAATATCGAGGAGTATGAAGCTGAGTATAAAAAGTGGTTAGAGCACTAAAAACAGACAGGAAAAATCTGATGGCTAAAAATATTTATCTTAACCTGGGAAAACCCGACGAATTAACCGCTGTCGGAAGAGCGTTGTCGGTACCAATAAGAGCCCGCATACTTTCTATTATTTCAAAGGAACCGCTAAGCATAGCAGATATCGCAAGGCAGCTTAATATTCCCGCATCCAGTTGTGCAGCACATGTTAAAGCGCTGCAGGAAGCCAACCTTGTGAGGATAGAGCAGGTTCCCGGGACCCGGGGAAGTGTAAAAATGTGCAGACGAAGCGTTGACAGGATCGATATCAGGCTGGTGGAACCAAACGGAAATGTTGATGATGTCATCAGGATTGAGATGCCTATAGGTGCCTATACGGACTGCCAGGTGTTTGAGACCTGCGGACTTGCAGATGAGAATGGCCTTATAAGTATGGATGACCGGGAGGAAAACTTTTATCTTCCTGAAAGGACGAGAGCCAAAATACTTTGGACATCAAAAGGCTATATAGAGTACTCTTTTCCTAATCAGATTTTCTCACTTCCGTTTAAAGCAAGGCTTAACAGGATATCCGTCTCTGCTGAGATGTGCTCAGAGGCACCGGGATTTAACCCTGACTGGAAATCAGATATCACGCTCTGGATAAACGGAGTCGAGTGTGGAACCTGGACCTGCAGGGGGGATTATGGTGAGAGGAAAGGACTTAATAATCCTGACTACTGGAGTAGCGGAAGAACCCAATATGGTGAGCTTACCATTTGGGAGATAACAAGGAAAGGCGCTTATATAAATAATAACAAGGTCGGCGCGCTCACCATTGATGAGCTTGGTATAATGGATTCCCACAGAATCAATGTGAGAATCGGAAATAAGGAAGATGCCAAAAATGTTGGCGGATTTAACCTTTTTGGTAAAGAGTTCGGAGATTATAAACAGGATATAGTTATGGGACTTGCATATGAATATGCAGGTGGGAAACATTAGAACACAGAGAATGTCGCTTGCGACATTCTTTTTGTATGTACGGAAAAAAATCACGGTATTTGAACAAAAATCATGTTTAAATACCCCGAAAACGTTAAAATTCTGCATGTTTAAACAACATCTTTGTTGAATAAATCACCGCATTTTTCTATAGTTTAGATAGGGCTTTCCGGTATCAGTATCAAAACGAAATTAGTAAGAGTAGCATCGCTCAGGAAAAAAATGAGTGGGTTACGATACTGGTGACAGACCGGATTGAGTCACATAAAAACATTTATTTATAGATGAGGAGAACGAGTGATGAATAGCTATATAAAAGATTATCCAAGGCCGCAGCTTGTAAGAAGTGATTGGATTAACTTAAACGGACCCTGGGATTTTGCCTTTGACGATGATAACTGTGGTGAGAAACATGGGTGGACGAAGGGCTTTGATGCCGATTATGAGATAAATGTACCTTTTACCTATGAAACAAAAATGAGCGGAATAGGAATAGAGGAAGCTCACGAGCATGTGTGGTATCACAGAGAGCTTAATCTGACAAAAAAGGAACAGAAGAGATACATCATTCACCTGGAGGGGAGTGATTACAATTCCAGAATCTGGGTGAACGGGAAGTATGCAGGATCCCATAAGGGGGCGTATGAGCGTGCAAGCTTTGATGTCACTGAGCTCTTGAATGATGGAAACAATAATATAGTAATTTCCGTGTCGGATTCAAATAGCATAAGGCAGCCAAGGGGCAAGCAGCGCTGGATCAAAAACAACTTTGGCTGCTGGTACGTGCAGACCACCGGAATATGGAAAACCGTATGGCTTGAGGAGATTCCGGAGAAGCATATAAAGAGTATCAAGCTCACTCCTGACCTTGATAATGCAAGCATTATTATTCAGGCAGAATTCGGGAATATTCCGGTTTCTGTATTTGAAGATGAAGATAAGCCATATTCACTGTCAGGAGAAATATCCTTTAGCGGCGCTAAAATCAAGGAGTTTACTTCATCAATAAGCAGTGACCATTTGAAGGTAGTAATTAAGCTCTCCGATTACGCCGAGGCTGAGTGGGGAATACACGCCTGGACTCCTGAAAATCCCGAACTGTATGATCTTTCACTGACCCTGAAAGAAAATGGAGAGGACATTGATACTGTACTTTCCTATTTTGGAATGCGAAGTATCAGAACAGAAAACGGGCAGGTTTTGTTAAATGGGACGCCTCTTTACCAAAGACTTATCCTGGATCAGGGCTATTGGAAGGATTCCCACCTTACACCTCCAGGCGAAGAGGCTCTTATAGAGGATATAGATAAGATAAAGGAGCTTGGCTTTAACGGATTAAGAAAACACATGAAAATTGAGGATGAGAGATTCCTTTATTGGTGTGACGTTAAGGGAATGCTTGTGTGGAGTGAAATGGCAGCCTGCTATGACTTTGATGATGAAGCAATAAGTGCGTTTACGGATGAGTGGAAGGCTGTGGTTATGCAGAACTACAATCATCCCTGCATCATTACCTGGACACCTTTTAATGAATCCTGGGGAGTCTCTGACATCAGGACAAACGAAAGGCAGCAGGACTTCACAAAAGCCATATACTTTATGACTAAAGTCATCGATCCCATGCGCCCTGTTATAACCAATGACGGCTGGGAGCACACTGTTTCTGATGTTTTGACTCTCCATGATTATGAGGAGGACGGAGCTGTATTTGCTGAGCGTTATACCACAAAAAAAGATGAAATACTGAGTGGAACCTTTGCCCATAGCAAATATAAGAATGCCTTTGCAAAGGGATATACCTATACCGGTCAGCCGGTCATAATCAGTGAATATGGCGGCATTGCGTTCAACACATCAAAAGAAGACGAGTGGGGGTATGGAAATACCGTAGCTTCAGAGGATGAGTTTGTTGAGAGATACAGACGCATAACGGATGCGATATTAGACATTCCATATATTGTGGGCTTTTGCTATACGCAGGTCAGTGACGTGCAGCAGGAGGTCAACGGACTCATGACTATGGACAGAGAGTTCAAGGTTGATCCTGGAAAAATAAGGGCAATAAATGAGCGTGCCACATCTTTTCATAAGTAGATGACTACGACTTTTTGAATTGACAATGATATGGAAAATCTTGTGATACAACATGCCAATTTTTTATATTAATTGCCAATATATTTCATTTATGCCAAAAAAGATTGATGCTAATATCTAAGAAACCAATCAAAGGATAATAAAGTAATCATTTGATGGAATCGGGCTAAATGGAAACGATTTTTGCAGGCTAATCACCGTAAGCACGAATTTATGGGGACTTGCGGTATCTGACAGTTATAAAGCAAGGTGCCGTTCAAGAATGCGAAACATGATTGTGAACGGTACCGGTAGCAGACCGTAGTGAGTCTGATAAAAGGATTGGTTATAGATGTGGAGGAGTAGGGAATGCTATGAAAAAAGGTCATTTATTTCTGATCAATTCATTCATGTACATTGCCTGCGCGATATACATTCCCTTTTTAAATCTCTATTACAGACAAAACGGAATTACTTCTACCCAGATAGGAATTCTGGGAATGCTGGCCTGTGTCTCATCTTTGTTTATTCAGCCCCTGTGGGCGAAGAGAGTTGATGATACGGGAAAGGCGAAAAAGTATGCAGTGCTGATCGTATTGGGGACAGCTTTGGCACTGCAGACTTATTATCTTGGTACAAGTTTTGCCAGCTTTTTCTTTGCAGCATCATTCCTGGCGGTGTTTTCGACAACCATAATACCGCTGACAGATACCATAACACTGAGGAATGCTGCAAGATACGGCCATAGCTTTTCAATAATAAGACTTGGCGGGACCATTGGATATGCCATTGCAGTATATCTGTTTGGTATTTATCTGAAGGGAAGACCTGAGAGGTCCTTTGCAATAGCAGGGATAGCGTACCTTATAATGGCAGCTCTGCTCATGGGGCTTCCGGCACATGAAAACAGCCTGCCGATAGCTGCCCGGCATACTAAGAAGCAATTTCGCATATCTGAAATTTATAAGGACAATACCGTATGGCTGTTGCTGGTTCTGGCATTCTTTTTCCAGCTGGGAGCGAGCTTTTACAATGGCTTTATCACAGTTTTTGCAGCGGATAGAGGAATGGGCGAATCAGGAGTTGGACTTTTGCAAAGTATTTCAGCACTGAGTGAAATACCGATACTTCTGAGTTTTGGACTTATACCAAAAAAAGCCAGAGGTCTAAAACTCCTTTCCCTTGTGACTGTGCTTATGGGACTAAGGCTTCTCATAGCATCGATAGGAGTATTGCCTGCATTTCTTGTATCCCAGTCAATGAACGGACCAAGCGGAATGATATTTTATCTTGTCTGCATGGAATATATCTTCAGTCATGTTAAAAGCGGGAAAGAAACTGAGGGACAGAGCGTTCTTTACATAGTTCAGGCAGGCGCAGCAAGCATTCTGGGTAATCTTGCCGGAGGCGTTGCAATTGATGTACTGGGAATAGAAAAGGCGTTTGCATCATTAGGAATAATAGTAGCCTTAAGCGCGGTGATAATACTTTTATCACTCATGTTCAAGGCAAAAGAAAGGGGAGGACATTGAGATGAATGTTATGCATTCAGAATGGAGAGGCAGGATATCTCATTGGGTGCGGACTTTAAAGGACGACTTCTATACGCCTCTTGGAGAGATTAAATGGGAAGCAGCAAGAACCATGGAGGAGCTATCTTTTGATGATCTTGGCTCTTTGAATTTTAGCAAGGTGAAACCCGGATTTACCTGGGGAAATGTCTGGGAATACTGCTGGTTTAGAGGCAAGGTTGTACTTCCAAAGGAGGCTGAAGGAAAACGAATAGTATTAAAGCTTGATCCCGGAGGAGAGAGCACTCTTTTTGTAAACGGGAAAAGCTTCGGAACCCACCGAGCAGAATGGGTATGGGTGCCGCATCATTACATAGAGGATAATGCGCTTACTATTTGCGGAAAAGAAGGGCAGGAATTTGAAATCCTGATGGAAACCTATGCAGGACATTATTATCCTGAGGCTCCGACAGGGGGCTGTGCTACAGGACCTGTTCTTCCGGGAAGCTATGAGGATCCTCTAAAGGAGGGCGAGAGAAGGACTCTTGGACTTTGCACCTATGGCATCTGGGATGAGGATGCATATCAGCTTTATATGGATGTTGATACATTGCAGCAGCTCCTTGATACGCTTGATCAGTCATCTCTTAGGGCTTCCAAAATAGCAGAGGCACTGGAAAAATTCACATTAGTAGTTGATTTTGAGCAGGATAAGGAAAAGAGGCAGCAGAGCTACAGGGAAGCCAGAGAAGTGCTAAGGCCTGTCCTGGAAGCGGAAAATGGCAGTACGATGCCAACCTACTATGCAGTGGGCAATTCGCATCTTGATCTTGCATGGCTATGGCCCATGGCTGAAACATACAGAAAGACAGCAAGAACTTTTGCGGCACAGCTAAGGCTCATAGAGCAGTACCCTGAATATAAATATATTCAAAGTCAGCCGGCTGCATACGAGATGGTAAAAGAGTATTATCCCGAACTGTTCGAAAGAATAAAGGAAGCTATAAAAGGCGGCCAGTGGATTGCTGAAGGAGCAATGTGGGTTGAACCCGATACCAATATGGCAGGTGGTGAAGCTCTTATCAGACAGCTATTGTATGGAAAGAAATATTACAAAGAAGAACTCGGAGTAGACAGTATAGTTTTGTGGCTTCCGGATACATTCGGATACACAGCAGCACTTCCGCAGATACTTAATGGATGCGGAGTAAAGTATCTTGTTACTCAGAAAATCTTCTGGTCATATAACGAGGGCGATATCTTCCCATATCATTACTTCACCTGGGAAGGAATGGATGGCTCGAAAATAACAGCTTTTTTGCCCACAAGCTATACCTACAGAACAGACCCTTCACAGCTTGATGAAGTGTGGAAGGGAAGAAGCCAGGCGAGGGATCTTGATGCATTTCTTTTACCCTTTGGCTATGGTGACGGAGGCGGCGGACCAAGCAGAGACTACCTTGAATATGCCAAAAGAGAAAGTAATCTCGAAGGGGCACCAAAGGTCAAACTGGCAGGACCTGTAGAGTTTTTTGAGGACATGGAGAAAAAGGGAGGGCCGGTAAATACCTATACCGGAGAACTTTATTTCTCAGCTCACAGAGGAACTTATACCTCACAGGCTAAGGTTAAGAATAATAACAGACGCGCAGAGCTTGCTCTAAGAGATATGGAAATATGGGGCGCGGCAGCTCTTGTAAAAGGAGCTTCCTATGACACTAAGGAAGCAGAAATCTTCTGGAGAGAGCTTTTACTTCATCAGTTCCATGACATACTTCCGGGCTCAGGAATACAGAGAATATATATTGAGTCCAATGAACGAATGGAAAAGCTGATTGAAAAAGTAAGAAGCAATACAGAAAACTTTGCTGCAGCTGTTTGTAAGGAATCAGATGAAGCCGTAACAGTATTAAATTCATTATCTTTTGAGACCACAAGTCTCATAGAACTGCCAAAGCAGTTTGAGCACGGAGCATCCTGTGATAATGGGGAAATAGTTCCGGTTCAGGTAGAAAACGGCAAGGTTATGGCACTTGTAAAGCTTCCTTCACTTGGTGCGGTTACTCTTATACCGGCTGAGGGTAATAGCTGCAGGGACATTGCAACAGCAACAAAGGAAGGCAATGAGTTCATCCTTGAAAATAAGAAGGTAAGAGCTTCGATAAACGAAAAAGGTGAAGTGACAAGCTTTAAATTAAAAGCCCCAGATACTGAGTTTGTAAGCGGAATCTCCAATCGTTTCCATATGTATAAGGATGTACCGAGATTATTTGATGCATGGGATATAGATTCAAATTATAAGCTTCAGGAGATAGAGGGAGTACGTAACACAAAGCTGGAAATAATAAGTGATTCGGGTCTTAAAGCAGCGGTTATGGTCACAGGTGAAATAGGGAATTCCACATTCAGGCAGGTGATATCCCTTAGATGCGATCTTGACAGAATAGAGTTTGAAACCGATGTCGAGTGGAATGAACTGCACAGACTCTTAAAGACAGAATTTGCCACAAACATTTACGCAACTGAAGGCATAAACGAGATGCAGTTTGGATATGTAAAGCGTCCGACCCACAGATCAAGGGCATATGAAAAGGACAGATTTGAAGTATGCAATCACAGATATTCAGCTCTCGAGGATGGAGGAAGAGGAGCAGCAGTATTAAATGACAATAAGTATGGAATAAGCATGAACGGAAGCTCTTTGGAGCTTACCCTTTTGAGAGCTGCAGCATCTCCTGAGATGAGAGCAGATAACGGACATCATCACTTTACATATGCTTTTACAGCCTGGGAAGGCACTTTTGCAGACAGCGATGTGATCCGCGAAGGATATGAGCTTAATGTAAGTCCACTGATTACAGCAGGACATGCAGAGAGATTCTCAATGGCGCAGGTTGATAAAAAGAACATCTTTATTGATACGATAAAACCTGCTGAAGACGGAAGCGGAGACCTGATACTCAGATTATATGAGGCAGCAGGGGCAGCAACAAAAGCGAAGGTTACAACAGACTTCAGGGGAGCAGCATACAGCTGCAATATGCTTGAAGAAGATAAAAAAGAAATCAGCTTTGATGAAGGAATTCTTGAACTTGAATTTAGGGGATTTGAAGTTAAGACAATAAGAATTTCATTAGACTAAAAGAGTTAATTAAAAGCTGACCTTAATGGACTTCCCGGATGTGTCCGGATTGCAGGCTCCAAGGTGATGAGCTTGCACAGACATTGGGAAGAAGCTGGTACCTATCTGTGACAAGGGATAAATAAAAAAGGGAGGAGGCTTATAAGGGGAAATATTTTTTGTCCAGATCAGATATGACAATTTAGAGGAGGTATGACAATTATATGAGAAAGAAATTGGTTTCCATTTTAATGGCATCTGTGATGACTTTTTCACTCATGGCATGTGGTGGTGGTTCAGCTCCTGCAGGGACAGGTGGAGATACCGGAACATCTGCAGGTACATCAACTGACACTTCCGCTTCAGAGCAGACAGATGCGACTGCTGCAGAAAGTACAGATACATCTGACAGTAATGCTGAGTCAGCTCCCAGTGGAGAAATGACAGAAGTAGGAACACCGCGTAACGAGACACTAATTGTTGAAACACAGTCACCTACAGATGTTCCCGGACAGTTCAACACTTATATGCAGGGAACACAGGCAGGCTTTGGTATACATCAGCTTATGTCAGCTATGATGTGGGAAATGGACACTGCAAAGGGTGAGCAGTTTGGTGAAGTTGCAGATGGCATGCCGGAGTCGAATGAGGACTTTACAGAGCATACCGTAAAGATCAGACAGGGTATCAAGTGGTCAGATGGTGTGGATCTTACAGCTAAGGATGTGGCATTCACATTTAACATGATTATGAACACTCCCGGCATTGCAGCAAGTGATTACTACAACTCAATATTTGAATCTGTTGAAGCAACAGATGACTATACCGTAAAGATTAAGACTAAGGAATCTTTCCCGAGACTTGCACTTAAGATGGGTGTTACCATCTGGGGAAATGACCTTCGTATCGTTCCTGAGCATATCTATTCACAGGTTGACGATCCTTCAACCTTCAAGGATGAAAATCCTGTAGTTGCAGGTCCTTATACAGTTAAGTCCTATGATCCTCTTGGAAAATGGATTCTGTATGAGCGCCGTGAGGATTGGGAGAACACCACAGTAGGCGTAGTAACAGGAAAACAGTGCCCGGCAAAATATGTATGGATTCGTTATCTTGGCGATGACACAACTCGTCAGATGGCTATGATCCAGAATGAAGTTGATATCCTCTGCGAAGTTACTCCTGAGATTCTTCAGACTATGATGAGCTCAAATGATAAGATTTCAGCATGGTATAACGAATTCCCTTATGCTACAAGTGATGACCCCTGCTCTAAGGGCCTTGCTTTCTCAGAAGGACAGGGAGCTCCTTATGACAGCGCAGATTTCCGTTGGGGTATTGCACTTGCCATGAACTTTGATGAGATTTCAATGAACGTCTTTGACGGTGCCGGAAGATCATCACCGTTCGGTATCCTTTGCAATACATCAGCTTTCCAGGAACTCTATGGAAAACCGCTTGAAGGATGGCTTAAGGATTTCGAGCTTGATCTTGGCGATGGAACCACAGTAAAGCCTTGGGATTCAGAATATAAGAATCGTATGGCTGAGAAACTTGGTATCACAGGCGATGATGCATATCTTGAAGATATGTTCGGTATGGGATGCATTAAGTATGACCCTGAAGCTGCAACAAAGCTTCTTACTAAAGCCGGCCTCGAGAAGAAGGATGATGGCTGGTACTTTAACGGTGAGCCTTTCACAATCAATCTTACTTACCTTGCAGACACAGAAGCGCAGGCAGGACGTGGCGTGCAGGCAGCTTATGACCAGCTCACAAAGTTTGGTTTGAACTGCAACATTTCTTCTGAGTCATCTGCAACATGGGATGCAAATGGTGGAACAGGTAACTTTGAAATTGCAGGCTACTGGCCTACAGGTTTCATAACAAAGGACATCTACTCACAGATTAACGGCTGGGATGCTGATCTTATCACTCCTCTTGGAGAGATAGGCTCAGGTCAGGGTTCAAGATGGAACAATAAGGAAGCTACAGAGATTATTCACAAGCTTGCAAAAGTTTCTCCTGATTCTGATGAAGCATATGAGCTGGCAACTGACTTTATAAAGGTTCAGTTTACAGAGATGCCTTTCGTTTCTTTCCATTCAGGTGTTAAGTTTGTTCCTACAAATGCAACATATTGGGGCAACTATCCTAATGCAGATAATGCTTACAATGGACCATGGTGGTGGTGGAGCTGCTTTAAGTACATTCTTGCTGAATTCACTCCTCAGTAATATGGCAGCTTGGTTTATATTTTAGATTCTTGTTTTTCTAAGGAAATTCAGGGAAATGTTAAATTCGTATCTTGAGATTATCTCAAAAGCGAATGAAGATCGGGAGGCCGGATGGATATGTAGGGGTATCCATCCGGTGCAACCCACAACTATTAGTAATATATAAAGCAGATGCAGAAAACTAGTTAAAGGTTGGTGGTTTTGTGAAATTCAGGACATATTTCTTAAAACGTCTTTTGACGTGGGCGCTGACCATATGGATTGGCGTTACATTTATATTTTTTATACCCAGAATGTTCCCCTCTGACCCCGTAGAATCCATGATAGGACAGATATCTGCCCGCTCGGGTTCAATGGATCCTGTTCAGATGGAGTCTCTTAGAAGGTCACTCAGAGTCCAGTTCGGACTTGAAGGATCTTTGATGGAACAATATACAACATTCCTTTGGAAAGGACTTTTACATTTTGACTTTGGACCTTCTCTTATGAGTTATCCTGAGTCAGCAGGTAATATTATTTCGACTTACCTGCCTTATACTGTAGGACTCTCCATGACCGCTTCTTTGCTGGCATGGATAATAGGTAATATCATAGGTCTTTTGGCAGGGTTCAGGAAAAACAAAAAATCATCGAAAATTCTGGAGGGCATTGCTATTTGCATATACCCTATCCCATATTTCATAGTTGCACTTGTTTTGCAGATTTTCTTTGCATATGTTTTGGGATGGTTCCCTCTTACAACTACTATAAATAGCTTCCAGGGATTTGCAGTATTTTTTGCTTCACTGATAAAATCCTCAATCCTTCCTGCAATATCTCTGTTACTTGTCGGAACAGGCTGGTGGATCATATCAATGAAATCTCTTGCAGCAACAACATCAGAGGAAGATTACGTACTCTATGCCCGTTACAGAGGCTTATCAGAGGGAGTAATAGGAACAAAATATGTTCTGAAAAACTCAATTCTTACTCAGGTAACAGCCCTTGCAATGAGTCTTGGTGGTGTGTTTGGCGGTTCAATCATGACAGAGATCATCTTCGGATATCCCGGCGTAGGTACGCTTATCCAGAAGGCTATACTTCAGTCTGATTATAATATGATACTTGGCTGCATAACAATTTCTATTGTAGCTATTGCAACCGCGACACTTATTGTGGATCTGGTATACCCGTTCATCGATCCCAGAATCAGGTATTCTTAGCATCGCACCGACCGACATGGCAGGATTACGAAGTAATAGTGCCGTTACATAATAATAAGAGAAGGATGAAGGATGAAAAAGTTTTGGAAAAATGCTAATTTCGCCCTCCGCTCGGGCTTGATAATAACGTCTATATTTTTGATCATTGGGTTTGTAATTTACCTGATTCCTCATAATGATCCATTTATGTTTAACACTTATGATCCGAAGCTCGGTTCAAGCAGTGAACATCTTTTGGGGACTACCTCAATGGGGCAGGATGTTCTGTGGCTTCTTATTGAAGCTATCCATAATTCACTGGTTATAGGTCTTATCGTTGCCACAATAGGAACCGTTGTTGGAGTTTTTGTGGGACTTCTCTCAGGATTTGCAGGAGGTGCACTGGACAGAATTCTTATGGTTATCACTGATACCTTTGTGGTAATCCCGTCACTTCCTATTTTGATTCTGATGACATCCCTCATGAAGGGAACATCTACGGTTATTCTTATAGCTTTGGTTCTGGCCATGTTTGCATGGGCATGGCCGAGCAGACAGATAAGATCAATGGCGCTTACTCTCAAGGAAAGAGACTTTATACAGACAGCAAGATTTTCAGGGGAGAGCACTATTCAGATAGTTGTGACAGAGATACTTCCCTTTGCACTTACCTGGTCACTTTCAAACTTCATGAATGCGACCTTGAATGCTATTGCTTCTGAATCATCCCTGGCAGTTTTGGGACTTTCACCTGCAAACCTTGTATCCCTTGGAAACATGATACAGTGGGCAAGGGAAAGAAATGCCATATTTAATAAGCAATGGCTCTGGATCGGATCACCGATCGTGGCTACTATCGTGATGTTTATAGGCTTGTTCCTGCTGATCACGGGATATAACGACTATCTGGCAATGAAGAGAGGCAGGTGATTATAAATGATAAAGGTTGAGAATCTGTCGACTTCATACAAGACGATCGATGGAGATGTACATGTTTTAAATGATCTTAATTTTACTATAGGCGACAATGAAATTTTTGGAATAGCCGGGGAGTCAGGCTGCGGTAAGACAACACTTCTTAAGACGCTTTACGACATCATTGAGTGGCCCCTGGTAATAGATAAAGGACAGATTGTACTGTCAGGAAAAAAGAACGCCAGGGATTTTGCCTATTCCTCAGGTGAGATCAAAAAGACCTGGTGGAACAACATAGCATATGTTCCGCAGGCTGCCCAGTCGGTTCTTGATCCCATAACAAGACTAAAAAAACAGTTTCTTGATTCCATTCCAAAGGAGGACAGGAAAAAGGAAACTAAAGAGGAGACTCTTAAAAGAGTGGCTAATTATCTTGAGGAGCTAAGTCTTTCACCTGATATTCTTGAAGCATATCCCTTCCAGCTGTCAGGCGGAATGAGACAGCGCGTTATCATAGCCCTCGCAACATTTATGTCGCCCAATGTTGTTCTGGCAGACGAACCTACAACTGCGCTGGACGTAGTTGTTCAGAGGGGAATTCTGATGATGCTTATGCGTTTGCAGAAGCAGCTCAAAAATACCATGGTAATTGTCAGCCATGATATGGGTGTTCACTATCAGATTACAGACAGAATGGGAATAATGTACTCAGGAAGCATGATTGAACTTGGACCTACGGAAGATATTTTCGAAGACCCGATTCATCCCTATACAACAATGCTTGTAAATGCGCTTCCAAAGGTTGGCGATAAGAGTGCGAAGGTTGGTATTCCCGGAAGACCTCCGGCACTTAGGAATCCTCCGCCGGGATGCAGATTTGCACCGCGTTGTCCCTATGCTACAGATAAGTGCAAGGCATCTGTTCCGGAATTCAGGGAGATCAGGCCCGGAAGATTTGTTGCATGCCACTTACTGAAAGAGGGAGGTGGAATGATCAATGTCTGATAAATATTTACTTGAAGTAAAAGGCGTTACCAAAAATTTCCGAATAGGCGGAATGATCAGAGGAAAAAAGATGACGGCTGTTGATAACGTATCGCTTTCAATAGATGCTGATAAGCCTGTCATTTTATCAATAGTTGGAGAGTCCGGATGCGGTAAGTCTACACTTTGCAAGATGATCTTAAGACTTCATACACCGGATGGAGGAGATATCATCCTCAATGGAAAATCCTACAGTGACAAGGAAAAGTATGACGCAAAGCAGTTCAAACTGGACGTACAGCCGATTTTCCAAAATCCTTATGAATCTTT
This sequence comes from Butyrivibrio sp. LC3010, assembly GCF_000424385.1. Classification (GTDB taxonomy): domain Bacteria; phylum Bacillota; class Clostridia; order Lachnospirales; family Lachnospiraceae; genus Butyrivibrio. The sequence continues at coordinate 87,046 of NZ_AUJU01000008.1, read as the reverse complement.
TTCTCCAAGAAAAGCTGTGGATACATATTTGTATAACACCGCGTTAAAGCTTGGAATAGCTAAAAATCAGCAAGAGGCAGAGCAAAAGGCTGACGAAGCTCTAAAGAGTGTAGGAATGTCCCTTGCAGTTGTAAAAGGTAAATATTCAGCACAATTTTCAGGTGGTGAGCTTCAGAGAGTTTCCATCGCCAGAGCGCTAATAACAAGGCCAAAGCTGATAATAGCAGACGAACCGGTTGCGGCTATTGATGCTTCAATGAAGATGAACATTGTCAATCTGTTCAAGGAGCTTAAGGATAAGTACAACATTTCATTTATATATATCACCCATGATCTGTCAACGGCATATTATGTGTCTGATTATATAGCAACTCTTTATCGCGGAGGCCTCATTGAGTACGGCCCCGCTAAGGAACTTATGGACAATCCCGCTCATCCCTATACACAGCTGCTTATGGAAGCAGTTCCGAGAGTCGGGGACAAATGGAACCAGGAATTTGTCATGCCGGACATGGAAGCAAAAGAGTATGCGCTTACCTGCTGTAAGTTTGCACCACGCTGTCCTTATGCTACAGATGAATGCAGACAGAATAAGCCGGATGAAACAAAGCTTGATGGCGGACGAAGTGTTTACTGCTTCCATCATTTAACCGCTAAAGAAGCATAGATTCCTGTTTTTCCTCGGAAAAAAAGTGGTTTCAATTTAAAGTAAAAAAAATCTTTGATGGGAAATAAATTTAATTTTTTGAAAGAAAGGAATAATAATCTAATATGGCAGCTACATGGTTAAAGGATACAGTGTTTTATGAGATTTATCCTCAGTCCTTCTATGACACAAATGGGGATGGAATCGGAGATTTTAATGGAATTATAGAAAAACTTGACTACATAAAGTCCCTTGGATGCAACGCACTCTGGATCAATCCCTGCTTTGATTCACCTTTTGCAGATGCGGGATATGATGTGAGGGATTATAAGAAGGTTGCTCCAAGATACGGTTGCAACAATGATCTTTACAGATTATTTGGAGAAGCTCATAAAAGAGGAATAAAAGTTCTTCTTGATCTTGTTCCCGGTCATACATCAGAGGAACATGAGTGGTTCAGACAGAGCCAGAAAGCTGAAAAGAACGAATACAGCAACAGATATATCTGGTCAGATTTTTGTTTTCAGAGGACAGCGGACCTTAATTATATTGGCGGTGAAAGTGAGAGAAGCGGGACCTATGCTCTTAATTTCTTTAAATGCCAGCCTGCTCTTAACTATGGATTCTTAAATCCCGAGGAGCCCTGGCAGCTTCCAATCGACCATCCTGACTGCATTGCAACAAGAGAAGCCATAAAGGATGTTATGAGATTCTGGCTCGATCATGGCTGCGATGGATTCAGAGTAGATATGGCAGGATCACTGGTAAAGCATGATGATGAAAAACAGACAGGAACCAGTGCGGTATGGCTTGATATCAGAAAAATGCTTGATGAAGAGTATCCGGAGGCTGCAATGGTCGCTGAGTGGAGCAGACCTTCAATAGCATTAAGAGCCGGATATGACATGGATTTTTATTTGAATCATCCGGGAAATGGCTATTCCACTCTTATGAGAGATTATTTTGTAAATGATAAGGAAAAAGAGGATAATTCATTCTTTAAAAAGGATAGTGACGGAGACATAAATCGTTTCCTTGATGAATATGTGAAGTGGTATGAGGATACAAAGGATATAGGTTATATTTCCATGCTAACCTGCAACCACGACACAAACAGACCCAGATATACACTTGAACCCGATGAGCTTAAGATAGCCTATGCATTCATCTTTACTATGCCCGGTGTTCCGTTCCTGTACTATGGTGATGAGATCGGCATGAGATATTTGGAGCTTCCCACAAAGGAGGGTGGCTATTACCGTACAGGTTCACGTACTCCCATGCAGTGGAATAAGGGTAAAAACCTTGGATTCTCCGAGGGCTGCAAGGACAGCCTGTATCTGCCTGTTGATGAAGCAGAAGATGCTCCTACCGTCGAGGAGCAGGAGAAGGATAAGGATTCACTTCTTAATGTAGTAAAAGAGCTCCTTAATCTTCGTCACAGAGAAGAAGACCTGCAGGCAGATGCTGATTTTAAGGTTCTCTGCGCAGAAAAAAATGCTCCTTTTGTATATAAGAGAGGAAGTCTTACAATAGCGGTTAATCCTTCTGATAAAGAAAAAACTGCAGCTTTAACAGTAAAGGGAGAAAAAATATACAGTCTTGGAAATGCTGAAATTGGAGAGGATAAGCTTACTCTTTCTTCTCAGTCTTTTGTAGTAATACGTTAAAATAGCAAGAAACTAAGGCAATACCTTTCAGTTTTTACCTTTCCTATGCAACCCCGGTGCTATAAAATGGTACCGGGGTAAATGCGCTTTAAATATTTTGACTTCCCGGAGGAATTTTTTGAAATCTAAAACGCTTTTTATACTGTTTTCAATATCATGGCTGATTCCAATAGCAGTATTGTTATCATTTATATTTAATCAATATCAGAACGCATACATAGACAGAACTGAAAGTGAGGTTATGAATGCGGTCAATGTCTCGGGGGTTTTATTAAAATCCCATATTGATGAGGCGGCCTCGCGAATATACCGCCAAAGTTCCGGAGAAGAGTGGAAAAGTAATTACAGAAAACTCCAGACGGGGAACCTTAGCAAAGAGGACTATCTGACCTGGATCCGTCTTCAGATTATCAGTAAGTTTTCTCCGGATGATCAGTTTGCTTTTACGGCATTTTATCTGATAAATGAGGATGAGCCTTCGGTTTATGCTGCAAAAAGTGATTTTAATTATGATGACTATATGAAAAATGTGGATGGATATTTAAAGCCCTTTGTTCACAATAAAGAAAAGCAGGCTCAGGTTGCCATAGTCGGTGATCAGATTTATCTTGTTCAGAATCTGTTTTTCTCAATATATGACATCAGTTATGGCGCAGTGGTAGTAGGTCTTGAAAGAGATAAATTCTTTAAGGACATACCTTTGGAAGAGCTTGAGAACATTTTTGTTGAGGTAAATAAAACCGGATATTTTCTCACATATTTCGGAGAGGTTAAAATTCCTGACAACAAAATGAATGTCCTTAGTGGGTTACGAAGCGGCTCTGCAGAGAAACATGAAAGGGGAATACGAAGAACCTTTCAGACAGGATATACAGGCTATAGATATAATGTTGATGAAAGTAATTACAGTCTGGACTTTTACTATATTAAGGATATGGGAGATCTGTACTATGAGATTTCCAGAGTCAATCTGATAGTAATAATTTCAGTCCTTGCAATGCTTCCAATAATGATAATGACTTATTATTACATGCAGAAGAACTCCAAGTACCAGCAGAGAATGGCCACAAAGGATGCCCAGATTGCGGCGCTTCAGGCTCAGATAAATCCGCACTTTTTAAATAATACGCTGGAGATGATGAATTGGCAGGCCAGGATGAACGGGGATACTGAGGTCAGCAAAATGATCGAGGCACTGGGAACAGTTCTTTCTTCCGGAATAAACAGGGACAATGTTGTACTCACAAGATTATCTGATGAGATCAGGTGCGCTGATGCATTTTTATATATCATGTCCATGCGTTTTGGTGACAGGCTGGAGGTTGAAAAGCTGGTGGACACTAATCTTGTAAATGCACTTGTTCCTCAGCTTATTCTGCAGCCAATATTGGAAAACGCCATAAAGCACGGAGTAGAGAGTGTAAGTCATGGTACAATCTGGCTTAATATCTTTGAAGATAATAATGAGCTTATTATAGACGTAATAAATAGCGGAAAGAAAATGAAGACTGAGGATATCGATAGGATAAGCAGGATTATAAGCGGGGAAGATGCTCTTGATAAGAGTGTTCCCGGAGTTCATACCTCAATTGGAATATATAACGTAAACAAGAGAATAGAGCTTATTTTTGGAGAAAAGTATGGTCTGTCCGTTCATCTCATCGATGAGGATAAGATGCAGTTCAGGATGGTAATGCCACTATCCTGAAGCAGGTAGTACAAATCAATGAATATGGAGTATGGTAACCAGATGTATAAAGTGATGATAATAGATGATGAGCCGATAATAGTGGAAGGGCTTAGGAGAAGTGTTGCATGGGATAAGTTTGGCTGTGAAGTAATTGCTACAGCTTACAACGGAGTTGAAGGAAAGACGCTTATCACGGAAAAAAAGCCCGACATGGTTTTCCTTGATATATGCATGCCGGAAATGGACGGACTAAGCATGGTGGCAGCCCTTAAGTCAGAATACAGTAACATGCAGGTGACAATACTTACGGGCTTTCGCGATTTTGAATATGCAAAGACGGCCCTGAATCTGGGGGTTCGACGTTTCCTACTAAAGCCTTCAAATATGGAAGAGATTGAAGAAGCGATTGCATTTATGGTAAGTAAGCTTGACTCTGAAAGCCAGTATGACAAAGCTGTATCAGAAGTGGATGCTGAGCCCGATTTATCAAAAGCAGGAGACCGAAAAGATGCAGATAATGGGAGCAGCATCGGGGAAAAGGCTGATAAGCATGAGGATGCTGCCAATAATTTCATAGTCAGAAATGCAATAGCATATATGGGAGAGCACTACAGTGAAAAAATAATGCTTGCAGAGGTCTCCGAGAAGGTATATGTGAGCCAGTGGCATCTTAGTAAGCTTCTAAACAAGGAGATGGGACAGAATTTTTCAGAGATATTAAACGGCATACGCATTAGAAAAGCCGAGGAGTTTCTTAAAAATCCATCGCTACGGATAGCTGATGTTGCGGAAATGGTCGGCTTTGGTGAGGTCAATCATTTTTCTAAAGTATTTAAGAAAATAAATGGTGTTTCACCTAACGAATACCGCAATAATGGTTCCTGAAGTTTCCTAAAGTGATTCGTTATTTTATAAAAAATTTATGTGCAATAGCGATAATATCAAATTATAATTAAATTAATATATTGCGACTTCTTGTGGGCAAGAATTTAATGCAATTATTCTTATAAAGATATTTTATAATTGGAGAGATTATGAATTATTCAGGGTTTGGATTATTATCGCTTGCTGTGTATGTGATCATAAACAACAGACTTCTAAGGTCAATATCTAAAAAAGAGTTGTCTGAAAATGATATTAAATACAGGTCTTTTCTTATAAGTGTCATACTCTATATGTTCACGGACATCATATGGGGAATTGCGTATGAATGGCATCTGATTAAGCTTGTTTATATTGATACTGTTGTATATTTCATGCTGATGGCCCTTTCTGTTTTGATGTGGACAAGGTTTGTGGTTTCATATCTGAATAACGGCAATTTGTTTGATACAATTCTGACATACACAGGGTGGATAATGTTCACCTTTGTAATGTCGTGTCTTTTAGTTAATTTCATGTATCCAATTCTTTTCTCATTTGATCAGAACGGAGTGTACACTCCTCATCCTGTCAGATATCTGTTTCTTATAGCCCAGGTTTTTCTGTTTGCAGCAACAACTTTATGTGCCCTGATTACATTTTTTAAGTCATCGGGAGAAAACAAACAGCGTACAATTACGATAACTATTTCATGTATTGTCATGATCTTATTTATAATTCTGCAGACCTGTGCGCCATTACTGCCTCTTTATAATATTGGCTGCCTTTTTGCATCGTGTCTTGTTCATGTTTTTCTTGAAGAGAATGAGGCTCGGAAGAAGAACAGGAAGCTTTCGAAGGCATTGTGGGATGCTGAGAAGGCAAGTGCTGCAAAGGCAGCTTTTCTGGCAAATATGAGTCATGAGATTCGCACTCCCATAAATACTATCATTGGAATGAATGAGATAATTCTTCGCGACAGTAATGATGATAAGGTCATATCCTGCGCAGAAAATATCAGGGAGTCTGCCACCAGTCTGCTGAGAATAATAAGTGGAATTCTTGAGTTCTCTAATGTTGAAATAGGAGAAACAGAGCTTGTAAATGTAGAATACTACATGCCTGAACTTATAGATGATCTCTACAATTTTATCCGTTTCAGAGTGGAGGATAAGGGACTGGAATTACATATGGATATAGATCCAAATCTTCCTAAAAGAGTGATAGGTGATGAACTAAAGATAAAGCAGGTCATCACGCATCTTCTGACTAATGCAGTGAAGTTCACGGATAAAGGCAAGATAATTTTCAGGGCACGTCTACGTGGCATAGAAGGAGAAAATGCCCATATCAGATTTACTGTCACCGATACTGGTCTTGGAATCAAGGATGCGGATAAGGAAAAACTGTTTATAGCATTTGAGCGTATAGATACTGAAAAGAAAAATTCAGAAAAAGGCCCAGGTGTAGGTCTTGCCATGTCAGCCCATTTGCTTGATATGATGGGATCAAAATTTAATGTTCAAAGTATCCATGGCATGGGCTCTGAATTCAGCTTTGAACTCACTCAGCAGATCACTGATAAAAATATTATCGGTTCAAACTGGAAGAATGAAGTTAACTCAGTAACTGAAACTAAAAAACAAGAGCACCATTCATTTAAAGCGCCTGATTGCAGAATGCTTCTTGTTGATGATACGGATCTTAACCTTGAGGTTATCTGCGGACTTCTTGAGCCTACAAAGATAAAGATAGATACTGCAAGTAGTGGAGAGGAATGTATCCGCAAATTCGGAGAAAATTCTTATGATATTGTTTTCCTTGATTATATGATGCCTAAGATGGATGGAATTGAGACATTAAAAAGGATGAAGGAAGACTATCCGGAAAAAACTCTGGCAACTCCTGTAATATCCTTTACCGCAAGTGCTGTTTCAGGGGAGCGGGAGCGTATGCTATCTGAAGGCTTCACCGATTATCTGACAAAACCGGTCGTGATTTCCAAAATGATGGATATGCTCATTAAGTATCTGCCGGAAAGTAAGATCAGTACAACGGATGAAAGCGATTTACAGGCTCAGGATGTAAGTTCTGAACAGACTCATGAGGTCAGCTTTGAAGGAATACCCCGTGAGCTTTCTGAGCTTCCATGGATTAATGTAAGTGAAGGTATCGATTACTGTGGAACCCCGGAAACCTATATGATGGCACTTTCAATATTCGTGAAGGGAATAGAGGAGAAGGCGGCATTATTGGAAGACTGCCTTTCAAAGGATGATATAAAGCTGTTTACGATAAATGTTCACGCAATAAAGAGCAGTGCGCTTACCGTAGGTATGGCTGATATTTCAGCTAAGGCAAAAGAACTTGAACTGCTTGGCAAAGCCGGCGACAGGGAAAAGATTGACGATAAGTTCCCTGACTTTATTGAAGATTTCAGAAATCTTGCGACGGTTTTGGAGAAGCTTGTAGGCTGAATTTTCTCTGAATAATATAGACTGGCAGAGTAAAAATATTGTTTTTAGCAATAACTTCGCTTATTGTAGTAAAATGTTTGTAGATTTTGAATATCGAATTTCTGAAGAAATTCGGTATCCTATAGATTATTGAATTTCTTCAGAAATTCGATAATCGTATTGGACCAGTTCCTTGCGAAGCAAGGGGCGTGTCTGGCGAAGCCAGATTTCCGAACGATTTTCCTTGTTATCGTTCGGAAAGTCATAACTTATGTACTGCGAAGGAGATGGAAACGATATGAGAATTGTTTATATGGGAACGCCGGATTTTTCCGTGCCGCCTCTTGAAAAGATGATAGAAAACGGACATGAGATAGTAGCTGTAGTTACTCAGCCTGATAAGCCCAAGGGAAGAAGTGACAAGCTTATGCCCTCACCTGTAAAGGAGTGCGCATTAAAGCATGGACTTAAAATTCTGCAGCCGGTGAAAATAAGGGAAAAGGAGACAGTCGAGGAGCTAAAGTCTCTAAATGCAGATATTTTTGTTGTTGCTGCATTTGGTCAGATTTTATCCCAGGAGGTTTTGGATATTCCTAAGTTTGGATGCATAAACATTCATGCTTCCCTTCTTCCGAAGTACAGAGGGGCTGCTCCGATACAGATGTGTATCCTGAACGGAGACAAGACAACAGGTGTTACAATTATGCAGATGAATGCAGGAATGGATACCGGTGATATACTTATAACCAGGGAGATTCCCATTGAAGAGGAGGATACTGCAGGTACACTTTTTGATAAGCTCATGTATCTTGGAGCTGATCTTGTAGTTGAAGCTCTTCCCATGATTGAAAAAGGTGAGCTTACACCGGTACCCCAGAATGATGCAGAGGCTACAAAGTGCGGCAAGATTTCCAAGGAAATGGGACATATTGACTGGAATGATTCTGCAGAAAAGATTAACAACCTTGTAAGAGGCATGAATCCATGGCCCAGTGCATATACAGGTCTCAACGGGAAAATGCTTAAGATCTGGAAGGCAGGAATCTGCAGAATCGCTGATGAGAAAGCTACGGCAGGACAGCCGGGAACCATTAATTCTGTTTCCAGGGACAGCTTTTTCGTTAATACCGGTGACGGAATCCTTGAAGTCACAGAGATTCAGCTTGAAGGAAAAAAGCGCATGCCTGTTTCAGCTTTCCTTGCAGGAAACAGTATAGGTGCAGGGGATAAGCTGCAGTAAAAGATTTATAGATGTGGAGGAATGAAAAATGTATACATATGGATATTACGGCGGAATGATGTTTGATTACACATATATTCTGGTTTTAATAGGCGCACTTCTTTGCATGCTTGCAAGTGCAAGGGTGAATTCAACCTATAACAAATATGCAAGAGTAAGAAGTATGTCAGGCATGACAGGTGCACAGGTCGCAGAAGAGATATTGAGGAGAAATGGAATTAATAATGTCTGTGTGGCGCATGTTCCGGGTAATCTTTCAGATCACTTTGATCCGAGGAATAATACGGTTAATCTGTCTGACAGCACCTATGGCTCAACCAGCGTAGCAGCCATCGGTGTTGCTGCTCATGAGTGCGGTCATGTACTTCAGCATCATCAGGGCTATGTGCCGATCAAGATCAGGTCTGCACTTGTTCCTGCAGCTAACTTTGGTTCGAAGATAGGGCTTCCTATTATTATCATAGGTCTTATCATAGGTATGACACCTCTTGCTAAAATAGGAATTTGGGTGTTCTCACTGGCAGTTTTATTCCAGCTTGTAACACTTCCTGTAGAATTTGATGCTTCTCACAGAGCACTTGTAATGCTGAATGAATACGGAATCCTTGCTGAGGATGAGGTAGATAAATCAAGAAAAGTTCTTAATGCAGCTGCACTTACCTATGTGGCAGCGGCCGCTTCATCTATTTTGCAGCTTCTCCGTCTGGTTTTGATTGTAAATGGCGGAAGACGCAATAGGAGGTAAAATGGCTGGAAAGGTCAATGAAAGAAAAATCGCATTGGATATACTGACAGAGATGGGAAAAAGTGAATCCTATCAGAAATCTGCAGTAAAACTGGCGCTTAATAAATATGATTTCCTTGAATCAAAACAGAAGGCTTTCATAAAATACCTCGCAGAGGGAACGATAGAGCGTCAGATAAGCCTTGATTATGTTATAAGTCAGTTTTCCAAAACTCCTATATCAAAAATGTCTAAGGTGATCCTGTATATAATCAGGATGGGAGCCTTCCAGATACTGTACATGGATTCAGTGCCTGATTCAGCTGCTGTAAATGAAGCAGTAAAGCTTACTTCCAAGATGCATTTATTTGGATTGAAAGGTTTTGTAAATGCAGTGCTTAGGAATATTTCCAGAAATAAGGAAGAAATAGTATGGCCAAATCCCGGTGAGTCAAAGGAATCCAGGATAAAGTTTTTATCGGTTAAATATGCTGAGCCGGAGTGGTTATCAGAGATGTTTCTTGAGAACTATGGCTTTAAACAGACCAGAGATATTTTTAAGTTCTTCCTGGAGCCAAGACCTGTGACTGTGAGATTCAGCTCCAGGTTTAGCAACGAGGAGCTTCGTAAGATTCTGCTTAAGATGAAGCATGCAAATAACGGTACGATAGAAATGAAGCCAAGCTCTTTACTTCATTACGCCATGGATCTTTATCATACAGACAATATAAGATATCTGCCCGGATTTGAGGAGGGTGCTTTCATGGTTCAGGACATCAGCTCCATGCTGGTTACTGAGGTGGCAGGCATCAAAAAAGGTGACACAGTTATTGATGTCTGCGCTGCTCCCGGAGGAAAGAGCCTTCATGCAGCTGACGTACTTAGTCAGACAGGAAAGGTTATAGCAAGAGATATATCTGAAAATAAGTGCATTTTAATTCGTGAAAACGTCATGAGAATGAAGCTTTCAAATGTGACTGTTGAAGACTATGATGCTGAGAAGCACGATGCGGGACTTGAGAATAAGGCAGATGTTTTGTACTGTGATCTTCCCTGTTCAGGACTTGGAGTTATTGCAAGAAAGCCTGATATCAAAATGAACACGGACATAAATGCAATAAATAACCTTCAGATAAAGCAGCGCAATATCTTAAACAGCGTCTGGAATTATGTAAAGCCCGGCGGTACACTTATATACAGTACATGTACCATGACTAAGCAGGAAAACGAGGAAAATTTCAGATGGATACTGCAAAATCTTCCCTTTGAAGCAGTGAGTATAAAGGAGCGGCTTCCTGAGAAAATGAGGGAGATTCCTACAGCATGCGCGGGATATATTCAGATTATTCCCGGAGAATATGGAACTGACGGATTTTTTATAGCAAAGTTTAAGCGTAAGGAAAACTAATGACAGATATAAAATCACTTACAAAAGAAGAATTAACAGACTTTATTAAAGACATGGGTGAGCCCGGCTTCAGAGCCGGGCAAATTTATGACTGGATGCACAAGAAGCAGGCAGCAGGTTTTGATGAGATGACTAATCTCTCAAAGGGACTCCGTGACAAGCTCTCGAAGGAGTGCGAATATGTATCTCTCAAAATTGAGAGAGTACAGGAATCCAGGATTGACGGAACCAGAAAATACCTTTTTGAGCTTGCTGACGGCAATCTTATAGAGAGTGTTTTCATGAAATATCGCTTTGGAAACAGCGTATGTGTTTCATCACAGGTAGGATGCCGCATGGGATGCAGATTTTGTGCGTCAACTATCGACGGAGTTGAGAGGAATCTCAGACCCTCCGAGATACTTGATCAGATCTATGCAATAATGCGCGACACCGGGGAAAAGGTATCACGAGTTGTTGTCATGGGAAGCGGAGAGCCCCTCGATAACTATGATAATGTGATCAGATTTGTAAAACTCTTAACTGACGAGAACGGATACAACTTAGGGCAGAGAAATCTTACAATTTCAACCTGTGGCATAGTTCCTAATATGAAGAGACTGGCAGAGGAAAAACTTCAGATCAATCTTGCGATTTCCCTCCATGCATCCAATCAGACAAAGCGTCAGGAGCTTATGCCTATCGCTAACAAGTACTCGATTGAAGAACTGCTTGATGCCTGCAGGGATTACTTTGATAAGACCGGACGCCAGCTGACATTTGAGTATTCACTGGTTGGTGGTGTTAATGATACGGATGCTGATGCTGATGAGCTTGCAGGTCTTCTTAAGGATCTTAACTGCGTGGTAAATCTCATTCCTGTTAATCCTATTAAAGAACGTGACTATGTAGAGAGCACAGCTGAGAGAGTTCAGGCCTTTAAGAGGATGCTTGAAAAGAGGCATATAAATGCCACAATAAGGCGAGAGATGGGAAGAGATATCGATGGCGCCTGCGGACAGTTAAGACGCCGCCATATAAGTGAGAAGAAGGGTTACTGTTCAGACAGCTCTGCGCACTTGCTGCGCTGAGCGTGAGAATGTTCTACGTCTTGAATATAGGATTTGCCCCTTTGCCGAAGGCAACTGGAATGGGCAAATCCAGTTGCTGTGAGCACCGTAAGGTGTGAACAGTAACGAAGAAGCAGGAAAACTGAGAAATTAAAACTTTTTAGAATTTACAGGAAAATTGCAGTTGACTATTTTTCCTAATTTATTGTAAAAAATATTTTGGCTTGCATATTCTTGACTATCGGATATAATGCTAAAGAAAAACTTTGTAAGAAAAGAGGAATCATACATGAAACAGGCATTTGATAATGACAAATATCTCCAGATGCAGTCTGAGCGGATCCGTGAAAGAATCGGACAGTTTGGCGGAAAGCTCTATATGGAGTTCGGAGGAAAGCTTTTTGATGATTATCACGCTTCAAGAGTTTTACCCGGATTTCAGCCTGACTCAAAAATCCGCATGCTCACTCAGTTAAAAGAGGATGTTGAAATTGTTATAGTTATAAATGCGGGAGATATCGAGAAGAACAAGGTCAGAGGTGATCTTGGAATCACTTATGATATGGATGTTCTCAGACTTATCGATGCTTTTCATGGATATGGTTTATATGTAGGTTCTGTCGTACTTACAAGATATGACGGAACTGAGCAGGTGGTTGCTTATCAGAAAAAACTTGAAGCACTTGGACTTAAGGTTTACAGACATTACACAATTCCCGGATATCCGTCCAATATTCCTATGATAATAAGTGAAGATGGATACGGAAAGAATGAGTATATAGAGACCAAGCATTCTCTTGTCGTTGTGACTGCACCGGGTCCCGGAAGCGGAAAGATGGCAGTTTGCCTCTCACAGCTTTATCATGAAAACAGACATGGTGTTAAGGCAGGTTATGCTAAATTTGAGACATTCCCTATCTGGAATATTCCTCTTCAGCACCCTGTAAATCTTGCGTATGAAGCAGCTACCGTAGACCTTGCAGATATGAATATGATCGATCCCTATCACCTTGAGGCCTATGGCGTCACAACTGTTAACTATAACCGTGACGTTGCGGTATTCCCTGTTCTTAATACGATGTTTAAGCAGATTTACGGCGATTCACCCTACAAGTCACCTACTGATATGGGTGTTAATATGGCAGGTAACTGCATCATTGATGATGAAGCAGCACAGGCAGCAGGTAAGCAGGAGATAATAAGACGTTATTTCAAGGAATTGTGTGAACAGAGAAAGGGAGAAATCAACCAGGATAGAATTGATACCCTTGAGATTTTGATGCAGAAGGCCGGCTGCAGTATTCAGGACAGAGCTCCGGTTGCTGCCGCAAATCTGAAGGCTGAACTTACAGGTGCTCCCGCAGCAGCCATAGAGCTTCCGGATGGACAGGTTGTGACAGGTAAGACCAGTGCACTTATGGGTGCTACAAGTGCCATGCTCCTTAATGCTCTTAAGGTAATGGCAGGAATTCCTGATGAAGTAGAGCTGATATCCCATACGATCATTGAGCCTATACAGAATCTTAAGGTTCAGCAGCTTGGAGGACATAACCCTCACCTTCATATCGGTGAGATTCTCATTGCCCTTACAATCTGTGCTGCTACGGATGAAACTGCAAAGGCAGCTTTGGACCAGGTTGATAAGCTGAGAGGACTGGAGGTTCACTCCACAGTAATCCTTTCTCCCGCAGATGAGTCTACATTCCATAAGCTTGGAGTTAATCTTACCTGCGAGCCTAAATATCAGACCAAGAAGTTGTTCCACGGCTGATAATACGATTCTCTGGACGTCATAAGCAAAGGATGATTCCTTTGTATGACTTGTAATAAAGAAGCAGATATGAGCAGAGTTTTACACGCTTAACGAAAAAACATTTACTTCATAATGATTTTAGATATTGTTCAGAATTGTTTTTGACAGAGCGTGCTATAATTAACTCATGAAACTTATATCGGCGTGTGTAGGAGGTTCTCTATGAATCAAAGCTTATACGATGCGGTATTTTGTGTGGATGTTGGTGGACAGAAGATTGATCCGTTTGCAGCTGCCACAATCGATTTTGGAAAAGTTATTGGCGATATGAAACTTGGCGGATATGAGATTACATCTCTTCATGTGGCTGAGTTCATAGTTCTTCATTGGCTTGATGATATAAGAAAAAATAAAACGCAGCTTATCCATGATACTATGGATATGGATAACAGAGATGATTTCTGCAGACAGAAATATGGATTATCCTGGAAAGACATTGACGCCCTGGATCCGACTTCGGATTTTGAATTCGATTTAAAGAGCGGACAGGTTATTCTGTTCCTGGCACATGATGCTCAATATAAAGAAGATGCTTATATGAAGATGTTTGGCCAGGAACTCAACAGATTCTGTCAGGAGACAGGATTCCTTTATACGAAGCTTGGCGAGGCTATTTAATTACCTTGCTTTACATTTTATTCCTCCTTTCCTTTCTAAAATATTGTTACAAAGATGGCCTGACGAGAGTATACCTCCGCCGGGTCTTCTTTTTGCGTGAAAAAGCAGAGCCATGTGGTTTGAAAAACAACTTAATCCTTCTAGTTTCTTAAGGTTTTCTTAAAAACAATCCTCCAATATTATATTTTTATTACAAATTTGCTATGATATTTTTAGTGTCGCCTTAGTCTTTTTTGTTTTGTACATAGGAGGAAAAAATATGCTGAATAGAGGAGATTGCGTTGTTTATGGTAATCATGGGCTTTGCGAGGTAAAAGACATTTTGGTTCCGTCTTTCCTTGAGAGAGGTAACGAAACGCTCTACTACAGCATGGTTTCAAGTATTGACAATAAGGGAATCCTTTATGTTCCTGTTGATGGAGCAGAGGAGAAGATGAGAGAAGCTATTGATGCTGATGAAGCAGAAGAGCTTATCGATGAGATTGAGGAGCTTGAGGTTTATGATATTCCTCAGGGTAAGAAAGCAGAAGCAGTTATCGTTGATGTTATTAAGAGAAATAAGGCTCCTGAGATGATGTGTCTTGTTAAGTCACTTCGTCAGATCAAGGCTACCAGAGCCGCTGAAGGCAAGAAGTTTGCATCCATGGATGAGAAGTATTTAAGCATTGCAGAGAAGCTTCTTTATTCTGAGATGGCTTACTCCATGGAGTCAAAACTCGATGAGGTTAAAGAGAGGGTTTGTGGTGAACTTTCACAGCTTACTCTTGTTTGATTAAAATTTAATAAAAGAATTATAATGAATTGCTAAAGATGTCAGTGATTTTTCTCTGACATCTTTTTTATTTTTATTTTATAAAATTTATAGCCATTAAAACGTATAATTATTACATAGATATATTATTGATGGTAGGGTAGAAGTCCATAATGCGATTATGGCTGTATAAATCGCAACGTGACATATTGACTGCAAAGCATGGGAAAGTAGCAATTTCTTTTGATGCACACATCATATTTTCAGGAAGTGCAAAAAATAAAGTTGCAGAATGGAGGACTTTATATGGTTTCATTTCTGATTGCTTTAGGAGTACTTGTTATAGGATATAACGGATATGGAAGAGTGGTGGAGATGATTTTCGGACCGGATGATCGGAAAACTCCTGCCTATGAGATCAATGATGGAGTTGACTTTATTCCCATGCCAACCTGGAAGGCACTTCTTATTCAGTTGCTAAACATTGCAGGTACCGGACCGATTTTTGGTGCTATCATGGGGGCATGCTTTGGACCGATTGTATTTTTCTGGATTGTGCTTGGAGCTATATTTGGAGGTGCAGTACATGATTTCATGTGCGGAATGATTTCAGAGAGACATAATGGTGCCTCTATATCAGAGCTTTCCGGTATATACATGAACAAAGTAGTGCTGTATATAATGCGTGTATTTTCACTGATTCTGCTGATTCTAACCGGAACTGTATTTGTTACCAGTCCTGCGGCGCTTATTGCCAGAATTACGCCGGATTTTCTGACGGAATCATTTTGGGTAGTTCTGATACTTATCTATTATTTGATTGCAACGCTTTTACCTATTGATAAGGTTATCGGTAAGCTTTATCCGATTTTTGCCGTAGTACTCATTATAATGGCTTTTGCAATTGCAGGTGGAACGCTTTTTTCAAAACAATATCATCTTCAGGAGATCTCACTTGTAAACATGCATCCGGACGGATTACCGGTTTGGCCATATATGTTTGTGACGGTAGCCTGTGGCGCTATTTCGGGATTTCACGCGACTCAGTCACCGATGATGTCCAAGTGTATTATAAGTGAGCGCAGAGGTCGAAGGGTTTTCTATGGAGCGATGATAATTGAGTCTGTCATTGCTCTTGTGTGGGCTGCCGGAGGATTGGCTTTTTATGGCAATACTACAGACTTAAATTCAGCAATAGCAACCTTGGGACAATCCGGGACAGTATATGACATCAGCAGAACCATGCTTAAAGGAGTTGGAGGTTTGCTGGCAATTATAGGTGTTGTTGTATGTCCAATAACATCCGGGGATACTGCATTTAGAAGTGCAAGACTCATTCTTGCAGAGTGGACCGGGCTTGATCAAAAGAGCATAAAGAAACGACTTATTCTCACGATTCCGCTCCTGCTGATCGGAGCGGTGCTTACACAGCTTGACTTTAATGTACTGTGGAGATATTTCTCATGGAGTAATCAGACACTGGCCATGATAGCACTGTGGATTGCTACATCTTATCTGATCAAAAAAGGAAAAAGAAGATTCGATTCATTGATAACAGCGCTTCCTGCAACATTTATGTCAGCTGTCAGCATGACCTATTTCATGATGGGTAAGGAATGCCTTGGAATGTCAAAGACTATAGGTTATCCTGTCGGAATTATTTTTGCAGCAGCTCTGTTTATTGTATATTTAAGGATAAATGCAAAACAGTGGAGCAATTAAGAATGACCTCTTAACTCTGTCAGGACTGGGGCTGACCAAGGCGGTAATCTCTGGGAGAAAGTCCATAGGCTTCCTTGAATTTTCTATAAAAATAGCTGCTATTGTCATAGCCGATGTAGGTGTAAATATCCTCAATAGTGAGGGTGGTATGGCTTAGAAGATAGGCAGCCTGTTGAAGACGCCTTGCAAGGAGCTGCTCTTTAAAATTTTTACCGGTATGCTTTTTTAGCAGTCTGCTTATGTAGTAAGCAGGCTGCTTTGTTTGTTTAGCGATAGTTTCAAGGGTTCCATGTTTGTAATGATCATCAATATACTTCAAGACCGTCAGCAACAGATTCTGCTCATACTGAGAAGGAGTCCCCTGGTTTACAAGTCCTGCATAGACAGACAGGGTTTGCAACAGAAGCCCCATAGTAGTGCGGTTGATGGTGTTTATAACTGTCTCGGATTCCTGATACAAAAGGGTGTATATCATGTTTTCCATAAGGTTCTGCACCGGAAGAATGTCTGAAGTAGGAAAGTGCAGGTAAGTAAGGAAGGATGAATCCGGAGAGAGGACTGAAATCAAAAAGTCTCTTAGAAGATCACCCTCCGGGATCATGTTCAAAGCTTCATCAAAGAATTCCGGTAGCAGTATGAAATTAACGGCAATATCATTTTCACCTGCGGGCATTATCTCCTGAGTAGTGTTCTGATTAAGAAAAAGCAGCTCGCCGGCTTTTAAAGTAATCTCATCAGTATCATTTAAAATGTGATGTGTTTCTCCCAAAACCATGTAGACCATTTCAACATAGTTGTGACTGTGCTTTGGAAAATGCACAAAGCGGGTATGGGGACGAATCTCTATAAGACGTCCCTTTTTTAATAACAGATCACTGTTAACTATGAAATTCTGACCTGTGGAGTATCGGCTCTTGTCAATTTCAAGACCGCTTAATATCTCTTTTTCTTCACCTGTCAGCTGCCTTAGCTGCTCTATAATCTGCTTATTCATAGCTATATTATAAATTTTTCGAATATGCAAATAAAGTCCTATTTTTTGTAGTATAAGGTCCTTAAGAATGGAGGTTCATATTTATATAATAATTTTAGATTCATGGGAATCACCTGGCATAAGCATTTGTAATCGTAAACTTATGTCAGGTGAAGCATATCCTTAGAATCTACAAGAGAAGTTTACAGAGGCGGAACCATCATGACGAAGTCATGATTTGGAATGGTTCCGACCGATAGGGCAGGATTACGAAGTAATCGTGCCGATACACACAGTGAGGAATAATTATTATGGGTAAGTATTACTTGGCGGTTGATATAGGGGCTTCAAGTGGACGCCATATGCTTTTTCATATGTCTGATGGGAAAATCCGCATGGAAGAGATCTATCGCTTTGAAAATGGCATGGTCTCAAAGGATGGGAAACTTCTCTGGGACACAGATAAACTGTTCAGGGAAATTG
Source organism: Butyrivibrio sp. LC3010 (assembly GCF_000424385.1). Lineage (GTDB taxonomy): Bacteria > Bacillota > Clostridia > Lachnospirales > Lachnospiraceae > Butyrivibrio. The sequence continues at coordinate 68,942 of NZ_AUJU01000008.1, read as the reverse complement.
TAAGTGGAATGAAGGAATGTAAAAAACTTGGGAAGATTCCTGTTTCGATGGCAATAGATACCTGGGCGGTTGACTATGTTCTCCTTGATGAAAACGACAGGCTACTGGGTGACACCTATGGCTATCGAGATCACAGAACTACAGGGATGGATGAAGAGGTTTATAAGTGTATTCCGGAGAAGGAATTATATAGCAGGACAGGTATTCAAAAGGCAATCTTTAATACAATATATCAGCTCACTGCTGACAGGATTAAGAGACCGGATGTATTAAGAAGTGCAAAAACTTTTTTGATGATTCCGGATTATCTGAATTTCCTTCTGACAGGAAGAAAGGCATCTGAATATACAAATGCCACCACAACACAGCTTGTAGATCCTGAGACAAAAAAGTGGGATAAGGAGCTTATCAGAAAGCTTGGACTTCCCGGGGACATTTTCCTGGATTTGCAACTTCCCGGAAATGAAGTCGGAAAACTCAGGGATGAAATAAAAGAAGAAGCAGGCTTTGACTGCAGCGTGATCCAATGTGCAAGCCATGATACTGCATCAGCTGTAATGTCCATGCCTGATCCCGGCGATGATGGCTTATATATAAGTTCAGGAACCTGGTCACTCATGGGAGTAGAGACAAAAAAGGTGCTTTCAGGGGAGTGCGACAGGGAAAAGAACTTCACTAATGAAGGCGGTTATGATTACAGATTCAGATATCTTAAAAATATCATGGGACTTTGGATGATTCAGTCGGTAAGACATGAAGCTGATGATCAGCTTAGCTTTGCGGAGTATGCAAGTCTTGCGAAAGAGGCGGACAGCTTCCCGTCTTTAGTGGATGCAAATGACGACAGATTCTTATCACCTGAGAATATGACTGAGGAAATAAAAAGAGCCTGCAAGGAGTCAGGGCAGGAAGTTCCACAGACTCCGGGAGAAATAGCGGCGGTCATATATAAGAGTCTTGCCAAATGCTATGGAAATACCGTAAAGGAAATCATCAGCAACACCGGAGCGGATTACAAAGCGGTCCACATCATAGGTGGGGGCTGCAAGAACCGATATCTTAATCAGCTTACAGCAGATGCTACAGGACTTAAGGTTCTTGCAGGACCTTCTGAGGCAACAGCTATCGGAAATGCTATGGCTTTGATGATAAGAGAAGGAGAGCTGAAAGACCTTTCCATAGCAAGAAATGTAGTCCACGATTCATTTGAAATAGAGGAATTTAATCCTAATAGTAGGAGGATAATAAAATGTTAGTAGAAACAAAAGCGAGAGTTGGAGTATTCTCAATTGCTTTAGGGGCATATTTACCGCAGTTTCCCTCACTTGTACCTGAGTTTAACAAGCAGTTTGAGGATTTTAAGGCATCTATGCCTGATACGGTAGAGGTTATTGATGGGGGAGTTGTAACAACAAAGGAACAGTCACAGGAGGCAGGAGAGAAGTTCCGAGCAGCAGATGTTGACCTTGTTTTCATGCAGCTTCTTACATATGCTACCTCATACAATATGCTTCCTGCAGTAAAGGACCTGGATGTTCCCGTGGTTTTGGTAAATCTGCAGAAGCTTAAGGCACTTGATTATGATACAGCAGGAACAGCGGAGTGGCTTGGCGAAGCTTATGCCTGCGGTGCAGTAGGAGAGATGGTTGCAGATCTTAACAGATATGGCAAGCGCTCTGCGGTTATCACGGGTGTAGTAGAGGGCGGAGACCCGGCAGTAGCAAAGCAGATTGATGAGTGGTGCCGCGCTGCACAGGTGAGAAGACGTTTCAGAGATACAAACCTTGCCCAGATCGGAAGACCTTATCCCGGAATGATGGATCTTTATATAGATGAATCAAATCTCTACAGAAGAATGCATGTGTACACAAAACAGTTCGACTGGGAAAAAATCTGGGCTATTGCCGATGATATCACAGATGATGAAGTGATAAGGGCAAAAGCACAGGATATACTTGATACCTTTGATGTTGAAGGCGGCGGAACCATTGAGAAGGTATATGAGATGGCTAAATATGTTGTTGCTTTTGAGAGATGGGTAAAGGATGAGAAGCTTGGCTTTGTTGCTTCGCATTATGACGGATATGCGAAGGGACAGGCAGGTGTCGTTGACAGTCTTCTCATTCCGGCATTCTCAATGCTTATAAAGCAGGGAACAGCCTGTGCAGTTGAAGGCGATATCAAAGTGGCAATGGCTATGAGTATCCTTAAGACAATAGCAGGATCCGGCCAGCTTGCAGAGATGTACACCATTGACTTTAATGATGATGTTACACTCATTGGTCACAGCGGCTCAGGAGACTACGATTTCTCAACAGCAAAGAAGCCTACCATGAAGATTGTGGACGTGTTCCACGGAAAAACCGGTGGTGGATATCTAACACAGTTTTATCCACCTGCAGGAGATATCACTTATCTTGCAATCACTCAGGATGGTGACGGACATTTCAAATTCGTTGCAGCTGAAGGTGTTAATGAAGAGGGAAAAATCCTCCAGAACGGTGACACTATGATGCGAACAAGATTTGCATGCTCTGCAGCTGAGTTTGTTACAAAGTGGAGTGAGTGTGGACCTACCCATCATTTTGGTGCAGCAATAGGTCATCATATCGATACAATTGCAAAGGTTGCCAAGATATTTGATGTACCGCTTGAAATTGTGACCAGATAATAAAAGGAGAAAAAATGAGTATTTTAGATGTTAAATTTGTTAAGGGATTTATTCGTATGGCTAACGATGGATGGGAACAGGGCTGGCATGAGAGAAATGGCGGTAACCTTTCCTACAGAATGAAGGATGAGGATGTAGAAGCCGTTAAGGAGTACCTTAAAGAGGACGGTCCGTTTGCCGAAATCGGTACCGAGGTTCCGGGACTTGCAGGTGAGTATTTCATGGTAACAGGCAGCGGTAAGTATTTCCGCAATGTGATCATCGATCCTGAGGATTCGATCGGTATCATTAAAGTGGATGAGACCGGAACTAAGTATCAGATTCAGTGGGGCTTTGTAAATGGCGGGCGTCCTACCTCAGAGCTTCCTTCACATCTTATGAACCTTGAGGTTAAAAAGCGTGTTACCAACGGAAAATACAGAGTTGTTTATCATGCTCATACAACCAATACTATTGCACTTACATTTGTTCTTCCTTTAAAGGATGAGGTGTTTACAAGAGAACTTTGGGAGATGGCTACTGAGTGTCCTGTTGTATTCCCTTCAGGAATAGGCGTTGTTGATTGGATGGTTCCGGGAGGAAAAGACATCGCTGTTGCGACCTCTAAGCTAATGGAACAGTATGATGTAGCAATATGGGCTCATCATGGTATGTTTGCGGCAGGTGAAGATTTTGACCTTACATTTGGTCTCATGCACACTGTTGAGAAATCTGCAGAAATACTGGTAAAGGTATTGTCAATCACACCAAATAAGCTCCAGACCATAACACCTGATAATTTCAGGGATCTTGCAAGGGATTTCAAGGTTGAACTTCCTGAAAAGTTCCTGTTTGAAAAATAATAGTATTGTGCAACAGATATTACTTTTGCGGACTGTTTCATCTTTTTCGCAAAATGGCAAATATTTGTTGCACTTTTTTATTCCGGAGTATCATCACCGCGGCCACGGTATTCAATAGGAGTGATGCCAAAGCTCTTTTTAAAAAGCCTTGTGAAGTAGGAGTAATTATCATAGCCCACATACTGAGAGATATCGTGGATTGGATAATCAGACTCTGATAACAGTTCTTTTGCAAGAGATAGGCGTTTTTCTATGACATAGTTTTTGTAGCTCATTCCGGTCTGTTTTTTGAAAATTTTTGTGATGTAATCAGGATCAAAGAAGAACATGACAGAGAGCTGTTCACGGCTTATGTCTTCTCTGAAATGATCATCAACATATTTCAGCATGGCAGTGATGTTAGATTCATTTTCAATAGAATCTGTACCGATATCAGGAATATCAATCTTGCCTTCTAAGGACAGGGATTTCTGGTTTTGGACTTCCTCAGCTTCCTTTAATGCCTTTTTTATTATTCGTGTAAGTTCAGCATAATCTATAGGCTTTAGGAAATAGTGGAAGCTCCGCAGTTCAACGGCCTTCTGGGCATAGGAGAAATCTGCATAATTGGTAAGGAAAATAGTCGGTACGTTATTTCCCTGCTCACGAATATATTTCAGGAGATCCAGGCCTGTTCCATGGGGCATATCAATGTCGCTAAGGAGCAGGTCTATATCGTTGCTCTCCATTATTTCCTTTGCACTGTTTATATTATTTGCTGTAAAAACTTCGGTTATTCCAAGGCTCTCCCAGGCTATTCCCTTTTGAAGAGCTGCAATAACAAAGCGGTCATCATCAACCAGTAAAACTTGCATAGTGTATATCCTTTATGCTTTCTCTTTGCTTAAATACTTAGTTATTTTTGGGAATCTATGACTGTTCTGCTGTGTTTTTAGGGATACCTAAAATCACAACTCCGCCACCATTTTCCATGTTTTCAAGTCTGAATTCAAAATCGTCATTATAAAGAAGTTTAAGTCTTCTTATGCAATTGGTTATACCGATTCTTGCTCCATCGATAGTAAGGTACTCACCATTTCTGATCTTTTCAATAACTTCAGAGGGGAATCCCTGTCCGTTATCTCTTATGGAAATCTCCAGGTAATCCTCACCATTTCTCATGTAATCCTTTCCGGTGATTGAGATTTTCAGGCTGTCCTCATTGGGCTCGGCATACTTGATGATATTCTCCACAAAACTGATCACAAGAAGAGGAGGTATAAGCACATCAAAGTCCTTTTCATCAATATCACAGGTGTATTCAATATCATCGGAAAGACGCATCATCTGGATATCAAGGTAATCCTCTGCATGGGCAATCTCACTGCTCAAGGGAACGAAATCCTTATCAGCCTGGAAAAGGTACCTGAAGTACTTCGAAGTAAATTGAAGCATCTTCTGGGCTGCTGATACATCACCAAGGCTCAGCATGCTGTCGATGGTTGTAAGGCAGTTCAGATAAAAGTGCGGCTTAATCTGCTGCTGTAAAAACAGGATTCTGAATTTATTCTGGTCAAGCTCAGCCTCATAAATGTTGATTTTCAGTCTTGTAATTTCATGGATCAGACTCTTAAACTGATCGTTTATCTGGTTCAGCTCCTGTATCTTACTGTCTGTAAGATCAAGTGAGAGAGAAGCAGTATCAGATATAGAATCCATCTTTGAAAGATTACTCGAAAAAATCTTTATGGGAAGTATCACTCTTTTATAGGTCGCAAGTATGTAGCCGCCCATGATGACGCTAAGGGCAAGGGCTGTCAAAAATACCAGAAACTGTAAAAGAAAAATCTTTCCATAGCTTCCAAGCATATCTGAGTCAATAACAAGAGTAAAGGGAAGTCCAGACTTTTCACCGGGGAAATACAGCTTATTGTAGTAATAGCTTAAAAATCCCCTGGGACTTTCCGCAGTCTCATAGAAGGACTCATCATTAAGATTCTGAAGCTTTATGTTCCCATAGCGTCCAAGGTTAGTCTTGGAGAGTGGAGCAACAATATCCTCCGCTGCGACAAACGCCACAAAGGTGCGGTGATTATAGGTTATCTGGTAGTAAAGGTATGGAACCCCGTCAACTACGCAGGTGTTCCAGGAAAAGCCCTCCGCACCGATTATCTTTACCGTATCCATTATGACTCGTTTTCTTATGGCCTTATAGGTTTTATAAGATACCTTGAGCTCAGAAGCATTCATAAAAATGTTCCCCTGATCCCAATAGAAAAAGTACATAAATTCGGAACCGGTTGAATACTGCATATCGCTTACTCGTAGTCTCAGATCATTTCCTGCCTGCCTGAAGATTCCTATGCTGTTATCCAGTGAAAAGGAATCCAGGATTGGATCGTGAACTACAGTCCATTGAACAAAATGTGCAACGGCATTAAGTTTTCCTTCTAATTCTGTTTGATAAATATTTACTGCATTCTCAACTGCAAGATTATTTTGTTTTCTTATTTCCAAAAAAGAAAAACTACTTATGATCACGAAAATTATCACAACCGGAATAGCGGACCAGAGAGTTTTTCTTAAAATCTGTACAACCGTGTATGCTCTGCGTTTTTCTAAATTTTTCATACGTTCATTATAATTAAAAGCTTTTTGTATCGCCACTTATTTTGTCAGCATGTTCGGAAAAGTGCTATCCATAAAACAGAAAAGTGCTATTTTTGGATTCATAAAAACGATAAGATTTGAACTGTCAAAAATACAAGTTTTAATCAGCTTAAAGAAATTACGTTGAAAAGAGGATCGGACATAATGAAAGAAAAAGCCCTGAAAAACATTAAAAAGTATTATCAGTTGTATCTGTTACTATTACCATCAGCGGTTCTTTTATTCTGCTTCGCATACCTGCCCATGGCTGGGATTGTGATAGCATTCCAGAATTATTCACCGGCGCTTGGAATATTCAAAAGTCCGTTTGTCGGAATGAAAAATTTCATACAGTTTTTCAAGTCTTATCAGTTCACGGTAACGATAAAGAACACACTGGTGATTAGCTTGTATAGCATTCTGGTAGGATTTCCGCTTCCGATTCTTCTGGCACTTATGTGCAATCAGATGAAAACGAAGTTGTTCAAGAAAGTCTTCCAGGTTATTACATATCTGCCACATTTTATATCAACCATGGTTATGTGCGGTTTGATACTGATCTTCCTTTCACCAAGCAGCGGTCTGTTCGCTAATCTTTTCAGACTGTTCGGACAGGAATTTCCAAATCTTATGTCAAGCGCAAGCGGATTCAAGCACATCTATGTATGGAGCGATATCTGGCAGCACCTTGGATGGGACAGCATAATCTATCTGGCAGCTCTGGCAGGAATCGATCCTACCTATTACGAGGCTGCAACAGTAGACGGCGCAAGTACACTACAGAAGATTAAATACATAGATATACCGATGATCCTGCCAACAGCAATGGTACTTCTTATCATGAGAGCAGGCAGCATCCTGGGAATAGGATTCGAGAAGGTTTTCCTTCTTCAGAATGTTCAGAACATAATGAGCAGTGAAATCATATCAACCTATGTTTACAAGATGGGTATGCAGAGCATGCAGTACAGCCTTTCAACAGCAATCGGTCTGTTCAACACAGTGGTAAATGTAATTGTTCTGCTTTTAGTAAATCTTCTTGCTAAAAAGTTAACTGATAGTAGTTTGTTCTAAAAACAAATAAGGGGAATGGAAAATGGAATTAGTTGTTAGAAGTGTAGAAGAGACAGAAGTTAAAAAGAAGAGAGTATTTACTCAGGATAAGCTGGTGAATATTCTGTTTCATCTGATAGCAGTAATTATGATAATTGCGGTCATATATCCACTTTGGTTCGTTATCATAGCATCCTTTAGTAATCCCGCGGATGTAGCCAATGGAAAAGTCTGGTTATGGCCAAATGTAATTGATGTAAGGGGATACCAAAAGCTCTTCGAACAGAGTCAGATCTGGAAGAGTTATTGGAACACCATTGTATATACCTTCACCGGCACGTTCGTCGCGTTGTTCGTTAATATCACTGCCGGTTATGCTATGTCAAGAAAGGATCTGCCCGGAAGAAAATGGATCAATGTATTCTATTTGATTCCAATGTTTGTCGGAGGAGGCCTGATACCAACCTATCTGATAGTTAAGCAGTTCGGACTTCTTGACAATTTCCTCGTAATGATCGTTCCATTTGCGGTATCCACTTACAACATCATCGTGGCAAGGACATTCTTCCAGAACTCTTTGCCAGAATCCTTATGGGAAGCAGCCCAAATAGACGGATGCAGCACCTTGAGATACTTCGTTCAGTTTGCAGTACCTCTCTCCAAAGCGGTAATCGCTGTAGTAGGACTTTGGACCGCGGTAGGTCTTTGGAACTCCTGGTTCAATGCTCTGATTTATCTTCAGAACGAAGATCTCATACCGCTGCAACTACTTCTTAGAAGAATTCTTATTGCCAATGAATCTCTTCTTGGTGCAGCGACAGGTACCATGGCTCAGGAGCTCAGACAGCTCTCAGACATGATGAAATATGCTTCAATCGTGGTTTCTACATTGCCAATCATGGCTCTCTATCCGTTCTTGCAAAAGTACTTTAATCAGGGAGTAATGATAGGCGCAGTAAAGGGTTAATCAGGCTCAGTTTTTTATGAGCTGAAGATTCCTGAATACATTTTCATCTGTGTTTTCAGGAAGTCACTATTTATATAGTTAAGGAGAAGGAGAAGAAAATGAAAAAGACACTAAAAATGACAGCAGGCGTGTTAGCACTTAGCACTGTACTTGCAGCATGTGGTCAGAGCGCACAGGTTTCTGAGAATGCAGGAAACACAAAGACTGAGACTTCAGCAGATACTGTAGCTGCTTCATCAGAGACTTCCTATAAGGTTGCGACTGTAAGATGGGCAGACTGGGGTGAGGACTACCATACAGGTTTTCCGGATGCTGCAGCAAGTGAAGCGGGAATAACAGTTAATTGGGATACTATCCTTAATTCTGACTGGGGCGATAAAAAGGCTGTTCTTCTTGCAGGTGGTGATCTGCCTGATGCATTTATGGGTTCAATATGCTTTTCAGAGTCAGACATACTTACTAATACAGGATCTTTCATAGCTCTTGATGATTACATCGATGAGTATATGCCTAATTTCAAGGGCATAATTGAAAGTGATCCTACAATGAAGGCACTGGCAACATCAGCTGACGGTCATATCTATGGTCTTCCTTCCAAGAAGCCCTGCAGACCTACTGTTGCAAACCAGATGTTCATAAATAAGCAGTGGCTTGATAATCTTGGACTTGAAGTTCCTACTACCTACGAAGAATTTGAAAATGCTCTTGTTGCTTTCAAAGAGCAGGATGCAAACGGCAACGGTGATCCTAATGATGAGATTCCTTTCGGACAGGGATATGCTGATTCTGTAATGTTCTTCAGCCTTCCTTTCGGAACAACATTAGGTGCAGACGGAACATACATGATGGCAATTCAGAACGGTGAGCCTGTATACCTTCCTGTTACTGAAGGATACAAGGAAGGTGTTCAGTGGATGCACGAGTGCTTTGAAAAGGGCCTTATCGATCCTGAGCTTTTTACAGAAGATTCTTCCATGCGTGATGCTAAGCTCATGAACGAGACACCTATTATCGGTGCAGCTCCCGGCTGGACAGCAGATTCAACCTTTGGTGCAAATGCAGGAGAGTACGTTGCACTTCCGGCTCTTACAGGTCCCAGCGGAGAAAGCTATATCTCATCTGATCCTGAGCATTGGAACTACAGCAGATATGAGTTCGTTGTAACTTCTTCATGTGAGAATCCCGGTCCCCTTCTTTCATGGGTAGACAAGTTCTACACAGAGGATGCTTCAATCCAGAACTTCTATGGTTCATTCGGTGTTGGTATCGAGAAGAATGATGCAGACGGAACATACACAGTTCTTGAGCCTCAGGACGGAAATTCAGCAGATACATTTGCATGGATCGAGTCACTTCGCGATTTTGGTCCTAAGTATGTAGCTGAAGGCTTTAACGATAAGGTTAAATATGCTGCAGAAAACGGTGATGCTTCCAAGCTTGCTCTTGATAAGGAACTTGGAAAATATGCAAAGGAAGCATTCCCTAATGTAAGTTACACAACAGACCAGCTTAATACACTTTCTACACTTTTCACAGACCTTGATGCTTATGTTGCATCTAACCAGGCAACATGGGTAACAGAGGGCGGAATTGATGAGCAGTGGGATGATTACATCAAGATGCTTGAGACAATGGGCTACAATGAGTTCATCAAGATCCAGCAGGATGCATACAATACCTATAACTCAAATAAATAAGGTGATCTGATAAAATAAAAACCACCATTTCCTTGAAGCGATAAGGGCATGACCGCTAACAGGATATGGTGGTTTTTGGTGTATAAACTATAAGAAGTGTTGATGGAAATATATCACGCCTGGGCCAGCATTCTTCCGAGATCTTCGCACTGGGAAACTGCATCATCGTCAGGTGCATTGTTGGCAATCACGCCTTCTCCGCCAATGATTGTAGCTCCTGCAGCTGCAAGTCTGTCCTGCCAGTCTCTCATCCACTGACCATCTCCCCATCCATAAGAACCAAAAAGTGCAACCTTTTTACCGCTGCATTTTGTTTCATAATCTGCAATGAAAGGCTCAACAGTGCTTTCTTCAAGTACCTCTGCACCCATAGCCGGGCATCCGAATGCAATTACGGACTCATTTGCTGCATCGGAAGGAGTGATAGAACCAAAAGTTGCAACTTCTGCTTCGCCCCCTGCACTCCTTATACCATCTGCTACTGCATCTGCCATAGCTTGTGTATTGCCACTTCCACTCCAGAAAATTACTTTAACTTTACTCATACTTCCCATCCTTTCTAGGTTTTGAATCATTAAAAATCATATTACCTTCGGAAAATATGTTAGCAAATGCTAACAAAATAATCAAGACAGCTTAATGATAATAGTTATCACGGAGGTTTTTTTGAATAAAAATAAAATTTATAATAATTTAATCATTAATTCACGAAATTATAGATAAAATAGTAGTATGAAATCATGCGGGCATTTCAATCTTTTTTATGGTGATAAGTATGGATTTTAAAGCTATTATTGATTCGCTGGTATCAACTTCATGCATCATGTCAGTGGAAAAGCTTCCTGATGATGAAATAGGGGAAATACGCATTGTTGCAGCCAACAAAAGGTATAAGCAGGATTTTTCAAGCTATTATGACGGGATACTTTATACTGAACTTTTCCCAAAGGACAGGAAGTTTGAGCATTTTGTTTTTACTGCAGCTATAAAGCATAAACAGATACATACATATATTGAAGCAAAGGTCATCAATATGTGGATGGATCAGGTTTATATTCCACTTGAATCAGACAGGGATGACACAGGCTACTGTATATTTTCATATGAACTTACTGAGAAAGCAGATCCCGACAGGCTTGGAAACGTAACAATGGACACAGCAAGCTCTGTGATAAAAAGCTGCGCTGTATTTCGTACTGCTGACAGTTTTAAATCTGCTGTTGATGAAGTTGTGAAGGAAATTTTTGAGAAGTGTGGGGCTGAAAGAGTTTCGGTTGTCAGCATAGATGAAGCGACAAATGGGGTCAGATATATCGGTGGTATAGCAAGAAGCAGAGATGAAGAGACACGTGGGCGTGACATTGAGGATATCCCTCCGGATGTTGTAAAAACCTGGGATAAAACAATAGAGAAGAGTAATTGTCTTATCATCGCAGATGAGTCAGATATGAAGTCTCTTGAGGACAGGAATCCTGCCTGGGCAAAATCGATGATCGAAGCAGGTGTTCAGAGCATTTGCTTTGTGCCTTTGCAGCAGAACAGGAAAACTATAGGTTATCTGTATGTGGTGAATTTCGATACCGACCGCACTATAGAGATAAAGGAACTGCTGGAGCATACTTCATTTTTCCTGGCAGCGGAGCTGGCTAATAATAATCTTATGGAAAAAATGAAGGAACTCAGCAACAGTGACATGCTGACAGGTGTTATGAACAGAAACGCCATGAACATCAGGGTTGATGAGTTTGTATCAAGGCTTGAGCTAAGATGCAGGCCATACGGCGTGGTATTTGTTGATCTTAATGGACTAAAATATGTCAATGATAAATATGGGCATGAGGCAGGAGATCAGATGCTTTGGTCCGCCGCATCCATTATTTCATCAGTCTTTGGAGATGATGAGATATACAGAGCAGGCGGAGATGAGTTTACGATTATAACCACTGGTAAGTCAGAGGATGAGTTCCTTGACAAAATATCAAAACTGAGAGATAAGACGACGTATCCTTCAGAGATAACCATGTCTATAGGGTATTTTTATTCAAGCGGAGGAGACGATATTCGTATTGCCATGAGAAATGCAGATATTCTCATGTACAAGGATAAGGAGGAATTCTACGCAGTCCATCCTGAATTAAAGAGCAGAAAAATCTAAAAGACAAGGAAGAATGTCGCTTTCGACATTCTCGCGCCGAGCGCGGTTGCTGAAGGCAACATATTCCTATCGCGCGAGTGCGCATCCATAGCGGAGCGCTTTTTATGATATAGGAATTTCGGAGAAATTTCCTATATCAAAAAAAGCAGGACATGCAGATAGCGGCATGATCCTGCTTATTATATAATCACTGAAACTTCGAATACCCAAAAAATCTCCGGGTTAATATTCATCCAGATCCGCGATATAGTATTCTGACCAGCTATACTGGTTCATATATTCTCCGTTATTAATCTTTTGACTCATCACTATCATCAAAATGAACAATTCAGAAGTATTAACGATTGGTATTTTTGAAAATGAAGTTTATACAAAATTTATTCATATTTAATTGCGTTCATGCAGTAATTTTAGTGTAATTATAAGGAGGGTACTGTGTCTTTTTGTGGGTACAAGCGGAGAAATCCCGCAGGATTTTTGTACTGAGCACTGTAGTTAAATTTACGACTGCTAAGAATCCGTAGAGTGGAGATATAGTTGTGGGCGAAAAAAATGATCAGATAGCCAATAAGCATAATGTCGTAATTATCATTATTTCCACCGCCAGTATGGGTGTTTTGTTAGAGAGCATTCTGCAGGGATGGGAGTTCTGGATGCCGCCCCTTATTATACTTGGCATTGTTATATGCTGGGCTATCCATGTCAGAAGCTATCTTGAGCCAAAGATCAGAGAAAATATCTACATGATTTACTCGATGTTTTTGGCGTTTTATCATGGTGGGCATGGAAACAGCTTGTTCGATGCCGTTGTTTTTTCAATTCTGATGATGGTCACGGCAACGCTTCTCAAGCGTGAAGAGTATCTTTTCCCATTATTGATAGAGTTTTTTGCAATCATAATCATGCAGTTGTTATGGATTGCCGGAAGCAAAGAAGTGGACCTTAGTGGATATGATCTACTTCGTATAGCGTTTCAGGTGCTGCTTGAGATATGCTGTTACAGAGCTTTGAAGGCTGTACTTAAGAATGAGCGCACGGTAGAGGATGAACTGCAGAGTAAGAATGACGATGAGGAAACTGAAAGCATAGGACTTGAGGATTTCCTTGTAAACATATCCCATGAGCTTCGTACCCCTGTTAATGTTATAAACGGTATGACAAGTCTTATCTTAAAGAAAGTAAGAAACAATGATGTTATAGCGATACGAGATGCAGGTGTAAGGCTTTCTCTTCAGATCGAAGATATTCAGGATTACAGTGAAATACAGCGTGGAGATGCCAGACTTGAAGAGGATAGATATGAGCTGGCATCGCTTCTTAATGACATCATTACCAATTACAATATACTTTCAAAGGATGAAAGTCTCGAATTCGTCATTGATCTTGATCCCAATATGCCTTCTCTTCTAAGGGGAGATGCTGCTAAAATCCGTAAGATCGTAGATCATCTTCTTGATAATGCCTTCAAATTCACAAGCGAGGGTGGCGTTTATCTGAAAATATCAGGCATAAAAAAAGCATATGGAATGAATCTGCTAATCGAGGTATCGGATACCGGTATCGGTATGACTGACAGTGATATCGAAAGGATAACCAGAGGACGGTATCAGGTTAATAAGAGGCGTAACAGAAGCACCAGCGGAATAGGTCTTGGTCTGTCACTGGTATTTGGATTTACCAGGCTTATGAAGGGTTTTGTTACGATCGAGAGTCAGAAGAGGAAGGGCACAACTGTACGAGTAAGTATAGCCCAGGAAATCATAGATCCCTCCCCTTGTATGACAATTACGGAAAAGAAATTCATAAACATTGCCTTTTATTTTATCCCCAATAAATACAAGCGGCAGGAGGTAAATGAATTTTACAAGTCTATGGGCATGAATTTTGCCGTGGGATTAAGAATTAATTTGTATGCAGTACCAAATATGCTTGAGCTGAAAAGACTGATGGAAAAAGGTAAGATCTCACATATATTTATCGGTATTGAAGAATACAGTATTGATCCGGATTATTTCGAAAGTATTGCATCAGATGAAGTGATAGTTGCTGTGTCCAGTAAGTATGATTTTGCCCGTCCCGGAAATAGCAGAGTGATCCGGATTGCAAAGCCTGCAAGCGGTTTTCAGATGCTTAGAGTATTGAACGGAGATACCTACGTTCCTTCACTTTTGTCAGATGAGACAAAGCCTGTACTCGACGGAGTTCGTGCACTTATTGTTGATGACGAACCCATGAACCTGGTTGTGGCTTCGGGGCTTTTTAAAGAATATAACATGGATATCGATGTTGCTCATAGCGGAGCCGAGGCACTGATCAAATACACGCAATCCTTCTATGACGTAATATTTATGGATCATATGATGCCGGAGATGGACGGTATTGAAGCTATGAAACAGCTTAGGAGAATTGCTTTGGATAATCGCAGGAATGTCTGTGTGATAGCACTGACTGCCAATGCCATAAGCGGTGCCAGGGAGATGTTCCTTCAGGAAGGTTTTGATGGCTTTATCAGTAAGCCTATTAATCTTAGTGCATTTGAACGTGTAATGAACCGTGTCCTTAAAGACGGAACTCTTCAGAAAAGAGGAGGTGCAAAATGAAACTACACTTCCTTGACAAACTGATAAATACGGTAAAAGACCCGGGACGCAGCTTCAGGGAGCGTGTCTTTGTGCTGCTCACCATTATCACGGAATTCTTTGTATTATGTGGACTGGCGGGGGATGTTGCTTTTTCTGAAAATCCGGTTGAAACCACCATGGTTGCAATAGTTGCGATTATCATCCCGCTGGTGACTTATGTAGGTGTTAAGACAAATAAGGTAAAATCTGCCATAAGATTTATTGTTATCGGTATTGTTCTGGTATTTTTACCGATATTGTTCTTCTTCGGTGGAGGAATAAAGGGCGGCGGAATTCACTGGATAATTTTTGCCTATCTGTACACGGGACTGGTTCTTAGCGGTAGATGGAGACCGCTTATGCTTGTTGTGCTTACGATAGAAGCAGGCATTTTCTATGTGAACGGATATTTCTATCCAGAAATCGCAAACCAGCATCAGGAAAGCATGTTTTACATAGACTCGTATATTTCCCTGATTCTTGTAGGACTTATCTGTTGTGTTATGGTCTGGTTCGAGGAATGGCTTCTTAATGAGGAAAACAAAAGAGCCAGGGAAGAGACCAAAAAGGTTGAGGAACTGAACCGGACACAGAACCGCTTTTTCTCAAATATGAGCCATGAAATAAGGACTCCCATCAATTCAATCCTTGGTCTTAACGAGATAATTTTAAGGCAGGAGGATGCTTCAGAGGAGATACTTAAAGATGCTGCCAATATTCAGGGGGCCGGAAGAATGCTCCTTGCCCTTGTAAATGATATCCTTGATTTTTCCAAGATCGAAGCGGGGAAAATGGATATTATCCCTGTTAATTATAATCTTGAGATCTTGCTTTCCGAAATAGTAGGCATGATATGGAAGCGTGCTGAGGAAAAGGGGCTTGAGCTCAATATCGAAATTGATCCTTCAATACCGGCAGAGCTTTTTGGCGATGAAATGCGTATCAAACAGATACTCATAAATCTTTTGAACAATGCCATAAAGTACACCAAGCATGGTTCAATCACTCTTACCGTGGAGAAGGAAGAGATAAGAGAAGAACAGATAATGCTGCTGTTTTCAGTCTCTGATACAGGTATGGGTATAAAGCAGGATGCAATTCCTTATCTCTTTGATGCTTTCCAGAGAATGGATGAGGATAAAAATATCAAGATTGAGGGAACAGGTCTGGGTCTTGCCATAGTTAAGCAGCTGGTAGAACTGATGGGAGGAAGAATCACAGTTAACAGCGTTTATACCCAGGGATCTACCTTCATGATAGCCCTTTGGCAGCAGGTTTCAAGAAAGGATGCCATAGGCGATGTAAGCTTTGTAAAATTTGGAAATATCAGAAAGACAGAGAAATATATCCCGGCATTTACAGCTTCTGAAGCAGCAATACTTATTGTTGATGACAATGAGATGAATCTGGAGGTGGAGAGAAAGCTTTTGTCAGATACGGATATGACCATACATACTGCAACAAGCGGACAGCAGGCGCTGTCTATGACTCTCAGCTATCGCTATGATCTGATTTTTATGGATCATCTGATGCCGGAGATGGATGGTATTGAATGTCTGCAGAATATCAGAAATCAGGAGGGCGGCTTAAACAATAATATACCCGTTATAGTTCTTACAGCCAATGCGGACAGTGAAAACAGAGAACTCTACAGCCGCAGCGGTTTTGATGATTATCTTGTAAAACCTGTCACGGGACTGCAGCTTGAAAACATGTTGCTGAATCATTTGCCTGAAATAAAGATCAATATGACGGAAGGGCAGGATGGCGAAAAGGCTCAGATGAACACTGCAAGTGGTTATAGCAAGAAGCTTTCTGTCGCCATCTGTACAAGCACGATGTGTGATCTGCCATCTAAAGTGGTAAATGGGAAAAATCTGGATATATTACCGTTTAGTGTTATCACCGGGGACAGATCTTATAGAGACAAGGAAGAGGTTAGTACAGAGGATCTTGTTCACTATATGCATGAGGGTATTGAGTTTAATTCAGCGCCGCCTACAGTTGAGGAATTTGAGAATTTCTTTGGCCGTGTGATGAAAAAGGCACACCAGATAATCTATCTGACACTGGCTCCTACGTTTAGCAAAGAATATGAGAATGCAAAGACTGCAGCAAGGGCATACGAGAATGTAATAATATTCAATTCAGGCTTCAATTCCTGTGCACTTGGACTTATGGTACTCATTGCACACAGAAGTGCCATGCAGGGAAAAACAACTGATAAGATACTTGAAGAACTTACGAAAGTAAAAGAGAAGGTAAGGTGCAGTTTTATCACTACTGATGCCTACTTCATGATGAGGAGGGGGATTATCGGTAAAACCCTTCATGGAATCATGAGTACTTTTTCCTTCAAACCCGTAATTCGTGTCATCAACGATAAGGTGACAGTATGGCGCCTGTTTATGGGAGAGAAAGAGGAGTGCTATACAAAGTATATAGACCATGTTCTTAACAGGTTTGAGAATCCTGATACAGACCTCATTATTGTGGAACACATTAATCTTACGGAAGCAGAAAAGGACATGATAAGAGAGAGAATCAGTAAGAGGTTCCATTTTGAGCACATAGTATTTCAGAAGGTCTGCGCAGCAATGACCATTAGTTGTGGTGCCGGAGCAATTGGTTTGTCATTCCTTGAAAAGGGAGATGTGCCCTATAATCTCAGCATGATGCTTTCAAATGATAAAAATGATGAAGAAGAAAGCTTATCTGATGAGGTAGAGCTTCAGGAAATCGCTAAGAAAGAATCTATTTATTATCCGGTAAACAACTCCTATGAAAAGGTGGGAGATGAGAGTATAGAGAGGATTGCGGATGAAACATCATATATAAACAGAGATGATTTAAAGGTATCTCCAAAGGAAGAATATGCAGAAGAAATCTTCGAGAGTATCGAGGGAATAGATTATTATAAGGCTCTTGAAATAGCAGGCTCAAAGAAAACACTGAATGCAGTTTTGAAGCTGTTCTATCAGACTATTGAGCTAAATGCCAGTGAAATAGAGAAATGCTACAAGGCAAATGACTGGGATAATTACATAATTAAGGTTCATTCCCTAAAAGACTCAGCAAGAATCATAGGTGCAGACGAATTATCAGAGCTTGCGTTAAAGCTCGAAAATGCAGCAAAAGACGGAAATACTGAATTTGTTCATAAGAATACTGACAGACTACTTGGCAATTACAGAAAATATCTGAAGTATCTGGCAGAAGAATGATAAAAAGGAAGCATGATGAAAAAGAGGTCAGGGATAGCAGGAAAAGTATATAATATTCTATTTGGTATTATTCTGGCATGTTTTTTCATTGTAATACCAATCAGATCAGATATACGTAGCACCAGATATACGCAGGTGCCTATTAGCTTTTCAGAAAAATGGAGGGTCGGGTCAGAGCCTGTCAAAAGGATAGAGCAGGTTATGGCAGGTGAGCATGGTGGAACCGTAATACTTGAAAAGAGACTTCCGGCTCGTCTTTCTGAGAAGGATTCGCTATGCTTTGAATCTCAGAATTCTAATTTATCTGTTTTTATAGATGATAAATTGGTGTACAGCTTTAGAACTAAAGAGAATCTTACCGGCAGAAGTACAGGTATAGTATTTCATGAGGTTGGAATTGGAACGTCCAATATTACAAAGACCGTGAAAATCATAAATTCATGCTGTTATGACAGGCAAAAGACAGGCAGAATCATGAATGTGTATATCTGTCCGCCATCTGATTATATGCGGCTTACCTTCAGGAGAATGCTGGGTGCCTGCATCTATTGTATACTCATGATACTTTTTGGCGGATTGCAGATGCTGGTATACAGATCAGTTCCTGACAAGGATACGCTGCCATTCAACATAAGAGCCCTTGGTCTTACATCCATAATAGCGGGAACGTGGCTTTTTATAGATACAAATGTCATGCAGGTGCTTACAGGCTCCATATATGCATGGCGCGGAATGAGTAAAGTTCTTCCGTTTATGGTGGGATATCCTCTGATAGCTTTCTTTAATTCACTCACAGTAAGAAAGCGTAAAATATATCAGCATATCAGCTTCTGGATGTCGATATTCTTTGAGATAGCCCTCATAGGTTCCAGATATCTTTTGAATATGGATATGGCATATTCCTTTTCTCTTTTCCTGATACCGTACATAGTTCTTGTGATGCTGATAATGCTTATCATAGCCAATGATAATGCTCATTATTGCAGGGTCAACGGTCTGGCAATTGAGATCAGGAGTATATATTTCATAATTATTTTTGTACTCGGCTGTGGACTTTTGGACCTTATTAAGGATTTCACTGATCAGACTTTTACAGATGTTCAGGGAATATATACCAGGGCGGGCATGGTCATATTTGTAGTGTATATGAACTTCAAATTCCTGAAATGGTGGACCAAGGATCATGCTCAAATTATGCGTGAACGATTTATAAATCACGCTCTGCAATATGCTGTATCTTCAGATTCTCCTGAGCATAACATAAAGGCTATGCTGAATTTTATGGGAACTGAGCTTGAAGCTGACAGGATATTCATCTTTGAGAGTCAGATCAACGGAACATTCCGTGGAAGCTATGAATGGTGCAGGGACGGATTAAAGCCTGAATCGGTTGAACTCATACATTTAACGTATGAGGGGGTCCTGGATAAACTCTATAAGCGATACCTGGATAATGGCAGAAAATTTATAGTAAATGATATAGAGCAGTTAAAATCAACAGATCCATATTTTTATGATATTTTAAAAAATTATAAAATAGATAACCTGGTGACGGGTGCCCTTGAAATTAATGGTAAATTTATGGGAATCTGCGGAGTGAGCGGAGCTCCTGAAGATAAACTTACGGATATTTCAGAGATAATAAATCTGATATCCTACTTCCTCTCTCAGCTGATCCTCCAGAGGGAAGAGCAGAAGAGAATGTTTTCATATAATTACAGGGATGCGCTTACAGGTGCAAAAAATCATATGGCTTACAGAATGTTTCTTGAAAATTCGCTTGATATGTCCAAGACCTTTGGATATATGAGAATGGGAATTATTGGACTTGAGGATGTAAACAGGGAGCAGGGCTATGATGTGGGAGACAGGATTCTGATAGAGGTTTCGAAGTGCCTCATGGAAATCTTTGGATCTGAGAATGTCTACCGCATGAACGGTAATGAGTTTGTATGCTTTGGATTTGAGACAGAGGAGTCATACTTTGATAATGACGTTGAATGTGCAAGGAGAATGATAGAGAGGAAGGGCATAAATATATTTGTCGGAGCTGCCTACTGTGCCAACGGAACGACTGATATGGAGATAGTGTTCAGTCGTGTGGATGAGCTGATGCAGGAAGATCTGGTGCACTGAAACATACATATTCTTCGCAATTTGATTAAAGATGAACATGTCAGTTCTTGACCCTTACATCATTATGATAGATAAACCAGCTTAAAAAATGTCGGGTTTTACTGAAAAGCACCTATGGAAAGCAGGAGTGGTTTTTATGTATCATTAAGTGATAAGAGTATGATAAGAGGTGCGTGTACCTGTCATGGTGACAGATACCGCAAAATGTATCGGACTAATTCCGGAAAGGACTGAACATGCTGATTAAAGAAATGAAAATAAATGGGGTAAAAGAGCCCATAGGATACCTTACAGAATACCTTACTGCGACCTTTAAGATCACGGATACTAAATCTCACAAGGCGGATATATGCAGGCTGGAGGTAGCGCAGGACGAGAATTTTGATGATATCATTTTCACAGAAGATAATGCCAGCCCAATAGGGACAGCTATAAATATCGAATTAAAGCCAAGAAGCCGTTATTTCTTCCGCGCCTATGTCAAGGGAGATATGGGAGATGAGGCGACAGGAATGTCCTTTTTTGA
This sequence comes from Butyrivibrio sp. LC3010, assembly GCF_000424385.1. GTDB lineage: Bacteria > Bacillota > Clostridia > Lachnospirales > Lachnospiraceae > Butyrivibrio. The sequence continues at coordinate 48,422 of NZ_AUJU01000008.1, read as the reverse complement.
GACAGGTAAAATGGAAGATGAATGGGCTGCGGACTGGATAACAGCAGGGAAGGGTGACCTTCATCCCATACTTCGCAAGACCTTCACCCCGGAGAAGAATGTAAAACGTGCCAGACTCTATATCTGCGGTGTAGGCCTGTTTGAGGCATACCTAAATGGTGAGAAGGTGGGGGATGAGTATCTTACTCCTTATGTGACCAATTATGAAAAAGGGATTCAGATCATTACTTTTCCTGTAGAAAACTACCTGCAGGGCGGCAGAGAGAACGCCTTGGAGATATATCTGGCAAAGGGATGGTATATGGGAACCTTCGGCCTTGAAGGTACAAAAGAAAACTTCGGGAATCAGATGGCAGCCATCGCTGAACTTCACATTGAGTATGAAGCCGGAAGTGAACTGATAAAAACTGACGGTTCCTGGGAATACAGAGGCTCTGATTTTGAGGATACAGGTATATATGACGGTGAAGTATTAAACAGAACACTATGGGATGGAAAAGAAAACGAATGGAAGAGTGTGTCGGTAATTTCAGAACCTCAGGATGACAAGGGCACCGCTAACCTTGTAAAAAAGAACCTCAGGGACAGACTCTCCATCCCCGTAGTTGTCAGAGAAGAGATAAATGCAAAAGAAGTTATTGCCACACCCGCCGGGGAGAGGGTGGTAGATTTTGGCCAAAATTTCGCAGGATTCGTCGAATTTAAGGCCGATTTCCCCAAGGGCACAAGAATTGTACTTAACTTCGGTGAAATCCTCCAGAAGGGCAATTTCTACAATGATAATTACAGAGAGGCAAAATCTGAATACGTTTATGTCTCCGGGGGAGAGAAGGAGACGGTAAGAACACATTTCACCTTCTTCGGATTCAGATATATGAAAGTCTCAGGGTGGCCGGGAGAGATTAGCACCAATGATTTTACCGGAAAAGTATTGTGCTCTGACGTAGAAAGAACCGGTTTTATTGAGACAGGAAATGCAAAGATAAACAGACTCTATGAGAACACTTTGTGGGGCCTGTATTCTAATTTTATAGACATGCCGACCGACTGTCCCCAGAGAAATGAGAGGCTGGGCTGGACAGGCGATGCGCAGGTATTCTCTTCAACCGCAACCTACCACACTGATACCCTTGCTTTTTTCAGAAAGTTCAACAAAGACCTGAGGGATGAACAAGAGCTTATAGACGGTGCAATCCCCAATTATGTGCCTAATATATGCCATAAGAAGGATGCAGGTCCTATATGGGGAGATGTGGGTACAATTGAACCCTGGAATCTCTACAATGCCTATGGGGATAAGGAATTCTTGAGATCAGCCTATCCGATGATGAAGGACTGGGTTGATTATATAGACAGAGAGGATGCAAAGAGGGGTGAAAGAAAATACATCAATGATTTCTCCTTCACATTCGGTGACTGGCTTGCACTGGACGGGGCTACTGAAACCAGCTTCAAGGGCAGCACAGAGGATGCATATCTAAGTACTGTGTATGATTACAGATCTGCGGTCATAGTGGCTGATGCGGCGAAAATACTGGGGTATGAGCAGGATGAGATGAAATACAGAGCCCATGCCGAAAAAATCCGTGAGGCAATTTTAAATGAGTATTTCACCCCCAACGGACGTCTTGCAATGGATTCACAGACGGGGATTCTTGTGGCACTTAAGTTTGGCATCTGCAAAGACAGGGAGAAGCTCATATCGCAGCTTAAAGCCAGATTTAAAAAGGATATGTACAAGATCAAGGGAGGCTTTGTCGGAGCTACCATGATGTGCACCGTTCTTGGTGAGAATGATATGTCAGACATTGCCTATGATTTTCTCTTTAACGAGAGCTTCCCGGGATGGCTCTACGAGGTGAATCTTGGAGCAACTACCATCTGGGAGAGATGGAACTCTGTCCTTGAGGACGGCACAATATCTCCTACAGGCATGAACTCGCTAAATCATTATTCCTACGGTTCTGTCGAGGAATTCATGTACGCTTATGCAGCGGGAATAAGACCTAAAACCGCAGGATACAGAGAGATAATTATAGATCCGCATCCGGACGTGAGACTAAAGTTCCTCAAGGCTTCCTACAACAGTGTCAGAGGAAAGATTGTATGCGAGTGGAAGATTCGTGATGATGGAGATATCAGCCTCCATGTGGAGATCCCCTTCGGAACCCATGCAACTCTCCATCTTCCGGGGAATTCATCGGAATCGGTAAAGGAGCTTGAAAGCGGAGTGTATGATATTACCTACACACCTGACAGAGATTACAGGAAGCCCTTTGGATGGGATTGCAGACTTTCAAGACTTGCAGGTAATGCAGATGCCGAGAACATTCTCAAAAAGTATGTTCCGCCCCTTGCGGGGATGCTGCATGACCCTGAGACTTCATGCAATACCTTCAGAGAACTGTCCCATATGGGATTTTTGCCGATAGATCCTGAGGGACTTAAAAAAGCAGTGGCAGAGCTTGAGGAAGTAATTGCCAGGTGAATGGCAGACACTAAACTTATTTGATTACTTACAGAGACATTCGGCAGAAGTCAGTGAATATTTTCAGAGTCATCCTGAGCATTTTATACCTTTAGCGGGAGACCATATATAGAGACGTTGAAGAGAGTGAATATTCTGTTCCCCGGGAAAAAGAGCAAAACCGGAGAGATTAATAAATTGGAATGGGTATTATCGTTCCAAGGAGTTTAATGTGAAAGTAAAACGAGGACAAGCTATATCAAATATGGGAAGTTTTCGCAAGGCTCTTTCGATGTACACCGTGAGAGCCTTGTTTTTTGTGTCGGGATTTGTAGTTGTCATATGCATGATCACAATCTTTCTTGTAGTTACTGTTATGAACGGATTGTATACCCAGCAGAAAAATAATGCTGAGTCTGCCATAAAGGTGTATGTGTCTGAACTGGACAATTCCATATTGCAGGTCACAAAGCGCATTGCCAAGGAGGCCTCCGAGAACTACGATTTTTCATATCTGAATGATGCTGATATTGCAAGAGAAAATTATTACAAGATGATGGAAAGTGTTGTCAGTGTCCGGCTCAAAATGGATGACATCAGAACGGATAATGGCCTGGTATCAGGAGTATATATAGATTATCCGGATATTGATATGTTTCTGGTAAGCAATAATGATACAACAGGAAACAGCATGGTCGTCTTGCAAGAGTATGTCAGGGATACAGAAAAAAGCGATGAGGCGCAGGGAGCCTGGAAATTTGTGGATACAGGCGAAATGAAGCTTCTGGTATATGTAAGACAATTCAGAAATGCTTATTATGGTGCGTGGTTCGACATTGATAACTGCGCAAAAGAGTTCTCTTTTTATGATACCGATATGGCGAATATCAGCGTTTTTTGTGACAAAGAAGGAACGGTAATAGGGCCGACTGACAGGCTTGCGGATAACTTCTCGGATAAGGTCCCTTCGGAAAACAGCTGGAGTAATTCCAAAGGATTTCTCTATGAGGTTGCACGGGTTGAATCTGCTGTTGCCGATTATGAGATTGCTCAGCTGATTCCTCTAAATTCAGTTCTTAGCGGGGTGCCGTCACTCATATGGATATTGGTTATTCTGACTGTCCTGTCTATACTGATGGTCCCGGCCGTTATCTATGTTCTTAATAAGTGGATGGTAAGACCTATCACAGATCTTAACCTGGCGATGGATGAGATAGGCTCGGGAAATGTGGACTACAGAATTAAGGAAAGCGGTGCAATAGGAGAATTCGAGAAGCTAAACCATGAGTTTAACAAGATGATGGATGATGTGCAGCGTCTCCAGCAGGGAGTTTATGAGGAGCGTCTCAAGGAGCAGAATGTTCGCCTGAAATTTTTAAGCCAGCAGATTCAGCCACATTTTATCATGAACACTCTAAATATCCTGTACAGCTATGAGCAGGACGAATATCCCCTTATACAGAAGATGCTGATAAATCTTTCAAGATATTTTGCATACATAGTCAATGCCAGCAGGGATGAGGTGCTTCTCAAGGAGGAGATGAAACATATTCAAAACTATTTCGCTATCCAAAAAGTCAGATATCCCGATACTTTTTCCACGATCATAGAGTGGGAAGATGAGGTGGCAAATTGCCTGATTCCGCCACTTCTTATCCAGAATTTTGCAGAGAATACCATAAAGCACTCCATCAGGATAGGAGAGGAGATTCAGATTATAATAATAGCCAGGAGATATGATAAGAACCCGAATAAAGTGCAGGTACTTATGCTCGATACGGGCAAAGGCATCAATGAAGAGACACTTGCAGTAATTCACAGATTTCAGGAAACGGGGGTCAGGGATTCTCAGCTTGGCGTGGGAATACAGAACGCCATAGAGAGGCTCAAGATCCTCTACGGCGTAGAGACCAGACTGGAAATAATGAGGGATGAGCCTCATGGAACAAGAATAGAGATAATACTGCCGCTCAAGCTGGCAGAGGATGAGGAAGATGATGAATAGGAAGCTTAATGCGCTGATTGTGGATGATGAAGCGGTTGTATTAAATTCCATGAAAAAAAGGATCATGTGGGACAAATACAACGTGGAGAATGTATATGTAGCAGGTTCGATGGCGATAGCCAAGAAGATATTTGAGAGGGAACATATTGATTTTATGCTCTCTGATGTGGAGATGCCGCAGGGCTCGGGGCTTGAACTGTTCGAATGGGTGAAGCTTCACTACCCTGCAACAGAGTGCATATATGTGACCTGCCACCCGGAATACGACTACATGAGAAAAGCGATGCTGCTCGGAAGTGTCGACTATATATTGAAACCAATAGACTACAGTGAACTTGATGAGATACTGACTAAGCTCGTGGAGAGGCTCCAAAGTGAGAGAGAAAAGGAGGAAATCCCTGGGGATATAGTCATACGTGTTGCAGTGCAGGAGTCACAGGAGAATCATAACCAGTCTGTACATGATGCCAAGCGGTTCATATTAGAGCATATTCAGGACGATATCTGCGTGGATGATATAGCTATGACTGTACATCTGAATGCCAGTTATCTCATGAGGACTTTCAAGAAAGAAACGGGGGTTTCGATTCTTGAGTACATCACGAATGAAAGAATAAAGCTTGCGAAGGAGATACTTTTATCCACTGACTATCCGGTCACCAAAGTGGCGGAACTTGTGGGGTACCCAAACTATTCGTATTTTACCAAAATCTTCAAGAAATCTGTTGGAGTGGGACCAAAAGGCTATAGGAATGAAAATGCAAAAAGTCATTTTTGAACATATAACAGGTAAGGATTTTTCTATTTTGAAAAAACCTTGCCTGTTATCATTTGAGCAGTAACAAACATTACAGCATTAATAAAGGGAGGTAACAAAAATATGAAGAAGAAACTTGTCAGTATTCTTACAGCCGGGGCTGTTGCAACAATGACTCTTGCCGGTTGCGGAGGATCTTCAAATACTGCAACAGGTGAGGAAGAGGCAGCATCAGCGGAGACATCGGAGGACGCAGCAGGGAGCGAAGAAGGCACATCAGAGGCAGCCATAGACATGAGCGAAGAGCCTTATGAGATCGCGGTTCAGTTCATAGGACTTAATGAATCCAACAATGATCTGGAGGCAGTTGAGGCTGCTATAAATGAGATTACTCTTGAGAAGATAAATGCGACGGTTGACCTTCAGCCTCTTTTTATTGGGGATATGGGAACAACTACTTCAATGGGTATCGCCGGTGGCGAGAAGATGGATATTGTGACTGTAGGACTTGTATATGCCATGAGTTCAGCAGTGAAGGATGGAGTGCTTCTTGAGCTTGATGATCTTATCGCAGAGAGAGGAAGCGCTATCACAGAGGTATGTTCAAATGTTGAGGCAGCTCAGAAAATAAACGGCAAAACCTATGCGGTTTCAGGCTACCCTTATCCGGCAGTGGCAGGTGGCTTCGTATATAACAAGACTGTTGCCGATAAACTCGGACTCGATATGCATGACGGAATGACAATCGACGATCTAACAGCTGTGGGAGAGACTTTGAAAGAGAATGGCATGTATCTTACAAGTTTCTCTAATTCCGCACAGCTCAATTTCAAATTTATGAATTCCGTAGATGTTTACGGTGCTTCGGGAGACTATGGCGTAGTTATGGATCCTTCCAATGACACTACAGTAGAGAATGTATTTGCAACAGATGAATTTAAGCATTACTGCGAGACCGTAAAGACATGGTTTGACAACGGATATCTTCCGGAGGATCAGATGACAGATACAACTTCTGTTCAGCAGCATTTTGCCAATCAGAAAGTGTTTGGAACATCTACTGCATATACACCTGATCAGATAGCTGTATGGACAAACCCTGACTTTGAGACAGGAATAGTATCTATGAGTAATCCTATTATCCAGACATCCTTTGCCCAGGAGATGATGCTCGGCATTGCTGCAACATCAGAGAGACCTGACAAATGTATGGATCTTATCAACCTTATCTACTCTGATGCAGATGTTGCCAACCTCTTTAATTACGGTATTGAGGGTACAGATTATGTTGCAGTTGATGGAACCGATAATGTTATCACATATGACGGCACAGCCAATGCAGATCACAGCGGATATTACACATCCTTTATGCACTTTGGCAATCCCACAACAAGACATATTGTGGCTCCTCTTACAGATGAGTATGTGAATGATCTTGAAGCATTCAATGATTCTGCAGTTGTTTCCAAGGCTTTTGGATATGCATTTGACGCAGAGGCTTACAGTACACAGACAGCCGGAATATCTGCAGTACTTGCAGAACAGCTTCCTCTGTTAAATGCAGGACAGGTCGAGGACGTGGATGCAGCTATCGAGAAGCTTGTCGGTGATCTTCAGACAGCAGGAATTGATGAGGTAATAGCAGCCAATCAGGAACAGCTTGATGCTTACCTTGCAGGTAATTAAGAGCAGGAGTTTTGAAGGAGCATGAGCATGAAAGGTAATAAAAAATCTCTCGGGAAACAGCTTCTGCACTGGCTTCCGTTTTATCTTATGGGACTTCCCGGATTGACTTATCTTTTTATAAATAACTATATGCCCTTGGCGGGTCTGCAGATAGCTTTCAAGGACTTTAACTACGCTAAGGGCATGTGGGAGAGTCCCTGGAATGGGGTAAAGAATTTTGAGTTTTTGTTTAAGAGCAATGACGCATTCGTTATGATCAGAAATACCCTGCTTTACAATATCCTATGGATTTTCCTTGGGATGGTACTTGGGGTTGGAGCGGCTATTCTCTTAAATGAGGTAAAAAATGCTGCGGCAAAGAAATTCTATCAGACAGTGATACTTCTCCCTTATCTGATGTCGATGGTTGTAATTGCATACCTTGTATATGCTTACTTATCGCCCACATCAGGCCTTATATCAAAAATGATCGGGAGAATTACAGGAAGCATACCTCAGTTTTATCAGGAGCCAAAATACTGGCCGTTTATCCTGACCTTTGTGAATCAGTGGAGAGGCATAGGCTTCGGAATGATCCTGTATCTGTCGAGCCTGCTGGGAATAGATCCCGCATACTACGAAGCCGCCTCATTGGACGGAGCCTCGAAGTGGCAGCAAATCCGCCTGATAACGATACCACTCTTAAAGCCGACTATTCTCATGCTCCTGATATTAAATATGGGGCAGATTTTCAGATCCGACTTTGGTTTGTTCTATCAGGTTCCCATGATGCAGAGTGCGCTTATGCCTGCGACACAGACTATTGACACCTATGTGTACAGGGCGCTGCTTAAGCTCAACAACGTGGGTATGTCATCTGCGGCATCATTTATTCAATCAGTTGTAGGCTTTATATTCATCGTCGTTGCCAACAAGATTGTAAGCAGGCTTGATGAAAACAGTTCGGTATTCTAAGAAAGGGGCTATACAGGATATATGAAAACAAAGACACAAAAACGCTGGTCTTTAGCAGCGAATATCATATTGACAATCAGCTCACTTCTGGCAATACTGCCGTTCATACTGTTGGTGATTGCTTCATTTACTGATGAGGAAGTTGCCATGAATGACGGCTTTTCATACCTGCCAGCAAAGCTGTCTATGGCAGCCTTCGGGTATATTGGACAGCAGTGGGCGATGATAGGAAGAGCATATCTGATGACGATTATTGTCACAGCAATTGGAACCGGTGCAAGCGTTGTAATGACAGCAATGCTGGCCTATATGCTCTCTCAGAGGAAGCTTCCGGGAAGAAAGATTTTGAATTTCCTTGTAGTATTCACCATGCTGTTTAACGGAGGCCTCGTTCCCACCTATATCATGTACGTGAGAATTTTTCATCTGAAAAACAGCATAGGAGGACTTATAGTGCCAAACCTCATGCTGAGCGGTTTCATGGTAATGCTGGTGAGAAACTATTTTGAAAACAGCATTCCCGAAGAACTCTATGAGGCTTCGAGGATAGATGGGGCAGGTGAGTTTTACAACTTTTTCCATATAGCCCTTCCACTGTCTGTTCCGATACTTGCCACCAGCGGACTTATGACGGGACTTGCATACTGGAATGACTGGCAGAACGGATTGTACTATCTTGATTCCAAGGGAGCAAAACTCTATACGGTACAGAACATTCTCAACAACATAAATGAGAATATCCAGTTTCTTGCATCCAATGCGACAGGCGGTGTTAACGTAGGAGATCTTCCAACAACTACAGTGAGGATGGCTATTGCACTGGTTGGAATACTTCCTGTGCTGATAATATATCCCTTCTTCCAGAAATACTTTGCAAAAGGTCTTACAATGGGCGCTGTGAAGGGATAATAGGATTTGGGACTATACTTTATGCCCGGGCTACGGCTCGGGCATGGCTTGTATATGAAGAAGAGTCATAATGGCTTGATGTGCCGACAGTAGAGGATTAAGATTAATTGAGGAGCAGTGATCATGATAATAGATACAAAATACGGAAAGATACAAGGGCTTGATAAGGAGGGGTATTCCTGCTTCCTGGGAGTACCTTATGCGAAACCACCTGTGGGAGATCTCAGATGGAAGGCACCTGTGGAACCTGAGCACTATAGCGGTGTAAGGAAGGCTACGGCTTTTGGGAACAGATGCATGCAGGAGATTATCGAAGATGATCTTTACACGAAGGAATTCTACAGTAACAATGAGTACAACTGTACCATGTCCGAGGACTGTCTGTACCTGAATATATGGACGCCATTGACAGCAAAAGACGAGCGGGATTTGCCCGGTTCTGCAGAAAATAAGCGCTATCCTGTTGCCTTCTGGATTCATGGCGGGGCGTTTATGGGCGGCTATGCCAGTGAGATGGAGTTTGACGGTGAGGCCTACTGCAAAAGAGGCGTGGTGCTTGTAAGTGTTGAATACAGGTGCAATGTATTTGGATTTTGGGCACATCCCTGGCTGACAGAGGAGAATGAGAAAAAGATATCCGGCAATTACGGGATACTTGACCAGATAGCAGCACTTAGATGGGTTCATGATAATATTGCAGCTTTTGGAGGTGATGCTGATAACATTACTATTTTTGGACAGAGTGCGGGAGCGATGAGCGTGCAGACACTTCTGTCCAGTGAGCTTACAAATGGCCTTTATTCGAAAGCCATAATGCAGAGCGGCGGCTCCTATAAATATGGGCTTCACAGGGATATAACCCTGGGGGAACAGGAAAAAATAGGAAGAATGCTGCCGGAGGTACTTGGCGCAGCCGGTCTTGAGGAAATGAGAAGCCTTGATGCAAAGACAATAATCAGAAAGATGGGAGCATTTATTGGCAAGGGAATAGCCTCTTTTGACGGTTTATTCCTTATTCCGACAATTGATGGATATGTACTAAAAGATGGCTACTATAAACTTATGGATGAGGGTAAAATGCCCGACGTGCCATGCCTGATCGGATCAAATGCAGATGATATACTTCAGGATGAAGATAAGAGCGGTATAGCCAAAAAGCAGCCGCTTCATAAAGGAAGTGTAGCTTATAGCTTAAAACTTGAGGAGACGGGAAATCAGCCTGCCTATGTGTACTTTTTTAACAGGAAGCTTCCGGGGGATGATCATGGAGCCTTCCACTCAGCGGAGCTGTGGTATATGTTCGGAACACTTGGCAGATGCTGGAGACCAATGGATAAGCATGACTATGAGCTATCTGATGAGATGATGGATGCCTGGACCACGTTCATGAAACAAGGTCAATTTGGGGATGATGAATGGAAGAGGTGCATAAAGAGCGAACCTTATTATAGGGTATTTGAGTAGAGTTTGGAAGGAGTATAGCAATGAAAAAGTATTTTTGTAACCCGATAAACATCGATTATCACTATCAGTTTATCAAGGACAGTCTTAGAGGCGGAGAACTCCATATCTCGAGGGAGGCAGCTGACCCCACATTTTTATATTGGAAAGGGAAATATTATATTTTTGCTTCAATGAATCTCTCGGTGTGGGTGTCTGAGGATCTTGCGAATTGGAAGAGTGTGAAACTTCCTGATAATCTGCCGCTTGATGATTATGCACCAGATGTCAGAGTGATTGGAGACTACGTATATTTTTGTGCATCTAAGAGGGGCGAGATCTGTAATTTCTACCGCACCAAGGACATAGAGAACGGACCCTATGAAGAAATCCCGGGTACTTTTGATTTCTGGGATCCCGATCTTTTCTGGGATGATGATGGGAAGGTTTATCTATACTGGGGCTGCTCAAATATGACTCCCATATGGGGCGTAGAGCTGGATCCCGAGACGATGAAGCCGCTTACTGACAGGGTGGAACTTGTCCACGGAAGACCCAGGGAGCTTGGCTATGAGAGAGTGGGAGAGGATCACAGTAAGCCTCTGATCGAGGGCGAGGAGCTGGACAGACTTTTTGAGGGCTTTATTAAAAACATGGGTCAAGAGATGCTGGCCAATGCTTCGGATACGGATAAGGCGTTTTTCAAGAGCATGCTCAGCAATAATCCTTTTATTGAAGGTGCTTACATGAACAAGCATAATGGAAAATACTATCTCCAATATGCAGCAACGGGCGCTCAGTACAATGTTTACTGTGACGGTGTATATGTGTCTGATTCACCCCTGGGACCATTCGAGCTTGCTGAGAATAATCCCTATTCTTATCAGCCGGGAGGCTTTATGCCGGGTGCCGGACACGGATCAACCATGGAGGATGCAAATGGTAACTTATGGCACACCTCGACAAGCCGCATAAGTCTTAATGACAGTATGGAGAGAAGGTGCGGCATATGGCGCGCAGGTTTCGACAAGGACGGCGAGCTCTTCTGCAATATGGGCTACGGCGACTGGCCGCAGTACGTGGATGGGGGCAAACTGGATCCCTGGCAGGAGCCTGAATGGTATCTTCTTAGCCGCGGCGCTAAGATGACAGCATCTTCTTACTGCGTAGGCGAGGGAAGCGGCGCCGGCGAAGGAGATACGAAAGTAGCAGTATGGGACAGCATATCAACCGCACCGGACAATGCTCCTTCAAGAGCTTCAGAGGAAGATGACAGAACCTGGTGGAGAGCTGCCGGGAAGGACGCCGGTGAATGGCTTATGATGGATCTTGAAGAGGTGAAGGACGTACGTGCAATTCAGATAAACTTTGCAGATGACCGCGTTGATGCACAGCCGGAAAAAGAGATAACAGGACAGGGTATGGGCGTAAGGCTGATCGACGACAGAACTCATCACACCAGATGGACTTTGGAAGGCTCATTGGACGGTGAGACCTTTGCTGTTTTGATGGATAAGTCCGATGCGGATACAAACCTTCCTCATGACTTTATAGTTTTGAATGATGGTGAAGGTCAAAAGCTTCGCTACATCAAGCTGACTGTTTGTGAGACACCCTTTGATCAAAATGCTGCCATATCAGGGCTTCGCGTATTTGGTAAGGGCAATGGAGAAAAGCCCCAGGAAGTGAGTTTTGAAGCGTCGAGACTCGATGACCTTGATATGCGTGTATCCATGCAGGCTCAGGGTGCAGAAGGCTACAATATCTGCTGGGGTCATGCTGCTGATAAGCTCTATCACAGCTGCATGTTTTACCCTGCGAAAGGCGCTGACAAGGCTGAGCGCATCATTGGCGCACTCATTTCCGGACAGGATGTATATGTAAGAGTTGATGCATTCAATGAGAACGGCATAACCTGCGGCAAGGTCAGGAAGCTCAAATAACGCCTTGCTATATGCCTAGTTCTTAAAATACTTTCAGATTTGCCCCTTATTAATGTTATGATATATCTTACTTTAGTGAAGTTCCTTTCCGAATGTTGCTGGTAAAGCCTTCAGAAAGGCTGAATAAAAGGAGATTGCGTAACTGTTCTCATGACGGAAAATGAATTTTTTGAAAAATATGCCATAGGACTTAGCGAGCAGCAGCTGGATGCAGTAAGGACGGTGAAGGGGCCGGTACTTCTTCTTGCTGTTCCGGGGAGCGGAAAGACTACGGTTTTGGTTAACAGACTTGGCTATATGCTTTTTTGTAAAGATATAGCACCGGAGAATATTCTGACCCTGACCTACACGGTGGCGGCTACCAGGGATATGGCTGCCAGGTTTGAAAAAATATTTGGAAGTGACATATCATCATTTCTTGAATTTCGCACTATCAATGGAATATGTGCAAAGATAATTGCCCATTATGGACGTCTTATCGGTAAGAATGCTTATCAGCTGGTCACTGATGAAAAGGTGATAAGTAAGATTCTTACCGAAAACTATGTCCGTATCTATGAAGAATATCCCACGGAGAGTGATATAAAAAGCGTGAGGACGCTTATCACCTACTGCAAGAACATGATGCTGACGAAGAAAGAAATCATGGAGCTTGAGAAAGAGGAAGATACGGCCATTCTGGATATATATGAAGCCTATAATAATGAGCTTAAAAAGAGAGAGATGATGGACTATGACGACCAGATGATCTATGCATACAGAATGCTTAAATCATCCCCGGATCTTCTTTCTTTTTACAAGAATAAATATCGTTACATCTGTGTGGATGAAGCCCAGGACACATCGAAAATACAGCATATGATAATAAGTCTTCTGTCAGGGACGGAGGGCAATCTTTTCATGGTAGGAGATGAGGATCAGAGTATTTATGGTTTTAGAGCAGCTTACCCTGAGGCACTCCTCAATTTTGAAAAGGATCATCCCGGAGCCAGAGTCCTTATAATGGATAGGAATTACAGATCCAATGCCAATATTGTAGAGGCAGCAGACCGGTTTATACTTCACAACAGCATGAGGCATGATAAGCATATGAAGGCCAACAGGGGAAAGGCCTCTGATATTGGATATATCCATCTCAACAGCAGGAGAAATCAGTACAATTATCTGCTTAAGGTGGCAGCTGATGTGACAAGTCAGACGGCGGTTCTCTACAGAGATAATGAGAGTATTCTTCCCCTTGTGGATATTCTTGAGAGGGAGAATATTCCATATAGGATAAAGAGCGCTGATATGGCATTTTTTACTCACAGAGTAGTGACGGATGTCATCAATATGCTGCAGTTTTCCATTGATCCCTATGACAGCGATATTTTTCTGAAAATATATTTTAAATTCCAGACCTATCTAAAAAAGCCACAGGCTGAGAGGCTCTGCAGGATTTCTGCATCAAGTGATATTCCGATACTGGATGCTCTTGAAGAGACGGATATGATAAATGCAAGGGTAAAGGGTAAATGCAGATCAATAAGAACCCACTTTGCAAATATGAGGCACGAAGCACCGATAAAGGCGATTAACAGAATAGAGCAGTACATGGGATACGGCGAATATATGGAGGATAATCATCTCGATACCAACAAGATGTTCATCCTGAAGATGCTGGCAATGAGAGAGGAGTCCATCGATGGATTTTTAAGGCGGCTTGAAACTCTAAAGGATTTGATAAGCAATAAGGTTCCGGATTACAAGGCTCAGTTTATTCTGTCGACCATCCATTCCAGTAAAGGATTAGAGTATGATGAAGTCTATCTGATGGATGTCTGTGACGGAGTATTTCCGGATGAAGTAATCAAGAATTACAACAGGGCGACACTTAAGGAAAAACGGGATTTTGAAGAAGAACGCAGAATTTTCTATGTGGGAATGACGAGAGCCAGAAACAAGCTTAATATATTCCTTTACAATGACGAAGAATCCACATTTGTAAAGGAAATCACCAGCATCTCAAGAAATGAAGAGCAGAGTATAAAAGAGAATGTCAAAAAAGCCAGGGCTTCCATTAAGAAGAGTCTTGAATCAAATAAAAGGAATCAGAGTACTACATCAGAGTACCCGTCAAATCTGGTGATTGGGCAAAAGATTGCGCAGCCCAAATACGGAAATGGCACTATAACTGATGTAGTCTATGATGATGATAATATCCCCTCCAAGTTCTCTGTAGTATTCGAGGATGGGAAGGAGAGGCTGTTTGCTTATCCCTTTGCATTTGTCATGGGGATGAGGCTTGTGTAATTAGTTCCATAAAGGCTCATTCAATATTGCAGTTTTATTAAAATTTAGGAGTATCTGCGTTATTTTCAATGTCATCAAAGTGAGTAAGCTCATAGGGAAGACGCTGCATGCACTGATAAACAAGTATAATTGCAATCACCTTATCAACATAGTCTGTAACAGCCTGTGTTAAGAAGGCACTTCCCAAAAGCTTTAATGCTGTCTGCGAGAGAGCCTGAACAAGAAATGTTGTGAATGCTGCAGAGGTTATTCCTCCAAAGAGGAAGGTCTCTATACATGCTGAAAGGGCAGAAGCAGGAACTGTAACAATAAGACATTTCCAAAGAATGGAAGAAATCATTATTCTCTTATTGTAGAAAAGAAGACCGGCAATTATGCCCATAAGCACACCACTGAAGGAAAAGTATATTGCGTAGATATCTCCCAGCACGCCGTTTATTAAGCCTCCAACAAGTGCTGTAAGGCCGCCGGCTATAGGACCTAAAGCCATTCCGGCGAGCATGGTTCCGATACTGTCTAGAAATATCGGAAGATTAAAAAGCAAAGCAATCTTGCTCCCAATAATATTAATGGCAACCGCAAAAGCGACTAAAGTGATTTTTTTTGCATTGTTTTTCACGATTTTTAATTCTCCTGTTTTTCGTCACTTGAGATTCCTAATGTCACCTCAGAATCAAATTACTGAATTTTGCCTTGCAATATTCAGGTTCTATATTAAGTACTCTTGTCAAAAACATTTCCCAGAACACGGCTTTGTCTACTTTCGTGTAGATGAGTGCATTACTTTCTTTCCTGTAAAAACTCATGGAATCAACTACTGTCTGACCAAGGCTTATGCCACCTGTTTCCACTTCTGTAAAGGCTTCAAATCCTGACAGGATATCAGGGTTTAGGAACTGTGCAACAGCAAGAGGATCATTTATGACGCAGCCTCTTATGTGCTCCCATTCCCAGTGAAATTTAAAGTAGAAGCTGGTGATTTTTTCGATGAAATCACCTGTAATGGGATTGGCTCTTTTCATTTCAGCCAAAATCTCAGGGGTAAGAACAATTTCTCTTGTTACATCAAGGCCAACCATCTCAATCTTCTTATGGTTCTCATAGAGCGTGTCGAAGACGAGCTTTGCACTGTCGGGATCCTCCCAATAGTTGTATTCTGCAACGGGAGAGCAGTTTCCGTGACTTCTGAAATTGCCGCCCATGGAAACCAGTCTTTTGATGGAAAGAAAAGCGGAAGGGGCCTTATCAATAAGCTCTGCCAGATTAGATAAAGGACCTAGTGCTATAACAGACACATCGCTTTGAAGTAAAGACTCCTCCATAAACTTTACTGCTGATTTTTCAGGAATCTTCTGACCTTCCACCTCTGGCAAAAAGCTCTCACCAAGACCGTCACTTCCGTGAGTATCAAGGGCATTTACGTACTCTCTTTTTCTGGGCGCTGAAGCACCTGCATATACCGGTACATCGAGCCTTCCGAGGAATTTAAGTATACGTTTTGCATTTTTAAAACCAAGTTCCACCGGAGAGTTGCCGGCTACGATGGTTATTCCGATGACATCTATCTCCGGACTGTTAAGAGCCAGCATAATAGCTAAAGAGTCATCGATACCCGGATCGCAGTCAATGATTACTTTGTTCATAAATAACAACCTCTTAAAATGTCATATGTAAAAGACTATAGTAAATTTTTTTTGCAGGGCAGTCTGTTACTTCATAAAATTATAATACATGCAATTCAGAATAGTTAACAAAAAAAGTTATTCAGTCGTTTCTGTTTTGTAAATTTTGGAAAATATTTAAGAGCAATTGTTATTGTTAATGACATGAATATTGTTTGATGATATAAATATACTCACCACTTACGACAGCAATTATATCGGAGGAAAAACATGGCTGAAGCAAATGATATGGCGATGCTTTCGCAGGAAGAAATTGACAAGCTGATCAAGAAATTGGAAGAAGAAAAAGAGTCATAAAATTTACCAAAGCGTTCATTTGGAGCAGGTTCCACCAAGGCCCTAATAGATTTTGCCAGGTGGACTTACAAGGCTCACACTTGGCTCGTATAAAAACCTATTAAGTGTGCGGCTCAAAGTCAAGGGGCGAAGACATCAGGTATTTACCAAAATGTCTTCGCCTTTTGAGCATATTTATAAGAAAGGAAATCTGATTATCTATCAGGATTTGAAGAACTGCATTTCCTCGTTGAGCTTTTCAGCTATATCCTTAAGTGTTGAAGCGGAGCCTGCAAGTGTAGTAACCGTAGCTGACAGCTCCTGCATGGATGCTCCTGTTTCTTCTGAAGAAGCTGCATTTTCTTCAGATATTGCGGAGAGTGCGCTCATGGTATCAACAACTGCATTCTTGGAGTTCTCACAGGTGTTTGCGCCTTCACTGATAAGCTGAACACCGCCAACGGTACTTCCGATATCTTCAAGCATACCGTTTACAGCAGCAAGGGTATCACCGAGGGCTGTCTGTTGGTCGATATTGCCTTGACGAACATCTTCGGCGGCATCAACAGCAGCTTTAGCCTGATTAAGGAGTGACTCCATTTCAACCTTGATATCATCAGCAAGTTGCTTGGAGTTTTCAGCAAGTTGTCCGATCTCCTCAGCAACAACCGCAAATCCTTTTCCTGCTTCGCCGGCTCTTGCTGCTTCGATAGAAGCATTGAGGGAAAGGAGATTGGTCTGGGTAGCTATGGAGGTAATACCTTCTACCTTGCCACCGATATTGGTAACGGCTTCCTGAGTTGCCTGAATGGTTCTTGATATTTCATCAATCTTAGCTGTCATCTCCTGAGAGGAATCCTGAAGTGAAGCAAGGGATTTGCTGGAAATCTCGGAAGCTTCCTTCATCTTACCTGCAGTAGTTGAAAGACTGTCAGTAGAATCCTGGACATCCGTTACAGCGTCACCGATACGTCCAACATTTTCGGATGCACTCTGGATTTCATCAGCCTGCTGTGTAGCTCCTGATGCAATTTCCTGAACGGCATTTGAAACGTCCTCAGCAGTCTGGGAAATCTGATTAGCCATATCAGATAATTCCTCTGATGATGAACTGACTGACATGGCAGAATCTTTGATATTGGTAACGATGCTTTCAAGTCGATTGATTACGTCATTTGTTGATTCCGTCATCAGACCAATTTCATCTTTTCTCTTCTTGACGCCGGTTATTTTGACAAATTCACCTTCTCTTAAGTGGGCAAGAGAATTAGCTACAACAGAGACTGCTTTGGCAATGCCGGTAGCCTGATAGATGATCACTATTGTAGTAAGTAAGACTGCTACAACACATACGATAATAGAGATGTACATGAGTGCATTAACCTGCTTTAATATCTCAGACTCAGAAATTCTAAGGCCGACTTTCCAGGTCATTTCAGGAACTTTACTCCAGAATAGAAGACGCTTGCCGCCTCCTGCTACAAAAGAACCTTCTCCGGAATCACTTGACTGCACGCTCTGAACATACTCACCTAATTCAGTCGAATCTTTGATATTCATCTGATCTTTACATGCATCAGGAAATTCGGGGTGACATATATAATTACCTACACCGTCAATTAAGAAAAGTGTTCCTGTTTCTCCAACTTTAATGGAGGCTATCTGTTCACTGATCTCTGTCAGCATAATGTCGACGGTGACACAACCGATAAACTGGCCATCAATAGTTTTTATGGGGGCAGAACAGGACGCCATGACGATTCCGCTTGCCGGATCGTAGTAAGGGTCAGTTATTGTTGCATTTGGCAGTGATTTGGCGTTTACATAGTATTCCTGTGAAAAATAGTCATAATCAGCATTTGAATAGTCCCATGTAAGCTCAAGATCTTTCCCATCCCAAACACCTTCTGATGTTGTGTTTTTATACCAATAGGGGCCGCAATATTGCTGCTCTTTATCAAATACATTTGGTTCAAACCAAAGACCTGCTCCAAGTACCAGGTCACTTCCTTCAATAACTTCGGTGAGGGCTTCTCCATAGCCATCTAAAGGGGTTGTCTCATAGGTTCCTGCAACCATTCTTGCTACGGAATCAGCCTGCGCCCGGATATTCTCCAGCTCAGAATAAATATAATTCGTATGCTCTCCAAGAGTTGCCTTCATTTCACTCGTGGAACGCTCAATTATCATATTTCTGCTTATGACGGTTGTAATTACGGTAAGGGCTATAAGAAGGATAGCAACAATAGGAACTATAGTTACAATAAGAGTTGCCTTAAGACTCATTCCCTCAATTTTCAGAGCATTGGAATTCTTGTTTTTTTCAGCAGCCATAATGACCTCCTTTAAAATAAAATCAGTATATAATTATGATAAAATATGGCTTTTATTTAGTTAATTAAAATTATATTAAATATCTCTTAAATCGTATTTTATTAGACTATGGATTAATAAATTTGCTTTGAAGAGATTGAGATAAATACAAACGCATAAAGCAAAATGTCCGGAATTTAGGCACCCGGACAAATAGTTAGGAAATTTATTTTTAAAAAACTTCAAAAACATCTTGACACTCATTTAATGCAAGCGTAAAATCACAACCTATAAAGACAAGGGCGTCTTAGAGATAACACTCTAAGGCGCTTTTTCTGTATATTCAGGCAGAGCATTTGACGTGGTGTTTTTCGAGTATAGTGAGAACCATATGAGATCACTTTACGATGCATTTAGTTGGGTGTGACATGCTATAAGAATACGACTCCGGAGAAATGTATACACGTATTCAAACTTCAAATTTAAGACTTTAGCGGTGCAATGGGGCATCAGTTTCAGGACTGGTCTCTGCTGCGCCGCTTTTTTTGCATAAACGACACAGTTATGCTTTTGGAGGAGCGGATTATGAGTGAAGAGTTAATGAGTATTATTGATGGAAAAATCTTTGGAGTGTGGTTTCTAATTGGCGCAGCTCTTGTTTTCTGGATGCAGGCAGGATTTGCAATGTGCGAAGCCGGATTTACAAGAGCAAAAAATACAGGAAATATCATCATGAAAAACCTGATGGATTTCTGTATCGGTACTGTTGTGTTTATCCTCATTGGTTTTGGACTTCTTCTTGGTGAAGATGTCATGGGGATAATCGGAAGACCGGGATTTGATATTTTTACAGGCTATGCAAATTTTGACTGGTCAAATTTCGTATTCAACCTTGTGTTCTGTGCTACAACAGCAACAATCGTTTCAGGATCAATGGCTGAAAGAACAAAGTTCATTTCCTACTGTGTATATTCAGCAGTTATTTCAGCAATCATTTATCCCATTGAAGCACATTGGATCTGGGGTGGCGGATTTCTTTCTCAGATAGGTTTCCACGATTTTGCAGGATCAACAGCAATCCATATGGTAGGTGGTATTTCAGCACTTATCGGAGCAACTTTCCTTGGAGCCCGCATTGGTAAGTTCGAGAGAGATAAGAACGGAAAAGTTACAAAAGTAAATGCTTTCCCCGGTCACAATCTCACAGCAGCAGCGCTTGGTGTTTTCATTCTCTGGCTTGGCTGGTACGGATTTAACGGAGCAGCAGCAACATCAATTGATCAGCTTGGTTCAATATTTGTAACAACAACAATAGCACCTGCTCTGGCAACAGTAACATGCATGATCTTTACATGGCTTAAGTATGGCAAGCCTGATGTTTCAATGTGTCTTAACGCTTCACTGGCAGGTCTTGTAGCAATCACAGCACCCTGTGATGTAACAGATGCTTTTGGTGCAATTGTGATCGGTATCGTGGCAGGACTTCTGGTTTGCTTTGGTGTATGGCTTCTTGATTATAAGCTTCATATTGATGATCCTGTTGGAGCAGTTGCAGTACATTGCTTAAACGGTATCTGGGGAACAATTGCAGTTGGTCTTTTTGCAACAAATACAGCTCCGGGATACAGCATTGCAGATGCTGCCGGAAATGAGATGACAGGTCTTTTCTATGGCGGTGGTCTTAAGCTTCTTGGAATTCAGCTTGTTGGTTTTGTAGCAGTTGCAGGCTGGACAGCAGTAACAATCTCTATCACATTTGCAGTAATTAAGGCAGTTTTAGGACTCAGAGTAACAGAGGAAGAGGAAATCACAGGTCTTGACGCAACAGAGCATGGTCTTGCATCAGCATATTCAGGATTTGCTCTTATGGATATTTCAAACACATTGAACATGGATGTGAATGAAAACACAGACCTTGGTGCTAGTGACTATGATACAGCTACTGAATTCCAGAAAAATGCATCAGTACCTGTTGTTACATCACCTGTTAAAACAGAGACAGCTATTCATAAGGTAGTTATTGTAACCAAGCTTTCAAGATATGACAAGTTAAGAAAGGCAATGAACGAACTTGGCGTAACAGGAATGACAGTTACTCAGGTTATGGGATGTGGAGTTCAGAAGGGCTCCGGTCAGAAGTATCGCGGCGTTGAAATGGATGTAACACTTCTTCCCAAGATCAAGCTTGAAGTTGTTGTCAGCAAGATTCCTGTTGAGGATGTCATTGAAGCAGCTAAGAGAACACTTTATACAGGAAAAATCGGTGATGGTAAGATCTTCGTTTACAGCATCGACAATGTTGTTAAGATCCGCACCGGAGAAGAGGGTGTGCTTGCTTTAGCAGATGCAGAGTGATAAAGAGATTCAAAGTCAAATACGGCTATCATAAATAAAATTTTCAGGAGGAACAATCAATATGTGCGCAATACTCACATATGCCAGAGATGAAATAAGTAAGGAGTTCTTTGAAGAAATGCTTGAAAGAACTGCATCAAGAGGTCCGGATAAGTCCAGGACATTAAAGGTTAATGGCGGCTATCTTGGTTTTAACAGGCTTGCAATCATGGGCCTTAACTGTAAAGGAATGCAGCCCTTTACCTTAAACGGAAATGCAGTTGTTTGTAACGGGGAGTTATATGGATTTAAAGCATTGAAGAACTATTTAAAATCTCTTGGCTATGCTTTTAATAGCGACAGTGATTGCGAAATAATACTTCCTCTTTATGAAAAACTTGGAACAAAAATGTTTGACCTTCTGGATGCTGAATTTGCAATGGTAATCTACGATTCTGAAAAACGCAGTTTTATTGCAGCCAGAGATCCGATAGGAATAAGACCTCTCTATTACGGTTATGACGATGATGGATATATCGTTTTTGCTTCAGAGCCAAAGAACCTGACAGGGGTATGTAAGAAAATAACTCCGTTTCCTCCCGGACATTATTACGAGGACGGTAAGTTCATATGCTACAGAGATATGACTTACGTAAAAGAAATTAAAACAGACAATCTGGAAACAATTACAAAAAACATTCACGATAAGCTCCTAAATGGAATAAAGAAGAGACTGGATGCAGATGCTCCTGTAGGATTCCTTCTTTCAGGAGGTCTGGATTCATCTCTTGTTTGCGGAGTTGCAGCAAAGCTTTCAGATAAACCAATTGAAACCTTTGCCATAGGAATGGATATAGATGCCATAGATCTTAAATATGCAAGGGAAGTGGCAGATTACATTCACAGCAGACATCATGAGGTGATAATCAGTAAAAAGGATGTAATTGATGCCATTGAACCGGTAATAGAAGCTCTTGGAACCTATGACATAACAACCATAAGAGCATCAATAGGAATGTACCTCCTATGCAAATGGATTCATGAAAACACTGATATAAAGGTGGTTTTGACAGGCGAAATATCTGATGAACTCTTCGGATACAAGTATACGGACTTTGCTCCGAGCGCAGCAGCTTTTCAGCAGGAAGCGGAGAAGAGAGTAAGAGAGCTTCATATGTATGATGTGCTTCGTGCAGACAGATGCATAAGTGTTAATTCACTGGAAGCAAGAGTTCCTTTTGGAGATCTTGATTTTGTGGATTATGTAATGAGTATAGATCCGGAGAAGAAGCTCAATACTTATGGAATGGGTAAATACCTGCTTAGAAAATCCTTTGAAGAAGACAAGTTCATCCCTCATTCAATACTGATGCGAGAAAAGGCAGCATTTTCAGATGCTGTGGGACATTCATTAAGGGATGACCTGATCGAATATGCTGAGTCTGTTTATTCAGATGAGGATTATATTTCCAATATTAAGAAATATGAACATGCAACACCTTTTACTAAGGAATCATTGCTTTACAGAGAGATATTTGAAAAATACTATCCTGATCAATCGGATATGATCATAGATTTCTGGATGCCCAATAAGAGTTGGAAGGGCTGTGATGTAAACGACCCGTCAGCAAGAGTGCTATCCAACTATGGTGCAAGCGGAAAATAACAAAAAGCATTGAAAACAATATATAGTTCAGAACCGGACTAAAGGAGGAAAATATGATAGAAGCATCAAAACTTACAGAAGAATTCGGATGTCTTGTATTTAATGACAAGATTATGAGAGAAAGACTGCCAAAGGATATTTACAAGGCAGTACATAAGACAATTGAAATGGGTTCACATCTTGAACTTGATGTGGCAAACACAGTGGCAGCAGTCATGAAGGAATGGGCTATTGAGAACGGTGCAACACATTTCACACACTGGTTCCAGCCAATGACAGGACTGACTGCAGAGAAGCATGACAGCTTTATTTCACCTACAGATAACGGATCCATTATTATGGAGTTTTCCGGAAAAGAGCTGGTTAAGGGTGAGCCTGATGCATCAAGCTTTCCTTCAGGCGGCCTTCGTGCAACATTTGAAGCTCGTGGCTACACAGCATGGGATCCTTCATCTCCTGCATTCATAAAAGACGGTTCTCTTTACATTCCTACAGCATTCTGTTCCTATGGCGGAGAAGCGCTGGATAAAAAAACACCTCTCTTGCGCTCGATGGAAGCTCTGTCCAGGGAATCAGTTAAGTTGCTCCACCTCCTGGGGTATGAGGATGTAAAACGCGTAAACACCACAATCGGCTCTGAGCAGGAGTATTTTTTGATAGATAAAGATTTTTATAAAAAGAGAAAGGACCTTCTTTTTACCGGACGAACCCTCATTGGAGCTCCGGCTACGAAAGGTCAGGAGATGGAGGATCATTATTTTGGAGTTATTAAGCCCAAGGTTTCAGCTTACATGCATGACCTTGATGAAGAACTCTGGAAGCTTGGAATCCCTGCAAAGACAAAGCACAACGAGGTAGCACCTTCACAGCATGAGATGGCACCTGTATTTGAAACAGCCAACATTGCAGTTGATCACAACCAGCTCACAATGGAGGTTATGAAGAAGGTTGCAGATAAACATAATTATGCATGTCTTTTGCATGAAAAGCCCTTCGAAGGAATCAACGGTTCAGGAAAACACAACAACTGGTCAGTATGCACTGATACAGGATTAAACCTTCTTGATCCCGGCAAAAATCCCGGTGAGAACATACCGTTTTTGCTTTTCCTTATGGCTGTAATTTCTGCAGTTGATGAGTATGCACCGATTTTAAGACTTTCTGTTGCATCAGCAGGAAATGATCACAGACTTGGTGGAAACGAAGCACCGCCGGCTATCATATCAATCTTCCTTGGAGATGAGCTTGCAGAAGTACTTAAGGCAATAGAAGATGGAAAATCCTATATCAGCCAGGGTAAGGTTCAGATGGCTATGGGTGCTAAGGTACTTCCTCATTTCACAAAGGATAATACAGACAGAAACAGAACATCACCTTTTGCATTTACAGGAAATAAGTTTGAGTTCCGTATGCCGGGCTCCTCAGTTTCAGTAGCAAACGCTAACATTGTTCTTAATACTGCAGTTGCTGAAGAGGTTGCAAGACTTTACGAGAAACTCTCAGCTTACAGCGGAGATGAGTTAAAGGAAAAGATAACAGAGGTTCTTAAGGAAGAACTTGTAGCTCACAAGAGAGTACTCTTTAACGGCAACGGATACACAGATGAGTGGGTAGAGGAAGCTGCAAAGAGAGGTCTTCCGAATCTTAAGTCACTTCCTGATGCAATGCCTTACTGGATCAGTGATGAGTCTTTAGAGCTTTTCACAAAGCACGGAATATTTACTAAGGAAGAAATTCATTCAAGATACGATATTCTTCTTGAGAATTATTCAAAATCAGTACACATTGAGTCACTTACAATGCAGGAGATGGTAAGAAAAGATCTTACAGAGGGTATCGTATCTTACCAGAAGGATCTTAGCAAAGAGATTATTCAGAAGAAGAGTCTTCTTGGTGATGGTGCTTCAGTCCTTGAGACCGGAGTACTTGCAACAATAGATAAAGCATCTGCAGGAATGTGCAAGGCACTTGAAAAGCTTGCAGCAGATACCAGGGTGGCAGAAGAGAAGGAAGAACTTCTTGAGCAGGCAAGCTATTATCAGCAGACAATTCTTGCAGATATGGATGAACTTCGCAAGTATGCTGATGAGGCAGAAGCACTTATTCCTGATAAGTACCTCAGCTATCCCACATATGGTCAGATGCTGTTTTCACTCAGATAACTGGTTATTAAAGCACAATGGTGCTGGCTCAAACGGAAATCAAACACAGAGCTAAAAATATTCCCTCATTCGGTGTAAAAACCGGATGAGGGCAAAAGGCGGTAAGGAATGGATAATTGGATGAATGAGCGCGATGCCTGTGGTATCGGCGCAGTAATTAATATAGATGGCAAGGCTGACAATAAAGTTCTCGACGATGCGCTTAGCATTGTCGAGAAACTTGAGCATAGAGCCGGAAAAGATGCTACAGGAAAAGTCGGCGATGGCGTTGGAATCCTTGTCCAGATATCTCATAAATTCTTTTCAAAGGAAGCATTAAAGTCCGGTATACAGCTGAAATCTGCTGGGGATTATGGAATAGGTATGTTCTTTTTTCCTCAGGACTCCATGAAAAGAATGTTTGCAAAGAGAATGCTTGAAGTCATAGCGGAGAAGGAGAACCTTAAGGTACTTGGCTGGAGAGATGTGGAAATTCACCCTGAAATACTGGGAGAAGTAGCAAGAAACTGTATGCCCCACATAAGTCAGTGTTTTGTTGAGAGACCTTCCGATGTGAAAAGAGGTATAGATTTTGACAGACGACTTTATCAGCTTAGACGTGAGTATGAGAAGTCCTCTGAGGATACATATATTTGCTCCTTTTCATCAAGGACAATTGTGTATAAGGGAATGTTTCTCGTAGGCCAGCTGCGCAATTTCTATGAGGATCTGCTATCACCTGACTATAATACAGCAATCGCACTTGTTCACAGCCGTTTTTCAACAAATACCACACCCTCCTGGCAAAGAGCTCATCCCTACAGGATGATAGCCCACAACGGAGAGATAAATACTATTCGAGGTAACAGTGACAGAATGCTTGCCCGTGAAGAGACTATGTCATCTGATGTTTTTGGTGATGATCTTGGTAAGGTTTATCCTGTCATCGCTTCTTCAGGCTCTGACTCAGCAATGTTGGATAATACCCTGGAATTCCTCTACATGAACGGAATGGATCTTCCACTTGCAATGATGCTGACCATACCTGAACCCTGGAAGCACAATGACTTCATGGAGCAGTCAAGAAAAGATTTTTATCATTACTATGCAACTATGATGGAACCCTGGGATGGTCCTGCTGCAGTACTTTTTACGGATGGCGAAGTATTTGGTGCAACTCTTGACAGAAACGGACTAAGACCCTCCAGATATTATGTCACAAAGGACGGAAGACTCATCCTGTCATCCGAAGTAGGTGTTCTTGATATACCCGAGGAAAACATAATCAGGAAATCACGCCTTTCACCGGGCCATATGCTTTTGGTTGATACAAAAGAAGGACGAATCATCTCTGATGAGGAATGTAAGGAGAAGTATTCTACATCAAAGCCCTATGGTGAGTGGCTTGACAGATATCTTTTACATCTTGGCACACTTGAAATACCGAATAGGAAAATACCCAGAAGCTCTCAGGAGATGAGAGATAAGCTCTACAAAGTCTTCGGATACTCCTATGAAGATGTGAAAAATCAGATTATGCCAATGGCAATGAACGGAATAGAATCTACAGTTTCAATGGGAACTGATATTCCGCTGGCAATGTTATCACAGCATCATCAGCCGCTATTTTGTTATTTTAAGCAGCTTTTTGCACAGGTTACTAATCCGCCCATTGACTCCCTCAGAGAGAAGGTTGTAACCGACACCACGGTTTACATTGGGTCAGACGGTAATCTTCTTAATGAAAAGAGCGATAACTGCCGCGTGTTGGAGGTCAATAACCCCATTCTTACAGGCGTAGACCTTATGAAAATTGAAGCCTTGGACCAGCCGGGCTTTCATGTAAGAAAAATATCACTTCTATATTATAAGAATGCTCCTGTTGAAAGAGCGCTTGAACAGCTTTGCATCTCAGTGGACAGAGCAGTAGCAGACGGAGTAAATATTGTGATCCTCTCAGACAGAGGCGTAGACGAAAACCACATGCCAATACCGTCACTTCTTGCTGTATCTGCCGTTGAGCAGCATCTTGTCAGAACCAAAAAGCGCACTGCGGTATCACTTATTCTAGAGAGTGGTGAACCCAGAGATGTTCATCAGATAGCAACACTGCTTGGATTTGGTGCAAGAGCCATAAATCCTTACCTTGCTCAGGAATGTATTGCTGAGCTTATAGACATAGGAATTCTTGATAAGGACTATCACACTGCGATTGCTGATTACAATAAGGCACTTCTAGGCGGCGTTGTTAAGATTGCGGCAAAGATGGGAATATCAACGCTTCAGTCTTACCAGTCCGCAAGGATTTTTGAAGCTATTGGACTTTCAGCTGAGTTTGTTGATAAATATTTTACAGGAACCATAAGCCGTGTTGGCGGAATCGGAATTAAGGAAATAGGTGAAGATGTAGAGCTTCGTCATAACAAGGCATTTGATCCGCTCGGATTATCTACGGATACAACACTGGATTCTATCGGATTCCATTCCCTTAGAAGCGGTGAAGACAAAGAAGACCATATGTACAGTCCCAAAACAATCGTAACCCTGCAGAGAGCAGTACGTGAAGGAGATTACGAGCGCTTTAAGGAATATACGAAAATGGTTGATGATGAGGACAGACCTCATACACTTCGTGCACTTTTATCCTTTGTCCCCTCAGGAAATCCTGTACCACTTGAGGAAGTAGAGAGCGAAGAGGAGATAGTAAAAAGATTCCAGACAGGTGCAATGTCATATGGCTCCCTTTCAAAGGAAGCCCATGAAACTCTTGCCATAGCGATGAACAGGCTTGGCGGAAAATCAAATACCGGTGAAGGCGGCGAAGATGTTGCACGTTTTGGCACAAACAAAAACAGTGCAGTAAAGCAGGTTGCATCAGGAAGATTCGGCGTAACCAGCAGATATCTTCAAAGTGCAAAAGAGATTCAGATAAAGATGGCACAGGGAGCAAAGCCAGGAGAGGGTGGACATCTTCCCGGAAAGAAGGTATACCCCTGGGTTGCATCAACCAGATTTTCTACTCCCGGTGTAGCGCTGATATCACCGCCACCTCATCATGATATTTACTCAATTGAGGATCTGGCTCAGCTTATTTACGATCTTAAAAATGCTAATGATAAAGCAAGAATTTCAGTAAAGCTTGTGTCAGAGGCAGGAGTTGGAACTATTGCATCAGGTGTTGCCAAGGCAGGAGCTCAGGTTATTCTGGTTTCAGGTTATGACGGAGGAACAGGCGCTGCTCCCTCATCCTCAGTCCATCACGCAGGACTTCCCTGGGAGCTTGGAGTAAGTGAAGCTCACCAGTCACTTCTTGATAATGGACTCAGAAGCAGAGTAGTTCTTGAGACTGACGGAAAACTTATGACCGGACGAGATGTGGCAATCGCTGCACTTCTGGGTGCTGAGGAATTCGGTTTTGCTACGGCTCCCCTTGTATGCATGGGCTGCATGATGATGAGAGTCTGCTCCAAGGATACCTGTCCTGTGGGAATCGCAACTCAAAATGAAGAACTTAGGAAAAGATTTGCAGGAAAGCCTGAACATGTTATGAACTTCATGCTTTTTGTGGCAAGACAGCTTCGTGAGATCATGAGTGAGCTTGGATTCAGGAAGCTTACGGACATGGTTGGAAGAACAGATTGTCTCAGGATGAGAACTGTCGCAGGTGCAAGATGCAAGGATGCTGCAGACCTCAGCAGAATCCTGAATAAGTCCTATGCCGGATGCGAAAAGAATCACTTTAATCCTGCTAATGTATATGATTTTGGACTTGAAAAGACGCTGGATAAAAAGATTCTTGTTCCTGAATATGAAAAGGCTAAACAGTCATTAAAGGAGAATCTTGAAGCTGCTTTTGTTGACGGTGCTGCAGGAGCTTCTAAGTCAGTCCTTAGCCTCGATGTAGATATATCAAGTACAGACAGAAGTTTTGGAACACTTCTTGGAAGCAGGGTTACAGCTGATTTTAAAAACTCACTTCCGGATGATTCAATTGTAGTAAATGCCAGTGGCGGAGGCGGTCAGTCCTTTGGTGCATTCCTTCCTAAAGGTGTTACTTTAAAGCTTTATGGTGATGCAAATGATGGCTTTGGAAAAGGACTTTCAGGCGGAAAGGTAATTGTAAGACCTTCCCAAAAAGCTACATATAAAGCTCATGAGAATATCATAATCGGTAATGTGGCTCTCTATGGTGCAACGGCAGGAAAGGCATATGTATGCGGCGTTGCAGGCGAGAGATTCTGTGTAAGAAATTCCGGTGCCATAGCAGTTTCTGAAGGATGCGGAGATCATGGCCTTGAATATATGACAGGCGGAAGAGCAGTTATTCTCGGAATGACAGGTAAAAACTTTGCAGCCGGTATGAGTGGCGGAATAGCCTATGTTCTTGATAAGGAGCATACGCTGTATCTCAGAATGAACAAGGATATGGCATCTCTATATGAGCTCACTGAAAAGTACGATATAGCTGAACTTAAAGAAATACTTGAAGATTATGTTGCTGAGACAGGCTCTGAATATGGTGCAGAAATCCTTGCCAACTTTGAAGACTATATTCCTGATTTTAAGAAAATAGTTCCGAATGATTATCAAAAGATGCTGACTGCAATCGGTAAGTATGAGGAGCAGGGAATAGATCACGAGCATGCAATTTTAGAGGCATTTAAGGAACTTGCTTAAATATTTTTGATGGATATCAAACTGAAAAAAATACAGTCCTGAGGAATACAGAGAGTTATTCCTCAGGACCGGGATGAGGTGAAAGATGGGAAAGGATACAGGCTTTCTGGAATATAAAAGAACAAATAATACAGATATCCCTCCTGCAGAGAGAATACTGAATTTTGAAGAATTTCATAAGCCACTTGATACAGACAGCAGACGCAAGCAGGCGGCAAGATGCATGAACTGCGGTGTTCCGTTTTGCCAGTCAGCAATGAATCTTGGCGGCATGGTCACAGGATGCCCACTGCATAATCTGATACCTGAGTGGAATGATGAATTATATAAGGGACATGATGAGCATTCATTTGCAAGGCTTCATAAAACCAGCAATTTTCCTGAGTTCACAGGTCGTGTCTGCCCCGCTCTTTGTGAGAAAGCATGTATGTGTGGTCAGTATGGAGATGCGGTAACTGTACATGATAATGAATTATTCCTTGTGGAAACAGCTTTTGAAAAGGGATATATAAAGCCGGTGGTACCTAAGATCAGAAGTGGCAAAAAGGTAGCTGTTGTAGGAAGCGGACCTTCCGGACTTGCTGTGGCTGATGAGCTCAATCACAGAGGACATCTGGTGGAAGTATTTGAAAGAGAAGATGAGATAGGCGGTCTTCTCATGTATGGAATCCCCAACATGAAGCTTGATAAAAATGTTATTAAGCGAAGAAGAAAACTGATGGAAGATGAAGGTGTGATATTCCACACAAGCGTAGATGTGGGAAAGGATAAAAAAGCTTCTTCAATTCTTGATGGTTTTGATGCAGTTGTGCTTTGCTGTGGATCCAAGAAAGCAAGACCACTTGCATTAACAGGTTCTCAGAAGGGTAATGACCATGGAAGCATCCTTGATCCGTCTGCTACAAAGGGTGTTTACTATGCTGTGGATTTTCTTACAAGTACCACAAAGGCATTGACACAAAACGATTCTAAATCTTTAATGGATGCTATTGGCTCCGGGGATAAATCAGTTGAGGCATTTAAGAAAAAAGGCGGATACATAGATGCAGCAGGTAAAAATGTTGTGATCGTAGGTGGCGGAGATACCGGTAATGACTGTATCGGAACTGTGATAAGGCATGGTGCAAAGTCAGTTACAGCACTGGAAATGATGCCAAAGCCTCCCGTAGAGAGAACAGCAGGTAATCCCTGGCCTGAGTGGCCAAAGGTCTTAAAGACAGATTATGGTCATGAGGAAGCGATTCATGTTTTTGGAAATGACCCCAGAGTTTTTGAGACTACAGTTAAGAGCGTTGAAACAGATAAAAAGGGAAATTTAAAGCAGATAGAGACTGTAAAGGTCGCCTTTAAAGATGGAAAACTTACAGAAGTTCCGGGAACAGAGAAGAAAATTAAATGTGATCTTTTGCTTATAGCAGCCGGCTTCGTTGGATGCGAGGACTATACAGCTGATGCGTTCTCCTTAAAGAGAACAGGACGCGGAACAGTTACTACTATAGATAACAGCTACCGTGTTGATGGCACAAAAGTTTTTTCAGCAGGAGATATGAGGAGAGGCCAGTCCCTTGTTGTGTGGGCTATTGCAGAAGGAAGAGCCTGCGCAAAAGAAGTTGATGAATATCTGATGGGATATACAAATTAAGGAAATAGTAATATAAATAAAAACTTCCGGCAGTAAAAAGGTGAAGAACCATTTTTCTGGCGGAATTTTTTATTTTTTTTGAGCACACTATTTCGTTTCCTATGGTATGATTTAATAGTTGCGTCTATCTTATATTTTATAAGGTGAATTCAGGAAACTATTAAAAGGAGAAGTTGGGGAAATGAAAAAGGGAATACTTAAGAAAGTACTGATTATCGCAGTGAGTGCGGTGGCAGTACTGGTAGTTGGCGGATCTGTAGCTATGGGCGGATATGTTACTGACCAGATTCTATACCAAAACAGAAATAACGATACAGTAGCTAATAGTGTTTTGCAGCTTGAGATGTGGAATTATGATCTTGAAGGATTCCAGAGCAGGTATACGGGGCAGGACATAAGCGTTACAGCAGAGGATGGAAACGAGATTCCCGGTACGTATTATGATAATGGCAGCGATAAATGCGTTATTCTTGTTCACGGTGCAGGCGGAGACAGAGTATTTAATGCACCTTGGGCAGAAGCTTATCTGGAGAGAGGATTCGATGTTATAACCTATGATCAGAGAGGGCATGGAAAGAATCCGGATAAAAAGGTCACCTTTGGAATTCATGAGCAGAGGGATGTTAAGGCACTTGTTACGTACGCGAGAACTGAGCTTGGAAAATCTAAAGTAATTGTTCACGGGCAGTCAATGGGCGGCCAGACTACGGCTTTATATGCATCAAATGTGACACCGGGAGAAGTGGACGCTGCAGATGCGGTTATATGTGACAGTCCGGTTCCTGGTATGGAAAGCTTTCTGAGATTAATGTTTGGTGATGGACCAAAGGGTGCATATTCACCTATGTCCAATTATCTCATTGCCACCAGTAAAATATATATGAAGCTTTTTAAAGGAATTGATTATGCTGACGGAGATACAGTTAAAGCGGTCAAAAATGATAAGCTTCCGACAATGATTCTTATTTCTGACAGAGATGAAGTATGCCTGCCGGATATGGTGGAAGAGGTATATGAAAATGTTGGAACCGAGGATAAAGAAATGGCGATTATTGACAGTAGCCATATCAGAGGAATCGTTGATGACAAGGAAGAGTATATGGCCTTTGTTGATTCCTTTCTTAAAGAATACGGACTATTTTAATTAACTAAAACCTGTGCTGTTTATTTGAGGCATGGGGAATCAAGGTAATTATAATTAATGTTTTTCCTTGTTGGACATCTGTTGGACAGTCCCTTTTATACTAAGATACATGTTCGCTGGTAAGTTAACATTATTACTTATGTATCAGAGGTTTGTGTTTTGAGGACCGTTTTATTTGTAAAAATAATGGCAGTATATGCTCTGGTATTTACTTTTACCGGATGTACTTTCAAGAGTTTCAGCAAAGCTTCAGATCCTGTGACAAAGGATACGGCAGTAGTGACTCAGCTTCGGGAATCTCCCGAATGGGTTGCAGACATGCCGGAGGCTGAAAATGCAGATCAGCTATTTGTGGTAGCCAACTATGAAGGTACAACAGCCTGGGTTTCCATGCATGAAAAAGATGCAGACGGAAAATGGCAGATGATCATGACAACACCTGGCTATATTGGCAAAAACGGCCTTGGCAAAACAAGGGAAGGAGATGGTATGACTCCCCAGGGAGTTTTCACTTTCGACAAAGCCTTTGGAATAGCCGAGGATCCAGGATGCTCAATGAATTACATACAGGTTGATGAGAATGATTATTGGTCCGGTGATGAGGCATCGGGAATGCACTACAACGAGATGGTAGATATAAACGATTATCCAGATCTTGATGTAGCAGATAGCAGACATATAGCAGATTATATCAGAGAGTACCGATACTGCTTGAATATAGATTACAACAAGGAAGGAGAGGCAGGAAAAGGTTCGGCAATTTTCCTTCACTGCCTTGGTGCAAGAAAACCGTATACAGGGGGCAGTATTGCAATACCTGAAAATCAGATGAAGTTTGTTATGCAGCATGTGAAATACGGCTGTGTAGTGGTTATTGATTCTGTCAGTAACCTTGGAGCAAGCTTCTAAACATAAATTGCTTATTTCCTATCCATATTTTTCCATACAAAAATGACATGCCTGAGTATTATGGCATGTCATTTTTGATATATAAAGGATTTCCCGGAAGCATTTACTTTTGATGATAAAAGTTATATATTTGTATATATAAATTGCACACAATAAAATGTTGCTAAATTATGAAACAGGTAAAAAGTCCTAAGGAATCAATGACAGTAGGACTCATCCCATAAATGGGATCCTCCTCATGCCTAATAACCGTAAGCTGTAGCCCTTAGGACCAGGTACGGAGGTTATGACTATGCAGTACAGAAAAGACAGGTATGGAAAAGATATATCCCAGTTGGGATATGGATGTATGCGTTTTACAAAGAAGGGGACCGCTATTGATTATGATAAGACCAAGGGCGAGATACTTCATGCAATTGAGTCAGGGATCAATTATTTTGACACGGCATATATTTATCCCGGAAGCGAAGAGTGCCTTGGACGCATACTTGAAGAATCAGGTAAAAGAAAAGATGTGAGTATAGCCACAAAGCTTCCGCAATATCTTATGCGTTCAGATAAGCAGATAGAGAAGACTTTCAGAGATGAGCTTGCACGCCTCAGAACAGATTACATAGACTATTATCTTATGCATATGTTCACAGATTACAGCGAGTGGGAGCACCTTAAGAGCCTTGGAATAGAGCAGTGGATCAAGGATAAAAAAGCATCCGGAGAGATTAGAAATATAGGCTTTTCTTATCATGGCGACACAGATATGTTTTTGAAAATATTAAATGCCTATGATTGGGATTTCTGTCAGATCCAGTACAATTATCTGGACGAAAATTCCCAGGCAGGAAGAAAGGGTCTCGATGCAGCTGCAAAGAAGGGAATACCTGTTGTGATAATGGAACCCTTAAGAGGAGGCAAGCTGGTTAATCTTCCCACTAAGGCTAAGGAAGAGCTGGCAGCTCATTCCACAAAGTATTCTCCGGCTGAGCTGGGATTAAAATGGCTTTGGAATCAACCGGAGGTTACCTGTGTACTTTCAGGAATGAACTCCATGGAGATGCTTGATGAAAATATTAGAATAGCATCAGAGACTACTCCCGGAATCTTTGCAGATGCGGATTATAAATTAGTAGACAGAATTAAAAAGATAATAAAGGAGAGGGAAAAGGTAGGATGTACCGGCTGCAGATATTGCATGCCATGCCCTAAGGGAGTAGATATTCCCGGTAACTTCCATTATTACAACCTGATGTACATGGAGAAGAAATCTGCAGCAAGATTTGAATTTGCACAGAATATGGGACTTAGAAAAGAACCCGGTTTTGCTTCCCAGTGCATTGAATGTGGTAAGTGTGAGCAGCACTGCCCTCAGCATTTAAATATCAGAGAAAAGCTTAAGGAAGCTGACAGAGACTTAAGACCATTACCATATAAGATCGGAATAGATATTGCGAGAAAGGTTCTGGTACATTAAAACATAATCAGCTGCATAAAAATCTCCGCCCTTTTTAGAGGCGGAGTTTTTTTCGCTTTATATGTTTTTGTTTAGCCAATAGGAGCTTGTTCTTACATAATTTTAATTGTTTTTTCATAGTTTATTACTCTATTTTTCATGAAGGGATTTGTATAATTGAAATATATTTACTGAGTTTTTGTTAGTGTAACTTGTTTTATATCAGCCTTACATAATTGCAAACTTTTTGACCAGCATCGGGAGGTTGAGGCGTGAAGAAAACGCTTATCATTGTTATCGACCTGGCAATAATGGTGTTGATACTTTTTTTCATAATTCAATATGCCAATGCCAAGATGCGTGAGAGCAATGAGAGCGTTATCGTGGCTTTTGAGAAAATGACTGTCACTGCCGAACAGATTATCACGAACTATCTTGAGGATGAGCAGCATCTTTGTGATATATGGGCAAATTATATTAATCGTTCAGCTGAAGCGGGAACGCCTATGACTGCTGAGGAAGCGATTTCATTTATCAGAAAGGCTAAGATTTTACCGGTTATCTATGGCCATCTGATACTATTGGATGAAACTTCAAAAAGCGGAATATCTACGCATCCGTCCTCCAAGGACCCAAATGATTTTTCGGTTTCATACCACAAGATCAATCTCTTTGACAATCTGGATGAAATCAGCAGAGAAGATGGAGTTATCAGTCTGACAAGGGCATATACGAATCCCCAGAATGGGGTACAGTCAATTGCATTCATGAATTATGTCACCATACTGGATGAGGATAACGGGAAGACTAAAGAAGCGCTTTTGATGCGCGTTGAACCGGTAAGCATGTTGGAGGATAAGTTTGTCTTTCTAAAAGGTGAGTATGAAAATGTTGAGATTTCTCTAATTAATAAAGACGGAGATTATCTGGTACATGGTAAATCTCTGAAAAATTCCAATTTTTTTGAATATTATAAATCCTATAACGATGTGAATATCACAGATTATAAAAAAATGACGGACATGGTTACGACCAGGACCGGGATCATGACAATGATGAATTCAAAAGGAGAGGAATGTGTAATTTCATATACTCCTATTAAATCGATGAATACCTGGTTTCTTCTTTCATATATACCGTCTGTTGAACTGAAGGCAACGAATAGTGTTGTAGACTGGCTGCTGCTGGGTATGGTTACCCTTGGTCTTATGGGGCTTCTTGTTTTCAATTATCTGGTGCTTATGTTCTACAACAAAAAGCTGGTAGAAGCTGCGGAGGAGGCAAATCAGGCGAATGAGGCTAAATCTCACTTTTTATCTACCATGTCACATGATATCAGAACGCCCATGAATGCTATCCTTGGACTTAATGAGATGGTTCTGCGTAATAGCCGCGAGGAAGAAATTGTTGCGTATTCCGAGAGTATCAGGACAGCCGGGAAAACTCTGCTTGGGATTATCAATGATATTCTTGATTTTTCTAAAATAGAAGCGGGCAAAATGGACATTATATGTGTGGATTACAATTTTGTTTCCATGCTGAATGACCTGGTGAACATGGTTCAGGGAAAAGCTGCGGACAAGGGGCTTTTATTTAATCTGGATGTGGACAGGAATATCCCTATGATAATGAATGGAGATGAAATCCGCATAAAGCAGGTTATCACAAATATACTTTCAAATGCTGTGAAATATACAAAAGAAGGCTCTGTTACCTTTAAGGTCGGCTTTGAAAAAATGGAAGATAATCCTGATTCGGTAAGGCTTCTCATAAGTGTCAGCGATACCGGAATTGGTATAAAGCCGGAGGATATGAAGAGTCTGTTTAAGGCTTTTGAGCGTATAGAAGAAAATAGAAACAGGAATATTGAAGGAACAGGACTTGGAATGAGTATTGCCCAGAGCTTTCTCGATATGATGGGAAGCCACATAGAAGTTGAGAGTGAATACGGAAAAGGGTCGACTTTTTCTTTTAAGCTGGTGCAGGGCGTAAAAGACTGGAAACCCATAGGAAATTATGAGGAGACCTTTAAGCGTACTGTTTCAGAAAGAAAGAAGTACCGGGAGAGCTTTTCTGCTCCCAATGCAAAGGTGCTTGTGGTTGATGATACTATCGTAAATCTGTCTGTTTTCAAAAATCTGTTAAAGTGCACTAAAGTACAGATAGATACAGGAAGCAGCGGAGATGAAGGCATATCTCTTTATAGAAAAAATCATTATGATGTCATTTTCCTTGATCATATGATGCCTGAAAAGGACGGTATCGAGACACTTAAGGAAATGAGAACAATTAATGATTCTTCAAATGCCAAGACTCCGATAATATGTCTAACCGCCAATGCTATTTCAGGTATGCGTGAAATGTATATAAATGCAGGATTTGATGATTATATAACTAAACCTATTGATCCGGACAGGCTTGAAGCGATGCTGCTTCAGTATCTTCCGGAGGATAAGATCAATTCTTCAGATGAAAATGTCGTGGAAGATGATAACTTTATACCGGATTTCATCTGGGAACTGGAATCGATTGATGTGAATACAGGTCTTACTTACTGCGGAAGCAATGATACATATATGTTCACTCTGAAGGCTTATCTTGATTCCGCCGGGAAGAATGCGGATGAAATTGAAAAGTACTGGAAGGCAAAAGATTATAAGAATACTACGGTCAAGGTCCATGCTCTAAAGAGTACCTCAAGAATGATCGGGGCCCAAAGGCTTGGAGATTTTGCAGCCCGCCTTGAGAAGGCAGGTGAGTCAGGGGATGTGGAAACTCTTGAAAATGAATTAGGAAATCTCCTTTATATGTACAAGGAACTTGTTAAAGATCTTGAGCCTATAAGGGATAGAAAGAGCGAAGAGGTAAAGGCTGAAACAAATGATGAGAGACCGCTTATTTCAGAGCAGGATATGAAAAAGGCATATGAAGAACTATCAGAATTTTGTGCATCATTTGATTACGATAGCGTGGTGAATACCGTGAAATCTCTTGAAGCCTATAGATTTCCCGAGGAGGAAAGAGAGCGGTTTGAATCACTCAAAAAAGCTGTTGATGATTTTGACTATGACCTGATACCGGGGATACTGGAGGACAATTAATGTTTGTTAAGAAAGTAAATGCAAAAAGAATTATGGCATCAATACTTGCCATGGTAATGGTAATAGGTACTTCTGCCTGCGGACAAAAACAAGATAAAAATGCAGAATTCAAACCTGCGTTGCCAACAGAAACAACCTGCAAAATCAAGGTTGCCGGAAGCTATTCAAATTTTGAATCACTCGAGAGCGAATTTGAGCGCTTCTATGAATACTATCCAAATGCAAGTCTCAATTATGTTTATCTGGATGATTACGATAATACCATTGCCAGTGCACTTATGAGTGATGAAGCTCCTGATATTTACGTCACGGCATCATGGATGCTTGACGAAGAGAGAATGAAGCCGGTTTTGGACAATGCTGAGATTTTGTCTGATCCTGAACTTAATATTGATTTGGAGTGCATACGAAAAGGAGCAAGGTGGAGCCTTGAAAACGGAGATGTCATAATGCTTCCTATTTTCACAAGGTCATATGGTATGCTTGTGAATATGGATATTTTTGAAAAGAACTCCCTTAAGGTTCCCGGGAATTACAAGGAGCTTGTTGATGTATGTAACAAGCTGAAGGCAGCAGGCTACGAAACGCCTGTTATGGGAGCAAACGGAACCACTGTGGCAGGAATGTATTATGCTTTTTCATTTCCTCTTTTTTGCGACAGTGTCCTGAAAAATCCGGAATCGGTGGCTTCTCTTAATTCTATGGAGAAGTCCGCGGGAGAGATGATGCGCCCTGCTCTTGAGAAGATAAAGACCTTTGTGGATGAGGGATATTTGAATCCCGGTGTCTGCACAGATGAAATCGCTGATGATTATGATGCAGTAATCATGCGCTTTTTCGAGGGAGATGTTCCTATTATGCTTGGAAGCGGAGATATGGTTTCCGGTACACAAAAGCGTGAGAGTAAGTCAGAGGCTTTTCTTGCAAATCCGTTTAAGTACAAATTTTTCGTGGTACCGATTGGAGATGATGGCGGGTATTTCCTGGATTCGGTCAACCTGTTTTTCAGCGTAAATAAAAACAGCGCCAACCTGGATATGACAAATGAATTCATTAGATTCCTTATGAGAGAAAAAGAACTGGGCAACATGGCTGCAATCAAGAGACTTATTACTCCAACCAATGATTTTTCACTGGATGAAGTCTATTCGTCTCTTGAAGGATTTCCGGAGGACCGGGCTTTCAGTTATCAGGAAACGGGACTTAATGATGCTGTTAACAAGGAGTTTCGTGCAGCTGCTTATAAGGTTGCAAACGGCACCATGACTGTGGATGAGGCTGTTGGTGCCTATGGAAGCTTGTGGGATCAATGATTGTAGACATGTGTAATCTGGTGTGAATAGAAAATCATGGGATAACATAGGTGTGTTTGGTTTTATGGTGAACCAATATTGCCCATGGCGGATTTTGTGATTGCCAGGTGTCATCAGAAAGGATATTTAATGGAAGAGCGTGTAGTAGTTGTAGATGATGATGCAATTATATTAAGGAGTGCCAATACTGTTCTTTCAGAAGCCGGCTTCAAGGTTACATGCCTGAAAAGCGGCAGGCTTTTGCTGGATTATGTAACGAAAAATCCGATAGATATGCTTCTTTTGGATATTAAAATGCCTGAGCTTGATGGTTTTGAGACCATGAGACTTCTTCGTGAATGGGAAAAAGAAAACGGAAAAAAGGAGATACCGGTTATTTTTTTCACTGCGAATGATGATTGTGCTGCAGAGACAGTCGGGCTATCTTTGGGAGCTATGGATTTTATAAGAAAGCCCTTTGCAGCTGAAGTATTAACGCTTCGTGTCAGACACCTGATCGATCTTATAAGACTCCAGCGTGATCTACATGCTGAAGTTGAGAGAAAGACGAAAGAAATAGAAGGTATGTCTCTTCATGTGGTGCAGACCCTGGCAGATGCCATAGATGCTAAGGATGCTTATACAAAGGGACATTCAGGAAGAGTTGCCGAATACTCCAGGGAAATCGCAAAAAGAGCAGGTTACTCTTTTGAAAGTCAGGAAGAAATATATATGATGGGACTTCTTCATGATGTGGGAAAAATCGGAGTGCCGGATGCGGTAATCAATAAGCCCGGAAAACTCACAGATGAAGAGTTTGAGAAGATAAAAACACATCCCGGCAGGGGTGCGAAGATTCTGCAGAATATTGAAGAGATGCCCAAACTTTTCATTGGAGCCAGGTGGCATCACGAACGCTATGATGGCAGAGGCTATCCCGATGGATTATCCGGGGAGGAAATTCCCGAGGAGGCAAGGATCATCGCCGTTGCAGATGCCTATGATGCCATGACAAGTAACAGAAGCTATAGAGGCGTTATCTCGCAGGATGTTGTCAAAGAAGAGCTTGAGAAGGGCGCCGGAACTCAGTTTGATCCGCGATTTGCGGCGATAATGCTTGAGATGATAAATGAAGATGTTGATTATAAACTTCATGAGCACTAGGTAAATTAGTATATCGACTTGGACACCGTTTATATGTGATAGTTTTGGAATGTATTTTTTGTAAGCTATTGATTAATTGTAGAGAAAGCTTAATGCTGGCTTTTTGCACATAATATAAGAAAGTATAGAGAGTGTAATTATGACTAGGAGAGCAATTTCTGTTTTGATTTTAGTGTTGTTTACAGCTGTAATAACATTATGGGTGTTTCCTAAAAAGGGTGGATATACAGAACGTTCGGTCAAAGTATTATCCTTCGAGGATGAAATTGGAGAATTCAGCCTTCGATTCTACAATGTGACGCCTGACATTCCTTATATGGGAATGAATGAATATGCACAGTTTATTGGTAGACAGCCCTTCAATGTTCAGCAGAGTGAGGATGGGACATATGTGCTGGAAAATTGGAATGGTGCAAAGCTAATCTGCGATTCGGAGAAAGGACAGATCTTTGTACAAGACTGGAATGCCTTCATGGCTTTGCCAATGCCGCTTGAGAAAAGGACAATGGGATTAAAGGACGTGAGCCTTGATTTTGTAAGGATTGTAGATGTTACCTATGAGGGGGAGGCAACTCCTGTTACATTCGATTTTGCAAAATACGGTATCAGGTTCTATTCCGATGAGCACGACATCTATTTTCCGGTATCAACTTTGTCAAACATGATGACGGACATTGCGACTAATTATATGGTATATGATGGAGAGAACCTCCATATACAGCGTATAGTTGAAAATGGCGTAATTTTTGATTCAGCGTATATTTCAGATGTGATATTGGCTCAGATTTGTGGGGAGGATAGGCCGGAAGACATCATAAGGCAGTGCTATGCGGATATTTGTTTTAACTTCGATTATTTCTACGGACATCCCGGGACGGCAGTTTTAGATAAAGCGCTTGATGATAAAGGGCTGGATATGGCCCTGGAAAGTCTTGGGGAAGAAGGAAAGTCAATTAAAGAAGGTTTGCTTTCTTCATCCCTTGAAATATACTTGGGTAATCTGACAAAACTGTTTTTTACATATTTAGGTGACGGACATACTGTATTTTCAGGTGAGAGTGGAATAGCTACGATTCTGGATCGTGGTATTAATGATGCATTTGTTAAAAGAGCAGGATCATCGTATAAGGAAGCATTTTTAAATAATCCTATTCATTCTCAGCAGATGAAGAATGAGATGATCAATGTACAGAGAGCACTTTGCTGGGGAGAAGATAACTATCGTGAATATGGTCGTACAGCAATCATTCGTCTTGATTCCTTTTTGCCGGATGAAGCCGCCTGGGACAGCTATTACAATAATGATGGAGAGTTTCCTGATGACAGTCTTGGAACAGTCATAACCGGTCTGGAGAAGGCATCTCAGAATCCCAAAATTGATAATGTGATATTCGACTTATCCTGTAATAATGGAGGAAGCCCGGATCCAATGATGATGATTTTGGGGATGACTACCGGGCAGGATAAGCTTTATGGTTGGAATAACATTACCCGTCAACCAATGGCTGTCACATTTGAAATCGATGCAAACTTTGATGGAGTGTATGACAAAAAGGACAAGGAAGTGAAATATGATTTCAATTATGGTGTGCTGGTGACGCGACATGCCTTTTCCTGTGGGAATTTGTTTCCGATAATTATACAGGAAGAAGGGGCGGTTCTTATAGGAGAACCTTCCAGTGGAGGAGGATGCAGCGTCCAGATTGGAAGCGACATAGAGGGCTTATATTATTTGATGTCAAGCGGTCAGTGGAAGTTAATGGATTACGAAGGTAATTCAGTGGAAGGTGGCTGCAGCATAGATGTTCCGATCAAAACAGGTACAATGCAGATTACTGAACTTGCCGGTGACCCCTATGCCGATATGATTTCCGCATTATTTGGCAAGGAGTTGATAATTCCAGCGTATCAGGAATATTTTGAAGACAAGGATTTGGATGAAATTATGAACGAGTGGTTCAGTGAAGAACTGGATAAAGCTTCATAATAGAAATTACTTATTTGCTGATATAATGAGTCTGTTGTTATAATAAGCGTCAGATAAATCTGCCGCTTATTTAACTTTTAAGAAATTTACGATAATTTGAATTACGAGAGGAGATTTGGGGATGAAAAAGTTTTCAAGGCTAATTGCTATTGGATTAGTTATAAGCAATATACTTGTTCTGGGTGCTTGTGGGAAGCAGGCTACCTTCAATGGAAGCAAGACAGGGGATGCAAATCATTTTGATATTGACTTTGAGACACTTAATACATCATATTCCTATGATTTAGAAATGAAGGCAGGAGAGAGTATCGATGTATCTGTTGAGAAACAGGCAGGAGACATTTCCATAACTATACAAAAAGGTGATGAAAAGCCTATCTATCGTGGAAATAACATGGAAAGTACTGACTTCAAGGTTGGCATAAACGAAGAAGGAACTTATACATTGACAGTATCCGGTGATAACGCAAAAGGTCATGTAGTTATGACAAAGGAACAAGCGGAG
Organism: Butyrivibrio sp. LC3010; assembly: GCF_000424385.1. Classification (GTDB taxonomy): domain Bacteria; phylum Bacillota; class Clostridia; order Lachnospirales; family Lachnospiraceae; genus Butyrivibrio. Next base: position 5,689 of record NZ_AUJU01000008.1, on the reverse strand, counting down.
CAGGATGAAGTTGATACCGAAGATACTGCAGGCGAAGTTGTTACAAGTGAAGAAGACACCACTGGCAAGACGCAGGAAGAAGACACTACGGGCAAGGCAAAGGGAGAAGACGCTGCTGACAAGGCTAATGAAGATGACACTAGTGCTAAGGCGAAGGGAGAAGGCACTACTGGCAAAGCGAATGAAGGAGATGCTTCTGCCAAGATGAAGGAAGAAGATAAAACCATGAAGCTATATGACGAGCTGATAAAAAAAATATTATCAGGTAAAGAATCGCTATCTGATGAAGCTGAGTCATATTCATACAGTGATGCTACAGCTCCGGGCTACGCTCTTTACGATATAGATAAAGATGGTATATGCGAATTCTTCGTAACAACAGATATCAAAAACTTATGGCATACTTATGCTGTCTATTATATAAAGGATGGCAAAGTTACATATGGTGCTCTTTTGAATGGATATATGCCCAAGGATGGTTTGTGGACATTTGGCTTTGACTTCTATGATAAAGCTTACAAATACACCGGTAGCGATGGATTTGTACAGGTATGGGAGTTAACATATCCTTTTGAAGATGAAACTTACGGTAGTATTACGTATGAAGGGAAAGAGTCAAAGGATATTTCTTTGACTGAAATAAATGAACTTTTAGCTGACGAGAGCATTCAGCCCGATGATATAACTTGGGAACCACTTACAGAAAGTACAATTCTGACAGGTAAAATAGAAGAGAGCATTTTGGGCGATAAAATTGTGGAGAAAGTGACCTGGAATAACGGGCAGGATGAATATGACTACAATGGTGGAGCAGATACAGAATTTTCTTTTCATATGAGCGATGGAACTGTGCAAGTATTAAGTGCAAAGTATAACCCCATGATAACCGGGATGGAAATGGTTGATATAGATAACGATGGAATAGAGGAATATATTCTAAATGCATCCTTTGCTAATACTACAGGTGAATATGCCTTTCTTTATGCTTTTAAATTTGTAGATGGTAATGTTATTCAACTCTATCCTACAACAGATATTCCGATATTTGCAGAGGAGACCTGGCCGGGGCAGACAAGGGGAGACCTTTCAAATACAAGTATTGTAACCGTGGAAAAGGACGGAAAGACACTTAACGCTCTGGAAGTTTCCTTGATTGAAAAGGTGTATAGCGAAGAAGGTAATACAGTAGATGAAATTTACCATGAGACGCTTATCTATAACGGTGATCATTGGGAAGAGCTTAAATAATGGATACAATCTTCTTTAATTATCTGTAATGTACTAATGCATTAGTATTTGATAAGTAAAAGTGGACAGGATTATTACATATGAAAAGATTCAAGATTACGTTCAATTCTCCGGTTGTATTGGGGTTCATATTCATAAGCTTTTTTGCTTTAGTATTTGGATATTTGACAGCTGGTATGAGCAATAGGCTTCTGTTCATCACATACCATTCAGCACTGAGTGATCCGTTTACTTATGTGAGATTCTTTACGCATGTGTTGGGACACAGCGGGTGGGATCACTATATTGGTAACGCAGCGTATATTTTGCTTCTGGGACCTATGCTTGAGGAAAAGTATGGCTCTAAGAGGATTCTGCAGGTGATTCTGATTACAGCTGTAGTGACAGGACTTATAAATTATCTTCTGTTCTGGAATGTAGCTCTTTGTGGTGCAAGTGGGGTGGTGTTTGCATTTATTCTTCTGACATCTTTTACAAGTTTTAGAAACGGAGAGATTCCGTTGACATTTATTCTTGTAACTATTGTCTTTATCGGACAACAGGTGTATGAAGGCCTATTTTTGATGGATGATATTTCTAATTTAAGCCATATAGTTGGTGGAATTATAGGAGCAATAGCAGGATATAAATTGAATAGGAAAAAATAAGAGAAACAGCCTGCTATTTACAACTTGAAATGGCAGGTGGATTATTGATTATTATATTACGTAAAACGGAGAACAGAACCAGAAATATGACTGCTCTCCGTTTTTATATGGGAAAATTTTGAAAAAAGAATCAGATTAGAAGTTTTTACAAATCCCTCCTGACATGTTAATATTTATTCGCTGTGTCAGGACTTTTTTACATTAATATGGTGTAAAAATGGTGCCAGACGTGGTACTCGGTACAAATACCAGAGATAACAAATGGTTTAAACAAGGCTTTTTTAGAAGGAGAATATACAAAAATGAAACTAGGCATTGCGCGGCTCCACCATTTTCACTTTTCGTAATGCTAGGTTCCAAATGCTTATATTCCAGTTTAATGTGGTCGTTAATTGCTTCACATCCGGTGTATAAAACGTATAAAAATACATTTTAGATAACACAAAAAGGTATTCATGATCGACTAATTTTAGAATTTTTGGAGAAAATGTACATTGTTTTTATGGATGAGCCGATATATGATATAGGTAAGAAAAGGCAGAAGCCTTGGTGGGTTGACACCTAAAATCTGATATTTTTTCCGGACGTAGGTGCCGGAGGTTGGCAGGCAACGGAAAAACCTGATATTATCCAGACATAGGTGCTGGAGGTTGGCAGACAACGGAAAAATCAATCACTAAATGGGAATGTTCACTGCTGCGGCGATGACATTCCCATTTTAAATTTGTAGTATAAGGATTTGCAAGCATAGATGGACAAGAAAAAAGCAATATCAGTGATAACAAAAGCAGCTAAACTTTATCACGAGAATCTTGAAGACCAGAAGGTGCTGTTTGTATATGGTGTTCCTGCCACAATCAACAAGCAGATTGCTCAGAAGGCTGAGATAATAACAGACTTACAATTTTATGAAGTTGTGTTTCACAGATCTAATTTCCTGCATTTGACAGGCGTTATCATCAATAAGGAGACGACGGCTTCATCAATCAACTTTTATGAGAAGTGCATAGATGGAAGGTTATCAGAAGATGATTTCATGCTGTCGAGAGATGGTACTACTGAGCAGAAATTAGATGTTATCGAGAGTATGATGAATCTCAAGAAAGTAGCATCCATGATAGGAGAATTCACAGATCACGGACCTAAGCTGTATTCTGAGAAAGTAGCTGGAAACGTGTGCGCATGTATGGGCTTTGTCACAGATGGCTATACAAAGCTGAATGTGCCTAATACGCTTTTGAAGAAAGATATTAGGGACGTATCTTCCAAGCCACAACAGAAGGTATTTGCTGTAATGAGCAAGGAGTATACTGACGATAAGTACTCTGTTATCGAAAAATGTGATAAAACTCTTGAACTTATCAAGGTGAGCGGAATACTTGACTATGCAGATATAAAAAAAGAAAACTGTGCAGATGGCAACACAACTGAATTGAAATGAGTTTTAAGGAGCTTCACGATGCTGAGGTTCCTTTTTTATAGTATGAAAATGGCATTTTTGATATTTTCAAATGAATATATGAGATAAAAGTTCATATAATGGTTTTAAAATGCAGAATGGCAAATTTCGTTCCATGATTCATTATAATGACCTCAGAAGGAGGTACATTACCTATGATGAATCAGGAAACTATTAACTTTATCTTGCAGAGAATGGTAGTATTTCTGGACAATGCTCAGATGCTCAAGCTAAAGGATATCCTGGACGAGATAGCCAGGCAGGAAGATACAACTCTGTTGTCGAAGAGCTCTGAGGAGCTTCTGGAAATGTTCCTCGCTACCAAGAGACTGGAGGGCAGGTCGGAAAACACACTTTTTCTCTACCGCTTCAATATTGGAAAAATGCTTGAAAAAGCCGAGAAGAATGTTTGCGTCATGAATACTGATGATGTACGCAGTTATTTATCTTCTTATCAGGAAAACAATGGTGTGAGCAAAGCCACAGTAGACAATGTGAGAAGAACTCTATCCAGCTTCTTCAGATGGTTAGAAGATGAAAACTATATTTTCAAGAGTCCAATGCGCAGAATTCACAAGATAAAAACGTCTGTTACAGTTAAGGAAACGTATTCAGATGAGGAACTGGAGCGTCTACAGGATGAATGCAAAGCTCTCAGAAACCTTGCCATAATAGATATGCTAAACTCAACAGGGGTGCGCGTTAGCGAACTTGTTAGTCTCGATCTTGATGATATAGATTTTGAAGAACGCGAGTGCATTGTTCTGGGAAAAGGCGATAAAGAACGCATAGTCTATTTTGATGCAAGAACAAAGATACATCTTCAAAAGTATCTGAAGATGCGCAATGATCCAAATCCTGCACTGTTTGTAAGCACAAGAAGCCCGCATCATAGATTAAAATCTGGTGGTGTAGAGATAATGCTGAAGAAGATGGGAAAGCAGACCAATGTAACCCACTGCTACCCTCATAAGTTTCGCCGCACTATGGCCACCACTGCTATAGATAAAGGAATGCCCGTAGAGCAGGTGCAGAGATTACTTGGTCACGACCAAATTGATACGACCATGCAGTACGCCATGGTAAAACAGAGCAACGTAAAGATTTCACATAAGAGATATATCGGATAGTGCATTGTTCTATATTAATTGGCTTTTTGTGTTGTATTAAAAAGCAGGAAGAGTATGGTATAGCGTATGGGGTTTTAAGGAGCTTCACGATGCTGAGGCTCCTTTTAGAAGCAATCGACTTGAAAAATTGATAGCAAAATATGAACATAAGATATGAAAAAGTGAGTAGAGTGCTAATTCCTTTTTGACATATAATTAACATGCGTCATTTATATATGTCTTCTTACGGCAAAAAGTGGAAAAAACCGTGGGAATCTATATTGCGATTATGGACAAAAAGGGGTAGACATCATGGAAATCGAATATAAAGAAAGCAAAGATAACCCGCTTCACAGAGAATATGGGATATGGAGCAACACAGTCTATATATTAAAGAAAATGTGGCAATATAAGCCTGGAGTTCTCTTTCTGGTTATTCTTGGAATTGTATGTAATTCCGTCTTATCGTATTTCTGGGGAATTTTTGGAAAATACGTCATCGATATTATCCAACTTGGATTAAGCAGGCAGGAAGGGATACGGCAGCTTGCTAGGCTCATGCTGGTAGCTGGAAGCATAAATCTCGTCCTGAATTTTGGAAGAGCATTATCAGATAACAGAGTCTGGTTCAACCTCATAGACATTCGAATGAGAATGCTCACAGAAAGAATTGCCAAGGTACTAACGCTGCGCTACGAACTTATTGAAAGACCGGATGTACTTGATATTGCAGAGCGTGCAACGAGGGCAACTAATTCTGATGACAACGGTGTACAGGGTATGATGCAACTAATGAGGCAGGTTTTAACAAGTGCGTTTACACTTGTTGTCACTTTTGCTGCTATTCTGATTCTTGATTACAGGCTTATCATAGCGCTTATCATTCTTGGACTATTACAGTTTCTTTATTACAGAAAAATAGTCAGAGTTGATAAAGAAGAGGTGTGGGATAAGATGTCTCCCGCATCCCGCAAATCAGAATATATGACCAGGATTACTCAGGATTTTGACTTTGCCAAGGATATAAGACTCTTTGGACTGAGCGATTTTTTGTCCGGTAAACAGGAAGAAGTAAATAAAGAAACAATTGAAAAAATGGATCTTCACCGCGATCTGTGGTATAAGCATGCCTTTGTTGTTCAGATAGCTTATGTCATTATAAAGGGGCTTATTTATGCAACTCTTTTTGTGGCTGTGTTTAAAAAGAACCTCTCAATTTCTGATTT
>NZ_AUJU01000007.1 GCF_000424385.1 Butyrivibrio sp. LC3010 | reverse complement strand
AGGTTGCCCACGCGTTACTCACCCGTCCGCCACTAAAGATCATCAAGATTCTGCCGAAGCTTCATCAGCGATAATCTTCCGTTCGACTTGCATGTGTTAGGCACGCCGCCAGCGTTCATCCTGAGCCAGGATCGAACTCTCACGTTTAAATGTTTCTCAAACATCTCTGTTTAAGATCGTTCGTCTTCTGACCAGAACTTAAGCTTGGCTTTTGTTCTGTCCGTTTTACCTTTAGTTAGGTTGTTTTGTTCTCTGAATATTCTTTTTGGAATTTTCAGGGTTGCATTACTATTTCATTGTCAAAGTGCTTTGTCTTGGCTTGTCAGCCGCAACTCTGATAGGATACCATGTCTACGACTTTCTGTCAAGAAGTTTTTTGCTTTTCTTCAAAAGATTTAATCAAGCAGTTATCAACTCTTGTATTGTTCTCTCTCGAAGTGAGCGAAATTGATTATAGCATCACTTACATGGGAATGCAACTAATAATTTTTAAAAATGTAAAATTTATTGCATCGTCTATTCGATATCCAATTATATGTTGAATAAGCATTACCCACATGTAAGTTTCAAGTACACCAAAGCATGCTCCAAGCAGTTTATTAACATTACTGAGTATAGGAACCTTGCCTGCTCCTTTTGTCCCTCTGGCAATTCCCTGGACCACTCTATATATAACCACCACTATTGCCAGCTCAACTATCGTTCTGAATATCTGCAGGTTCTCTCCATGAATCAGCTTTCCTATAGAACCTGCGGAGAGTGTAAATATCACGAATCCTACAGCGAGTCCTGCTATTTCAATCAGTTCATTGATCAGTCCAAACTTGAATCCATAGGACACTCTCCACAATAGTACAATTAATACCGCAAGTGATACTATCACCTGCGGCATTGATATAAATTCCATTACATCCATTATAATTCCCCTTATCTATAGATTCCCCTCCCGAAACAAGGATCGGAGTTTATCAAACTTTTACTATATATAATAGATACTTTATAAAACTTTTATCTTTACCACTTATTATTTTATAAAACTTTAATCACAATATTTATCTGTATAGGTTCTCGAAATGATTTTCATCTTGGCATTCAAAAAGTAATAGGATTCTGAACTTATTGAGGCACAACAGATAACAATCATATGCATACGATATAGTAAAATATTAGCGTGTTCGTACGTCATTAACAGTAAACGCCTCCATCAAAAGATGAAAGCGTTCTTAATAAAGACTTGTACATTTCTAATTATTTCAATTCAAGAGTATCAATAGAGTTCTCGGTAACCAGAATAAACTTACTCCTTACATTAGTAGGTATCATGACTTTAACTGCGCGGTCGAAACCAGCTCTGTATTTTTCATTTCCCTTCATATCATAAAGTATGTACTCATTTTCGCCGTAAACAAGTATCTGTCCGCTTTCAAATAGCACATCTACGTATTCGGTATCAAAGTACAATGTGGTTTCCAGATTACCTGATTCACCATATATCTGCAATCTATACGCACCCTCATCAGTATTGTTTACAAAAACAATACCCACATGGGATTCGTTATAAAACACCGATTTTATTTCTTCTTCTCCGGTAAGACTCTCTGTCTGGCTGGTCGGGACTTCTTTTCCTGAATAAAACATTATTCTGTCATCAGCTACTGCAAATATCCTGGAGTCATTCATAAACTGCACATAAGGCACTACCACATTAGGATAATCGTATCCGCTGGCATAATTATCTGCCAGATTTTGTCCGACAGCACCGAAATTAAAAAACGCCACGCTTGTCTTTATTCTGCCACTATCCGCTTTCAGATATGACACGCAGACCAATTCTCCACTCGGTGATATGGCTATATCGACAGGATAACCACTATCCTGCATTGTAGTTTTGAAATTCGCAAGAGTATTACCTGAAGCATCGAAAATATATATCCAGGTCACATTCTTATCATCAAGAGCAGCTGCAACTACCCCCTGTGAAGCTACACAAAAATCTCTGATAGGAAGATTAGTATCAATCTCACCCAGTGTCCCACTGGTATTAGCCACATATATGTTGTGCCCGTTATAGTCGCCTATAGCCACAACATTTTTACAGGTATGAACTGTCGGGTTCTGCATCTGGTATGTCTGGTTCCAAAGCTGCTGCCCCTGACCATCTATACAGCTTGCGCCGTCTTTACTGTAGGATAAAATATATCCCCCAAGATTTATTGCCTTTGCCCCGCTGGCATCAGTTATTCTAACCGATGAAATGATCGAACTTTCCGTAAATTGTTTATCTCTCCAGCTGATATATACAGCAGCAACTACAAAGACAGCTATTACCAATATGACTACCGTTCTTATAAACACAGCTATACGGTGTTTTCTGATTTTTTCCTGATATGAAGGCCCGGTGCTCTCATAATCATCTTCCGCATCAAGAGACTTATCCTGATTGTCATCCCAATCATAATCTCTGTTTAAGGCTTCAAAGGGATCGTAATCCCTTTCATCACCTGCGGAATTCTTCTTTTGTAATTTCTTAATATACTTGGTGAAATCTTTGACTTCTGCCATTTAAAACTCTTTTCCAAAAATGCATTATTATAATTTTGCAGCCAACATAATTGGCTGCAATAATCAATAATTTACAAAAATCTATATACAGTAATTGAATCGTATTCACGCTCAGGTCCAAATACAGCATCAGGGAATCCTGCATGATGTATTGCATCAGGGAAGATCTGTGTTTCTAAGCAAAAACCTTCTCTTGGCTTATAGTCGACACCGCCTTTTCCTCCTTCAGCTTCAAGGAAGTTACCTGCGTAAAACTGAAATCCGGGAAGAGTTGTTGAACACTGCATGGTAATGCCTGACTCAGGACATTTTACCGTAGCAAAAACTCGTCTTGTTCCATCGGCGCCATCTATAATGAAATTATGATCATAGCCACCGCCAAGCTTAATCTGAGGGTCATCAGCATCTATCTCCAGGCCGATTCCTTTTTCTTTTCTAAAATCAAAAGGAGTACCCTCTACATCTGCGAACTCTCCTGTAGGAATAAGTCCATCACCAACAACTGTTGTCTTTGATGAATTGAACTGGGCAATGTGATCGGTAATTGAACCGGTGCCCTGTCCACGAAGGTTAAAGTAGCAATGGTTAGTAAGATTTATCAATGTTTTTGCATCACTTACCGCATGGTAATGAAGTGATAATGCATTGTCTTCTGACAGTGAATATGTAACGGAAAATACTCTGTTACCTGAAAAACCAAGATCCCCATCCTCTGCTTTCAGTGTGAAGGTCACGCTGTCCTCAGTTTCTGAAGCCTCCCATACTCTTTTATGAAAGCCATTGTCAAAATCACTGTGAAGGTTATTAGGTCCATCATTAACGGCCATCTGAAATTTCTTTCCGTCTATTTCATAACTTGCTCCGCCAACTCTGTTTGCAACAGGCCCTACGACTACACCAAGAAAACATGAGTTATCAAAATACTTCTCAGGATCATCAAATCCAAGAACTATATCTCTTTTTTCTCCGTTTTTGTCCTTCACAAAAATATTACGGATTGCGGCACCGTAATTCATAAGGCAAACTTCTGTCCCCTGGCTGTTTGTCATATGATATCCATAGATAGGTGCACCGTCTTTTGCTTCTCCAAGAAATTCTCTTTTCACACTCATCATCTTACCTCCAAAGATTTATAATTCAGTTCTGCCTTCCAATGCACGAAGCAAAGTAACTTCGTCAATGTATTCCAGATCCCCTCCTACCGGAACACCACTTGCAATTCTTGTAACCTTAATACCTGTCGGCTTAACAAGCTTACTGATATACATTCCTGTAGTCTCGCCCTCGAGGCTTGAATTTGTTGCAATAATAACTTCATCGACCGGATCAGTCTGTAGCCTTTGCATCAGCTCTTTAAGCTTTATATCTCCCGGCCCGATTCCAAGCATTGGCGAAATAGCTCCATGGAGCACATGATAAACGCCATCATATTTTCCGGTCTTCTCATAAGCTGCAAGGTCTCTTGCATTCTCCACAACCATTATCGTTCTATGATCACGCTTTTCATTGGCACATATCGGGCAAATCTCGTTGTCTGTAAGAGTGCAGCATTTACTGCAATAATGTACATTTTCTCTTGCATCCGTAAGCGAGTTTGCCAGCCTTAAAACCCTGTCCTTGGGAAGTCCTATTATATAAAAAGCCAATCTCTGGGCCGACTTGCCTCCAATCCCCGGAAGGGATGAAAGTTCTTCGATCAATCTGTTAATATGTCCGCTATATAAATCCATTAAAATGAAAGTCCTCCGAGACCACCGAGGCCTCCTGTCATTTTGCCCATGATATCGCCCTGGGCCTTTTCAGCAAGATCCATAGCCTCGTTGACAGCAGCAACTATCATATCCTGCAGCATCTCAACATCATCAGGGTCTACTGCATCCTGCGCAATAGTTATAGATAACAGCTTTTTGCTTCCATTAACAACTGCCTCTACTGCACCACCGCCTGCGCTTGCCTTAAACTCCTTGGTTTCAAGCTCTTTCTGGCTCTCCTCCATCTGGCGCTGCATGCGCTGTGCCTGTTTCATAAGATTATTCATGTTTCCGGGCATGCCCCCGGGAAATCCACCTCTTTTTGCCATTTTATTATTCCTCCTGTTAATACTTTATGTAACTATAAGTTCGCTATGTTAGCGGTGCTTATTTACTCATCTTCATCATGATCCTTCTCTTCGAAGGCATTCTCGTCATCCATAGCCTGTTGATCATCAAAATATGAATCATCATCAATTCCGGTAATTATGTTTCCTCCGGAATTCTCATATTCCTCATAAGATTGCTCCTGAGACCCTTCCAACTGTGAATCAGACTCGTCATCTTCAGTCATCTGCATCTCCAAAGGAAGCTCCGGCATCTCTACGTCCTCTTCAGTAACTATGTCAAAGTGGATGTTATTAAGGCTTACGTACTGTTCCTGCATGGGCTTATCGTGATCGGCGTAACGCATTTCAAAATCTATATGTTTCCCTATAGCTTCATCCAGCACAGCAGATAATTCAGATTTCCCCGGATCATCGTTATACTTTTGCACGCGCTCCTTATTATCGAGCACAATGAAAAGTTTGTTATCATTTCCCTGACTCAGTACCGCTTTCTCCATGTATACTCGCATCGGATTGCTCATTTTCACAAGAATCCTGCCCCAGTTGTTAACAACCTTTTTCACATCTTCAGCTACCGCTGACTCAAGAATCTGTGTCTTTTCTGGTGTTTGACCCGTTCCGGAGGCATTCGCTGAATTCCTACCGTTTCCGTACGTACCACCCCCTCCTGAACTTACCGCAATCTGACCGGATTTTATCCCGTCCAGCACGCCATCAAGTTCCTGACTTTTCTCTTCGAGGATTCTGATTCTGTCAAGCAAAGCATCATTCCCCTCATCCATCTGCGGCTTGCAAAGTCTGATGATTGCAACCTCTATCAGAATTCGTTTCTGCGGCGCATATTTTAAGCTCTGTAAAAGCTCGGAGAAAACTCTGATATATCGCATTATTGTATCCACATCAGAATTCTTAGCGAGTTCTTTCAGGATATTTAAGTTGTCGGTGGACATATCCACCGCATCCTCCATGTCATCCGATGTACTTACCAGCATCAGATTCCGGAGATACCATATGAAGTCATTTACAAACTGGGAAAGCTCGCGCCCCTTTATTACTATCTCAGACAGCAGGTTCAGCGCTCCGGTCACATCCTGCTTTATCAGATGTGAAAAAAGTCTTCCAAATATCTCGGTATCTACTGCACCAAGTACTCCAAGCACCTTATCGTAGGTCAGCTCTTCACCATAATTAAACGCTATACACTGATCCAGAAGACTTAAAGAATCTCGCATGGATCCGTCTGCTGCCTTGGCAACATATCTTAAGGCTTTATCCTCAACCTGTATTCCTTCTTTATCAACAACTTCCCTAAGTCTGTCAGCAATGGTATCTATGGTTATTCTATGAAAATCATACCTCTGACATCTTGAAAGGATTGTAATCGGTATCTTCTGGACCTCTGTGGTTGCCAAAATGAATATTACATAAGACGGCGGTTCCTCAAGACTCTTCAACAGTGCATTAAATGCTCCCGTTGAAAGCATATGAACCTCATCGATAATGTATACCTTATATTTTCCAACTGTAGGGGAATAGGAAATCTCATCTATAATCTCACGAATATTATCTACGCCGTTATTTGATGCAGCATCAATTTCAATAACATTCCCCATCGCCGCACCGGACTCTATCGCCTTGCAGGTAGGACACTCTCCACAGGGACTTCCATCCCTTGGTGTTTCGCAGTTAACCGCTCTTGCCATGATCTTCGCAACAGAGGTCTTACCAGTTCCTCTGGTTCCGCAAAACAGGTATGCGTGTCCGATTCTGTCTGATTTGATCTGATTCTTCAGCGTAGTTACTATATGATCCTGTCCCTTAACATCATCAAAGACAGGGGGTCTGAACTTTCTGTATAAAGCTACGTATGCCATCTAAAAATCCCCAAATATTTTGAACTTCAACTAACTAATTATACTCAATTACGAGGGCATCAACAACTCTTTATTAAATTTGTAAAGCTCACTATGAATACTTTGCAAATAGAAAAAAGGTATGCAGCACATACCGCATACCTTCACCTAAAATTTTATATTCACTTTTGTTTGTTACTCAAATTATTACTCGGGCTTAAACTCGTCCTTGCCTACTCCGCAAAGCGGGCAAACAAAATCTGCCGGGAGGTCATCCCACTTTGTTCCGGGTGCTATTCCGTTATCCGGATCGCCTGCTGCCTCATCATAAACATAGCCACATGTGCCACATACATACTTCATAGAAAAGCTCCTTTCCTGTTAGATGTACAAGTAATATCAACAATCATATTATACCATAGGCCATATAGTGTAATTATTATTATTTTGTAAATTTATTGGCTTATTTTCGAATGTATTCACGCATATCATAGTTCGTATATGAGCATCATAAAATATGAAAAACAATACGTTTTTATGTCAGTGCTATCACAATATATTGATTGACTTAACTTATCCACCCTTTTATAATAATAAAGCATGTAAAAATCAGCGCACAATTATGCAGAGCTACTCAAGAGGTCCAAGAGGGAGCACTCGAAATGCTTTAGGCCGGTTTCCGGCGCGTGGGTTCGAATCCCACGCTCTGCGCGCAAAAAGAGCTTCGCAAACGCGAAGCTCTTTTTGTATGTAATCATTATGTAATCGGATTCCAGAATTCCCTCGAAAATTCAGAAATCGTATCGAATCAGATTCCGAAATTACAAAGTGTATTTTATCTTATCTTCAACAGAAATGTCGGTTCCAAGCTGAACTTCTATTACCTGAAGTTCCTCGTCACTTTCATTGATAATGGTGTGCTTGCTTCCGGCTTTCATGTTTACCACATCACCTGGACGTACTATCTGCTCCTGTCCATCAATGATGACTTTTCCTACGCCTCGAACAATACTCCAGACCTCATCTCTTCTCTCATGGCTATGATAGTTCATCTCATGCCCAGGATTTAATGTGACCTTGATTGTAAGAGAATCCTTTTCAGCATCCAGCACTCTGTAACTTCCCCAGGATTTCTCAGCAAACATTATCGGCTGCTCGATTTTTTCTACGAAGGGCTTTATGTATGAGCTCTGTTCCTTATCAGACACAAGGATACCCTCCGGAGAAGCTGCAACTACTGCATCCTTTAGTCCCATAACAATAACAGGAATATTGAGATCATTTATTACATGAACTCCATCACACTTATCATTTAAAAGTGCCTCACCGATTACATTTTCTTCCATGGCTTCGGTAAGTGTATTCCAGGTTCCAAGATCTTTCCAGAGACCTGCAAATCGCATAACACTGATATTTGATTCCTTTTCAACTACTGCATAGTCAAAGGAAATCTTTTCAAGGGTTGCATACTTTCCAAAAAGATCATCATAATCCTTGAAATCAATGATCTCATGAGCCTTATCAAGAAGATAAGAAAGCTTATATGCAAAAATACCGCCGTTCCAAAGAGCGCCCTTTGAAATGTATTCCTTTGCGGTAGCTACATCCGGTTTTTCTTTGAAAGATACTACTTTTGATACATCAGATTTATCCTCAGGAATAATATATCCATATTTCTCTGAAGGATAAGTGGGATCCATTCCCAATAATGTAAGATTCGCATCTCCTTTAGCTGCAAGGTCAGAGAGTTTTTCAAGTGCTAGGAAATACTCTCTGTCAACATACGGATCCACGGGGCATACAACCACAGGTTCATCAAGTGCTACTCCCTGCTTATCATGAAGATAGGCACTGGCGAGTGCTATTGCAGGAAATGTATCTCTTCTGCAAGGTTCGATTGATATTCCCACGTCTGTTCCGAGCTGATTATGAATGGCTGAAATCTGTGTCTTACTGGTTGCTATCGTGATCTTAGCATCCTTGTCAACTTCCTTAAGCTGACGATAGACACGCTGAACCATGGATTCATAATCACCGTTCTGATCCTTAAATATTTTAATAAACTGCTTTGATCTTATATCGTTGGAGAGAGGCCAAAGACGCTGACCTGATCCTCCGGATAATAATACAATATTCATCTAAATACTATCTTTCCTTTTATTTCTTTGTATCACAATAGGCTAGTGTTCTGCACAATCTGTATATCCAATCATAATGGTTAATCATCATATAATTTTTATCCTGCAGAGCTTTTCACCTTATGAGTAATATACTTTACTCCTCAGTTACTCATTTTGCAAGTTTTTTATTTTATTCTACAGTTACGCTCTTGGCAAGGTTTCTTGGCTTATCTACATCAAGTCCCTTTGCAACGCTTATGTAATAACCCAAAAGCTGAAGAGGTATAACCGCAAGAGATGCTGCAAAGTGCTCATCAATCTTTGGGACATATGCTGCAAAATCAACCGTATCCTCTATCTCATAGTGGCCATAGGTCGTAAGTCCCATCAGATAAGCACCTCTGGCCTTACATTCAACCATATTGCTGATTGTCTTTTCATAAAGGTCATTCTGAGTAAGCACACCTATAACCAGGATTCCATCCTCGATAAGGCTTATGGTACCATGCTTAAGCTCACCTGCTGCATAAGCCTCTGAATGAATATATGAAATTTCTTTCATCTTAAGGCTTCCCTCAAGAGAAGCTGCATAATCAATTCCACGTCCTACAAAGAATACATCCTTTGCATTTGCATATTTTGCTGCAAACCACTGAAGTCTTTCCTTATCATCAAGAATCTTCTGTATCTTTTCAGGTATAGTCTTCATCTCAGAGATATACTCTGCACATTTTTCATCATCGATAAGTTCTCTCACGTATCCAAAATGAACAGCAAGAGCATAGCATGCTACAAGCTGAGTGCTGTATGCCTTTGTAGTAGCAACTGCGATCTCTGGTCCTGCGAGGGTATACAGTACGTGATCAGCCTCTCTGGCGATTGATGAACCCACAACATTTACTACTCCAAGAGTAGCCACACCCTGATTCTTAGCCTCACGGAGCGCAGCAAGAGAATCAGCTGTCTCACCTGACTGTGAAATGATCATTACGAGATCATCTTTATCAAGAAGCGGTTTTCTATATCTGAATTCTGAAGCAAGTTCAACTCTGACAGGAATATGGGAAAGCTCCTCAAACACATACTGGGCAGCCATACCCACATGCCATGCAGAACCGCAGGCAACAATGTAAATCTGTCTTATGTTTTTAATCTTTTCATCACTTATTCCGCACTCTGAAAGGTCTATTTTATTGCCTTTAACCACAGAGTTAATTGTATCTTCAACAGCCTTTGGCTGCTCATGGATTTCCTTCATCATGAAATGCTCAAATCCGCCTTTTTCAGCCGCCTCAGCATCCCATTTGATCTCTACTTTATCCTTCTGGATTTCATCACCATCAAGGTTGTAGAACTTTGCATCGCCCTCTGTAAGACATGCCATTTCCTGATTGCCAATGTAGTAAACATTTCTTGTGTACTTAAGGATTGCAGGCACATCAGATGCGACATAGGTAGCACCATCCTCAACACCGATAACCATAGGGGAGTCTTTGCGGGCAACCCATATCTGATCCGGATAATCCTTGAACATAAGCGCAAGTGCATAGGATCCGCGCACACGTACCATTGTTTTAGCAATAGCATCTATGGGGCCGATATTATACTTCTTGTAATAGTAGTCAACAAGCTTAACTGCCACCTCAGTATCAGTCTGTGAATAGAATTCATAACCATGACGAAGAAGCTTTTCTCTAAGTTCCTGATAATTCTCGATGATTCCGTTATGAACACCGACAACATTTGCTTCTTCTACTGTTGTGCCATGTGCAAACTCATTAGCTGAAACATGAGGATGAGCATTGATTTCAGAGGGTTCGCCATGAGTTGCCCATCTGGTATGACCGATACCGATAGTTCCCTGAAGAGAAGTTCCATCATTGGTCTTTTCAGCAAGAACCTTAAGTCTGCCCTTTGCCTTTACAACCTTGACCTTCCCGTCTAAATCTCTAACAGCCAGGCCTGCTGAATCATATCCGCGATACTCGAGCTTAGACAAACCATCCAAAAGAATCGGAGCTGCCTGCTTTCTACCTACATATCCTACTATTCCACACATAAAACATATCCTTTCTTATCTTACAACCACTGCGCCGAGAATATTCACGCCAAACTTCTTACATAGCTCAACTTCTCTTGCAACATCCTCAAAACGTGATTTGTCTATTTTTTCAACAAGAACAACAGCATCAGAATCTGAGAGATCCTTCATGGAAACAGCATCATTAACTGCTGAGCTTCCAGCCTTTACGCTTGACAAATGAGCATCCTGATTCATCTCTTTACAAATGGCATTTCTGATCTTAACAGAAATATCATCATCAGATGCACCCATAATATATACACTATTACTTGAAAGTTTTGAAGCCCCAATGGCAGCCCCCTGGGATACGAGTCCAAACTCGCCTGCATTACTCTTAACCTCTCCGATAACAGAAATGCCAAAAGCTCTTCTTATATCATCAGCGGTGTGAACCTTACCTGAAAGGACATAAAACAAGGCATAGAGGAACGCTACTATAAAAATTCCACCTACAAGGCCTGCAGCAATGTATTTCTTGCTTACAGTTCTCACAACCATCGTTTCTACAGAAGAATCATCAGTAGCATCAGCCTCTTCGTTTTCATTTAAATAATCGGCCACAATAGCATTAAAATAGGCTTTTTCCTCAACAGACATTGCATTTGAAAGACCTGTTATATAATTTCTCAATGTATTAATAGTATTCTCACTGTTGGTCTGAAGTCCAAGAATATAACCGTCATAGCCTTCAAAATAATATGTTCCAACAGGAGTGATATCATAGTTGTATACACCACTTACAGTTTCTGTAGCAGCATCAAAATGACTATCAAGAACATCCATAACAGCCTTAGCATCTTCCTTGGTATTTCCAAAGGTACTAATTGTCAAAATAGAATCAGCATCCAGCACTATTCTAACCATCTCTCTTATGGATGTAGCATCAAGTTCTTCATCTGCACCGATTGCTTTTTTAATCTCAGCAACGGTATCAGCAGTCATAAGTTCATTACTGTATGCAACAACAATATTATTAAGTCTGCTTTCTGCATTACTTATTTCTATTGTATTACCGGATAAATCCGAATCCAGAGGTGAGGATATACCATCAGCAGCACCTCTGATGCTTACAGATGTGTTACTGCCATTTACAAAATCATCCATTACATACTGTTTTGTTACTCTGAAGACATCGTAGGCATTCATGGTAAGAACAGGAGATTTTTCATTATGCTCAATTGCACGCATATAGTTCTGCATATTATCTTCGTACTGTTCAGCAGCTACTTCACAATACTTTGCGCTGGGCTCCGTTAGTTTACCCCGTAGTTCTGCCGCATTGGAATTGCTTGAATTTGCAACAGTAACAGGCTCACCTGTTTCCTTATCAACAACAACTCCACTCTTCAAATATCCGAAGGCACCTAAAAGAACAGCTCCCACTATTGCACATACTACCATTACCTTCCATCTGCGAAGAAGATACAGTGCAAGATCTATGAGATCTATCTCCATATTGTCTTTGTAATCCATCAAAGTAACTCCTTTCACTTCTTAACTAGTCACTAATTTTTTATATAAACAGAAATTCAGAGATTTTTCAAGGATGATATGTCCCGACTATATCAGCAACCATACTTTTCACTTCTGCGCTATCCTTTTTAGAAGCCTCATCAAGCATTCTTAACTTCTCTTCAAATTCTGAATCATTCATATCTATCGGATGTCCAATATATATCATGTTATTTGCAGTCTTCTCTTTGCCCTCATCATCCATAAGAAGCTCCTCGTACAGCTTCTCTCCCGGGCGAAGTCCTGTGTACACTATCTCTATATCTTCATCCGGCTTATAACCTGAGAGCTTAATGAGATTCCTTGCCATATCGTCTATTCTGACCGGTTTTCCCATATCAAGGATAAATATCTCACCACCGGTCGCATAATATGACGCCTGTAAAACCAGAGAAACCGCTTCAGGAATCGTCATGAAGTATCTCACTATGTCCTTGTGCGTCACTGTAACAGGCCCACCTTCAGCAATCTGCTGCTTAAACAGCGGTATAACGGATCCGTTGGATCCAAGAACATTGCCAAATCTCACTGCTGCAAAAATCGTACCACTGCTCTTTCTGTTCATCATCTGGACAATCATTTCACAGACTCGCTTCGAAGCCCCCATAAATGATGTAGGGTTAACAGCTTTATCCGTAGAAATAAGCAGAAATCTCTTGACTCCATATTTAGCTGCCGCAAGAGCTGTCTTATAGGTTCCAAAAATATTGTTCTTAACTGCTTCGTTCGGACTCTTTTCCATAAGCGGAACATGCTTGTGTGCAGCAGCATGAAAAATAATATCAGGTCTGTACTGCTTAAGTACATTATTGATTCTGTCCGTGTTTCGAACAGATCCGATAAGTGCTTCAACCTTAAGATCCGGATATTTTCGCTTAAGCTCCTGCTCGATATCATATGCATTATTCTCATATATATCAAAAATAATTAGCAACTTGGGATTTGCAGCCGCTATCTGTCTGCACAGTTCTGACCCGATAGAGCCACCACCACCTGTGACCATAACTACTTTGTCACTGATTGCTTCTAAGATCTCACTATTATTAACTCTTACCTCATCTCTCTCCAAGAGGTCCTCAAGATTTACATCACGAAGTCTCGATACACTTACTTCTTCAGATACTATCTGGGTCAATCCCGGAACAGTCTGTAATTTACATCCAGTTTCCTTACATATATTAAGGATTTCTCGTCTGTCTTTATCGCTGGCGGAAGGGATTGCGAATATAATCCTGTCAATGTCATACTTTTCGCAAAGCTCAGTTATGCTGTTTCGTCCGCCACCTATCTTAATTCCTCCCAGATATCTGCCCCAGGTAGTCTTATTATCATCAATTATCACCCTTACTTTATATCTTTTGTCGAGCTTTAAATCTGTAATAAGTTCACGTCCTGCTGCGCCGGCACCAATTATCATAACATTGGCACGTTCTATGAGTTCTCTGTCCTTAGGATTAATCCTAAATACACTGCCCCTGAATATTCTGTAGGAAAATCTGATTCCCATACAGAATATCAGATTAAGTATTATTCCCATAAACATGCAGCTTCTGGGAAGATTTATCCTTTCAATTCTGTTCTCCGTAAAAAGAAGGATCGCAATAACAAAATATGCCCCAATAATCCTGTATACTTCAGTAAGTGAGGCAAATCTCCAAATGCTGTGATACAGCCTGAAAACATAATATACAGCAAGGGTTGTCAACGTAGCTATCGGCAGCATATACAAAATATTATCTGTATAAATCTGAGGTATTTCGCGATATTTGAAATCAAAACGCACAAGCAAAGAGAGCAGATGTGCTGCAACAACGCTAAGCGCATCTGCTACCAAAATCAGAATAATCCTGCAATAATATCTAACGTCTGTCTTCTGTTTGTTGTATAAGTCCGGCACTATAGTATACCAATCCTTGCTATCGAATTATCACTTCCTATTTAACGAACACTTAACGACAAAAGATTACTTCCTGTAATAGTCTACAAGTTTTTTAACAGCTCTGATAACATCATCTACATCTTCATCCGTCATCATAGGATAAAGCGGTATACTCATGATTCCCTTATATACATCCTCTGCAACAGGACAAAGTCCCTTCTTATATCCCATCTCCTGGTATAATGGCATCCAGTAAACCGGAATATAGTGTACCTGGCACTGAACATTCTCAGCGCTCATTGCTTCAAAAAATTCACGCCTTGTGCAGCTTAGTTTCTCAAGATCAAGTCTTATGACATACAGATGTCTGCTGGAATCCGACTGAGGAATATCCTCCTCAAGTAAAATTTCCGGCACGTCAGCAAAAGCTGCATTATACATCTCAACAATTTCTTTTCTTCTCTTAACAAAACGATCAAGTTTATCAAGCTGGCTTGACAGAAGAGCAGCCTGTATATCGGTCATCCTCAGATTCATTCCTAAAAGCTGCTGCTCATAGTACCAGACTCCCCCGTTATCCTCGTCAGCAGGAGTCAGGAATTTGGAATGATCATGTTCCATACCATGAGAACGGAAAAGATAAGCTTTTCTGGCATATTCGTCATTATTGGTGATGACAGCACCACCTTCACCTGCTGTTACCGTCTTCACAGGATGAAACGAAAAAGTAGTTATATCTGCCAATGATCCAACAGGTATTCCATTATATTTAGATCCTATGGAGTGAGCTGCGTCCTCTATGAATACCAGATTGAACTCATCACAGATTTTCCTTATCTCCTCAACCTCCACAACCTGCCCGGTGTAATCAACCGCAACTATTGCCTTGGTCTTCTCAGTTATATGCTCCCTTATACTCTTGGGATCAATCTGATAAGTCTTGGGATTAATATCTGCAAAAACAGGCTTAGCACCACAATATAGAGCGCAGTTTGCACTTGCCATAAATGTAAGTGGAGTGGTTATAACTTCATCACCCGGTCCAACTCCTGCGATCACACATGCTGTATGCAGAGCAGCGGTATCATTTGTCAAGACTATCGCATGCTTTGCTCCGGTTATTTTTCTAAGCTTTTCCTCCGCTTCATCAACCTTGGGACCACATGTAATAAACGGACTCACAAGAGTTTGGGCAACAGCATCAACATCCTCTTTTGTAATGCACTGGCTTCCATAATAAATTTTTTCACTGCGGACCGGAGTTCCGCCATTAATTGCAAGCTCTTCCATTAGTATATTTAAATCCTTTCACAAGGGTAAATAGAGCTGAGATTTAGACCAGCCTTATCTACTATCATTATAAATGAACAAAATCAATCTCTTCTGAAGAGGTCTCTGGTATAAACCTTCTCCTCAACGTCATCAAGAACAGAATCGTATCTGTTTGCAATAATACTGTCACAACCAGTCTTGAACTTATTTATATCATTAACAACGAGAGATCCAAAGAAAGTAGTTCCGTCAGGAAGTGTAGGCTCATAAATGATAACCGTTGCACCCTTTGCCTTGAGGCGCTTCATAACTCCCTGAATAGAGCTCTGTCTGAAATTATCACTGTTGCTCTTCATAGTAAGTCTGTATACACCAAC
The DNA here is from genome assembly GCF_000424385.1 of Butyrivibrio sp. LC3010. Lineage (GTDB taxonomy): Bacteria > Bacillota > Clostridia > Lachnospirales > Lachnospiraceae > Butyrivibrio. Next base: position 178,070 of record NZ_AUJU01000007.1, on the reverse strand, counting down.
AGTTATGGGACGCTCTTTGTCTGCATTCCACATACTGCTTGCAGTATAATAGCCTGCTTTTTCAAGAACTCTGTCTGCAATATGATCCTTACGTGTTCTGTTACTCTCAACAATAGCTCTGATAAGATCTTCCGGAACATCCTGGAAATTAGCAAGAAGCTGCTTTGTATCCTTAGGAAGGCAATAACCACCGTATCCAAAACTGGGATTGTTATAGTGTGTTCCTATTCTGGGATCCAGACATACACCTTCAATAATATCCTTTGTATCAAGACCTTTAAGCTCAGCATATGTATCAAGCTCATTAAAGTAAGATACACGGAGTGCAAGATATGTATTAGCAAAAAGCTTAACTGCCTCAGCCTCTGTAAAGCCCATAAACAGAGTATCAATATTCTCTTTTTCTGCGCCTTCAACAAGGAGAGATGCAAATGTCTCTGCAGCTTTTCGACTATTATCATCGCAGCCAACAATTATACGGCTGGGATAGAGATTGTCATAAAGTGCCTTGGATTCCCTAAGAAACTCAGGACTAAACAGAATTCTGTCTGTCTTAAACTGCTCCCTTACCTTCTGTGTATAACCTACAGGGATGGTGGATTTAATTATCATAACCGCACGGTCTGATGATTTAAGTACGAGATCAATAACGGCTTCAACTGCTGAACAGTCAAAGAAATTCTTCTGAGGATCATAGTTAGTGGGTGCAGCTATGATAACATAGTCAGCATCTGCATAAGCTGCAGCACCATCTGTAGTTGCATGAAGTTTTAATCCTCTCTCTTCATGCTCATCCAAAAACTTTTCAATATAATCATCCTGTATAGGACTTTTCCAATTGTTTAATTTCTCAACCTTTTCAGGAAGAATGTCTACTGCTGTAACCTCATTGTGCTGTGATAAAAGTACTGCCAAAGAAAGGCCTACATAGCCTGTTCCTGCAACTGCGATTTTCATATTATTTTGTCCTCCCAAAATTAATGATGTAATTTGTTTCATTCCATAAAATGATGTGGGTGTCAAAAGTAATTTTTGACACCATATGATATACGAATTGCTTCATAACTTCGTCATTCTCGCAATTCTACAAATATTCGGGTCATAAAATTATTTTACAACGCCCTTTTCAAGGTACTCTTCCAGATTGGTTCTGATGTGCTCCTCTGCACGTTCAACCGCAACCTTCTCCATATCATGCTTCACCATGATCTCAACAAGCTGCTCAAAAGTTGTTGCTGTCGGATTCCATCCAAGCTCTTTCTTAGCCTTAGTGGGATCTCCCCAAAGGTTAACTACGTCGGTAGGTCTGTAAAAATCAGGACTTACCTCAATTATGACCTTGCCTGTGGCTTTATCTATACCCTTCTCATCTATGCCTTCACCCTGCCACTCAAGCTCTATTCCTGCATAGCGAAAGGCAAGTGTTGCAAATTCTCTTACAGAATGCTGAACTCCTGTAGCAATTACAAAGTCCTCAGGCTTGTCATTCTGAAGAATCAGCCACATACATTCAACGTAATCCTTAGCATAACCCCAGTCACGAAGTGAATCCAGATTACCAAGGTAAAGCTTATCCTGTTTTCCCTGGGAAATTCTTGCAGCTGCAAGAGTTATCTTCCTTGTAACGAAAGTCTCGCCTCTTCTTTCTGACTCATGGTTAAACAGAATACCCGAACAGCAGAACATGTTGTAAGCTTCTCTGTATTCCTTAACAATCCAGAATCCATACTGCTTGGCAACAGCATAAGGGCTGTAGGGATGGAAGGGAGTATTCTCGTTCTGAGGAACTTCCTCAACCTTACCATAAAGTTCTGAAGTTGATGCCTGATATATTCGGCATGTATCAGCAAGTCCACAAAGACGAACAGCCTCAAGAACTCTTAATACACCTGTTGCATCAACATCTGCCGTAAATTCAGGTGAATCAAAGGAAACCTGAACATGGCTCTGAGCTGCCAGGTTATATATTTCATCAGGTCTGACAAGGCTTACCACCTGCATGATACTCATGGAATCTCCAAGATCCCCATAGTGAAGATGAAAATTCGGTGCACCCTCAAGATGTGCTATTCTCTCCCTAAAATCTACAGATGAACGTCGTATAACGCCATGAACCTCATAGCCTTTTCCCAGTAGAAGCTCTGCGAGATAAGAGCCATCCTGTCCTGTTACGCCTGTTATCAGTGCTTTCTTTGCCATAATAATTCCTTTTCTAATTTCATAATGAATTAGGGCCTAAAAGTAAATATAGCCTAAATCATTGTAATAATCTGAGTAATTATATCATAAAAATAATGGAGCTGCCGCACTACATGCGAAATTACTTTACTTCTTCATAAAAAAGGCCTCCGTATTAAGACCATCTATTCTCTCCCCTGTATTTGTAAGGCCACTGTCGACATAAACCTTTCGCTCTTTAGTTCCCTCAGCCCCTTTCCCATTCAAATAAAAGGAAAAGAATTCTATTAAACTCCATCATAAATATCTTTATCGCTATTCTTCTCAATGCTATAATATTTTACGTCACGGAAGAAAAGTTTTTACAAATGGGGGTCAAAAAATGTCACATCTTAGTTCTAATTCTGAGAAATCGTTTCTCAGAGTGTTTTTCATGTCACTATTGTTTTCGCTTATTCTAATTTTCTCATCCTTAACTGCAAAGGCTGCTTCGTATGGAACAGACTGGAGAAACTGGAAACAGAAGCAATCCGATTACGCAACCATGAGAAGTGGCGGATGCCGAATAGTTTCTTATGCAAAGCTTCTCAAAGCTACAGGACTTGTAAATGATCCAAATTTCAATCCTGACAGACTCTTTGAATGGTGCGCTGCAAACCATAAGGTTGTCTCTCTTAGCAATGTTAATGAGTATAGTCCAATTGGAACAACTCCACCGGATTATGCAAGAAATGTCTTGGGAAAAACTGTAGTACAACATAATTACGTAAGCTTATCCGGAGGAGATGAGCAAAGAAGGCAGACAATAATAAACTATTCCAGAAACGGATATCTTGTCGTAATTTGTGGAACAAATCACTTTACTTATGTTGATGAAGAAAGAACAAGAGCATCAGGTGAATTGTGGGTTGATGATTCAGGATACGGCGTTCAGAAAGTAACAACAAAAGCCGGCGGTTACAACCTTACCAAATATGATAAAATCAGAATTTTTACCGCTGAGTCTCCAGCTCCTCCGGTACCGACAGGCAGTGCTATGGCATCTGGCTATAACAGAACCCTTCCTGATGGAAACTATATCATAGCCGCTGCAGCTGATCCTTCCTATTATCTTGATATTGCAGGAAGTGCAGTTCCTGCAAGCAATGGTGAAAATGTAAATTTGTGGCATGTAGACAACATGGATGTGCCTACACACGATGCATGGAATATCAAATATGAAGGTGGTTTTTATACCATTACTCAGCTTGGATCAGACGCAGCATTAGATGTGTATGCAGCCAGCGCCGCTGCAGGAACAAATGTACAGGTTCATCAGAGCCACGGCGGCGATAATCAGAAATGGGCAATATCTACCAATGGAAGAAACGGATATCGTATACAGTCAAAATGCAGTGGCTATTCCCTGGATATCTCAAATGGAACCATCGCAGATGGCACAAATGTAACTCAGTATGTAGGAAATGATAGTAATGCTCAATCATGGGTATTCATTCCTTATAATCCATCACAGCCGATACAGAATGGGAGATACATTTTAACTAGTGCAATAGCAAACAATATCGAGTTGGATGTAGTCGGAGATACAGGAAATATTCCTAATCCCACTAATGTGCGGGTTTGGAACGATAACTGCCCAAGCAAATTCAATTCCTTCGATGTAGAAAAGCTAAGTAACGGCTATTACAAACTTACTCATGCTGCCTCAGGAAAAGTTCTAGATTTATATGGTGCTTCTACCACTTACCAGGCAAATGTATGTGTGCACGATGCAAATGGATCAATTGCTCAGCAGTGGGCAATCATACACTCTGGAAACGGCTATGCACTCATACCAAGATGCAGCGGTTTTTGTGTAGACGTTGAAGGTTCCGGCACCTCCAATGGAACAAATGTACAACAGTGGCCTTATAATGGCGATACAATTCAAGCTAATCAGACCTGGAAATTCGTTCCTGCAGAATATTCCATTAAGTATGATGCTAACGGCGGATCAGGTGCTCCTTCATCTCAGATTAAATACTATAAAAATGCTGTAACTTTAGCTTCTGCTAAACCAACAAGAAGTGGCTATAGCTTTGCCGGCTGGAGTACCAGTAAAACATCAACAAGGGTTGATTATAATCCCGGAGCTCTCTACAACAAGGATGCATCCATTACTCTTTATGCAAAATGGGTAAAACTCGCCTCAACGCAACCTCAGAATCAACGCAGTAATAATACAGGATCAAATAACCAAAACAAGAATTCGCAGAGCAAAAATTCAGGTACAAAAGACACTAAATCTGAAACTATCGAAAATGCTGCACCATCTCACAAAGCAGGCGACATAGTTCAGGATGTCATAACAAATGCAACTTACAGCATCATCTCAACAGATGAAGGTAGCAGAAGTGTAATATATACTTCAACATCAGCTCCGTTCGCAAAAGAGATTACCATTCCTGAAAGCATCACAATCGATAACAATGTATATATTGTTACCGACATCAACGATTACGCATTCAAAAACAACACGAACATTAAGAAAATCGTTATCGGAAAAAATATCCAGCGAATTGGCAAACAGGCATTCTACGGATGCAAGAAGCTTAAGAAGATTAAAATAGAAACAACCTCACTTACTAAGAACTCCATCGGTAAGAACGCATTTAAAAAGATAAACGCCAAAGCTAAGGTTGTTGTTCCGAAAAGTAATCTAAAGAATTATAAGAAGATTCTTAAGAGCAAAGGAATCTCCGGAGCATCTCAGAAAATAACTAAATAAAATAGTTTAATGCGGACTACTCAAATTGAGCAGTCCGCATTATTAACATATTTATCTATTCTCTATTTCATATTAGGCTATTTCTTATTCCAGCACCATGTAGTATCATGAATTAAATGTACACTATAGATAGGATAATTACTGATGGCAAAATCGAAACCAACTGATTTATTTCTAATTTCATCACAAAGAAAAATAATTTTTGATTACATAAGAGTTATTTCATGTATTGGAATAATAAGCTTACATGCAACCGGCGAGAGGGTAGATCCTGAAGGTATTGTATTACAGATATTATCAAGAATATCTCTTCCAATGTTTGTTGTTTTAAGTGGAGCTCTTGCTTTAAGCAGTAAAAAAGAAGAAGGTTATATACAATATTATCTACAGAGATGTATAAAAATTCTTATCCCCTATTTTATATATAATGCTTTATATGTGGGATATTTCAACCTTGGGCATACTATAGCAGAAATTCCTTCAAAAGAATCAATAAAAATATTTTTAAGAAACATCCCTCTTTCAATGAAGCTTGGATTAGAGTCGTATCAGAGCACTCATCTTTGGTTCATGTTGATGATCATGGGATTCTATATAGTAGCTCCATTTCTAAAAAAGGGATTGTCTGCTTTTGATCAAAAGGACAATTTTGCTCTGCTTGGGTTATTATTGATAACATATGCCGTAATAGATTATCTACCTTTATTCGGAATTACAATTGGAATCAGTAATTTCTTCGCTGATTGGCTTTCATATGCTCTTCTTGGCTATATCCTTATTAGCATCAAAGACATAAATACATATAAGGTAATGACGGTTACTGGATTATTGGACATTCTTGTAATGTTTGTGTGGAAATGGAAATTCCCTGATCACTTAAGTATGAATTTCTACGATTTGGCTCCACATATGATAATTGCTTGTTGCGGTGTATGGTCATGCTTTATGTTGATTGAAAAATACATAACCAAATCTAAAATAATAAATTGGATAATAGTTACTATATCAAAATACACCTTTTCGATTTATCTTATTCATATTGTTTTATTGCAAATGTATATAAATAACAATCCTGATTACAGTGCAAACGTTGCCCGCATATTAGTGGCAACGTTTGTAGTATTCATCCAGTCATGTATCATTGCTTTTATTTTTGATAACATCATAACATTTAATGTACAAAGGATAATAAACATAATAATCAGTAAATTTAATAGTACAAAACATAAACTTGCATAAATACACTTAATCTCAGCTCACTAAATACCTGTCTAAGTGCTTAGCTCAAACCGCAAAGGGAAACTACGATATACCGCAGTTTCCCTTTTCATTTAACGTGCAATCTCTTTTTCCTTTTTTATAATAGCCATTATAATCTTCACCACAATCGCCAGACAAAGAATAGCCATAGGAATAATCTGTGCTACACTTGCACCATTCATCCCATATTTATTTATACATGACATCACAATAATAAGACACAAAGTAAAACTTATAGATATTGCAATCAACAAGAAAAAGATTTCTCTCATTCCTATAAGCACTGCGGAAAGAACCCATATGGTTCCTGTTAGCAGTGTTACCCATATTATTGGTATAAACAGATCATAATTCTCAAGAATCCCCTTACCAAATATAAGTGACAGCACTGGCTTGCCTAATAACGTTGCTCCTATAAGCACTGCTACATACATACCGACAAATGCTCCGATAAGCTTGTATATATCCTTTTTAAACCTATCTATATTGCCGCTCATATAATTGTATGAAAATGCAGGCAGAAAAGGATTAAACGCAACCATGGCGAAAACCTGAACTACAAGAGTTGGTGTAGCTATGGTTGAATATATTCCTAATTTCTCAGTTCCCAGGATTTTCTCAAGAGCAACTTTGCTAACAAGGTTTTCGAGACTTAGCAAAAAAGAAAATACTACTAAAGGTGCACAACTTTTTAATAATTGTCTAACTCTATTGCTATAAATAACAGGTCTTATATTTTCTATCCTATTTGTTTTTAAATAATCCCATAAAAATGCGATCACCAGGTTTATTACAGCAGTAATAATCAGCGTAATCATCATGTCGCCTGTAATCTTTAATGCAATCACAAATGAAATGACTGTTGCTGTTCCTCTCAAAATGTAAGAAATGCCAATGTAATCATATCTATTATATTTTTGATCTTGTCCATGTAATACATCTGCTATTGCTTCTGCAACTCTGATTAGCATAAAGGAGCTAATACAGATCAACATATAAGTCGTATTTCCAAACGCTGAAACACAAATACAGGCAACAAGTGCAACTATGCTGGTTAATATCCTGCTGCCAAAATATTCATGTACCGAATAATCACCATTTATATCCGAAACCTGATAATTACGCATACTAAATAATGAGATTGCTGAAAAGCTACTACTTGTCGTCATCGCGATAGACAAGAAACCGGCATCAGAAAATGTAGCTATATGGACAACAACTACGGTTATCAGCCATTGGCAAAAACTATAGTAAATACTTCCTATTGTATTCCATAATACATTCTTAACAGTTCGATTTTTATTCCCCATATTACTTACAAGTTATTCTGTAACTCACCTTTTCTATAGAAATGTGCAATTATTCTGGCTATCCATTTAGGCCAAAACATGCAGAACATAGCGTAATCTTCATCAGATCTCTCATGCCCTTTTATTATTGCTGAAGTCTCAGAATCCGCATGAATTCTATGCAACATCAAAATATTATTTACAAAAACAAAGTCACCCTTTTCTCTTGAATATCGCTCCCATGCCTGCCAATCTATTCCGCCCTTATATCCCGGAATAAACAATTGATCCGGCAGATTTTCAATAACATAAGTAACAGATGGACAGCATATAGGTGACCCCATAGAAAGAATTCTCCTTCTTATAAACTTTGATGCCCATAATAATCTGCTGCGTAATGGAAAAAGCATGATTCTCTTGATGTTTAGATTTCTTATATCAGCAACTTCTTCTCCATTTCGAAGTTCTGCATAATCTGTAAATGCTATAAGAGGCTTTTGGGCTCTGTTAATGCAATTAATAACCTCATAGGAAAAATCCTTTTTATATATATCATCCTGATGAGCAATGGTTACAAGCGGAGTTCCCGCACAACTAACAGCAAACTCCCAGTCTGTTGCTATATTACTCTTACCAATTTTCTCCTCATTAACAAATAACTTTATCCCATATTTATTACTCAAATCAGTTAAGTACTGGCTTGGTGTAGAAGTAGCCATTATTACATTTGTTCGAAGTTTCTGATCTAAAACCGACTTAATACATTCCTCTAAAAATTGGCTCTCTCCATAAGCACATATTGCAAATGTATGATCATTTGCTCTATATCTGTCTTTACTCATTTTCATTGTCCTTTTCTGTGGTATCTCTTGTCTTTTTCTCAATTATCGCAAGTTTCTGCGCTAGTTCCTTTACCTCATCATTCAATTTAGTGACTGATATGGTAAGAGAATAAATTATTACAAGCATCAAAACAGATCCAAAAAAGAATAACAGATTTATTGGCAGAGTAATTCCTAGCGCCAAAGTCAATATCTCTAAAGTATTAGGCAGCAATGTTAATATGAACAAAACAAAAATTAATAGCATCCAGGAAAGGATGTATCTTATATCTACTTTCTTCTTTTTGGCCTGCCTGACTAGCAAAAACGCACAAATCAGCAGCAAGAGGATAATCGATATTCTAAGTCTGTTACTCATTTATTTTCTCCATTCTTAAAACTCTTATGCTTTCTCAACAACTCTAAAACTATTGCCAGAGATACTTTTATCATATAATAAACAGACTTCTTTAATCTGATTGAAGACTGACCACCTTGTCTTTCCTTCATTATGACAGGAATCTCGATAACCTTCCTCTGGTTCTTGATGGCTTTTACAAGGCTTTCAGGCTCGGGATAATCTCTTGGATAATCTATAGCAAAAAGTTCTATAAGATCTCTTCCAACCATTCGAAGCCCGGATGTTGGATCTGTTATAGTTTCTCCTGTAAATAGTTTTATAAGTTTTGTAAAATATCCTATTCCGATTCTTCGTGCCAATGTAGATTGAAACCCCTCTTTTGTGATGAATCTGGAGCCAATTACCATATCAGCATTTTCCTTTATTAACGTTTCTTCCATCTTGCTCAAAAATGAAGGATCGTGCTGCCCATCTCCATCTACCTGAACAGCAATTTTATAGTTATTCTCAGCTGCATATTTATATCCTGTTTGAACAGCACCACCGATTCCTAAATTGATAGGAAGATTCAAATAATTATATCCATTACTTATGCACTTCTGTAATGTATCATCAGTTGAACAATCATTGATTATTATATAGTCAAAGTCCGGAGCATCTTCCTTTATTTTTGAAATCGTTCCACAAATGCTCTCACCCTCATTATATGCAGGAATAATTATCAACTTGTCACTCATTAACCCATTCTCCCGTAGATATATGCTTAATCACTCTACTTTATTGACATTAAGATAGCCATCATCGAGTTTATATATCACAAAATAATCGTCTTTATAGACTTTTTCATTCTGAATTTTATACTTATTTTTTAAATAACCACGACGGACTACTACATAATTTGCATCTGACAGCACTCTATGTTTATCCGGTTTATAATAAAAATAACCTAACCTGTCAAATTCTCTAATATTGAGCTTGCCCGGAGTCTCCTCATATAGAGCATCTAACTCCGCAATACTTATTACATCCAGACATTTTTTATTAACTACCTGAAAAGTCTGTATCTCACTGTCAATACATAACTCGTTTATTATAGCAACGACCTCTCCAGTATTGAAGTCCTTAAGAAAATCCGCGGCATGACCATATCGATTACTATAATCATGCATAGCTGTATCTGTAATGTAGATCTGTCTATCCGTATATATTTTTGTATTAAATGCAATAATTACAACAAACAGTACTGGATATATTATCCTGGAAAAATTGACCCATCCTTTTGCCTTAATAAGAGTAAATACTATACCTAAAAATAATAAAGTACCAATAGTGTAGACATATTCTAATCTTGGCTCTATGGTAATTTTTTCTTTTGCAATTCTAAACGCAGTAAGCGCTATAGACTCAACACCAAGATAGAAGTTTTCTCTTAGCTGAAAAATAAATCTTCCGAAAGCAATAAAAATCATGAATATAGCCATGATTAAAGTACGAATCTTCCCAAACTTAAATCTACTAAAATCAATCCTGTAGAACAGATATAAATAAGGAGTGAACAAGAAGAAAAAATATCTCTGATGGATTCTGTGTGTATCATATTCCAGCGGTTCTTCCATGCTATATATGATCAATACAACAATTGCAAGCGTAAGAAGAAATATAGCATTTACAAAAACAACTAATCTGTTGCAAATTTCATCTTCATAAGATCTGTAAAAAGCCGGAACAAGCACTGTAACAAATCCAAATGCCAATGATATAAAGAATGCATACCAAAAGAATCCTTTTCCCCATTGAACAAGGAAATAAGACGGATTTTCAAGTATCTTCTGTATACTTTCAGATAAAAACGAGCCACCCATATCTTCGGTATCAGCAATAACATGTAACTGAGTAAGCACCTTAGGAACAGCTATATAAAGGCCTGCAAATAAAACTAAAAACACACCAAGTTTTTTTAAAAATACCGCAGGCTTACCCTTCGATAATAATTCCTGTAACACAAATATTGATAATGTACAAATATATGCAAGACCAATTACCAGATATTGTCCCCTTGTTAAATAATCAAGGAAACAAATAAGTGCCATACCAACCGTTGTAATTAACTTATCTTTTTGCTCAATATCTATATAAAATAGCAATAAGGTCCAAATGAATAAAGGGTATGCTATAACTTCAGTAACCTGTAACCATGACTGAAGCATATCCGGAATAACCACTGAAGCAATTGACAGAATAACTCTTTTCCTGCCGAAAATCTTCATCTTCCCTAAAAGTAGATATGCAGGAAAAATTGTGGTTGTCATCAAAACAATTCCCAAAAATCTCGTCATATCAACTATATTATAACTATTATAAAAATACTTATAAATAAATGAAATAATAAATGGATATACATAAGCTCCGCTGGTCCCATAAGTATTTGCAAATTTGAATGTACCGGAATCTGCAAGAGACCTTGCCTCATCAGTGTATAAAAGGATATCTCCATACACAGGACAAAACACGTATCTCAAAGAGAAATTGAGCAATGCTACTATCGCTAAATAAACTCCCAGTAAAACTATTATTTCATTTTTTTGAACCAAAGCCTTTTTCAAATCCTTTATATCTCCTCGAACTATCTATTATTTAATTTAGCTTTTAATCTGTTTAGCCATATTTTCTCTTCTATCAGGTAGAATTCTGCTACAGCTATAACAAGGACTATCACCGCAGAAATTAGTCCCATCATAAATGGTGAAACATAGGTATTATTCCTGACATATATTTCATAAATCAACAATTGTTGAACCGGAAATGCATAGAGATATAGACCATAACAAATATCTTTCTTAATATATTTTGCAAAAAGCGGATTTTCCACAAGTGCAAATGATAAAACAACATAACTAACAACATATGGGGTTAATATGTATTTAATATCCGGCGCCAGACAAGTATAAACTAATATTACAATTACTGCTATTTGCATATTACACAACTTTTTCAGGTTCATCATCTGAAATGTCACACCAATCATAAAGTAAATTCCTAATATCACGCCATATTTCCAATCTGTGTTCCAATAAAGAAGATTGATCCCTTCAGGATTACGTGTTATCCAAAAATCAAAAGCTGTCATTATGCAGAGAAGAACTACTAGAAAAATCCTAGAAACAACATCTGAATAGCGTTTTAAGATTTTAAACAATCCCAGCACCGGTATAAGTGCAAAATACCAAGCAATCTCTATAGGCAATGTCCATAATGAACCATTTACTGCCGAAGGATATGGGTTTTCGGAAAACACGCCCGCCAGATCAAATATTGGTCTCATTGTTATATTATAAATAAAATATTTTTTTGCACTGTGCCAATAATATTCAGGAGAATTGCTTATAAAACTAAATACTATTATTGTCAATGCCAAACACACAATTAAAGGTGGGTACAATCTTGACAGCCTTTTCCAAAGAAAATGAGCAGGGTTCTTGGATCGCATATAACTTGCGCTTACTAAAAAACCACTTACCATAAATAAGACTCGTACTCCTAACCCATGTAAATCCATTCCCATCAGTGTTAATGGAGCACTCCCTAACAGAACAAACTGATGTCCCATCAAAACCATGAATGCTGCTGCAATATGTATTATAGTAAAATTATTATTCTTCATATACTCAATCACCCAATCTTTGATAATTGCTTATTTAGTTTTTTAATGCTATCAACTAAGGGCTGTCTTTCATTGTTCTCATCATATAAGAGCCCTTTTTGTATAAAGGAATACAGATTCAAATTATCTAATACAATATCACCATCAGTCACCCTTATTTTTAAATCAAGGGAATCATTGATATTAAATTGAAGCGAATAATTTCCAGCAGAATCAATCTGAATCTCCTTTGTATCATTACCAAAAGATATCTCAAGTTTTGCACCATTTGCTTCTTTTACATCAAACTCCAGATTATACACATCATTTTGATAATGGTTTCTAACTCCCGGTATGAACTGAGTCAATGCATCACCTTTTGAAAGTCTACAAACATTACTGTTATATTCTGATGAGTTTTCTACAGTGGCATTACCCTCTATTTCCCATCCAGCGTCCCCTATTCCAAATTGAGGATTGTATATCATGCTTCCTCTGTAATCTCTATAAGTCCATAGCGCATATCCTCTTGTATAATTCGCTAATACTCCTGATACGCTTTCCAAATATTTACCGATTTCGCCTTCCTGAAGTTTGGCATTTTGATCAAAGCCCTGTGCATTATCATAAAACAGGAACTGTTCAACATAAACCGGTTTGCCACCATTTTTCTCTGTAAGATCTTTTAGAATGTATTCTGTACATGGTAATGTCTCTTCTGCTGTCACACGCTCTCCATTATTGGAAAATCCCATGTGAATACCATACATTGTGGCAACATAATCAGAGTCTTCACATGAATATGTCTCCTCATGAGAATAATGTGCAGAACCTCCATCTAATTTAACAATAGGATCAGCATCCTGTCTTACTTCCATAGACATATTAGGGAAAACTTCCTGAGTATCAGCAAGAATTCCATTAAGGAAATCATCAAAATAATTATAAAATGCCTTCATGCCCGGCTCAGATCTATCCGGAAAAGGAACACTTGAAATATCAGAATAATTATATCCGAATTCTTCATTATATGAATCCAATCCAAATTTATTCTCTACCCATGCCTGATATCCTGCAACCTTTGCATGTTCAAGACGTATTTGCTCATCTCCGCCAAGACATACACCTAATGCACCCCAAAAATCTTCCCATGTCAAAAAAGAGTCCTTATAATTGGGATGCTTTGACAATGCTTCATAAAGCTGCTTACAATAATCCAGCCATGCTGTATACGCCTGCCCTTTGCACATAATATCAAAAGATCTAAGGGCAATGTTTTCATTTTGATCGTTATAAAAATCCCAAAGATATCCAACTCTGGCATATACATCCAAATCATGCTTTTCTGCAGCATTAAGGATTTCATCTAGTTTTTCAAATGGATAATCATTATATTCTATTGGATCTACAGAAGGTTGAAATTCCTTCCAGGGAATAACCAGAATAATACTATTAAAACCATCACTTTTTATCTGTTTAAAATCACTATCAAGAGTCTCAAGTTCACTATTCCAAAAATTAATAGGCCAACTCTCACCAAAATATGTTACTGAACGAACATACTCATCTTTTCCAAAATTACTATTATACTTATATTCAGATTCTGTCCTGTGACCGATAAGTCTACTCCTTATAAGGCTCCCACCGGCAAATCCTGCTACCAGCAAGATGATAACCAATAAAACTAATCCAACCTTTTTATTCTTTTTCACAACCTTAAATACACTCCACCTTATATAATTAAAGCATTCAATCCTCATTTTTTGCTTTATATGTCATATTACCACAAAAAAATATGAAGCACACCTCTGCTTCATATTTTTTCGAAATACAGTCTTAATTTACTTATCTCACTACCTTCTCAAAATCAGCCTTAGGATGTTTGCATACCGGGCAGATGAAATCATCAGGAAGTTCCTCTCCTACCCACTCATATCCACATATCTTACAGCGCCATATGGTCTCGCCTTTTGGAGTAGTTCCTACAGCTTCAGGCTTCGGCTTTATATTGTCCTGATAGTAGCTATAGGTTGCTGATGGAGTAGCCTCCAACACTTCCATAGCTGTTGGCTTACCAATAAACAAAGTATGAGAGCCAAGATCAACTGTCTGCTCCACTTCAATTGAGAAGAAAGCATTTGTTCCTCTTGTGATATACGGTATTCCATTATCAGCATATTTGCAGTCACTAAAGCTTTCAAATTTATTGACATCTCTTCCCGACTGGAATCCGAAATGCTTGAACAATTCAAAATCTGCTGCCTCACTTATTACAGATATATTGCATTTCTTCGTCTGCATAACCATATCATGAGTATAGTTTGCTTTATTTACAGCAAAAGAAATCTGATTTGGCTCAGACGCCACCTGAATTGCGGTATTTGTAATACAGCCGTTCTCTTTATCACCAACTTTTGCTGTAAGAACAAATAATCCATACGACAGTTTGTACATAGCCTTATTATCCATAGTTCTTCCTCCTCATAGAATTAGTTATTATTAACTTATTTAACTTTCACCACGGCAGCCACTTTAAAAAAACAAAATTGTCTTTATAAATCGCTAAAGAATTCTCCAAGTATTAGCCTTATATTTTTGTTACTCACATAATACTGGTTTATTTTTTCTTTACTATAAGCATAATTTCCCTATCCTATTAACTTGCATTATCCCAAACAATAACAATCATTCTTCATTTACAATCTCTCCATCAAGATTATAATATGTCTTACCAGCAATAGCCCCTGTCTCATCATAACGTATATCAATGCTACAGTAGCCATCCGGTCTTAATATCAGCTCATTATTAAGTCCATAAAACTCTTCATGTATTACCTGTCGTTTATCATTGTAGGCTCTGACAATATACCAATACTCTCCATAATTGAGAATCGGATCGTTTTCCACATCATAGTATCTTTCAACGATTATATTTCCTGCCTCATCATATTCTCTTTCTATTTTAGCAGCACCGCTTATTGACGCAATTGGATTAAAATTCAAATCAAAAAAACTACATGATGTCCAGTATCCCAGATCCTTGTATTCAAAATTAGCTCCATGATACCCATTTGCAATAACTATGGGTTTACCTTCCAAATCAAAATACTCCTCTTGAATTACTTTATAATTGTTGTTCAACTCACGGCGAGTGTCAAAATCAGGAGTTCTTCTATATTTTATAGATCTTAGTTCCAAACTGTCATTTGAATCCATAACCAAAAGATAATTGTAGTCAACCGCACCTGCTTGAAAGATAAGCGATTTAGATAATTTCCCGGCTTCATCAAACTCACTTCGCATAACTGGTGTAGATATCACTTCACTTGCACTCTCTTTATCTTTTCCTAACGTAAGTTTAATTGTGCAAACCTGATAGTCGTCAACATATGCATTATTATCTCTAAGCACCAATTCGTATGTCGCGGTATATTTACCTGGATAGATTTCAATCATAATTCCATTTTCTATATTCTGATCCTGACCATCTATGATAACAGCTCCATCATCTGCTTTACCAAGGCCATTGGCCGCAGCTAAATCGTCCAAATCAACGGCATACTCATTAGTACAGTAACCAGTAAGATGATGCCCTCTATCCTCTAACACCTTAATAACAGCGTCATCATTTGTATATACCACATCAGTCTCAGATATAGGTGTGTATAAGAACCCGGCATTTATAAGTACCTGAGCCTCATCCTTGACATCCATTATAACCGTAGTATTGCTCTGTGCACCAAGCGAAGCCCCACTAAATATTGATGCCTTTATTCCTCCTATTTCTTTATTATAAAGGTAAGGATAAGTATCATTATAAACTTCGCCATCAGCATGCTCTACTATTGTCGTTAATACTTCCTTTTCATCATTGATTCTTGGGATTACATATTTTTTTGCTGCAATTATTTCAAACATACCACAAGTAAGCAACAGCAATAATGCTACTGTACTTATGATTACTGTGACAGCATTGGATTTTATAATTCTTTTATCAAACACTAATGAAACTAGAAGAAAACTTATACTCCAAATAATAATCAATACAACTGCAAATGTGATAAATAAAACAAGCATTGTTGCCATTACACCTATGTTGTCCATAGTTACCATTATTGCTGTTCTTAGCCATAAATAAGTAATTGGTAAAGCATAGATAAATATTGAAAGCAGGAATGCAAAAACAAGAGCAGGATATAATGCCCTGGTTTCTCCATATTCCGCTAACTCTCCTAGGTATACACCTATCAAAACAAAAATTAGAAACGCTATATTTATCCAATAAATCATGTCTGAGAAAGCGCTTACTAGCATTATAAAAGCCACTAACAATGAAATTGTACGGACTGATTTTATCTTTGATTTTATGGAAGTGCTAATAGCAGAGATAAAACAGCTTGTATATAGAATAAAAGCAGCCATTCCATAGTCGGACAAAAGTGATATAAAAGAGTTTTCTACCGGACCTGCAGTATCACCAGTTATACCAAGGAACAATGCTGCAAGAGGCTTTATTATACTATATGTGTATAGCATCCCCCCTCCAAATATACTATGTTGAAGATTTCCATTTCTCCACACATTTATTGCAAAATCAAGGTCAGCTACTCTGTTCCTAAATCCCTTGTCACCATAATAGTTTAGATAAACATCTTTATTTATAGCTGCAAACATAACTGCAAATCTATTTATTAGATTTTCAATAACCTCAATAGTAGTACCTTTAATGGATATAAATAATACCAAAATGACTAGCAGAAGAAACAATATGCTCCACATGATACGCCCCTTAATACTATGTAGCACACTATTCCAAAAAAAGGCTTTAATTCCATGCCAATTTATAACCACAAAAATCACCAATAAAACTAATAATAAAGCAGAAACATGCCTTAATTGAGCAATTATCATTATTAATGCTGACAATATCGTTCCAGCAATCATTTTCCTTTTGTCTTTAACATAGAATAATGAAACAAATGCCAATACCAATGCCGCATTTCCTTCAGCAATAGGATGCAAAAATGCCATATGCATTCTGTCAGAAAAATCATGGACTACAAAATAATCCAAAGTCCCAATCAATAAAGTCACAAAAAGAATCATCCATAGTCTATTAAATACGACAGTCAACTCCCCTTTTGTCGAAACTGCAATACTATATCCAGCAAATACAATAAAAAAAATGGATAGTGAATACCTGTAAGATATATTAGAAGCATGTTCAATAAACAAAAAATATAGCATCCACATTACTGTCAACACAGCGAATATCGAATGCTTTTTAATAAAAGCAAATAAATTACTAATATTATTTTTTAACCCTGTAACTACAAAAAAGAGGCTTACTAGAATAATTTCTAGAAAGCCATCTCTGTACTCATCTTTCATCGAAAGCAAAACAGCAAATGCTATGCCAATATATAAATAATCAGTCCAAGATACTAATCTTTCTCTCATATGCTCGTTCCTTCCAATCATACTTTGAAATAGCACACTTTTATTGCATTTACTATATTTCCTTAAGACCTATTTATTTTGATAATTTCCTCTTAGCTATTTTCAAATATGCCTCTTTAAACAAACCCAGTATTTCTTCAAACACCTCTGGCAAAAGCATCCTTAAGCCTAATATTACAGTCGTAATATATATAATGAATCCCAAAACTTCATTAATGAAAAAATTCAACGCAAAATAAACACAAATTACTATCAAAAAATACGCACATTCTTTTTTAGCAAAGCGATAATTAGGATTTTGTACCTCACAAATAATAAGCCACAATAAAGCTGTTAAGAATGTGGCTATCGCAAATGCATCCATTTTCCTATAAAAGAAATATAATATTGTGTTTAATAAAGTAGCGATAATTATAAGTTCTATCAATTGAAATAAGTATTTATTCTGTTTCTTATTTACTTTATATAAATTTACGTAAACCCCCTTTACCACTGCATAAAATGAATGTGCCCCAAAAAGAAAAACTAATGGAGTAACAGAGTCAGTATACTTAGGCAGGAAAATTTTAGTAACCCAGACAATTGGAAAAACAGTTGAAATTGCCAATACTCCAAATATCATAGATATACGCTTGGATTTTTTAATATATTCTGCACTACTATTTTTGCAAAATGCATTATAAAAAGAAACTGTTATAGGAGAAATCAATGCATTGATCAAGCTTTCAGCACTAACAGCAAAGGAATATTGTGCAAACTGAAGATTTGCCATCAATGCTTTGATAAACCATCTATCCAAACTAGTAAATAATAGATTAGCAAAATTACCAATTAAGAGAACTATTCCCTGCTTTATCATCTCCATTGCCCTTTGGAAAGACAGCATCCCAGGTCTAATAGTCTTTTTTTTCGACAGTTGCAGATAAAAATATACAGCACATCCAAAGGTTACAAAAACTGATACAGCTGAATAATGTAAATAATTATCGCTATGAAACACGAACATTATTAGCAATTGTATAATCAATATAGAAAACTTTTGAATATTTAGTGCCAGTCCATAATTCTTAAATTCTCCTATAGCTTGAAATAATGATCTAAAAAAGCCCAGGAAATTATCACAAATCATAGCAATAGAAACAATAACTCCAATTGTACTGTGCATTATCGCAGAAACTATAAATATACAAAATCCAACTATCAAGTTCAAAATAATATAATTATTTATGTCAACTGCGATAGTCTTATCATTTATACCATCCAGCTCTTTTCCGCCGTAATATAAATACATACCATCCGCATATCCTAACTGAATTACGCCAGCATATCCAACATACAATGTAAATGTTTTAAAATATGAATAAGAATCAACTGATAAAAATTTAGGTAGTACAAAACTTGATACTAATCCAATAAACAAATACAAAACATTTGCCACCAGTATATAAGCCATGTTTTTCTTCATGCAATTTCTCCTAATATCATTGGTTAATGCAACACATAAAATAAAACTCACCTAAAGAAAGGATGAAAATTGATTTGATATTGCAAATCTTTATTCCTTTCTTTAACTTTAGTAGCTGGATTTCCAATATATATTGCATTCTCCTCTACTGTACCTTTTATTACAGCTCCAGCACCAATTATGCACCCATCATTAAGAATTGATCCATCAAGGATAATTGCATTACACCCAATCCAAACATGATCCCCCATGCTAACAGGAGCCTCATAATACTCAAAATCTTTACTATTAGCTTTATGAGAAGCAGTGATTATTTTTGAATAAATAGATATTGAGCAATCATCTCCTATCGTCAATCCACCACGGCCATCCAAATGGCAATATTCATTTATTATGCTTCTTTCACCTATTTGTATCTTACTTGGTCGTATTACTCTTGTTCGTAGCCCGATTCTTGAACCTTTCCCAATTTTCATGCCTGATATGACATAAAATAATTTTCGTATATGCCACACAGGGATTATTGCAACTATGTAGTTCAAAAACCAACCATAAAAGCTCTTGATGAAATCAAAACATGTAACAAAAACGATATTAGAGTCTTTTATATTCTTTAGTACTTCCCTGTTCATTAATTACACCCTAAAACAGTCATTATATCTTTTAGCAACTTTTGCCATAATATTATCCCAATCAAGCTCATCAACGGCAAACCTTTTGGCTTCTTCGCCCACCCGATGAGCATAATCTGGATCTTTTTTGTTTTTTTCACAAAACTCAATCATAGCATTCCTTAAATTCTCGACCTGCTCTTTTTTATTTTTATAATCATAAGAAATTATAAAATCTTTATCAGCAATATCCTTTATATACCCAAAGATTGGGATTACCGTTGCTTTTCCAGCTGAAATTGACATAATTGCCGAGCCTGAATTTTGCATGCTATCTTTTTCATAAGGCAGCACTGTGGCATCACAGCCTGCAAGTGCACTACCTAATTCCTCATCGGATAGAAAATGCAGCTTTAGCTTTATGTTATCTATCCCTTCAACACTATCTTCTATTCGCTTTTTTAATTCATCATTGTTAACCTTTCCACAAATTAACAACTCCGCATTGTTATGTAGATATTCGCAATCAAATGCCTTAATCAGATATGGAACCCCTTTATATTTGGAAATAGCCCCAAAATATAAAAAATGCACTTTCGAATCTTTATGATTATTATCATGAACATAGTTGTTTATTGACTTACAATAGTTACCATGTGGAACAAATAATATCTTATTTTCCGGGAAATGATAATCTTTAGTCAAAATTTCAGCTGATTCCGTACAATGAACAATTACAAGGCTAGTCCATTTTAAGAAAGACCTTATGAACTCATCTTGCCTTGCATTAATTCCATTATGACTTTTGGCATTATGCATTGTCCAAACCACTTTTCCTCCTAAAATATGAAATAAATACAAAAAAAGAAGGATTAAACGACTTTTCACAAATGAAGCGGCTCCTTTATGAGCCGCATTTTCTTCTAACCAATTAAAATGAAAAATAACCTTTTTGTTCTTTAGTACACTCAAAATGGATTTGAGAATCAGATTTAGATCTCCTTCCCACCTTTTATTGATTATTTCACAATCATTGCTTTCCAATGCTTCTGTTGCTAGCTTAACATAATCGTTTGAATTACTGTGTGGTGGATAAAATATAACTCTCATTCTAACAATTACCCTTTCAATCAATCATTTTTATTCATCCAATTTATAAATCATTTCCCTAGAAATAGATTTTTTGCCCCCTTTGTCAGCCAAAGTCCATGCTGTAACGAAGCATATAAAGAACAGCTCAGGTCTAGAATAGACCTCTGTTATATAAATCATCAATATAGCCCAAAGCATGCTGACTGCAGGAATACTTAACCGTACATCTGCTTTATCAATTTTCACAGAAAGAATCCAAATAATCAGGGAAAATAATATCCCACCTACAATTCCACCAAAAACAAGAAAATATAAATATGTACAATGCGGATGGTAATAACCAAACATATTCTGTTTTGCTATATCTGTAAATTGTACGCCAACACCATACATTGGTGAACTTTTAAACCATTGTATCGCTGCATCCCAAACATAAGTCCTAACTGTTAATGTCAAATCTTTATGCAAAAGCCCAACAATAATAAATGAGAAAAGCCTTTCAAAATCTAATAAAACAATCAAAACAAAAACCATTAATGCTATCATTACACCCAAAAATGCTGTTACTGACCTTTTTATTAGTTCTTTGAGGCAATAGATCAAAAAGAAGACCATGATGCCAACAATACCTGTTGCAGATCTTGCAATCAAAGTTGATAGGATTGTTGCCGCAATACCTACATATTCTAACAAATTGAATTTTCTCATTTCCAATTTTTTAGCTTGAAAAGTACTATACAAATACGGAATGTGATACATTACAAAAAGGTTTTTGTTTCCCAAAAACCAGTTATCAGGATTGACATCTCCACTCATAAACCATCCGTTTGGATAAATAATCAAAGTGAAAAAATTACAAATAACATAAATAAAAAACAGGCTTTCGACAGCAAAGAATAAACTATATTTATCCTTTCTCATCGAAATATCGGCAAACATACTACATGTAATCACCGTTCCTGATGTAAGAATAATAGACCTGATATCGCCCCTATTAATGTATGTAGATACAAACAAAGCAACATACAGTAAAGAAATTAGTATAACAACTTTAGAGTAGTCGCGTTTCCAAATGTAATACACTGGAATCACTCCCATCAAAATCACTCTAAAACCATCGTATATGAAGTTTATTAATGCCAATTCACTCATCACATCTACAAATGTAGGTTTTGTAAACACAATTAGAAAAAAAAGCATATAAAAATATGTTATCTTTACTTTTCTCTTCATTTTATATTTCGTCCATTGAATTATTATGAGTGTTTTCCTATTATAAGCATTTCTTTCAATCAGAAGCTCTTAATTTCAAAATAACTAGCCCCCAATTTTATTGGAGGCCTAATAATATTTGATGATAAGCATCTACCATTTTATTAACAATTTTATCCCATGTATAATCTTGTACTATTGTCTCATGGGCCTTCATAGAAATTGCCTTTGCTTTATCTCTATTGCTCAATAATTCCTTTATCGTGACACACCATCTCTCAACATCTAATGGTAATATGAATCCATTTTCACCATCTTTTATAACCGTTGCTGATCCGCCATTATCTGTTGTTAAGAAGGGTGTCCCAAAAAACATAGCTTCCAACATTACCATTCCAAATATTTCATAGTTCGTCGGAAGAAGAAACAAATCTGACATCCTATAGATGAGCGGAACCTGATCCTGCGGAACTTTTTGAGCATAATATATGCTTTTTTCAATTCCTAACTTACTAATTTCCTTCTTACAAGCTTCTTTATAGTCTTCCGGACCATCACCCAATATTGCAAGCTTACAATTTGGAATATCTTTAGAGAGTTCTTTAAAAGTATTTAACAGAAAAATAATGTTTCTTCTCTCTGAAATCTGTCCAATATATAAAAGAAGCCTATCATTTTGTTTGAATTCTTCTAAATCTTTTACAACCTTCCCTTTTTTTGCTGTCTCATTACCATCAAACCTTTTTATGTCGAGGCCTACTCCTGTTACAGCAATCTTTTTAAACCCTCGTTCGCTCAAAAATTCCTTCGCATAATTACTTTTAGCAAACATCCAAATATTCTCTTTTGCTTTTCTCGGAATCCATAAACGATCAATCAATTTAATCTTCAAATTATATTTTCTATTTGTCACATTATAATATGGTCCATGAGTCATACATACCCTTTTTTTGTATTTACTAAAAAAGGCAAGATATCTACTAAACAACTGATCATATTCGCAAACCTGTATAATGTCATATTCCTTTAAAATTTCCCCAACATTTGGAAAGAAACCGTTACCCGCAATACTGAATCCCTTAGCCCATATAACCCGAATATGTGAATCTTCATATTGTATGATGTCTTCATGCGTAGGTGCATTTCCTCCATAATACATTACATCACACTCGATACCTTTAGATATTAATGCCTTAGCTATTCCTATTTCCTGTAAGTTGTATGTTTTTAAATTTACTATATTTCCATTTGTACGAAATATCAGTACTCTCATAATCTCACCACGTAATTCTTTGTAAATTATTATAAGTCCAATTTTTTAACATATTTTATATACGTTTTAATCTATAAAGCAATAAACCAAAATCATGTCAATATCTTTTGATACAAATCAAACGCTGAACCTTTCCAACTATATTTCCCCAATACTGTCTCTCTTTGCTCATTAGTAATCACTTTAACAGTTGATAAATCTATCTCCCAGTTTCTTGGATCTATATAATTGACAGCTTCTCCAAATATTTCATGCATTATTATTGTATCTGATACAACTATGCACTTTGCCCCTGCACTCATTGCCTCTAATGGAGGAAGCCCAAACCCCTCATAATACGTTGGGAATAAAAAGGCTTTGCAATCTCTCATCAAAGTTTTAGCTTCTTCATCACTAACATAACCAATCAATCTCATATTATTCGGACATTCAAAACCAAGCCCCTCAGCAAATACTGTCCTATTGATCGAGCCAGACACAACAAAAGTTTGATCTGGATTTCTTTTCGCTACTTCTGCTATCCATTTAAAATTCTTGTTTGGTTCTAAACTACACATTGAAAAGAAATAGCCATTCTCTTGCAAATTGTACTTATTCAACGTTGTTTCATCATATCCTATTCGTTCAAAATGTTGCCATGCATCTGGAATAACCACTATTTTATCTGCATTAACATTATAGTACTTACATAATTCTTTTTTCGAAAACTCGGACACTGTGAGAATCTTATTGCTTCGCTTTATCGCATTCCAAAACAAAACCGTGTACCAAGCGATAAATTTTTTACTAAAAAATTGTGGGCATGCATTAATTTTAACATCATGTATACATACTATACCCGGTGCAGGGATAGGAGCGACATTGCATAGATTTAAAGAAATGGCATTTCTCTTATTTACATATAGCGGAAATGACAAATGCTCCCAAAGACGATTATGTAACTTTCCAACTTTCGTGATTTTTATATTTTTAAAATCAGGGACCTCAACTATTTCCGGAGGTATAGCCATTTCGACCTCACCCGGTTTTACTATCTTATCCAACTCTTCAAGAAGTTCCCGAGCATACCTTTCCACTCCGGTAATCTTATGGAGAAGAAATCTGCCATTGATAATTATTTTTTTCACAATTTCACCTATATATTTTTGCCTATCTCATTTGGAACTCTTCAAACAAGGATCAAAGTATAAATATTTCTTTAAGCATAAACAAAGATGAACAAATTGAAAATACAGCTCCGAACAAAAACAACGATAATTACAGAGCATTTAATTTGATCATCTTATTTATATTTAAATCCAAATATTCTAACATTTCCTTAAGTTCATCAATTAATCACTTTTAATAAATTCGCCTTAAATTGAGTGTCTAGAAAATTCTCTTCAACACGTTTTTTTCCTGCTTCGCCCATGCTTTTCCTAAGTTCTGAATCTTCACCGAGCCTTTGTAAAGCATTTGCATACATTTTTACATCTCTATTAGGCACCTCTATACCTGTAATATCATTCAAGTTCACATAATTCACGCCAGAACCAGGGATAGTAAAGGTCACTGCCGGCTTCCCATAATACATTCCTTCTGCCAGAGCTAACCCAAAGGCTTCATTCTTAGTAATAGATGGAAAGCAAAATATATCCATAGCAGTTAAATAGCCTTTAAGTTCTACATCATCGACAAGTCCTAAAAAATGTATTTTTTTATCAGTCCCAGCCTCTGCTTTGAGATTATCAGTTTCTTCTCCCTTACCGGTAATATAAAATTGAAATCTATCATCCAAAAGATGTGCTGCCTTTATCAGATACTTAAACCCTTTATATTCCGTATGACGCCCAACGGCTAAACAAATAATCTTCCCTTCGTTCATACTCCTAATCTTAGCAGCCATCTCTTCAACTTCTGGTGTTGACTGAAGGCGTTCAACATTTATGCAATTTGGCACGACAACACATTTCTCTTTCGCCTTTTTAAGCCATGAACTCCCATCAACATAATTAGGACTGGTAGCAATTATCACATTAGCCCTCTCTATCAGCTTTTTGTTTTGACAGACAAAGAAGTTTTTAAGAATTTTCTGTTTAACTATATCAAGATGCCAATATATAACTAGTTTTGTTGACAAAGGAATGTTTCTCAAAAGATATCTAGCCACAAAAGGGTTAGGATAATGAAAAATAATTATATCCGGGCAAAAAGATGCTATTAACTCCTTAATTCTTTTCCCCATACTTATAGATAATCCCTGTGATGATACTGTAGAAAACACTCCACATCGAATGATTTCTACCCCATCAACTATATCCGTCTTATCATCCGCTGAATCATTGAAACAAATCACTTTTTGCTCAAACTTTCCCGCAAGAGAATTGACACAATCTTGAGCAATCTGCTCCGTTCCTCCACGAAACGGGTAATAGTATTTAGATATATGTAGAACTTTTTTCATACTCATATTTTCCTCAAAAAACATAATACATAATTCCTGCGGAATAAATTATTTATATAGTTTTCACAAACCACACTTATATAATCTCAAGATGGCATAACTACAAATAAAATCATTAGCTTATCTTATATGTTACAACTAATTACACTCATATTAAAAGAGTATTTCAATCATGCATATAAACACAGAATGGTATTATAACATATTATGATAGCAATCAAAAGTCATATTATCTAGCCTATTTTCTGTTTAATCTTTGCAATTTCTTTAATAGTACCTTTTTTCTTCTAACACTGCTCTCGTTTTCATACAATCAGCCAAAATAAGTCCATATACGAACCAATTTAGAGGTCCATCAAATGTCCCCAGCACAATCTGTACAATCAAAATATATGTCAAAAATGCCACATTCAGCACATTGCCATAAAACAGGCACATAATTATCAAAAACGCT
Source organism: Butyrivibrio sp. LC3010 (assembly GCF_000424385.1). Taxonomy (GTDB): domain Bacteria; phylum Bacillota; class Clostridia; order Lachnospirales; family Lachnospiraceae; genus Butyrivibrio. The sequence goes on along the minus strand of NZ_AUJU01000007.1, from coordinate 151,744 downwards.
ACTAACACTACTACAAGCAATACGCCTAATGCACCGCCATTTATCATAACATTAAGAAATGAGTTTTTTATTGGGCGGCTGTATCCAATAACATTCCCGACTCCAGAAATTGACAGCCCCCCAAACCCAACGCCTCTCCAATTAGTAACATGCATAGCCTCTATAAATGCTCTAAAGGGATTTGTAATCTCAAACGCCATTGCTGTATCTGTTCCCATGAATAAATTTCCAATTCTTAATCCATAGATTGGAGAGAGCATAGCAATTGTGAGTATTATCGCCAAAGCCACAGTCATAATACTGATCCATTTTATTTTTGACTTAAAATCCTTGGCTAATTGGTTTCTATTATTTGAAATATAAGCAAATAATAGTATTAACATTGCTATTGCAACTGAGATGATTCCTGTCATTCCATATGATAGGAACATTGTCAGAAGAAAAACTGCACTGGACACTACTATTTTCCAGCTAATCTTATGCACTAATCTATATACACATAACAAGAGAAACACTCCGCAAACAACAGATAGTTCAGCTGCATCATTATATAGCAGTTTTAACCTCATCGCCTTTGTTCCAGTCATGTATTCTGCATGCTGCCATAGTAATGATCCCGGTGTGAATAACGCAATAACCCATAGTATAAAATGTAGGATGGCTCCAACAAAAACAAGCTTTTCAATATCCAAATGTTCAAGCTCATTAATTACCCATATAGTTAATGTAATATTCAATAAGGTGTGAATCAGAAAGACTGCTATAGCTGTTTTATCAGACGCTCCGGTGATAAAATGGCTAATCAAAGCATATGCTACAAAAAACAGAAATATTTCACCAATACTTTTTACAAGCATGCTTCTTTTAAATACATACCATATTAGAATAGCTCCGGAGAAAATGTATAGAAGATGTGTGCCGCTTAACCCAAGTGCACTCAAACTATTATTAAAAACGAGTAATAACCCCAACAAATATTCCATAATATCCCATCCTTGAAATCTTACTTTAATCATTATCGCATTTAAAAGCTATGCTTATATTTCATATGAAATACCTTGGCAGCTAAAAATGCCCATCCCTTTTTTATCCAATTTATTCGTTCAATATGAACACATGGCAGTTCTGTTATCTGATCTTCACTTACCGTCCCCTCGGTCAGTTCGTGATCAAGCCATACATTGAATAATATTTCTCCAATTCGTCCTATATATCTTCCCTGATATGCGTCATATGCATTATCTTTTTGAAGCTCTTCCACTTCCGGTAGTATTGAGAACATCCATGAACAATATCTGTCAACTAAATCTCTTCTCATTATCATCATATTGAACATATATCCATAAACTCTATTCAATACCCTGTCAAATGAATCCAGATAACCCGGATATTTTTTCTCAATTACTCTCCTCGTATCATCGAGCTGACTTATGTAATGAGTATGTGCATAATGAGATTTAATTGTCTCAATATAATATTTTCTTTTGCCCGGAATTAGGATAGCCTTATCCTTTAGTATCTGCCTTAATTCCTCACCACCTATTACCCGGTCAAAGGGTTCATAATCATAATCTCTTTCAGGTGACCCAAAATACCTTCGGTAATGCACAAGGCCTATATAATCGGCATCAAGATTTTTCCATGCCCAGTATAATCCTGTAAGCTCACAGTAGCTTCCGTTTTTTACAGAGATATTGTCTCCTGTATCATCAGCAGTATATCCCTGTATCCGCGAATCTCTTAAAGCAGCACCAACCTCAACAGGCAGATAAACCGGATCATCCGGCACTCTATATTCTTTTGTCGTTGCAATAATAATTTTTATATCTATCATCGTTATCCAATTTTACTAGTAATCAAGCACTATTTGCAAGTTACTACTATACCCTAATAAATCATAAATATCAGAACCAATATCTTCTACATGAATGATATTTACAAATTCTAGTATATATAATAAATAAAACTTACAGTTTATTTTAACACATGTAAATATCAATATTCTTATCAGTTTGTTTCTAATTATTTTTACACTATAGTCTCACTAATTGTTCTCGCATCATTTAAATCAAAATTCAAAAAATTCTGTGAAAATCTTGAAAAGTAACGCACCCACTTTCATGGTATGATTGTTTTATTCATCTAAAGCTATGTCCCTTAGTCATGTCATAAATTGCAAAAGAGAGACTAAAACAATAATATCAGTCTCTCTTATATACATTGGTTTAGTTCGAAGCCCTTAGCTTGATGACATTATCCTTAGCTCACCCACAAAAACTTTAATTATCCGACAATTCTATTCTTGTAATACCATTTCGAGGATTCCCCTAACCATTGCCGCAACATCCGTTTTAATTTACCTCGTTATACCATTTCTACAAAGGTTTTCAATTAATCATAGCCTAAACATTCGCCCACTTTTTCTTAACATTAATTAAATACTAGATAAATGTAGTAATATTTGTTCAACAAGAGAATAATCTGTATCAAAATTTCACAAACAAATAACCGTCAATCATCTTTATTGATCCATCATTCGGGTAGTGGCTCATCGAACGGATATCTCTATATTCATTTTTGTCTATCTGACTTTCAGGTACATATTCTTGTGCAAACCCAATCCATTTTTTCATGTAATCCTTCCATAAATAATTATTTATTAACCCATTTGAATCAATATATGGATCAGTTATAACATTGCTAAATTCACTGTTATCATAAAAAGAAATTGACTTTTTAGAATACTCATTTAAATACACAATAGGAATTGTCTCATTATATCCTTCTACGGATTGAATTCTTGTTACCAACGTATTAAAGTATGAATTTGCTTCTTCCATCGAAAAACAAATACGTGAATAACATACATTTGAGTAACGTGCATAAGTTAAGCCGAAAAGCATAAGAATAAAAAAGGCACATCCGCTTATACACTTTACATATATCATATGTATGTTCGTACGTATGTAATTCAGCTCACACACAAACAAAACAAACAGAAAAATATAGGAATACATTGTCAATTGATGTATAGATTCTATCGGGACCATAATAAATATTGAGTTAACGGCTGCAGGAAACATTATCATTAAAATAAATATTTCTAGTGCCCAAATTTTATTTTTCTTATACTTATCAAGAATAATCAACAACATTAAACCTATTCCGATAACAACCGAAACATAGTATAACTTATGTAAATTAAATGGAAACATGCAGTACGTCTTATCAATTTCAACTACAAAAAAACTTTTATAAGCAATTAGGATTCTTCTCAAATATGTTAATATTGAAATGCTACCTACAGTATTCAATCCCGCATAACTTGACATACTAAGGCCTTTTACCTTAAGTACAAGGCTATTGATTACAAAATACAAAACCAATGAAAATAATACTCCTGAAATAACCTTAAATAATAAATTTAAATATTCCTTAACACTAAGGTCTTTATTGATTGTTGTAAAAAGTGCATAAGTTATCAAAAAAGCAATTTCAAAAGCCAAATTTGCTTGATAAATACCAATAGAAAAGCTCATTAATACTATAGCGCATATCTTATAAATTCTTTTCCCTTTTATAATCCAAAAACAACATCCTAAACAAGTTAAAAAAGCTCCTAACATATAATATGAAGCCGTAAACATGTAACCAAAAAGACCAGTAATCATTGGTATGGATATCGCTATACCTGTAATCAAAAATTCCTCAATTTTGGATTTAAAGTTAAATATTATAAATATAATTACACAACTTAATCCAATAAAAAACACAGACCAAAAAACATTAATTACGGGTAGACTAAAATTATGGCCTCCACCGAAAATTCTTTTTTCTAACTCGCCACAAAATCCCAAAGCCCATCTTCCTAAAGTATAGGTTCCACCAACGTTAAATTGATAGTATCCAATATCATCATGGAAAGAATACTTATTAAAAATTATCATCCCATGAGATAAAAAAGTCCAAAAAACAACATAGCCCATTACATGAAATAAATTAAATTCTTGCATTTTTTCTGAAAAGTCCCCGTATTGTCGTTCAATTTCACGCATTAATTTCATATCATAAACTCTCCTTTTACATTTCTAAAGCTTATACCAAATCATAATCTTGATCAAAAATTACATTTCCATTTATAAAAATTTTCACGTTTTGTTTTCTATCATAGATACCCATCAAGTCTATGTATATTTTTGTTTTTGCATTTTTTCAAACCCACTCGTATAAAAAAACAAATTCGCATTGTTCCCATTAGTCCATGTAAATCCATCTTCTTTATTTGAAAACCCATCTATAATATATTTTTCAGCTTCACTATCTTCAGAATAAAACTTTATTTCTTCTCCAATATTATATTTGCGATCTTTTAAATCATCTGCATTTTCAAGCATCTCCTCATATCTATAATTGCAGCGTTCTGCGTTTTCAAATACAACAATATCTGGATGATAAGTAGTTATAATTTTAATTAAGCTATCTTTAGTTGCGGCAGTACCATTAAACATCAATGTAGTATGAAAGCTTTCTGCCAAATCACTAATAACTCCGTAATCATGAAAATAGCTATCCCCTAAAATCAATATTGTATCATTGTTATCGACATGATAATTTTCATAGTATTTTGCATGCGCTTGATTTCCTTCTTCAGGTATATAAAGAAGTTTTTCTGACACATTTAACGCATGTGGCTTCTTTAATGAAAAAATCTCCTCATTATCAACCCGATGTATTCCATTGTAAAATGTCTGCCCTATATCTCTTTTTCAATATTGAAATCATCTTCTTTTAACTCTAAATATTTATCATCGTTTCCCAAGATAAAAATCGGTAAAAAAGAAAATAAGAAAATTACAGAATTAAAAACCATTTTTTCTCCCAACCTTGAGCCTTTTCATACATATAATTAACAAGACATGAAAATGTTATCTCATCATTTTTCTACCAGATATTGGAATATTTCCCATAAACATTCCAACCACAAGATATACTATAAAAGCCGCATTCACGCTATATATCAAGAAATGCAAAGCGCTAACAATCAACGTAACACATGTAAGTATGGCCATATTTCTAAGTGCAACATCCTTGCTTCTTATTATAAGCACTATTGCATAGACCAAAAGCCCCACATAGAACACAAAAGCAATCAGACCAAAATCAAACAATAAAGATGAAAAAGTGTTAAATGAATAATCTTCAACTATATCATGAGCTTGTAACATTCCTCTTCCCAGAAGTATGTTTCGAATGCCTCCCTGGAGGTATATAGGTAGTATGCGCCAAAATGATGTAATATTATTTACATTAATTGCTCCATCATTTATGAGGATTATTGCAGAAAATAGTGACAATACAGCACCTGCTGCCTTATATTTAATATCACTTATGAAGAGAATCGTTAACGCCGCAAATATGATGGTCACGGCAAGATCAATATCATTTATTAGAAAATATCCTGTCTGATGGTCTGCCAGATGTTTTATTATGCCAAGGGTTATTATTGCAAAGAGGAATACCCATAGCTTATTGATAGCTGGTTCAATATCCCCTTCGTTTCTGATTACTAAAACAAAACCTGCAAAGACAACAAAGAACATAGAGATGATCCATCTGTCTGAAGTTGCTACCTTATTCACAAAACGAAAATATCCAAGATACCCTATTACAATTAGGTTAAAATACCAATATCTTCTTACAAAAATGAAGAGGACCCTACTGTTTTCCTTCATTCCGGTAAATACAAAAAACAAGGCCACCGGTATTATCTGATAGAACCCATCCCTTGAAAAATCCAATATTGACAGCATCATTGCCACCAGCAGTCCAATGACCGGATATTCATTCCATGTTATGTCCGATTTATTCTCCGCTTTTTCCATACACTAAACATCCCTTAAACTGTTAGCCGTTAACAATATTCTTCTCTATTATATCAAAAGTCACGGAAATACTCCGTGACTTTTCGATTTTTATCTGATTTTACTATATTCCTTACTTATCTTCTCAGCAATATCTTCCCAGGAGTACTTCTCTCGTATAAGATCAGCCCCTGCGATGCCAACGTTTCTCCAGTTTGACTCGTCTTCAATAGTTCTTTCCATAGTCTCCATAAGGCTACCAGCATTTCCTGCCTCGCAGACGTAACCTGTCTCTCTGTCCTTAACTATTTCGGTAAATGCCGGAATATTGGTTGCTATTACAGGTTTCTTATATGCATATGAGAGCTGAATAACTCCGCTCTGATATACATCAAGATATGGCAGAACGGCAATATCACAGGCTGAGTAGTAATATCCCACTTCTTCATCAGGTATGAATCCGATATCAGTCTTAAGATTCTTATCTGTCAGTCCGTATCTGTCTATAACTTCCTGATATATGCCAAAGTCATCCTTCCAGACGCTTCCCGCAATCGCAAGATATATATCGTCACGTTTCTTAAGCAGCTCCCCAAAGGCTTCAAGAAGAACTGCAACACCTTTTACCTTTTTTATCTGCCCAAAGAACAGAAATACCTTTTTATCCTTTGGTATACCAAGGTGTTCCCTCGCCTTATCTTTTTCATAAATGTCAGCAAAATCAAGGAAATTCCCATGTGGGATATATGAAACTTTATCCGCACACTCAGGGAACAGCTCCTTAAACCTGGTTACATTCGTCTTAGCCTGAACAATTATTGCATCTGCTGCCTCATAGATTTTCCCATGATAGTATCTGTCATAGAATTTCTCATTAAAAGGCAGTATATCATGCACTGTAACAACTATTCCGGCGCCCTGTGCTTTTAACCTTTTTATGTAATGATAATCCATTGGAGAAAGCTGAAACCACTGCAAATGAACTATATCCGTATTGTTTGCTTTTTGCTTTTTACAAATGTATCTATATGATTTTATGTAATTGGTGACTTTATCCAGTTTTGATACATCTTTTCTCGAAGTATTAAACGCATTGTGACAAGGGCACTTACAATACTCATTATCAGACTTATCATCGATGACGAGCTCTATATCGGTGCCCAGTGTCTTTAACGCATTAGCCAGGCTATAGGTATATTTATAATTAACCTTCGCAATTTGATCAATTAGTAGTATTTTCATATGTCTATATCAAGTCTCAGGATATCCTCAGCAGCCTTAGAAGTGAAGTTCTGCTCTATAAACTTCTCGCCTGCATCAGACATCTCTCGAAGCTTGTCATAATCCTCATAGATTGAGCAGATGTAATCTGCCATTTCCTGTGCATCATCCACAACATGCATATTTCCCATTGTGGCATCAAGCCCCTCTGCACCGATCGATGTGGTAACAAGAGGAATCTGATAGTAAGCAGCTTCTACAACCTTGCCCTTTACACCTGCACCAAATCTAAGAGGCACTATATCTATTCTGGTGTTCTTATACATTTCAGCAAGTTCTTCATCGGAAAGGAATCCGTCGATAATTATGTTATCGCTGGCAAGAGACATTACTTCTTCATTCGCCTTGCTTCCGACAACATGCCACTTAATGTCAGGATACTTCTTAACGATAAGAGGCATAACTTCCTTACCAAACCACATTACAGCATCTATGTTCGGCGGATGTCCGAATCCTCCCACATACATAAGGTCCTGTCTCTGAGAGAAGTCTTTCCTTATTCCCTCCGGCTTATCATCATATATATAAAGAGGTATATTTCTTATAGGCTTGTCCGGGAATGCCTTCTGCATTATTCCCTGTTCAAAGCTTCCAACCACATGTCCCACGTCTGCCTTTGAGAACAATTCGTACTCAATCTTCTTCCATTCTTCAGCAGATGCAAGCTTCTCCTTCTTGCCGGTGATCTCATATTCACGCTTTTCTCTTATATGATGAAGATCGTGAGCGAAATATATTATCTTAGCATCACCACAGTACTCTTTTATAAGATCGATGTACTTAATGGAGATATGCGGTCTCTGAAGGTATATATAGTCAAAGTACTTCAGGTTTTCTTTCAAAAATTCCTGCCAATTGTTATTGTAGTAGTTTCCGTACAACACCTCAATTCCAAGCTGGTTAAGTGTAGTAGTATAAGGCTCATGTTTATAGAAGTTGTCACCTATAAAGGTCACCTGGAATCCCATCTTCACAAACATCTTAAGGTACATGTATGTACATTTGCAGCCTGCATCCTGGTCATAGTGCGGAACATACTGGTCTATAACAAGGATATGCTTCTTGTATCTGCTTCTGTCCTTAGCTACAAAGACATTCTCACCATTCTTGAAATGATCTTTTTCAAGAACATCTTTCCACTTCTCGTAGAATTTCTTGGCATTTTCTACCTGATATGCCTTTTGTCCCGATGTAAGGTTAGTACCATTTGATACGCCTTCAAAATGAACAACAACTGATGCCGGCTGATAGACAACCTTGTAGCCATGCTTTCTGACTTCAAAAGCAAGGTCTGTGTCCTCGTAGTAAGCTGGAACAAATCTCTCATCAAAGCCGCCAAGCTCTTTCCAAAGGCTGCTCCTGATCATGATAGCCGCACCCGAGATGTAATCAGCCTCTTTCACATAGCAAAACTCAGGTCCATTGGGATTCTTTCTGTTTCCGTAGTTCCAGGCTGATCCGTCATTCCAAAGAATTCCGCCTGCCTCCTGAAGATAACCTGTAGGATATATGAGCTTTGAACCAACCATACCTATAGTCTCATCATCCATAAGCTTAACCAGTTCATCAAGCCAGTTCTCAAGTACCTGGGTGTCATTATTAAGGAAGAGAATATATTTTCCTCTTGCCTGTTTTGCTGCATTGTTACAGTTTAAGAGGAATCTGAGATTCTCCTTATTCCTTATATGATTTACTCCCTTTACCACCTCGTCAAGTCTGGTAGTAAAGTCAAATGAGTTATCATCAGCAATAATTATTTCGTAGGAAATATTCTTTGTCTGTTCTTTTATTGATTTCAGGCAGTGATATGTATAATCAAACTGATTATATACCGGTATAACTATAGAAACCGTGGGATTATCATAATGGTTGAAACTAATTGGTTCCAATCCTTCAAGCTTCTTAATCTTTTTTATTTTATACTCTTTAAGTAAAACAACACCTTTATTCTCAATTCTGTTATCATCGATGTCTTCAACATATCTGTATCTTAGGAAAACACCTTCCATGCCTTCCTTTTTAATAGTTCTGATAAAGCTCTTAATGTGTCTCGGACTAAGCGCGCTCAGTATAAACGCAGGATGTAACACACATCTTCTTATTACCTTTGCAAAGAAAAGTCTCCTGGATCCCTGCGGAAATAATTTATATTTTAATGAATCCTTGTTTGAATCATTGTCGTTTGTTGTTCCCATTTCTACTCCTCATATATAGACAAATTTTTTATGATATTCCCAAAGTCTATTTATATACGTCAACCTTACCCTTCTGCAGGTAAATTGTTCCGGGGATATCATATTCCCTCATTGGTACTCTGAATATGCAGACATCATCCATCCAGCACATCTGGACATGGTCATCCTGGAATCCGTTAGCGATTCCAACGGTGACGGTATAGCCTCCCTTATTCAGCTCAGGAAGCTTAAAAGTAAACTCAACCTCGGCTTCTCCCTCAAGAGCAGGAAGTTCAACCCCTATGGTATTAGTATTTATACCTATGACCTCGTTGCCAAGTCTGTCCCTGATTCCAAGTCCCATTATAGGTCTGTTCGCCATCTCATTAAACTTAACCTTGGCAATGAACCTGAATACATCTCCTGGCTCAAAAACGTCGGAAGTTTTATAGAATTCATTGTAGAGGCCGCAATGAGTAAGGGTAACCTGTCCATTTCCTTTATTTTTGATTCCACTTACTACTTCAGGAATGTTCAATCCTCTGTCGTTTTTCTTAAGTGATATATTTCCTTTGGCGGGACGATAATAATCCTCATCGTATGCTGCTTTTTTCTTCTCTTCATCGATTTTGTTAAGGATATACTCCTGATATTTCTGAAGTCCTTCTCCCACATCTCCATCAAATTTGAGTTCGCCATGATCAAGCCAGAGAACTCTGTCGCAGAACCTTGTAACCGCTGCAGTATCATGAGTAACAAGAAGAACTGTCTTGTCCTTCATGAGTCTGTCCATGGCTCTGTAGCATTTTTGCTGGAATCTTATATCACCTACAGAAAGAGCTTCGTCAACAATAAGCACATCCGGATCTGAGAAAATCTGTGTAGCGAATGCAAGACGTACAAACATTCCGCTTGAATAGTTCTTTACAGGCTGATTGATAAACTCTCCTATATCTGCAAATTCTATTATTTTCTCCATCTTCTCCTTCATCTCTTCCTGTGAAAAGCCAAGGAGTTTTCCATTCAGATTGATGTTCTCTATACCGGTGTAGTCGGGGTTAAATCCCGCACCAAGCTCCAAAAGGGCGGCAATTTTACCGTTGATATTCATCTCTCCGCTGGTGGCAGTGAGAACTTCCGTAAGCATCTTAAGAAGTGTAGACTTACCCGCTCCGTTAGAGCCTATGATTCCTACCTTCTCTCCTTTTCTTATCTCAAAGGATACATTTTTTAATGCAAAAAAGGATTTATGATAGCTCTTCTTAAATGGGTTAAATGCTTCTTTCAGTCTGTCCATTTCAGACTCATAGAGCTTATATTCTTTAGTTAATTTGTCTGCTTTTACAACAATTTCGTCCATATATTATTCCTTAATCAAAATAGATCTCCACGTTATCCGGATCTATTACAGTTGTTACATCTTGACTCAGTAGTTACAGTAAATCAGAGAAATGTATGCGAAGTGTCTTATACACTTTCATACCCAGTAAAATCAGTACTGCAACAACTATCCAGAAATACAGAGTCATCATAGGAGACTGCTGCCAGAAGCCTCTTCCTTCAATAAGGGCATCTCTGTTACCTTCAAAAATATAATAAAGAGGATTAAATCTTAAAACCTTTATTACTTTAGCATTCATTGATTCAGGAGCCCAGAATACAGGAGTCATCCAGAATCCCAACTGCAAAATGATATTTACGAGCTGTGCTGCATCCTTAAAGAATACTGATACTGCGCCCACCAGATAAGACAAGCCCACAAGGAGCATCATTACACACAATGAATAATATGGCACGCTGAGCCATGCTATTGTCGGTTTATATCCGTAAATCAGATACAGAAAAATCACAAACAGCATCAAAAACAAATGTATGCAAAGTGATGATAAAACCTTAATAATAGGAAGCTGCCATACTTTAAACTTCATCTTTTTTACAAGATAGGAGTACTCGTAAAATACATTTGTTGATGACAATAATCCATCATTGAAAAATGTCCATGGTATATAGCCGGCTACAAACCAGAGTATAAACTGTACATTGTTTACCGGGGGATTCCTAAAGCCCACCTGAAATACATACCAGAATACAAGCACGGTGATAAGGGGCTGTACATATGCCCATACTATTCCCAGCGCTGATCCGGAATATCTTGATTTTAAGTCATTTTTTACAAGGCTTAGGATAAGCTTTATATCTTCTCTTGTTATTTTCATTTTTCTCCTCTATAAACGCTTGTCTATCTCGGTCTAATACAGATACCCTAAGCGCTAATGATATCTGCTCCATTTATAAATATGAGTTTTACCTGAAGACTTTCTCATACTTTCCGGCGATATATTCCCAACTATAGGCCTCTCTGATCCTGTTCTTGGCCTTCTCGGAATACTTCTCTATCTCGTCGGATGGCATTTTTTCCACCTTATCGATAAGAGATGACAGGCTTCCATACTCTTTGCTCCAGTAAAGAGCGCTGTCTTCTCCACATTCTCTGTTAAATCCCACATCCAGAAGCAGATTCATCTTCGTACTGCCAAGAGCCTCCAAAAGGCTGGGGTTTGTTCCTCCTACAGAGTGTCCGTGTATGTATCCGAAAGCATTTTCTCTTATTTTCTTTAAAAGCTGTTTATCATAAACCGTGCCCACAAACCTTATACGTCTGTCTCTGCTGAAGTGAAGAATATCCTCCAGCTCATCCATATAGGTCTTGTTGATATTGGTTATTATCACAAGATTCCTGTCACTTCCGCTCTTCATATACTCGCGGATCATTGTCTCATAATTATTTTCAGGAACAAATCTTCCTACAATAAGCCAGCCAATCTCATTTAATGAATGATCGTGCATCCACTCAGTATACTTGGCATCATCATCAGCAAGCTTACTCTTTTCCAGCTCAGCGCCATATGAAATATACGTTGTTTTAGGATTATAAGAGTCATATGTAGCATTTATATAAGTCTCAATGTTCTTGCTGTCACATATTACAAGATCCGAATGCTTTATCATCAGTCTCTCAGAGATTTTCCAATATCTTCTGATAGCAGGCTTCCAGGTGGATCTCCTCCACTCATGTCCGTCTGGATTAACGTAGTATTCACCGCCAAGCTCATGTATCTTGTTGGCGATAATTCCTATAAAAGGTCCGATTCTGCAGGTAAGCACATAGAGAATCGGTTTCTCAGTCCTGTGTTTTCTGAAATACCTGATACAGTAAGCTGCTGCCATAAGGTCATATACTATCGCCTGAGCAGCACCAATCTGAGGCACATTTATCTTAAAGCAGTGAGCATTGTGATATGTAAACTCACTTTCACTGATAGGCACAGCACCCTTAAGCTTAGTCTCATCCATTGCTCCCTGGCCGTTAGCTTTGCAGGCAACAAGGTATCTTATTTTAACATTGTTAGCATGATATTCTGTCAGTTTATCAACAAAGGTCTCATATCCGCCGTAATTACCAAGACCCTTGGCACCTATAATACCGACTACTACCTCTCCTGCCCTTGAATCGTCAAGTTCAGCGTCTTCCTGAATCCTGGCATCATTCCTTGAAAGCAGGCAATGTGCAAGTATTATTCCATAAGCAATCCAGTTAACCGGATCGTCATATCTTCCTGCTGTGAACATGTATACTGTCACATAGATGAAAAGTGCAAGTGGCAGAATTCCGCCATAAAGAAGCACATATCCGATAAGGAAAATAACTATTCCGAGTACCAGAACACATCCTACGATTCCACCCTCTGCCATGAAGTAGAAGTACGCATTTTTAAAGCCCTCTACCAGCTCTGCCTGACTTAGTCTGTCTGAATAAAGGAGCTGTCCGATTCCGGTTCCCTTCCATCCTGTTTCCTTCATGATATCGGAAAATACTCCAACCGGTTCCTTTATCATATAGAAGAGACCCAAATCAGTTCCCTGGATCAAGGATGCAAGTCTAAAGCCATAAGTCGGGGAAATAACAATGATGGATATCAGCACAACCACAATAAATGTGGCGGAAAGAATCCATTTATATTTCGCTGCAGGATCAGCCACAATCTTATCTCTGTTCTTGGCAACATGTGCCATGAGCATTACAGATATGGCAAGTACGAGACAGATCATTCCTCCCATTCCATAAGAAAGCAACATATCAAGAAGAAGAATAAGACCTGCGAGAACTATTTGCCAGGACAATTTATATACAAGAATCTGATAAACACAGATAATAAGTGCAATTCCTGATACAAAGGATAAATACGAAGGCTCTGAATACAGGAGTTTAAGTCTGTTAAGGGAAGTACCTGATACATATTCATCAACCTTCCACAAAACTGAACCCGGAAGCATAAAAGCTGCCAGAGTCATCACTCCCTGACACAGTGCCACGCTGTAAACAAAGGCATGCTGTTCATATTTCTGAAAATTATTAATTACCCAGGATGCAAGGGTTATGTTCAAAAGCGCAGTCAGTATAAACGTCCCTGTCGCAGGAAAATCCATGGTGTGCGTAATCAGCTGTACCACCACTGCATAAACTACAGCAACCAGTGTTGTTCTAACTATCCCCTTCAGCTGTTGTTTTCTGGTTATGATATACCACGCCAGAACCAGAACTGAAAACACACTGATCAGTTCAGGCAGGCCGAAAGCTGCCAGCGACTTATTAAAGACTATTAAAAAACCCAAAATATATTCCATTTATATTTATCCTTAATTTGCGAGGTTTTAATCAAACTTAGATTTTATCAACAAGCCACAGATTGGTCAAGCCATGGCAATGGCAATGAACATATACATAAACGAAGTTCCATACACGTGCTGGAAGCAGAACATGCTGCATACCACATAACCCGTTACAGCAATAAGCCCCATTAAAGCGTGCTTATCTTCTGCTGCCTTTTTCCACATAATTATAAAAGAACTCACAATTATACCTATATATGAAAAACATCCCAGGATTCCGTTCTCAACAATCATGTTCAAATACTCGTTGTGAGCCGTCATGAGCGCTTTTTCACCAAATTCGCTTTCGATTATCACTCTGAGATCCTCAAAAGAATTCAGATACTGCTCATAGCATCCCTGCCCCATTCCGATAAGTTGTCTGAAAAACGGCATTCTGCCAAAGGCCATTACAGCGCATTTCCAGTTGGCTCCTCGCCTGTTCCCCCAGTGTACATCAAAATTAAAAAGACCTATTCCTGATAATGTCCCTGCCTTTTCAGGATTATTTGTGGTTATTACTATTGCAGCAATGGTCCCTATAACAAGCACGGCACCAATAGCCACCAATGCCCTGTATATATTTTTGAAAATACCGGCCTTCCACTCTCTGTTTTTAGTGCAATAGATGACCATATACAAAAGGATTCCGGCGGCAAGGATCAGAAATCCCACTCCTGTTCTAAGGAGCTTATTGGGTCCGTCATTATATTCGTCAACAAAGGTAAATTTGCCCGTAAATACATGATAAATAAGAAGATATACTACACTCGTGGAGATTCCAAAAGTAATAAGAAGCTCTGAGAATCTTTTCATAAGCTCTCTTTCTCTTATGCATATCCCGAGAATTACAAAAAACTCTCCTGCCATAACAAGAAGAATTGTGTCGCTTCCTATCTCCCAGGCTCCGGCAAAAATAAACAACTGAGTGATCACCACGATAGTTCTTCTGAGAAGTCCCTTTTCATGGATGAACATTCCCATGGCTACGCCCAGCATTACTGCCAGATAAATACATGCCCAGTTTGTCTGTCCAAGTGTTGATGTAAAAAGATTGAATTTTTTACCCATATCAAGGGGATAGATGTCAAAGCCATTCAGAATAATAAACAGACTGCTTAGACCCGCACCTATTGAAAAGGCTATGAGTATAAGTAATTTATCTTCAAAATAATGGTATACAAGGAGAGCCGCCAAAAGAATCAACCCCTGAGATATGATACCCATATGCCAGCTTCCGTTTCCGACAATTGATAAATCGCGGTCCACGGAAAACAGCCAGGTTACCATATTAAATAGAAGATGCGCAGCAATAAGGATAATTGGAATCGGATATGAGGTTAGCTTTCTGCCATCCCCCTTTTCAGCTCCCTTACCTGCCACTTTCTCTTTAAATATCCTGCCAAAGACTTTTTCAGCAGTAAAGCATATTACCCCTGCCAGAACCAGGAATGCAATGGTAATTCCCCTGTAAAACTTGTATTTTGCATCAGCTATATCGATATATCCGTTATTGTAATATAGCGGCAAAATTGCCAGCATGGCGATCAAATAATAAGTAGTTACATCGCTGCCATACTCATGTATTATCTGTGCTGTTGATTTATCCCTTTGTTTCAAGACTTTTCCTCCGCTTTTCACACTATACGCATTCTATCATATTTTAATGAATACTGCTTAAATACATTCCGTTAAAGATTATAGATTCCTGTTTTTCCTCAGAAAAACGGGAATCGTATTGGACCAGGTCCTCGCGAAGCGAGGGGCGTGTCCTGCCGAAGGCAGGATTTTTGCGGGCGATTTCCGCTTTTGCCCGCAAAAAGTCATGGAAATCTTTATTTGAAATTCCCATTACTTTATAAAAAATTAACCAAATTACATTTTTTCATAATTGATTGACCAAAAACCGATTTGTAAAATTAATGTGGATGTTTATTGATGACTTACAGATTATTGAATGATGATTCTTATATTAACGAGGTCTTCTCATGCCTGATAGATTCAGAAAGAACAAATGGTTAATCAGAACAATATATGTTATCGTTTTCCTCGCACTCTTTTCACAGATGGTGAGCATATATTTTCTGGATAATTATATGTTTGTACATAGACTCGGACTTGATATAAATTTCCGATACCTTCCATTTATTCTAATAGGAAGCTTATTTGGTTATTTTCTTGCTCTGAATGCCTATCTCGTCCTCTTTATTACGGCTGTCTTTTTAAACAGCATGGACGCATTTCTGCTGACTCCTTATATGATAGTTATATTCCTATACTCTATTTTTTCACAGTACAGGTGGTTTAGGACCAAAGAAAAAACTATCAGCGCTTTTATATGCAGTTATTTGGTTTGCCTTATTTTCGAAAGTCTGAATAACGAATATATGATCAAATATGATTTCGAGATGGGGCGGATAAATACCATTCTTAATCACACAACCGGCCCGCTTTTTTCGTGTCTTGTCGGATGTTTTTTCCTATATATATTTTTTAACCATGCACCGGATTTCATAAAAGGGATTTTTCCTTTAGGTTACATGTACACCCGTGAGTATGTGGAAAATCTGATCCTGCAGAATTCCATAAAAAAGACCCGCATCAGCACTAAAATCAGCACGCT
Organism: Butyrivibrio sp. LC3010; assembly: GCF_000424385.1. Taxonomy (GTDB): domain Bacteria; phylum Bacillota; class Clostridia; order Lachnospirales; family Lachnospiraceae; genus Butyrivibrio. The sequence continues at coordinate 135,095 of NZ_AUJU01000007.1, read as the reverse complement.
TATCATCATTGAAACTGTGCTATTAAGCGTGTTCTCCATTATTTTTATAAGCATTCTGTTCCCGGATCTTAGGCATATGATGAATGATGGCTTAAGACAAACACGCAAAATAGGGGATGACATTATTTTCAGATACAATAATTACGGTATAGCGTTTACAGTTAAAATGATTTTTATGGAACTGAGCATTGCTGTCCCCATCGCAGCTAATATCCATTTCTATGCAAAAACGAGAATCGGCAGTCCTATTGGGCAATTGTCTAATTATATGCTCAAATTCACCGACACAAACGATGAAAACCGCACAGAATATCTTCAAACCATAAAAAGCAATCCTATCAACACCCATGATGAGATCACAGACTTGTACTATTCCATGATGATCACATTAAATGAAGTAACCGGCTACATTGAGAGAATCAAGGAAGAACAAAAGCTGGAGGAAGATCTGAGAGTCGCTGAAGCTGCAAGTGAAGCCAAGTCATCTTTCCTTTCAAATATGTCCCACGAAATCCGCACGCCTATAAACGCCGTGCTCGGAATGAATGAAATGATTCTTCGTGAAAGCTTCGAGCCTTCGACCCTTGAGTATGCATCCACCATTCAGAGTGCCGGGAACACTCTGCTCTCTCTGGTAAATGACATCCTTGATTTTTCAAAAATCGAAGCCGGAAAAATGGATATTCTGCCTGTGCAATATAACCTTAGCTCTGTGATCAATGACCTGGTAAACATGATCCTTCGCAGGGCAAAGGACAAAAACCTTGAGCTGAAAGTAAATGTATCAGAAAGTATCCCTGATCTTTTGTTTGGTGACGAGATAAGGATTAAGCAGTGTGCTACAAACATCCTTACAAATGCCGTTAAATACACTGAAAAGGGTTCTGTTACACTGGACATCTCGTTTGAAAAGCTGGAAGAATATGATAATTCCGGGAAAGAGAACACTAATGCTAATGGCACAAATGATGTGACTGTAAGTTCTTTAAAGGATTCTTCTGTTTCATATGGTGCAAATAATGAAACTATCAGTTCTGTAAAGGATTCTACTGTTTCAAATGGAACAAACTCTGATAAGCAAAAGACTGATAATACTGAATATATCACTGTCGAATCTGAGAATCGAAGAAATTTTGTCGGTAAGATTGCTCTAAAAATACGGGTTATCGACACCGGAATCGGCATTAAAGAAGAGGACATCAATAAATTGTACTCTCCCTTCGAGCGCATCGAAGAAATACGCAATCGCTCAATTGAGGGCACAGGCCTCGGCATGAGCATCGTCAAGAAGCTTCTTGCCATGATGAATACCCGCCTCACCGTCGAAAGTGTCTACGGAGAAGGCTCTGACTTTTCATTTGTCGTAGAGCAGGAAGTCTGCGACTGGGAGCCCATCGGAGATTTTGAAAAGCGTTACAAGGAAACTATCTCTACCAGGAAAAAATATCACGAGAGTTTTGTTGCACCTGACGCCAAAATACTCGTTGTTGATGATACCAGCATGAATCTTACGGTTATTATAGGTCTCCTTAAGAAAACCCTTATACAGATCATCACTGCAACAAGCGGACGAGAAGCCCTTGGTTTGGTTGCTAAGGAAAAATTTGATCTAATTTTCCTGGATCACAGAATGCCGGATATGGATGGAATCGAGACCCTGGATGCCATAAAGAAGCTTCCCGATAATCCTAATTCTGATACCCTGTGCATCGCTCTCACAGCAAATGCCGTTGCAGGCGCCAGAGAATTTTATCTTAATGCAGGCTTTGAAGATTATCTTTCCAAACCTATAGATCCGGCGCGACTTGAAAACATGCTCGCCATGTACTTACCTGAAGATAAAGTACATAAGGCTGATCCATCCGGTGCTGACGAGGCTGAATCCTCCGGAGATTTTAATACCGCCAGTGATAATGGTTCGTCAATTATTAATTTCAACATTTTTTCCGGAATAAATATGGAAGAAGCCATTAAAAACTGTGGAAGTAAAGAAACTGCTCTCATGGTAATTGATGATTTCAAAATAAACCTTCCGGATAAGTATTCTGCCATAAAAGAATTCGAAAGCACAGATGATATAAAGAATTTCACCATACATGTCCATTCTCTTAAAAGTTCTGCCAGAATAATCGGAGCCGGCAAATTATCAGAACTTGCAGCTGAGCTGGAGATGCTTGGTGATAAGTGGAATGAATCCTCAAAGGATCCGTCTATGCGGGATACCATCCACGAAAAGACCATAGTTCTCCTTGATATGCTCGGAGAATACTTGTCTTTCTGGGGACTATCTGCTGATGAATCCTCAAACGAAGAGTCAGACTCAAAGCCCGTTATTTCACCTGATGAACTGGACAGCGCTTTTAATAATATAAAAGAACTCATGGAGGCATTCGATTATGACAATGCTTCAGAGATTTATAAGATGCTATCTGACTATACCATTCCTGCTGATAAGCTGGAAAAATATAACCTTACCGGCAAATACCTTGCCAGTGTTGACCGTGAGAAGCTTTTGGAATTATTGTGAGGATTAAATATGGATACTGTTCGTTTAAACAATCAAATCGAAATGCCAATCCAGGGCATAGGTACAAAAGACTTATCTGATCCTGACATCTGTGAGCAGGTAGTTCTTTTCTCTTTTATGAACGGATACAGGCTCATCGATACGACGCCTTCCTACCATAATCAGGCCTCTATAGGAATTGTTATTTCAGAGCTGTCCATCGACAGGTCCGAGCTGTTTATCACCTCACGAATCAGTCCTTTTTATTATAAGAAAAACAGAACGCTTAGATGTATCGAAAAAACCTTAAAAAATCTTCGCACTGACTATCTCGACCTTGCTTTATTAGAAACTCCAATCATAAAAGGATGGCAAAATGCCTGGCAGCAATTAGAAAAGGCTGTTGAAAAGGGGCTTGTAAAATCTATCGGTGTCTGTAATTTTATGACCGAAAAATCCCTGGATGAATTGTGCAGTATTGCGAACATCAAGCCTGTGGTTGACCAGATTCAATGCCATCCGTTTTTACAACAGCGTCATATACAAAAAAAGCTGAATGAGAAAAACATTCAGCTTGAAGCGTGGTATCCACTAGGACATGGACATTCACTTTTATTAAATAATTCTGTTCTAATGGATATTGCTACCGCGCATCATACCACTGTTCCGCAGATAATTCTAAAATGGCATCAGCAGATGGGGCATGTCTATATCACAAAGTCATCAAACCCGGATCATATTCAAAGGAATCTGCATCTGGATCACTTATGTCTTACGCCTGATGATATGAAGCAGATCGAAGCCTTAGATGTGAGTCGAAGCTTCTATCAGATTCCTGAGTTTGTTCAGAAGCTGGAATATTCCTTAGTTCACTAGAAAGGCTGCTAAGCATCTCCCGAAGTAGTGAACCACGCTCAGCGTATGCCGTTACGGGATTATCAACATCCGCCCCCAAATTATTTATGGCTCCCAGAGCGTTATTCCCATCCGCCGTAAAATTACTGATGGCTCCTAATGTGTTATCCCTGAGACTTCCCAGAATCGAAGATGTATTGTTATCCTCTGTTCCTACCGCAAGATCTGAAAACAAGCCTGATGTAAAATCAGCTTTATCAGTCAAAGAGTTTTGAAGTGAATCCTTCATCATCGCAGCATAAAGGTAATTCTGCATTATCAGTGTACTTCTGGCCTCGCCATCAAAAGCGGACTCCGCACCTGCTCCTGCAATACCTGAAAGCTTCTGCGCCAGTTTCTCAGAGATATTCTCCCCTGCTGAATCCTCTGATAATCTCTCAGCCGCTGTCTTCAAGGTCTCCAACGTCTCATCACTCATATTTGCATTTTCTAATCTGCCGGATTGTATGGCTGCTTCCAGAATGGCCGAAAAAGTATTTGCTCCTGTAAGTTCACTTGTAGCATCTAAAGATTCAAGCGAACCACCAGGGTCAGCAAGTGCCGCTATGCCTTTGATAACTGATCCCCCAGTTAATGTTTTGTTGTTTAAGGAATTAAGTGAAGTTAAATTGCTGTAATTTGAAACTATGGACGAAAGATAATCATAATCCATAATAAGACTCCCCCGTGATATTCCCTGATCCATATAAAACGCTCCCCGGCTACAGTAAGCTTCAAAAGTATTTTCAGCCCACCATAGCACTACGTATTGTTGCGCAGGGACTTTGAAAATGTCGCACTTAGCAATCAAAATCCGGCGCATCAATCGACATCAGGTAAAATCCTATGTCGTTTACCATAGATCAAGGAGTATCTATAACAATTCTCATACAACAGAGCTATCCAGCCACTATATATTATCAACCACAATATATAGTAGTTTCCCCATAAATAGTATACCACAATTATGATTTTTTTCTACTCGTTTTTTTGACGGATTCTAAACTTTTACCGTTTATTTAATTATCATATTATTTCGCTTGTTTTCACTATTGACAATTAATATGATTCGGTTTATTATATCAACGCACTTAAGGGAGAAGTGCATCGCTCACAAGATAATCATCTTGTGATTTCCATTATTTACAAAATCATAAACAGACGGTTCTGAGGGACTATTGAATTGATACACTGATTTTTGCTCAATAAGCAAGCTATTTTTGAAGTTCAAACCATTGAGCAATAATGCGAAACGTTTTACATTTTTCTATTTTTGTACAAAGTTTTTGGCACTTCACATACAAATATTTCTGATGAAATTCCGGAATATCAGATAATTCACACTATTTTATGCATATAACCGAAAGGATAAATCTATGGACATGAGAAAAGCATTTAAGAAAAGAGAAGAAGAACTTACCATGGTCTTAAAAGACTGTGATTCAAAACTAAAGAAAGCACCTTCAGGTAATTTAAAAGTCAACAATTCCAAAAAGGCTACATGCTATTATCTTAGAAAATCAGGAACAGATAAAGTAGGTACATATATCAGAAAGCAGAATATTGATACTGCAAGGAATCTTGCTCAAAGAGACTATGAACTTGAGGTTAAGGATTCCATATGTAAAGAAATATCTGCCATACAGTCTTATAACCGCAAAATGCCAAAGGCCACCTACGAACATACCTATGACAATCTGAATATTGCAAGGAAAGTTCTGGTAATTCCCCACTATGTGCCTGATGAAGAATATGTATCTACATGGCTTGCAGAACCCTATGATCCTCTTGAATTTGAAGATGGTTCTGTATTGCACTATGCAGACAACGATATTCGGGTCCGATCAAAATCAGAAGTCATGATAGCCAATGCTCTCTACAAAGCCGGTATTCCTTTTAAGTACGAATGCCCTGCATTTATTGGCAATAAAAAGATTTATCCTGACTTCACAATATTAAAAATGCCAAGCAGAAAAATAATCTATTGGGAACACCTGGGAATGCTTGATGATGACCTGTATCTCAACAAAAATATGGAGAAACTGGATAACTATGAGGCAAACGGAGCCTTTCTTGGAGACGGACTAATCATAACAAGAGAAACAGCGAAGCGCCCCCTAAACATGAAACAGATATGGACTCTGATTGAGCACCACTTCATGCAGTAATGGTAGGACTCACCCTGCGGGGCTACTTACTGCCCGCCGTGCAGTCTATTCGCGCACTTGTTTTATTGGGACTCCCTCTGCGGGAACTTCTTACTGCCCGCCGTGCAGTCTATTCGCATACTTGTTTTATAAGGACTCCCTTCACGGAGATATTATTCCGGTTAGTGATAAGTCTATTGCGTGTTATTGTCTTATGGGACTGACTCATCATATAAATATTCTATTTGAATATCAGTCCCAAAGATATCATCCTACTTCAAGGACTCTTCATAACCCCAAACTCTAATTCACTCTTTTCAGTCTAATTCAAATTTCTTCGCGCTCAGACTGATTACAGACCGAAATAGTATCCCCGCGAAGGGAGTTCTGAACAAAAAGCAGCCGGAAAAATGCTCAGCATTTTTCCGGCTGCCCAGAATAATTCATATTAAACAATACATAAAATTACTTAACAGTTACTTCTGTAATGTGAGGGTTAACACCTTCATACCAGTAAAGGAAGCCCTTCATATCAACTGTATCACCAACCTTAAGGTTCTGAACTGCCTTATAAGCATCTGAAGTCTTGTCGCAAAGGTATGATTCAACAGTAAATGTGTATGTCTTACCATCAGCAGAAACATTGAAGTAAAGGTCATCACCTTCAGTACCTGAACCATCATAGTTGTAAAGGAAAGGTACATCATTACCATCAGCATCCTTGCTTGCTTCGATTACCATATCTGTGAAAGATACGTATTCGTTCTGGTGATCAATAAGATTCTCATCCGCAAGCTGTGCTGTTACGTCTGTAGGCTCAGCAACAAAGTTGCCATCCTCGATTTCAAACTTAGCATCTGTGATTTCTACTTCACCTGACCACTCTGACTTATAACCAGTAACCTTGATCTTTGTGCCTTCCTTAAGTTCATCATACTCTTCCTGTGTGCAAGGCATGTTGTAAAGGAAGTAAGCACCATCTTCAGCCTGTGTATAGAATGTAGCGTTACCAACGCCTTCATTCTCCCACCAGCCCTGCTTAGCCTGAACGTAGGTCTCAACAGTAACCTCTGAATCAAGATCAGCAGCTACATAATCATCATGTGTCATAACTTCACCTGAAGCTGTGCTCTCAGCATCTTCGCCTTCAGCTTCCTCAGCATCAGTTTCTTCTGTGCTCTCTTTAGCTGCTTCTTCTGTTGTCTCTTCTTCAGCACTCTCTTCAGCTTCTGCTTCTTCTGTTGTCTCTTCAGCTGCATCCTCAGCCTCAGTAGTTTCTTCAGCTGCGCTCTCTTCTGTCTCAGCCTCAACTGCAGCTTCTTCTGCAGGCTGGCTCTTAGCGCCACAACCGATCATGCTGAATGCAAGACCAAGTGTTAATAATGTTGCGATAGTCTTCTTTTTCATAATAATCCTCCTAATAAAAAGACAGCGGACATATAAATGTTCTCTGCCATTTACATTACCGCCGCCTATTATATCACAATTTCCCTATTTGCGAGAAATTCTTCAACAATTTATTAAATATTGCCTTCAAGCAAACACAGTAATCACATGCTCAAATCAATATAGAATATTAACGTTTCCGTTTCAGAGCCCGTCTTACAAGGTATGCCCCTATAAGTATCCAGACTAAAACCAGTCCTTCTATAAGTCTTCTGGATTCGACAGGAAGCTCTCCAAACTCCGCCTTTCCTGAGACAACGGCACTGCTCTGATCAAGATGATAGAGACTTCTTGTATCCTCATAAAGCTTCTCTATGTAAGCATCGTCCACCTTGGTTTTTCTGCGAACTGACTTTGTTACATTTTCAATCAGCTGTCCTGCTGCATCTCTAAGTGAGGTAGAACCGTTAAAAACGCTTGTTGTGAATGTGTATTGCTGGTTGTTAAGAAGAAGCTTTGTAGCATCTATCTTCACATCGTAATAAGTGGAATTATCCTCACCTGCTCTGCTCAGATAGTCCTGATATTCAGCAGATTCCTGAGCCTTTGAAGTAACAGGAACGTATCCTTCTGTTTCAGCATAAGCAATCTGGACATCATTTGTCAGCATATATTGAGCAAAAAGCCATGAAGCAAGTACCTCCTGAGGATCTTCCTTACTGAAAATACAAAGTGAAGGCCCCTGAGAAATCATGGCATACTGACTTCCATCATTAGTATTTGGTGAAGTCGCAACCTGCGGTACAGGATAAACTACGGTCTCAAAGTCAACAATCTTATCCTCAGCGATATCGCAAAGCGGCGCATTGGTGCCCATCCAGGTTGATCCGGCAGTTGAATCCACAGCAAATATGCATTGTCCTGCGTTCAGGAAATTTGCAGGATATCCTGAAATCTTAAAGGTTGAAAAGGCTCCGCTTTTTGCATGCTTTGCTATTGTTTCAAGATTCTTTTTTGTATCATCATTAAAAAGAAGGATATCTCCTGCAGGATTGGAATACTCTGCCCCCTGCTGCCTTAACATATGAATCATCATGTTATCGGTAGATTTGTAGATAAATGGTATCAAAACCTTCTGTCCATTAAGCTTAAAGGTTCCATCATCATTTTTCTCGGTGGCTGCCTCAGACACTTCCCATATGAAATCCCAGGTAAGTACTTCCGGAAGCTCAAATCCAAGTTTCTCCACAAAATCCTTGTTTACATAGCAGGCCTCTGTAGATCTCATATATGGCACCGCATAATGGCTTTGCCCTATTTTGCACTCTGTAAGGAACTGCGGAATAATTTCATCCCCGGTGGGCGCATTAAATTTTACTTCACTTCCTCCAAGCCCATACTTGTCATTTGCAAAAAGGTCATCCAACGGCACAACCGTATTCTCTCCGGTCAGATATGTTGCGATATGGTCCGGATAAGTTATACAAACATTCGGTGTAGTATTTGTAGAAATATTCGTTATTACGTCATTATATATCTTTCCGTAATCCGTATATAAACGAATAGTCACATCGATATTTGGATATATTTTCTCAAAATCAGAAATCGCTTTTTCGTATATCTTTGTCTGGGTCTTGTTTGTATCATTCTTGGCCCAGAAGGTAATCTCATATTTCTTTGATTCATCAAAAGTCTCAGGGATTTCAAACCCTTGAGTTTTCCTGCTTCCGTGGCAGGCAGTAAGAGACAGTGATGCAAAAATAACCAAAATTGATATTGATACTGTCCGAATACGAGTTTTAAGTCCAACGCCTGCCCATGAACCTGCAGCCGACATTTTATCCAGAATATATCCGCTCACACTTTTCCTTAATGTATGACTTTCCGAACGATAACGAGAAAAAATCGTACGGAAATCCGGCTTACTTTTAATTCCACCTATATCCCGCCGCAGAATCCTATCTATTACATAAAAGCTCATCCCTTCGTGCCTCCTCTTGCGACTCCTGCCATAATCCTTTTCCTGAAAATAAGGAACAGCACCATAAGAGGTATGGATATTACAACTACCGCAGCCATCATTGCCGGAATGTTTTCACGTCCAAAACCATTTTCGCGAATCTCCTGGATTCCGTTTGATACAAGAAAATATGCAGAATCATCAGTGATGAGTCTCGGCCAGACATAGGAGTTCCAGCATTCGATGACTTTAAGGATGGTGATCGTGATAATTGTTGGTCTTGAAATAGGAATCATGACACGCCACAAATATCGAAGATCACTTGTGCCATCAACTTTTGCTGCCTTGTATAGCTCATCCGGAATCTGCTCGAAGTTTTCCTTTAACAGATAAATATAGAAAACCGCAACAACTGAAGGAAGCACCAGCCCTGGAAATGAATTGCGCATATTAAGATCAGTTATTGTCACATAATTGGTTATAATGACAAGCTCATTGGGAATCATCATGAGTGAGAGAAAAAATGCAAACAAAAGGTTTTTCCCCGGGAATTCGAGCCTTGAAAATGCGAAGGCTGAAAGAACCACTATCACAAGCATGATAGCCGTTGTCAGAACTGTAAAAATCACTGAATTGATCAGGTACCTTCCAAGTGACACCTCTGTAAAGGCACTGACATAATTCTGAAATGTGGGCGATGTGGCGATAAGCCTGGGCACAAACTCGCTGTTATAGGAGCTGTAGCTCTTGAATGACGTAATGATCATCCAATAAAAAGGGAACAATACGATTATTGCCCAAAATGTAAGGAAAAGATATTTCACAACGGTCGAAGTATTATTCTTTACCGATGTTTTCCGTATTATTTTTTCCCTTGAATTATTATCTATTGAATCATTTTCTTTTGAACTTGTTTCCATAGAATCATTTCCTTTAGATCTTGTTTCTGTTGAATCATTTTCCATAAAACTTGGACTTCTTGCGGAGCTAATGCAGAAGTCATGTTTTTTTCTCTACTGATAGTATACGGTCTTTTCACTGACAAGAAGATTTATGACAGTGATCGTAAAGACAATTGCAAACAGGATTATGGCAGCTGCCGATGCGTAGGACGGGTAACCACCGCTATTTCCGTAAAGCATGTCGTAGATGTATCCGACAATTGTATTCATTCCGGCAGCATTCAGGTCTGTTCCAAAAAGTGCAACCTCATCGCTGTATGCTTTGAAGGCTCCGATAAATCCGGTAATCACAAGATAAAAGATCATAGGTGAGATCATCGGCAATGTAATTTTTACAAAAACTCTCCATTTTGGAGTAGCGTCTATCTGAGCTGCTTTATAGTATATTCTGTCAACAGATGCCAAAGCACTGGTTAAAATCAGTATCTTAAAAGGTAGTACAATCCAGATGGTGTAAAAGCACATGACGAACATCTTCGCCCAGTATGGTCCGTCGATGAAGTCCACGCTCTCGCCTCCAAAGAGATTTATCAGCACATTTACCATTCCGTCTGTATATGCTGTCTTCTGAAAAAGTATCATGAAAACAAGGCCAACCGCCAAGGTATTTGTCACATATGGCAAAAAGTATATAGTCTGAAAAAGGTCTCTTAGCTTTTCAATAGAACTTAGCGCCAGTGAAATCAAAAGCGCGATTCCTGTGGACAGCGGAACCGTCACAAGAACGATAATGAAGGTGTTTTTCAATGCCTTAATAAAATACGGGTCATGAAGAACATATGAATAATTATATCCCCCGACTCCCATATAACTTCCCGATGCGTAGTTATATCCCTCTTCAAAGGAATATATGAAAACATCTATCATCGGATAGACAAGGAAAACTCCAAGAAATATTATGGCAGGCAGCAAGCATAAAAATGCCGTATATATCTGTTTTTTGTTGCTCATGGGAATTTCATCCTCATTCGTCAGCTTCACTGACATCTTCCTAATTAAAATCTGTGACTTATTTTCGCGTTATTGAACCTTTAACATATTTCCTTATTGTTGTAGAAAAAGCCTCAATTATCTTTCTTAGATTACTTATTTATTCTAAGATTTATCTGGGTTGCTTCATCAAAAACATGCACTTTTGATGGTTTGAGTCTAAATGCTACTTCACCGCTTAGAATCTGTGGTCTTCTCTCTGAAGGAATGATTGCTCTTATAATATTTCCGTCAAAATCTGCATTCTTAGAGATTATGCTGGTATCACGTCCCATAACCTCCATTTTTACAAAATCGCAGTGCAAAACATTTTTATCACTGTCTGAAACCACATCTCCTAAAGAGACATCCTTATTATCAAAAAAGTCTGCCGCTTTGTGTGAACCTTTCTCCACCGTATCTTTGTTGCTGCGCTTAGATTCTGCGTCGATTCCTTTCTCAGTAACCATCTCAAATCCTTCAGGCCGAACCGCTATATAAACATTCCTCTCGGTTCCGTTATTGCGCACCGAAGCATTCTCCTCAATCACGTTTCCGGATCTGCTGTAATTTTCTATATTATCTTCCTTAACTGTTCCTACGGTATTTTTATCATTCCCTTCGGTATTTTCTCTTCCGGAACTGCTGGCAAAAGCAAGTGCATCAGACTCCTCATAGAGCATCTTTTCCTCCATGACTCTGTCTTTTCCTATATAAATACCACCATCCTTAAGTTTTCCATGGAAAACATTTATCTGAGGTGTTCCAAGGAATTTTGCTACAAAGAGATTATCAGGATGATCATAAACTTCCTGAGGTGCTCCATGCTGCATGATTTCTCCGCTTTTCATGACCAGCATCACGTCACAGATACTCATGGCTTCTTCCTGATCGTGGGTTACGAATATAGTGGTAATTCCTGTCTCAAGCTGAATCCTCTTAAGTTCCTCCCTTGTTTGAAGGCGAAGTCTGGCATCGAGGTTTGATAGCGGCTCATCAAGAAGAAGAACCTTTGGTCTTTTCACAAGTGCTCTTGCTATGGCCACTCTCTGCTGCTGTCCGCCAGACATCTCAGAGGGCTTTCTGTCCAAAAGATTCTCAATCTGAACAAGCTTTGCGACTTCCATAACTCTTCTGTCCATCTCTTCTTTTGAAAGTTTGTTTTTTCCCCGGAGATTTTCAAGAGGGAATTTGATATTATCCTCTACATTCAGATGCGGATATAATGCATAATTTTGGAAAACCAACCCCACTCCCCTGTCTTCAGGAGGAAGCTCTGTTACATCCTCATCTCCAAAATATATTTTTCCTGCGGTTGGTTTTTCCAGTCCGCTTATAAGATTTAAAACCGTACTTTTTCCGCAACCAGACGGACCGAGAAGTCCTACCAGTTTTCCATCCGGTATCTCGTAGGTAAAATTCTTTACCGCGATTGTTTCTTCTTTAATTTTCCTGTTCCTGCTTGGGAATTTTTTTGTGAGATTATCTAAAACTATTTTCATACTCCCCTGGTCCTCATGGTTCCAAGTCTATTGACACTTTGGTAATCAGATAAGTTGCCTGACCGATTATCAATATGCGTTATCAATACACAACACCATCTTTTAATAACTATTTCTTTTTGCTCGCAGTACCATCTTCTAATAGCTATTACTTTTACTTACAATAGCATCTATAATACTGCACTATTTTTAACTACTTAAGCTAGTTCAACATCTTGAAATTATCTGTACTAGTCAATTCTCATCTTTAAAGTCAATTTCCGGAAATCCTGCTTCATAATACTGCCTGAGGAAGCTCTCGCTGTCTCTGTTCATGATGAGTTCCTGAGGAAAATGTATCTCCTCCAACATACTTATTGCAGTAGGAAATCTTCCTATGTCAGTCGCTATGTGAGCATCCGTGTTTACGCATATCGTTACCCCGTGTTCCGCGCATCTTTCTGCGATTTCTTTGCATCTTTGAGCCACATCTCCGTCCCAGATTACGCTGTGCTCATTTATTTCTATAGGCTTGTGAAGCTCCTTTGCCCGAAGAAGTACCTCATCAGTTTCAAAAGGAATTCCAGCTCTTCCGATATGTCCAAGCATCAGAATCCTTGGATCCTCAAGAACAGTGATGTACATCTGAGTAGCCTGATTTTGGGTTATTCCCTGAAGTCCCCATTTTCCATGGACACTTGCAATTATAAAATCAAGACGCTCAGTAGTTCTTTGAAATAAATCCTTATCCTCAGTATATGGATCCCCGACAATTGATTTTTTTATTGGAAGTCCCATTCCGAAAAGATACCCATCCGGTGTAACTATATCGACTTCACACCCTCTAAGGAGCTTAACTCCGTGCCATAATCTTTTCCAACAGCCCTGATTTGTGAAAAACTGATACGAGCGCAAGTCCTCATCCTCAGCAACCACCATTGAACTGAAATGATCTGTACTTGCAAGGAGCTCCAATCCTACAGTTTCAGCCTCTCTGACATTCTCCTCAATTGTTGAGTATGCATGTGCTGAGTAAAGTGTATGAGTGTGAAGATCACATTTTATGTTCAGCATAATTCTCCCCCTGGAATTATTCTTGAAATTTTTGACTTCTTGTACGTCACACAGTCTACTTCAAATTTATTCACAATTAGACTGATTTCCTTTATCAATGATAGCAGATTTTCCAATTTTTTCCACACAATTGACCTAAAATACTGCGCGAAATAGTATACTTAGCTAACTGGAGTACCATTAAGTATAAATATCAACAATTTCAAGCACACCACAAGCTTGTAAAGAACCTCCCCTTGTACTCTGCACATAAAATCAGCCTTCCCCGGCATTAAAATACCTTGGAAGGCTTCATATATTGAGAAAGTACACTTGGCGAAGTACTTTTTCGCAATATTTATCGATATCTGGCTGATCCCTATTAAATCTCAATCAGATTTTTGCAGATAAACCATCTCTATATATTAAATCTCTATCAGATCTCTGCTGTTAAATCCAACTGCATATTTACCGATTCCGACTCTGTCTCTTACATTAACTTCAAATTCTATTTCTGAATTAGCGCGGAGATATACCTTTTCAAATCCTACAAGTTCAAGGTAATCTTTTTGTTCATCAGGCAGGCGATATACCTGTATGATTTCAGCGCCGTCCTCATCTGATTTATTTATGAGTTTACCCTTTGCTGCGTGTCTGCCGGTATTGTAGGACAAATCTGTTATCTCAAAATCGGAGTAGGTAAGTCCAAATCCGAAGGGGAACTGCACCGGTATATTTTCTTTATAAATGTGTCTGTAACCGATGTGGAAGCCCTCGCGGTAATGTACCATGCGGCTGTCACCAAAATCGCCCACGCTAAGAGCTGATGAATCTGAGGCTGAGCGGTAGAAAGTTTCAGGGAGATGTCCACAGGGATTTATGTCACCGTATATAACCTCAGCAAGAGCATTTCCGCCCTCCATTCCGTTATAGTACATCCATATAAGAGCCTTACACTTATCAAGCCAGCGAGTCATATCCACTACTCCACCGCCAATCATGGCAACTATAGTGTCGGGGCGCTTTTCAAGAAGAGCTTCAAGCAGTTCATTCTGCTCATAAGGAAGTGATATATCCTTCCTGTCGAGACCCTCTGAATCTATATCGTGGTTAAGACCTCCTACGAAAATTACATGGTCATAATCGCTGCAGGCTGCCAGCGCTTCATCTCTTAACTTTTTCCTGTATTCGGAGAGTTCCTTTGCAGCGGTATCCTCACCCTCTGCAGTCTTTCCACCTTCATTTTCAAGACTTATAGCCTGCCAGTTTGTTCCGTTTGGTGCAGAGTTTTCAACTATGGTGCTTGCATAACCTCTCAGATAATCTATCTTGGTTGCTCCACCAATCCTTGCCTTCAATCCCATAAGAGGTGAGATTTCATACAAAGCCTTAATTTCTGCACTTCCGCCACCATTAGAATGAATTCTGTTGGCATTTTCTCCAATAACCAGAATCTTCTTATTCTTTATCTGATATCTGCCAAGGGGTAATATATGCTCCTCATTTTTAAGTAAAACAACACTTCCTCTTGCTATATCAAGGCAGTCCTGTCTTGCAGCAAATGAGTTGTAGGCAGCATCCTTCCTTGTCATTGCATCTTCATCAAGCATGTTAAGACGCAGCATCAAAATAAGTATTCTGATAACCTTTCTATCTATCAGTTCTTCATCGATCTCTCCGCTTAAAACCTTTTCCTTCAAAGGATTAGCCAGCTTGTAGTTGTCAAAATCATCCGTAACAGACATCTCACAATCTATATCTGCTTCTGCGGCTCCTACCGTGTCATGGACTGCTCCCCAGTCTGAAACCACAAAGCCCTGATAGCCCCACTGCTTTCTGAGTATCTCATTTAAAAGGAATTTGCTTTCGCTGCAGTATTCTCCTTTTATCTTGTTATATGCCACCATGATGCTGTAGGGATTAGCATTGTCTATGACATCCTTAAAAACCTGCAGATACAGATCCTTTAATACTTCATCATCTATTTCTTCATCAACTTCAAGTCTTGCAGTTTCCTGATGATTTAAGGCGAAATGCTTAAGACATGCCGCCACATCCCAGCTCTGAACTCCCTTTACATACTCCGTGGCAAGCTCAGAAGTCAGGAATGGATCTTCACTGAAATACTCGAAATTTCTTCCGCAAAGAGGTGATCTCTTTAAATTGATTCCGGGCGCAAGTATCACATCTTTTCTTCTTCCTCTGGCCTCTGATCCAAGAACACTTCCTGTTCTGGATGCAAGATTTCTGTTCCATGTAGCAGCAACAGCACTGTTGCAGGGAAGATAAGTCACATAATCATCTGTATTCCCAACAGGAATCCACTGACTATTCTGAAAATCCGCCCTGACTCCCATGGGACCGTCAGACATTACAAGCGGCGGAATTCCAAGGTGCGGAACTCCCTTTGTTTTAAAAAGACCATCCCCGTGGATCATTCCGATCTTTTCATCAAGGGTAAGTGCCTCAAGTATCTCCTCTGCGCGGTATTTAAGTGTTTGTATTGATCCTTCCATTATTTTTCCTCACGTATAAATAATTGTTCTTATCTGACTTGGCCGGTACCGTTACCCATTCACGCTTCACAATCCTGAGTAACGGATCCGGACAAAATATTACTTACTTCGTTTTATAATATGAACATCCTTTGGTGCTATACGATGCATACCGGATGCAAGTTCTATGCCGCTAATAAGTTCAGTTCCATCCTCGTGAAGCTCGTAAATACCCTCGCTGTCTCCATGATTTAGAACATAAAGGATCTTTTCCTCATCATTTTCCCTGCTGGTTACTTCCACATCACTTGATGTAAAGGTAATAGGATGAACTCCGGCCTTTGACAGAACATCTGACAGGAAAGCTGCCCTGAAGTCTTCATCAGACTCTGTCGCAATATAATATGCGCGTCCGCTTCCTAGTTTTCTTGATGTCAGCACCGGCATTCCCTGGTAAAAGTCCTCAAGATAACCATAGTCATCCAGCATCTTTGCTCCTTCAAGATGTACCAGATCGCAAAGCTTGCGTGCGTAAAATCTTTGTCCATGATAGCTGAAGTGATTGTGCTTATCTGCAGGAAAAGCATCTGTTTCCTCAACCCAGATTCCAAGAATATCACGGAGCTTTCCAGGATATCCTCCTGTCACAACAAGGTCGCTCTCATTAACATATCCGCTGAAAACACCTGTCACAAAGCTGCCGCCATTTTCTATAAATGAGCGAATCCTCTGATCAAGATCTCCTTTTATCATGTAAAGGAGAGGTGCTATCACAACCTTGTATTTAGAAAGATCTGAGTCCTGGGAAATGATATCTACATTTACATTTAGCTTTCTAAGAGACTCATAGTACTGAGTGATTATCTCTTTATAATTCATCTCATTTGTAGGACCTGCAGATAGCTCCGTTGCCCACCAGTTATCCCAGTCAAACATAACTGCGACCTCTGACTTTGTCTTCATTCCGATAGAGCATCTTCCGATTTCCCACAGTTCTTTTCCAAGCTCCGTAACTTCCCTAAATACTCTTGTATTACCTGTACCCACGTGGTCTATAACCGCACCGTGATACTTTTCACAGGCACCTATGCTTCTCCTCATCTGGAAAAAGAGCACACTGTCTGCGCCGTGGGCCATGGCCTGATAACTCCATAGTCTCATGACTCCGGGTCTCTTTAAGGAATTATAGGGCTGCCAGTTAGTAACACTTGGAGTCTGCTCCATAAGTGCAAAAGGTGCACCGTCACCAACGCCTCTCATAAGGTCGTGGCTCATGGCAATTCTTGCAGGAGAATCCGTTGGCTGAGGATAATTATCCCAGGATACAAAATCCATTTCCTTAGCCCACTTTCTGTAATCCAGCGGCTTAAAGAATGCCATAAGATTTGTTGTTATATGAGCATCCGGTATTATTTTTCTTATTTCATCCCTTTCAAGGCAGTAGCAGGAAAGAATCGCGTCAGACATGAATCTTCTGTAATCAATTGAGATTCCCTGAAAATCTGTGTGCAGTCTTCCTCCCCACACGCTTTCCTCAGAAAGGGCATTAGGTAAAACTATTTCATCATAATCATAAAAAGTGTGTCCCCAAAAGGATGTGTTCCAGGCCTTATTCACTTCTTCAATGGTCTTATATCTGTCCTGAACCCATTCCCTGAAGGCTCTCTCACAGTTTTCGCAGTAGCACTCACCGCCAAACTCATTGGAAATATGCCATGCGATTATGTTTTCCTGATTTTTGAAATGATCTGCAAGTCTTGCTGCCAGTCTTCCGGCATACATACGATAAGTGGGACTTGAAGGACAGGAGTTGTGGCGTCCGCCAAATTTTCTCTTTCTACCCTCAAAATCAGTTCTTAAAATGTCAGGGTGACGCTTTGCCATCCATGCGGGATGCGCTCCTGTGGATGTTGCCATTATTATGTTCATGCCATTTTCAGTAACAAGCTTCACAATCTTATCAAGTCTGTCAAAATCGTACTCATCCTCCGAGGGCTGAATCGATGCCCAGGAAAAAACATTAAGCGTGACAGTATCTATTCCTGCCTGCTTAAACAGCTTCATATCCTCTTCCCATACATCCTCCGGCCACTGCTCCGGATTGTAGTCACCCCCATAGGGAACTTTTTTCAGATTATCATTCCAGTTCATTTCGCCTCCTAATTGTTTTCCCCAATTCATGACTTCTAAATCGCAACAGCTAAATGCGTTTTAAAGGTCCACGAATTTTATTTATTATAAAAATGTCGCACATTTACGACTTACTTTCTTTCATATGCCTTCTGAACTCTGCAGGTGTCATTCCGGCATGCTTTCTGAATTTCTTTCCAAAATAGTCCACATCGTTGTAGCCTACAAGCTGCGCAACTTCATAGACCTTATACTGCCCCTCGGCAAGAAATCCCTTAGCTTTGTTTATACGGCACTCATTCAGATAGTAGTTATATCCTGTTCCTGTGGTCCTTGTGAAAAGTCGTCCAAGGTACCCACTGTTGTATCCAAACTGAGAAGCCAGATCCTCCAATGTCAGAGGCTGAGCATAATTTCTGTCTGTGTATGAAATAATATCGTCAATGATATTTTCATAGGTGCCATGCTCATGGAGCTTAAACAATACCTTCTCCAGAGTTTCCATCATGTACTGCATTATTTCATAAAGGTAGAACCGCCCCTCAATAAATTCAATTATCCCGGCGTGGGAATCAAACAGATCCTGAACCACTGGATACTGCTTCGTCAGTCTGTCCTTTATCTGTAAAAGTATCTCAGTCACAAACAGACAGGCATCTGAGTTTCCTGAAATATTTTCTTTTATATAGTTATAAAGCTCCTCAGAAGAATTGATCATTGCAGTCCTGTTTCCCTGTATCACTGCATCCAGAATCTTTTCAGACAGGCTGTTTTGCACATCCTTAATATTCTCTGAGGACTTATTGTTTTCCTTCTCCTGTAAAAAACCGCTGCTCTCCTCTTTCACCCTGTCTGCTCTTACAAAATGCTCGCCCTCATCACAGAAAAACCTTCTGTCAGCAAGGCTCTTAGCAGACTCATAGGATTCTTCAATCTCCGTGGGAGACTCCACAGATTTTCCTATAGCAATAAAAATATCATCCAAAGGGCTATCGGATTCTATCGGGGATTTTTCATAATGGTGAATAAAATCATCGAATCTTGATATAGCCGCTTTTCCCTTTAGGAGCAGGCAATCATTGCCATTCACCTCTAAAATTTCATAATTATTTTCATCAAGGAAGGTTGGCAAAAGATCTGTCAGCTTATAATCCTCTGATAGAGACTCTTTTCTTTTCCCTGCCTGATAGGTTTCATGAATGACCACCTGATAAAGAGGGAATAAAAGCTTCATGGATTCCAGCTCTTCTCTGCTTTCATCTGTGAAAACCACTTCTTCCTTTTCATTCTTTTCAAAGTAGGTTCCAAGAAAAAGCTCACTCACAACAACGCTCTTTGCCTTATTTCTTATCTGGCCTGAGCGCCTGCCTTCCTTTACATTTTTGTCTATTTCATCTTTTATCTTCTTAACTGTATCGTAGAGCTCATCCTCATCAACAGGTTTTGTGATATAGTTTGTGACTCTGTTTCTGATGGCATCCTGTGCATATGAAAAGTTGGAAAAACCGGAAAGTATTATGAAATACCCCTCATAACCCAGGGCTCTTGATTTTTTTATGACATCAATTCCGTGAAGCTTGGGCATCTGCATATCCATGACTACCAATGAAGGATTAAGCTTCATTATTGAAGAAAGTGCCTCTTCACCATTGGTGGCAGTTCCTGCGATTTCGAATCCAAGTTCTTCCCAATCAATAATTAGTTTTATACCTTCTCTGATATTCTCTTCATCATCCGCAATAAGTACAGTTTCCATGCAGATTTCCTCCCGAAAATTCTAGTTTGCCAATTATCATTCTAACATACCGAATTTATTAAATTAGTAAAAAAAGTATTAAATAAGGCTGCGGCCAACACGTGCCGCAGCCTCAAAAAGATGTTTATTATTACTCAGCAAGTGCTGCGTTCTCAGCCTCTGCACGAAGCTTAGCTTCGTTCTCCTGGAACTCGATGCACTCATCATAGCCATACTCGTTAGCCTGCTGAATCATGTCGTCTACAATCTTGTCAAATTCTTCATCTGACTCAGCGTAGATAGCCTTCCATGAGTTGTCCTTCACACAGGTTGCAACCTGATCCCAAACAACCTGGAGTTCATCTGAATGAACGCCACCTGTGTACATTGTTCCGGGTGCAAGGATGTAATCCTGCTTATCAAGATAGAGGTCAGGAGTGTTAGCACCTGCGAATTCTCTCCAGTCTTTTTCAATATCTGAACCAGCCTCTGTTGAGTAGCTTGCCCAGTTACGATAGTTGAAGGTCTCACCGTTACTGTCAGGGTTAGGAGCATCAAGTGCCCATGTTGAGTTGTTCATCTTGAAAGAACCGTCATCATATGTTCCGTCATAACCATTGCCCATCTCTGTTGAGATATCTGTCTTGCATGCAAGACCTGTCTCTGTGAAGCATGTGTTGCCGTTTTCATCATAGTACCAGCATACATCCTTAGGACCATACTCAGAAATCATACGTCCCTCAGGAGTTGAGAGCCAGTTGATGATAGCCATGCAAAGTTCAGGATACTCTGTGTTTGCACCGATTGACCAGATTCTGTTACCGCCGTATACGTTAAGACCATATCTGATAGGCTTAGCATCTGTAGGCTTTACAGGGAACATTCCCTTGCCGTCTGCGAGGTGATCAGGTGTGTTGTAAAGAGCAGAACCCATGAAGTTAAATACATTTAAGAAAGCTGTTCCGTTCTGATAATCTTCCTGCATACCATTGAAGCCCTGTGTCTGTGAATCGGGATCAAGAAGACCCTTCTGGTAAAGTGTGTTGTAGAATTTAAGTGCTGTAAGGTAAGGACCATTCTCCTCAAGTACGGGATGGAAGGTCTGTGTTGATGGATCATAAAGTCCAAGACCGAACTCATCATATCCGTAGTAAGCTGTAGCTGTAGACTTAACGAACATTACCATGTCGCCGTCCCAGTCATTGAAAAGTGATACACCGTAGGTCGGGTTGCCATTATCATCTGTAGGGCAAGCTTCCTTCATCTGTGCAAGTACATCTACAAGGCCATCCAGGTCCTTAATTTCAGGTGAACCGATTTCCTTGTAAAGATCATAACGAAGATCCCATGTGTACATGAATGAACCGGGGTCCTTAGCAGATCTTGTTACATCAAAACCAAAACCGTAAAGCTTTCCGTCTGATGAAATACCCTTGTTCTTTTCAAGTGCAGGTGCCATGTTAGCATCGATGTAAGGGCCATATTCCTTAATAAGGTCATCCTCTTCCCAGTCAAAGAGCATTCCCTTATCTACTGCCTGCTGATACTGCTCACCATCGCTTCCCCAGATTACCAGGTCGCCAAGGTTGCCGGATTCCATACGTGTATCAAATACGCCATCATTTTCAGGGATGATGTTAAGCTTTACATTGAACTTATCAAGCATAACCTTTCCAAACCAGCCAGTCTGCTCACCTGAGTAGTTTGCAAGCTGATCGTAAACATCAAGTGTTACTGTCTCCTCAGGAATGATGTCAGATAAATCGCCTTCGATATCACCCTGTGCTTTTGCAGTATCATCAGCATCTTCTGCTGCTTCCTCTGCATCATCTGAAGCCTCTGCAGTATCCTCTGCTGCATCACTGTCAGCATCCTCTGCTTCGTCTTTTGCTTCATCCTCAGACTCATCGGCTGTATCGCCTTCGTCTTCAGCTTTTCCGGCATCTACAGCTGTTCCTGCAGGATTGCTTGTTCCGCAGGCTGTCAGTGAAAACACCATTGTAGATGCAAGTAGAATTGATAAAACCTTCTTTTTCATTTTGTTCCTCCTTTATATTTGAAACCGTAAGGTTTGTTGACTGAATATTTTGAATAATCCACACTTAATAAGGAAGTTCCGATCTCGGGCACTGTGCTCTCTGGGATTCTCACTAGGCTCGAAAACACCTCGCCAAGTGTTCACCCATGGCTCGCACTAAACTCGAAAGGACCTCGTTAAGTGCTCTGCTCAACCCTTTACTGCTCCAATCATGATACCCTTTTCAAAGTAGCGTTGCATGAAGGGATATACCAAAAGGATCGGGATGATTGTTACCATTGCTATTGTGTATTTGATTACCTTTCCGTTTAAGGCTGAATCAAGAACGCTCTTGCTGATTCCTGATGTGCTGCCGGCGCTCATGAGAGCAGAAAGGTTACTTGTTGTATTAAGGTAGATGTAAAGTCTGTGCTGCAGTGTATAAAGCTTTGGAGCTGACTGCATAAGGATCAGTGAATCCTGGAATGAGTTCCAGTGTCCTACTGCGCCAAAGATTGCAATAGTTGCAAGTATCGGCTTGGACAGCGGAAGGATTATTGTCCAGAAAATCTTAAGATGTGATGCACCATCCAGTGATGCACTTTCCTGAAGCTCTCCTGGGATTGCTGATTCAATATAGGTCTTAACAAGGATTATGTTGTAGGGTGCAACGATTCCGGGGATGATGTATGCCCAGAAGGAATTTGTCAGACCCAGCATAGCCATGTTCAGATACCAGGGGATGATTCCTGCATTGAAGTACATTGTGATAACGAGGAATCTGTACCAGAAGCTCCTTCCCCACATGTCCTTTTGTGTTACAAGAAATCCCACAAAAGCTGATGCCAATACCATGAAAAGTGTTCCAAGGATTGTTCTTGCAATTGTTATTCCAAAGGATCCGAACAGGTCATTTACCTGAAGAAGTCTTATATAGTTCTCGAAATGTATTCCCTGAGGTACAAAGTTTATCAGTCCTTTTCTAACCAATTCATTGTCACTTATGGTGTTAATGAAAAGATAATAGAACGGGAAAATACATATGATGGTGAAGATTGTAAATACCGCATAGTTTATGATATTGAACACAATATCGCCGGGCTTTTTCATCATCATTTTGTTATGTCTTTTTTCATATTCCCTCTCAGCCTTCGCCTCAAGTCTTGCTGCATTAGCCATGCTTGTCATTTTTACTCCTTTACAATTCCATAACGATTATTAGTTACCTAACGCTTAAACAATAGTCTCTCCGCGAAGTACTTTACTGATTGTATTTGCAACATATAAGAGTGTTACACTAATAACTGATTTCAGCATACCAACCACAGTTGACAGCGGAATTGCGCCCTTAACGATACCCATCTTATAAACATAAAGATCAAGAACAGTTATCTGAGCTGTATTTGAAGAATTTTCAAAAACCAGGTACTGATCCATTCCGTTTGAAAGGATACCGGCTACAGCCATCAGCAACAGAACATAGAAGGTAGGCATAAGTCCGGGAACAGTTACATGCCACATCTTCTGGAAACGTCCTGCGCCGTCAACTGTTGCTGCTTCATAAAGCTGCTGGTCAATACCTGAGATGCCGGCTATGTAAATAATTGCGCTCCATCCAAGTCCCTTCCACAGTCCCCACAGAAGCATCTTCAGCCATGTGTGTGAACCACTCATAAGGAAGTTTTTACCTTCACTCCATACACCAAGATTGATCATCATTGAGCTAATGAATCCGTCTGTTGAAAAGATACAAAATGCAATTGCGAATACCAAAACCCAGCTTATGAAGTTAGGAATTGTTGTAAATGTCTGTACGAATCTCCTGAATCTGGGATTTTTTATCTCTGAGAGGAAAATTGCAAATGCCATGGGCATCCAGCTGGTTGCTATTCCAAGACCGCTCATTGCCAGTGTATTTTTCATGACATTAACAATGTCTCTCGTTGTTGATTTATTTCTTACAAGCTGTCCGAACCACTTGAATCCGGCAAAGTTTGCCATGCTCAGTGTGTCACCTGACT
Organism: Butyrivibrio sp. LC3010; assembly: GCF_000424385.1. Classification (GTDB taxonomy): domain Bacteria; phylum Bacillota; class Clostridia; order Lachnospirales; family Lachnospiraceae; genus Butyrivibrio. Next base: position 111,339 of record NZ_AUJU01000007.1, on the reverse strand, counting down.
TATAATCGAAGAATGCATATCTCCATCCCCAAAGAGGAAGGTAGCAGAACACAAATGTCAGAAGTATGAACGGAAGGAACATAAGGAAAAGTTTAAATCTTGTTTCCATCTCAAACTTTTCTTCCTTGCCGGGTCTTCCTGTCAGGACAAGTACTGCAATTGATATAACTGCCATAGCCACAAGAAGTATCAGCATGATGTAGAAGAAATTCTGGAACATCGGCTCAACCTTTGAAGGCTTTGTTGTTGCAGCTATCTGGAAGTATGCTGACCATATTCCACCCATTGCACAAGCTGAAATTACAGCTCCGACTGTGCTGAAAAGATTTCCTGTGAATTTGCACTTTCTGTTTCCAAGTGAAAGACACGCTCCAACAGCACATGCAATAATTCCGATACAAATTGCAAGACTTGAAAGATTGAGAAGTCTCATTGTGGACTCAAGTACCCAGCCCTTCTTGAAAGCTCTTCCAAAGTTTGCAATTAAGTTTCCATAAGAAAAACCTGAAGTCAGAAGCGATGTGCTTCTATTGATCAAACCACTTACTCTTGCTACGTTTAATCCGGGAAAAAACAGGATTACAAGAAGTGCTACTGAAATAATTCTGTAGGGGTAGTAGGCAATCTGTGCCACTTTTTCTTTTTTCAATTTTTTATCCTCCCTAAATACTCCATACCTGACAAAGTGCTATATATAAGACAAAAAAACACCCGCAGGCTCAGCAGTTTAACTGCATTTCCTACGAGTGTTAGTTTAGAAGAATTTTATATTTTCAAGTACCTAAATATTTTTACATAAAACACTGTACATTTTGTACATGACATTTATGAGAATACAATGTTTCTGAACTTTCTTGTAGCCATACCTGTTCCGTAATCCACACGCTGTGTCAGCATAAGGAAGGTTGTTCTGCTCTCAGGATCATTGCAGAAATAAGGTCCGAGCCAGCCGTCCCAGCCGTATTCACCCTTACCTGCCATAATTCCGCTGCGGTCAGGATTCTTCATGATTCTCATAAGGTTTCCGTATGAGAATCCTCCAAGCAGTGGCCAGTTGGAATTAAGATCATTTTGCTGTGCATCAGAAAGCTGAGGGCTTGTCATGAAGCGAACTGCTCTCTTTGTAAGGATTTCCTTTCCCTCAAAGATTCCGTCATTCATAAGCATTCTGGCGAAGTTTGCATAATCATCAATTGTGGAGAAAAGACCTGCTCCGCCTGATTCAAAAGCGTTCTTTTTACCATCATCACGGATTCCCAAGTTATTTCCGCTGTAGGCAACAGGCTCTTCACCATAACAGTTGTAAGCCATGGCATATCTGTCCATTTTTTCCTCAGGCACATAGAAGGCTGTATCCTTCATATTAAGCGGATCAAAAATTCTTTCCTTCAGGAACTCTCCGAACTTTTTCCCTGATGCCTTCTCAACTACAGCACCAAGAATATCTGCGCTTGTTCCATATCTAAAGTGATCACCGGGCTGGAAGGCAAGCGGAATCTTTCCAAGTCGGTCAGCAAATTCCATGGTGCTCATCATGTTATCTGATGAAAATCTATCGATCATCTCATTGTAGAGATTACCTGTCTCGATCTCAGCAGGTGAATTAATAAAAGGATATACAAGTCCGGAAGTCATATCCAGGAGGTCTTTAATCAGCATCGGACGATCCCATCTTACGGGGCGTCTGTCTCCGCCTTCAACAATTTCCTGGTTTTTAAAGCTCTCTATATAATTCCCTACAGGCTCGTACAGGTCAATAACACCTTCCTGAAAAAGGATCATGGCAGCTGCAGCTGTGATTGGTTTACTCTGTGAATAGAGGCGAACGATTGTGTCTCTCTTAAAAGGCTTTTTCTCTTCAAGATTTGCCATGCCTGCTTCGGCATACATCTCTTCTTCTCCGTCCTTAAGAACAAGAACGTTAACACCCACAAGCTCCTTTGCTTCGATCATTTTGTCCATGCAGTTTTGTAATAATTGTTGTTTGTCTTTCATTTTCTCCTCCAAGTTCCATTGATATAAGTTTTTCTATACTTCCAAATTTTTATTGTACGCTCTTTTACTAATTCAAAAATCTAATTTTTTCACTCTGAACTCTCAGGAAGTCTTAGCTCAACGCTTGTGCCTCTGCCTTCCTGTGAGCGGATGGTCATTCCATAGTTTTCACCATAGTGAAGCTTTATCCTCTGATGGATATTGTAAAGTCCTATGCTGGCTGCACCTCTTCCATCGCTGTCATTCCTCTTTTCATCAAGAGATTTATTTAAAGCCAAAACCTCTTCCTCAGTCATGCCCTTGCCATCATCATTAATAGTGATAATAAGCTGTCTCTCCTCTGCTTCACCATCAGAAGCCCCATTTGTGTTTCTGTTTTCATACTCCGCCACAATACTGATATGACCGTTTTTATCCATTTCCTTAAGTCCATGGCTTATGGCATTTTCAACTATAGGTTGAATGAGAAGCGGCAGAATCCTGTACTTATCCGTATCCACATCATCAGATATATAAAAATTCCACGCCACCTTTTCTCCAAATCTAAGTCTTTGTATCTGAAGGTAACTCTCCACATGCTTTAATTCATCGGACAATTTCGAGGTTGAAGTGCCGGTGCTTTCCAGAACATAGTGCATTATTTTTGCAAGATATTTAACCGAGGTTGCCACATCCCTGTCTCCGCCTCTTATGGCCTGCATTCTTATGGCCTCTAAGGTGTTATACAGAAAATGCGGATTTATCTGACCGGCGAGCATCTTGAATTCCATGTTCTGCTGCATGTTCACAAGCTCCTGCTCACGGATTCTGGCTTCATAATATTTTGACTCATTTTCTCTTATCTGCTCTGTAGTCAGTTTCAAGTCATTAAAAGTATCTGAAAGCTCATCATCACCGCTTATGCTCTCGATAATATCGTAGTCACCTGTGCTTGCTCTGTGCATCGCTTCTCTAAGGGTATATACCCTGCCTGTAAAATATCTTGAATACAAAACTATTGATATCACAGGTCCCGCGATTGCAAGAATCATCACAAAAATGAATCTTCTAAGAATATCCCTTACAGAATCGCTGGCCTTATAGTCTCCCACAAGAACGAAAAATCTTTTATCTACCTTATAAGGTACAAAGCTGGAAACATAGGTGAGGGCCATCTTTCCATCCAGCATCATATTACCGGTATAATTAAAGTTCTCTGTGTTTTCTGAAATTATATCCGGCATCTCCTTTTCTCTGTCATCATATTCTGATGAGAAAAAAGCTGGCTCACCGGACAGGGATGCAAGCATGTAGTTGTCAGTTGTGATAAGGCGGTTCCTCAGATAATTCGTACTGACCGTGGCAACCACATAGGCTCTGTTTTCTGATTCACCTGTATTAAAGCGCCGTACAAGAGTAAGTTCGAAGGCGTCCTCATACTCGTTAAGCGGAACATGAGTGCAGGTGTATGAATCCCATGCATTAGGATCTATTTTCCTGTACCACTCGTAGCGCGAAAAAGGATCATTTATATCTCCGCTTCCTGCGGCTACTTCTGCCACATCTCCCGCTTCCTCAAGTCCTGTGGTCCCTACATTTATAATGTAATTATCCGTCGGAATTACAGGATTATTGGTATAAATATTTATCGTGGATATTCCTGCAGTGGACCTCTTTAATGAAGTAATGGTATTTATCACCTGATTATACTGGTATCTGGCATTGTCATCAAAATCCACCTGTGAAAACATGTCACGATAGGATTGAACAGACACAATGGGCTCAAGATTAGTGTAAAGGCTTGAAGTCACATCAAATAAAATGGATTTCACGCGAATATTATCTGCCTTCACCTGCTCCTCATATCTGTTATTCATTTGTCTTAGAAGCAGGACTGCCGCTATAGTTCCGATGATACCTATAGGAATAATAAGAGTCAGCAAAAGTATCCTGTACATCTGCCTGCCGACTCTTCCATGGCGCTTCATGACTTACCTCCGGCGGCATTCCTTAAAATCTCATATCTATTCTTTGCATTTTCCCGGTTTATTTCTACTACCTTATCAGAGCCAAGTCGTACAAGGGTACTTATCATTGTCTCCTTTAAATTCTCGAATTCCTCCTCAGACTCTGCAAAAACCATTTTCCAGGAGTAGTCATTGACGGTCTGTCTGCACTGGAGCTCCACAGTTTTCAGGTATTCAGGATAATCTCCTGCTGCCCACTCTGTTCCCGGAATAACGGATATCATTTCCCTTTCCTCAAAGTATTCTATCGGTGTCTTATCCGTTTTATAATGCCTCTGCCAGTCATCTGATATACTGCTGGCAGTTTTTTCCTGATAATCATCAAAGGCCTGATAGGAAAATGGTACTCCATCACTATCGATATTCTTCATATCAACAGGCTTGAAATTCAGGGCTGATACGCCTTCCTTCCAGGTTCCTCCGCCAAACTCCTCCGGAACCTCAAGATTTTCATCCATAGTTATGAAGGCATCTATTCCAAACTGCGTAAGAATCGGCCCATCTTCAGTGCTTTCCCAGGTAAGAGATCTGGGTCCCCTGAAGTCTCCCGTGGGAGAGCCGCAGCACTCAGTTCCTTCATCCGAGTAGAGCCAGTCTATAAAATCCACCATTCTCTGGGGATCCTTGGTGGTCTGCCCAACCATTATTGAAAAGCTCTGCTTACCATTTGGATCATTACCCCAGCAAATGTAGCTTGCATCCTCTATTCCTATGGAAGCAAAGCCTTTACCCACTGCCAGGTGTTCATCTGAGTTATATAAGGATTCTCCCATCCAGGGCCAGAACGAATACAAAACAGCGCCTTCCCTGAATTTCGCTGCAACGGTTTCATAGTTCTGATATGGAGAATCCGGATCCACAAGTCCCATTTGGTTTGCTTCAAAAAGGAAATGCAGCATTTTGAAATAAATTGAGTCGCTGTCAGTTATATCCTGTATCTCACCGGTCTCAGGGTTTAACATAATAAATTCCTGGGGATCATATCCGTATAGAGATGCCAAAGCTCCTGCATTCTGCATGATTGCACCATCCCAGTCGCCAAACAGACTAAATGCATATACATCTCTGCCAATATCACTCTGTATTGCCAGATTCTGCATCTTTCTAAGAACAGGAAGTAAATCCTCCAAAGTGTTAACCTTCGGATAGCCGGCTCTTTTATATAAATCCCATCTTATTGTGGGAGCATTAGTTGGTTCTATCGCTTCTGAAGGCTCAGTTGCAGGATATTCAGCTATTTCACTTGGCACCGCCCAATTTCCATCAACGCCTGCAAACGCTGATGTGACAGCAATCTGATCTTTAAATTTATTAAGGTTATCGCATTTTTCAAGGTACCCGGTCATATCCAGTACGAGACCTTCTCTCACAAGATCTGAGAGTCTTCCATGATCTACGTTGGTGATGATAATGTCTCCAAGATTACCTGAAGCACGCATGGTCTCATAGGTTGCATCTGAATTGTCATCTATATTTGTGGAGATTATATTAAGCTGCATGTTGAACTTATCCCGAACAATTTTGGCAAACCAGCCTCTCTGGAGACCCTGTGTATTTGCCTGGGTGTCATAGACATCTATTGTTAAGAACTCAGGATACTTGTGCTCGCCTTCTGTCCTGTTATCTACACTAAAAGGAAGTCTGCACCCTGTCAGGATGCAGACTGAAAGAAGAAATGAAATTGTTGCAACTAATGATTTTTTCATATTATCTGTCGGCGATATTAAATCGCTTTCTTTAATTAAACTCTTTTAAATACCGGTATTGATTCGATGGGAGCAGCTGCCTTAATGGTCTGACCGCCTTCATAAACCTTGTTGTCACGAATGTCTTCCCATTTTCCTTCAGGGAGATAAACCTCTCTCTCAAACTGATTGAGCTCAAGGATTGGAGCAACAAGATATTTATCACCAAACATGTACTCATCATAGATTTCCCAGCACTTCTTGTCCTCAGGGAACTCGTAGAAGAGTGTTCTTAAGATAGGTGAACCGTTCTTACTAGTCTCCTCATAAAGAGTTTTGATGTAAGGCTTTAACTCATGGCGAAGGTTTAACTGATCCTTCATGATCTTGAAGTTGTCCTCACCGTAGCTCCAAAGCTCATTGTCCTGACCTGTGTGGAGGTAACCGCCGCCAAAACTTCTGTTATCAAGCGGAGGAATATTGTAAGGTCCGCGGTCTCCGTGGATTCTGAGAATCGGTGAAAATACCGCAAACTCATACCATCTGATAAGAAGCTGTCTGAAATCAGGATCATTTACATCATCTGTCATGAATCCTCCGATATCAGTAGTCCACCAGGATATTCCTGCAAGTCCCATGTTCAGTCCTGCTGCCACCTGATCGCGAAGTGCTTCAAATGTACTTGGCACATCACCTGACCATACAACATTTCCATACTTCTGGCTTCCTGCCCATGCAGAACGAAGAAGGCTGACTACAGGTTTATCCTGAAGCTTTGTCATGTGATCATAGAACACACGGCTGTAGAACTGAGGATATATATTACTTACTTCAAGAGCAGGTCCCATGTAATATCTGAGTGAATCAAAATCATACTTCACAAGATCAGGCTCTGAGTTATCAAGCCAGAACATATCGATTCCAAGATCATAGTAGTTCTTCTTGCAAACGTCCCATACATACTCTCTGGCTTCAGGGTTTGTAGCATCGAAAACAGTGCAGTCACCCTCGAAGTCATAGTTCTGAAGTCCGCCTCTCTCATTTTTCACAAGAAGGCCTCTCTCCAGCATGTCGTAGAAGTGCTCACTTCTCTTATCAACGGTGGGCCATACTGAAACAACAACCTTGATTCCCATGCTGTGAAGTTCATCCACCATTGCCTTGGGATCCGGCCAGTAGGTCTTGTCAAATTTCCAGTCGCCCTGTACTGTCCAGTGGAAGAAGTCGATTACGATGCAGTCGATCGGAACTCCGTGCTCCTTGCAATCATGAGCAACCTTAAGTACCTCCTCCTGTGTACGGTAGCGAAGCTTGCACTGCCAAAGACCAAGAAGATCATCAGGCATCTCAGGAGAACGTCCTGTAACCTCTGTATAATTCTCAACGATTTCTCTGGGTGTATCTGCAACAGTGATCCAATAATCAAGTTCCTTTGTTGACTCTGCAACCCACTCTGTGTAGTTATTACCGAAAGCAGCACGTCCAACAGCGGGATTATTCCATAAAAATCCGTAGCCAAGGCTTGATACGGCAAAAGGAATTGAAACCTGTGAATTCCTCTGCTCAAGATCCAGGATACATCCCTTAAGATCTGTGTATGCATGCTGATACTGACCCATTCCGAAGATTTTCTCGCCATCATTACTTTCGAATTTCTGTGTAATGCGGTAATCTCCTCCAACATGAGGTCTGTAATCTCTGTTTATATATTTAAGGCATCTTGATTCCTTTGACTCTGTGCCGCCATAGCAGCGGAAGTACTCTCTAAGGAACATTTTGTCATCCTTATAATAGGTGATGACACCGGCAAAGTTCACGGTTGCCTTTACTCTGCCATTTGTTATCTCAGCAAAAGGGCCATCCTCCCTTTGTGTAATGCTGATAATGGTCTTAGCGCCATCCTGATCCTTATTAACTTCTTCTGTAAGAGCCCAGTTTCTTCCTGTAAATTCAGGATACATAGTAGTGCGGACTCTCAGGGCATTTTTGCCCCAGCTCTCAATTCTAAGAGTCTCACCCTGTCTTTTTGCTATAAGAACGCCTTTGTCATTTAGAAAAATCATCGTATGCCCTCTCTTAATTATAAGTATTTCTGACCATGTAATTTTGTGAGATTTTAGAAGTTTTTTTTACCCTAATAATTATACATATTCCCCATGATTTTCTGTACATATAGATTCTTCTACTCTGTATAAACTTTAATCAGAAAAGCTCTGCCTTCTCTAATGCTTATCTCAGCAGTATTGCCCTTGGGTACTTCGTTTGAAACTCCAAGAGGAAAATCCGTAATAATATCTGCATCGGTAATATTGTATTTTGCATTCTTTATGGTAACTCCGCCTGCATCCCCTCCTGCTGCAAGGATTGAGAAATATTTACAATCATCTGAAACTTTATATGTTGTGTTCTCCCTTCCAGATATCACAACTATCTCTGAATAATCATCAACTATCATTCCCGTTAACCCTTTGGATTCAAGCATCATTAAAATCGCAAGATTTCCCAGGGTATGATCAAACCTTTTTCCAAGGGCTCCGACTATGAGAAAGTCAGTAAAACCTCGGCTCATGCCTTCTTTTACTGCATAGACCGTATCCGTATCATCCTTTTCAGTAGGTAAAGTTATGGTCTCCACATCAAGATGCGGATTCTCATGGGAATCAAAATCCCCAACAATAAGTGAAGGCCAGGCTCCAAGCTTTTCCATATGCAAAAGCCCACAGTCACAGTAAATGACAAAGTCATCCTTCTTTATATGACCACGGACAAAGCTGTAATTTTCAATTAGTGCCCCACCAACAATTACACATTTACTCATATTTTTTCCTCGTATTTTATTTTGACCACAAAAACGTACTGCCCCGGCATATCAGGCAAAGCCTGCTTCCTGCGGGTTTCATTAACTTTTCCGCAGAATATCAAAGCTTCACATTGCCGTCCAGAGCTAGGGAATCCGTAACATAACATTTATAGCCGTTTTGCTGACAGAATTCCTTTATCTTTTCAACAAGCCGCATGTCTCTTGTGTACTCTATCATATACACTATAAGTCCTTCTTTTTTAGCTCTTGCAAGATATTCTTCATAGAATGCTCTGTCCAGGGCTTTTCGCTCACCAAATACTTTCTTCTCATAATCCTCAATGGTGCTGTAAACCGATTCCTGATTTACTCCGTCTATGAGATTTTGGTTGCCACTATTAAGGAGGGCTGTGACGAAATCATTACCGCCGTTTATGATTATCGGAAGATTATAGGTATTTTTCAGTCTTGTAAGGATTTTCACGATTCCTTTATATATCCAGCTGTGATTATACATATAGTAGACATCACAATTATCTATGAAAAATCCGTCCACTCCTTTAAGAACCAGTTCTGCCGCAATATTGTCGCAGATATAATCCTGCCATTTCTCCTCTGAAACATCTATCCAATATTCTCCGGGCCAGTTTTCATAAGGTGCGAGTGTAATGTCTGAAAAAGAGCTGTAATAATCCCTGAATTCCTCTATGGATCCGATATTGAGATAACTGTATACCCTTCTTCCACCGGATTTTAAAGAGATCATATCCTCAGAGGAAACATACTGTGCATCTATTATCGCAAGACCTATATCCTTGTCATTATCGAGCTTAGCATGAAGCTGTTCTGCTGTTGCTCCGATGTAAACACCATATCCAAGCGGTCCGTCAGGGGATTCCACATCCACAATATATTTTGCGCCGGCAGACATCCCCGGTGCCAAAAATAAGCTACAGATAACTGCTGCCACATAAAAAAGTATCACAGGCAAAGCTGATAAACGCTTTTGCCATATCCATCTGTATCTATTTTTCTGCATAACATTCCACCTCATAAACTCTAATATAGCTGTTTATATTAACAAAGCTTTCTACTTGCTATCATTTCAGTAACTGTTTTGCACCATTCTTTTCATAATAAAAAATATACTGCTGAATGATACCTGCGTTTTCTCCATATTCAGGAAATGGATCTACGCCACCATATTCTTCATCAATAGCCCTTTTAATCCAAACATCGATGGGAGCTCTGCCCATTCTTGAATATGCAAAAAGGCAGACGCAGTTGGACACCTTTATTCCAACCCCATGAACCGTCATAAGCTTTTCAAAAAGTGCTTCATCATCCAGTCTGCAAATCTCCTCAAGGTCAAGCTCTCCACTTAAAACCTTTCTGATAGCATCATAAACATATGGAGCTCTGTATCCAAGTCCGCATTCCTTAAAATCATCAAGGGTGGCACCCGCCATCTGCTCCGGTGTAGGGAATGAATATATGGGATCCTTACAAGCTTCATCAGTACTCCACTCACCATCTTCTTCAAAATGCACGTCTGTTACATCAATTTCACTTCCGAATTTTCTGCATAATGCTTCCACAGCACTTGAAATGGCAGGTATGCTCTTTCTTTGAGAAATGATAAAGGAAACCAGCATCTCCCACTTATCCTGTCTTAAAATTCTGAGTCCCCTTCCAAAGTCTATGGCTTTGTCGGTAAAATCATGCTTACCGTATTCTTTCCTGCATATATCTTCGTAGCTCCTGTCCAGATCAAAATATGCGGTCCAGATTTCTTCCCATTCTTTTTCAGAACAGGACACCTCAAACTTTTTATCTCCGAGTTCTTTTATAAAAACAACATGCTCACCGGTAATAAACATAAAAATCCCGGAACCTGCTTCCTTTACACGGAAACACTGTCCACTTATCTGGATTTTTTTAAGATCAAAATCGTCTCTTACTTCTATTATCATTTAATTACAACTAAACTCCTGTATTTACGAATTTTCTTAAATCAAAGGATCAAACCTGCTTCATTCAGGATTTACAACCTCAAACAACTAAGTAAATCCTACTTATGAATAAACTGCAAAACATTTGAAGCGTCAACCTTCTGATATGGAAGTCTTATATATCTTCCATCCTCCATACCAAGACTGTTTAAAGGCTCTTCCCTTGCCAGCAATATGGAAAGATCATACATGGCTTTAGCCTGACCTTCCTTATCATTGTAAATTGTACCTGCAATGGTCTTATTAACTACAGCTTCAAGTCCCACATCTGTTCCATCAATTCCAATTATGATCGGTCTGTCTACAGCAGAGATCTTTGCACTATTATAGGCATCAACCGCACCAAGGGCCATATCATCATTGTTAGCAAGTACAAGCTCTATGGCCTCGTCATTTCGTTCAATAAGCTGAGCCATCTTAGTCTGGGCCTGGGCTCTGTTCCAATTTGCTATGGCATAGCCCACCTTATCAACATCTATTCCTTCGTCAACCAGCGTTTTTACCGAATACTCTGTCCTTACTATGGAATCCTGGTGCCCTGCTTCTCCCTCAAGGACTACATACTGAATCTTTCCGTCTCCATTTTTATCAGCATTTAATGACTCTCTTCTTATCATGTTGGCAGCCAGTTCTCCCTGCATTATTCCTGACTCAAAGGCATCAGCACCCACGTAATACAGCTTTGGCCACTGTGTAATGTCCTCTTCCACCAACTCTCTGTTGAAGAAAATTATCGGAACATCATTTTTCTTACCAAGATCGATTATGGTGTTGGGAGCAGTCCTGTCCACAAGGTTCACACAGAGTACATCAACGCCCTTTTCGATCATTTTCCGAACCTGCTCATTTTGCGTTATCTGACTCTGGGAAGCATAGGCATACTCAACACTTACTCCGTCCTCAACATTTTCATCAAAACAATCTATAAGCTGCGTAAGAAAGGTATCATACTGATCATAGGCGCATACTCCTATCTTTATTTCCTTATGTGTGGATTGTGTTCTGGCACACCCTGTAAGTGAAACAGATAACACTAGCAAAACAAGAATCCGGACAAAAAAACGGAATCTATTGCATTGTTGTAAAAAGGTATTTCTGATTGTCATCTTTAAAAACACTCTCCTGATTGATAACTCGGTATTCTACAGTCTCATCCTCCATGGGAGATAGTTTGTGTTCCAGCTTCGCTACAGCCTTCTCAACTGCAACATATCCCATTCGAAACTCGTTTGGAACTATCATGCTCACAATTTTTCCCCTATCCAGGTATGAGATATTTCTAAGTGATGTTCCTTCTCCATATATCTCTATAGGTCTTATTAGTTTTCCGTCCTTATCTGTCTCATATTTATAGGCTGTTGATTTTGTTTTGAAGGCATTTTCTATTTCAGCAAAAAACTCCGCAGATGTCTGAAGGCTCTCATCATCCAGCGCAACAAGGATATCTACCGGCTTTTCCTTATAAGTTTCCTTAACAAGATATCCGTTTTCTTCCGGCAGAGTGTTTTCAATGATATTCTCACCGGAGAGTCCAAATGACTGTAAAAAATCCCTGCCAGTCTGGCCGGAGTTTTCACTTTCCTCATAGTTACCCGGCTCTTTATCTGCATCAGCTTTTTTATCAAGAATAATGCACCAAACCGCAGTGGCCTTTTTGACCCTAAGTACATCAAAAAGTCCGTTGAGCCTCTCCTTTGCTGCATTAGTCGTAATTCTATTGCAGATAATACCTATCCTTTTCTCTGATAGTCCGGTCTGATGTCTTAACAGCACCTCATTGCCCAAGGCTCTTCCTATCTGATAATTATCCGGTGCAATAGTGGCAAACTTACCCTCAATATCAACATCAGTCTGGGCATCTGTCCCTGTAAGGGCAAGAACCGCTTTTCCGCTTATGTCTTTTATTGATTCTGCCGTGCCTTCACTGGATACAAGCTCTGTCACAACCGCATTGGCACCATTGATTATCTGATCATCTATAACTGAAAACTCATCATCACCATTTTCAAATTCAGAGGTTGTCACAAGATCAATAATTGCATTGTAATCCGCTGCAGCGCTCTCTGCCCCGGCTATAAATGATGTCCACTTCTCGCTCTGGCTGTTTTCCACCACCACGGAAATATTATAAACATCATCCTCAGAGGAACCACCTACCAGAGAGTATGCAGAAACTATGATTCCAAGCACCAGAAGTATCGTGACACCTATAAAAAACAAGTGCCTGTTCTTATTCATAGCGCAGGCCTCCCTTCTCCAGCATCTCTCTGTTTTCCTCTGTAGCGGGTATTGCCGGAAGATGTATTGTCACCTTTGTCCCTTCATCAGGTTCACTTTCAATATGAAGACCATAGCTATCACCAAATCTGAGCTGAATTCTCTTATGAACGTTTATAAGTCCGACACCTGAGCCGTTCTTGCTGGCTCTCTTGTCTTCAGTCAGAAGATATGGCAGCTTTTCAGAAGGAATTCCATAGCCGTTATCTATTACTTCTATGAAAATATCATCATCCTTACGATATCCCTTAAGAGTTATCTCTCCATCCTCGTCCATGTTCTTTACTCCGTAGTAAATCGCATTTTCCAGAATAGGCTGAACAATAAGCTTAACTGTGAGACATCCCTTAATCTCCGGATCTATTTCATAGTTCATTACAAAGGCATTTTTAAATCTTACCTTTTGTATGTTCATATAATTTTCTGCATGACGAAGCTCATCCTCAATAGGAATAATAGTGCGCCCCTTACTTAGAGACACCCTGAACAGACTTGCAAGCTGGGTTATCATGAAAACCGCTTCCTCGTAATGTTCTCCCTCGATCATCCAGACTATAGAATCAAGTGTGTTATATAAAAAGTGCGGATTTATCTGAGATTGCAAAGCATCAAGCTCACTCTTCCTCTTTTCCTCCTGCTCTATGACTATGTCCTTCATCAGCCTGTTTATCTCATCAAGCGAACGCTGTAGGGTTTTTCCCAGGTGTTCAACCTCATATGTTCCGCCAATATATATTGCAGAATCAGAATTCCCCGCTTCCATGTTTTTAATGGATTCATTTAGCTTTAAAAGAGGCTCTGTAACTCTCCAGGTAACAAGCTGATTCATTATGATCATGGCAAGGCCGGTAAGTGCAGCAACCAGAATAACGAAATATCTGGTACTTTTCATGCCAAGGTAGAAATTTCTTACAGGAGTTACGCTTACAAGCTTCCATCCGGTGTAGCTTACAGTATCGACCACAACTATTCGCTTTTCACCCTCGAAGCTCTCTTCATATACTCCGTCATCATAGCCTGCTGCCTGAGCAAAGTTCTCATCATGAATTCCCAAAGAGATCTGTTCAGCTTTGGGATGGTAAATAAGCTGTCCGTTACCTGTTATGAGATATACATACTGTGATGAATTCGCCTGATTTACACCTTCAAGCATCTGCTGTATGGTCTCATAATTCATGTCCACCAAAAGGACACCCATCCTCGGTTTTCCGCCATAGTTCAGGTCAACCGCACGACTAAGAGATATAACCCAGTGATAACGATAATCCGTTTCATCCATGAAAAGGTTCTGAACATGGGGCGTTGAAAAATGGAGATTTTCCATTTTGTTGAACGCAGTAGTAAACCAGTTTTGTTCCGTGACATTTGCCATTTCTTTTTGCAAGGCTATAGGCGCTGCACTGATGAGATCGCCATTACTTGCAAAAAGGGCAAAACTCACCAGATTATCCTTATTTGCTTCATACAAAAGATTTATCTCAGATGAAAGGTCCTCGCTTTCAAAATCCATATCCTTAATGATGTCATAGTACATGGCATCGGAAATCCTTCGCATTCTTCTAAGGTAATCCTCGATACTGTCCGTGGTCCTTGAGAGCATAAGCAGTGAATTATCCGTCATCATCTGCCGGGATCTTCCCTCAAATCTCTGATACATGGACATCCCCAAAAAGAGCATACAAACTGATGATACCAATGTGAAGGATATCAGGATGATGCTCTGTATTGTGCGGGGATATAACTTAAGCAGATATTTTTTAAGATAATCCCTGTTTGTATTTAGATGGCGATGTTCCGAATTGTTTTTTGAAAACATAGCTAAAATAGTTGGGGTCTCCATAACCGACCTGCTGAGCAATTACGTAGGTCTTTTCGTCTTTTTCTATAAGTAGCTGAAGTGCTTTCTCCATGCGATAATCCGTGAGATAAGTAACAAAGGTCTTACCTGTCTCTTTCTTAAACACAGTGGAAAAATAAGCACTGCTTACTGAAAGTTCCATGCAGACTCTGTCCACTGACAGATCCTGATCAGCATAATGATCATTCACGTATTCTATCGCTTTTTTTACAAAGGACTTTGTGGTGTCGGTACGCTTTTCCCGAAGCAGATTCTGAAGCTTTACGCAGGTTTCCTTGAGCCATTCACAAAGCTGCGTTTTTTCAAGCTGTGAAACCACATCATATACGTCTTCTTCAAGATTAAATACCGTCTCGATTTCAAGCTGATTACCACGCATAAAACGATAAATCTCGCTTATCATTTCCAGCACGAAGAATTTATACTCCGAAACCGACATGTCAGCCGAAGTTCCGCCTTCAATATAATCCTCTACTGACTTAATAAGGGCGGTCTCATCCTCCATTTTGATCTTCTTAAATATCTCATGGAGGTCCATATCCTCTGCTTTACTTTGTTTTACGGCAGGCGGTGCAATCTCAGATATATTGATAGCCTTTGTGGTTCCGTAAAGCACCCTGTATGCCACAGCATCCTTAGCTCCGTTATAGGATTCCTTAAGGTTCTCGATGCTTCCCACAATTTCTCCGATTCCTACTGTGACATTGGCTTTACAAACGGTCTTGGCAAGTCTGCAGAATCTGTCCATATCATCGGTAAATTTATTCTTGGAATCGGTGGAAGTTATCTGGGCTATCAGTACAGTGCTCCCACGGTATGAAAATAGCCTTGCATTATAGGCTGCATCTATTCTCTCTTCTGCCAGTCTCCTGACTGACAAGGATAACAGAACATGACTTACGCCCTCAGGCAGGTCTCCGGTACTGATATGAAGTATTGCAACACAGTAAAAAGGCCCTTCCAATTTTATCTGATAATCCTCAAGGTATTTCGGTATCCTTTTTTCCTCAACCTTACCGTCAAGAAGAGCTGCAAAAAAATCTTCCTGCAAAAGCGGCAGTGATTCCATGTAATAATTGGTCAGCTTTTCCAGGTTCTGCCTCTCATCACGCTCTTTATCAAGAGATTCATGAATTCTCTCAAATACACTTTTGAGCTCACCTGCATCGATGGGTTTTAGTATATATTCCTCGGCCTCAAGTCTTATTGCTTCTTTGGCATATTCGAATTCATCATAGCCTGAAAAAATGATGATACGTATTCCGGGATAAAGTTCCTTCAACCGTTTAGCAAGCTCAAGTCCTGTCATGTAAGGCATCTGTATATCTGTCATTACCACATCAGGTGTGCGAAGCTCCGCAGCTTCAAGAGCTTCAAGACCATTCCTTGCGTATAACGGATCCTCAAATCCCATTTCATCCCAATTAAGTTTTCTTTTTATGGCTTGTGTAACCTCTTCCTCATCATCCACAAGCAATACGGAATATTTCATTTGATCACTTCCTCAAATGTATGAATCATCTCAATACGATTTTCGTTTTTCTAAAGAAAAAAACGAAAATCTAAACATACTTATCTGTTACCTTTTTCCACATAACTGCCATTATTGCGGTGCAGATTATAATCTGCACAAGTCCGGCCAAAGGACTAAATAAAACAAGTCCTGCCATCACAAGTGTGGAAATTCCAAAAAACACAACTATCAGCCCTGCTGCCCTGCAATAGCCATCAATATCCTTCGGAGGCTTTTCCTCTCTACTGCGGACTGACTTGTAATCCTTCAGAACAAGAAGCTTATAGGCATAATAAGCGCAAATAACAAATAATAAAATTGATATACCTGAATTTTGTAAAATTGTATTAAAGTCCATATGTCACTCTCTTTATTTTCATTACATCTATATTTTAGCAAGTTCCGTCAAGTACTCTGCTAATTATAAAAAGAAAATGGGACGATTTCTTCTATATAAGAAGACCTCACCCCATTTTCAATGTTCTTTATTATTTCATTTATGCCCGTGTCAGGTCAATACAAATATTGCATCTACAGGCAAATATCTTAATTAAATTATTTCTTAGCAACGTACTTTCTGATATCAAGTGAAATAGCCACGAAGATAACAATACCGATTGCGATGTACTGTGCGTTTGCATTTACTCCAAGGTACTGAAGAGCAGCCTTTAAGAGTTCGAATACTGCTACACCGATGATAGCACTTGAAACCTTACCACGTCCACCTGTAACTGATACACCACCGATTGTGCAGGCTGCGATAGCTTCCATCTCATAACCGTAACCAAGGTTAACAGATGCACCACCGGCCTTTGCACCGAGCATGAAACCTGCAAGACCATACATCATAGCTGCCTTCATGTAGATGAGTACCATTGTAAGCTTAACCGGAACACCGGCAACCTCTGCTGCCTGCGGATTTCCACCGATTGCATACATATATTTACCATGACGGGTCATGTTGAATATGAACCATGTGATAGCTGCAACTAAAATAGCAATAATTACCAGATAGCTTATTCCGAAGATATTACCTGTTGCAATATCTGTGTACTGCTTTACATATCCACCAAGAGGTGTTGCATTTGTATAGATAAGAGCAAGACCATAAACGATTTCCATCATAGCAAGTGTTGCGATGAATGGCGGAACGTGAAGGAATGCGATAAAGAATCCTGTGATTGCTCCAAAGAATCCTGTAATTGCAAGTACAATGAGAAGAACAACAAATACATTCAAAGGCTTCATGTCAGGGAAGAATTTTCCTGAATAATCCAGCTTCTGAAGAAGTGTACCTGCGATACATGCTGCAAAACCGATCATACGACCTGCTGAAAGGTCACAACCTGCTGTAATAACGCATCCTGCAATACCAAGTGCGATTACAAGTCTGGGTGCCATGTTTGTAAGAATATTTAAGAAGTTACCGGGTGTGATAAAGTTCTTGTTTGTAAAACCTGTATATATAACCAGGATAAACATAACAATGATAACTCCGTTATTTATCAGAAAATCTCTCATTTTCTGCTGCTTTGTCTTTTCCATTTTTATCTCCTTTTTTATCCTAAAAAGCTTGAAATAACCTCTTCAAGGAATCAGTTGAACTGTGTTGCGTAACTCATTACTTTTTCCTGAGTCATATCTGCCTCATTATCGATCTCTCCAGTCTTCTTGCCGTTACACATTACAATCACGCGGTCGCTCATTCCGAGAAGTTCCGGCATTTCAGAGGAAATCATGATGATTGCCTTACCCTGCTTTGCAAGATCTGTCATTATTTCATATATTTCATGCTTAGCACCGATATCGATACCTCTTGTAGGTTCATCCATTATAAGGATATCGGGATCATTTGCCAGCCATCTTGATATGATAACTTTCTGCTGGTTACCACCTGAAAGGTTTGCAATGTGCTCCTGCATGTTTGGTGTCTTAATTCTGAGCTTGTTAATGCTGTCATCAACAACCTTGTTGATTCTCGCATGATCAAGTACAAATCCTGCCTGAAGGAATTTGTTATAAACAGATACGCCAACGTTATCCTTTATGGAAAGACATCCGAAAATACCTCTGGCTCTTCTATCTTCTGTTATCATTCCTATTCCGGCCTTCATGGCATCTCTCGAGGTTTTAATATCAACCTTTTTGCCATGAATCTTAATTTCTCCCTTTGAAATATTTCTTATTCCAAAGATACCTTCCATGAGTTCTGTTCTCTGTGCACCTACCAGACCGCCAAATCCAAGGATTTCACCCTTTCTGAGCTTAAAGGACACATTCTGGAATGATCTTGCATGGATTGAAGATAATCCATCAACTTCCATGATAACTTCACCGAATTCTCTGTCCTTAGGCGGATAGATGTTTGTCAGCTCACGTCCTACCATCTTGGCAATAATGTCATCCATTGACATCTCGGCTGCAGGCCATGTTCCGATATATGTTCCATCTCGCATGATTGTGATGTCATCAGCTATGCGCTTGATCTCATCCATCTTATGGGAGATGTAGATCATGGCAACTCCTCTGCTTCTGAGTTTTTCCATAATCTTGAAAAGTGTTTCAACTTCATTATCTGAAAGAGAAGATGTTGGCTCATCGAAGATGATTACCTTTGCATCGTGAGAAACAGCTTTCGCAATTTCCACTGACTGCATCTGTCCGATTGATAAAGTAGAAAGCATTGCCTTAGGGTCGAAATGCATATCAACTTCATTCAGCCACTTCTCTGTTTCTTCGTACATTGTTTTATGATCAATCACCTGAATAGGTCCTATTTTCTTAACAGGGAACCTTCCAAGGTACATGTTTTCACCGACACTTCTTGCAGGTATCGGCTGCAATTCCTGATGCACCATGGCTATTCCCATTTTCATAGCCTCATCAGGATTATTTATAATTACTTTCTGTCCATCTATAAGCACCTCACCGGCATCCATCTTATAGATTCCGAACAAACATTTCATAAGCGTGGATTTTCCGGCACCGTTTTCACCCATAAGTGCATGAACAGTTCCGGGACGAATTGATAACTGTACGTTATCAAGTGCCTTAACGCCGGGAAATGACTTGGATACACCCCTCAATTCCAATTTGTATTCTGATGCCATAATCCCTCCTAAATTAACGATTAAATAGCCTTCATAACCTCCACCGGCCAGCATGATCCCTTGCCGGGTGGCCTCAATGGTTTGCACTAAATAACAGATAATCCTGCCAAGTGCTTTGCTCAAGTAAATCTTTCGCTATATTCTTTTACAAAATCCGTTCTTCATGTAAATGGTGCGGATACATCCTGTGCATCCGCACCATAAAAGTTTTAACTAAGTAGTTGTATTCGCTTAAAAATACCTCGCTAAGTGATTACTTAACAGCGTCAAGAATCTCCTGAGCGTTGTCAGCTGTAACCTTTACATAGTCACATCCGATGTAACGATCATTTGTACCACCTGTAAGGTAGTTGATAGCTGCATCTGCTGCGCTATGTGACTGTGAGAAGTGATCGTTGAATACTGTACCTGTCATTGTTCCTGCGATAACATCCTCAAGTGCCTCTGAAAGAGCATCAACACCTACAAGATAGATATCAGAACCAACTGTTCTGTTAGCAGCCTGGATTGACTGAAGAGCACCAAGTGCCATAGCATCGTTGTTGCAGAATACAACTTCTGTCTCAGGATGAGCTGAAAGTGCGTTAGCAACAAGCTGCTGAGCAGTAGCCTGATCCCAGTTACCTACCTCGTCATCAAGGCACTCAACTTCAAGGCCTGCATCCTCAAGAGCCTTGATTGAGAACTCTGTACGATACTGAGCATCTACGTTCTCCGGGTCACCTTCGATCATGATGTACTGAACCTTGCCATCCTTGTTAAGATCAACTGTGTCAAGACCAAGATCAACGATGATCTCACCCTGGTATGTACCGGACTGACGAGCATCACATCCTACATAGCATACGTTCCAGTTGTTATCTTCCCATCTCTGCTCTTCGTCTGCATCGGGCTCACGGTTGATATAAACGAGCGGGATGTTAGCGCCAACTACAAGGTCTGTAATTGTTGCAGCTGATGAAGAGTTAACAGGGTTGATGATAAGTACGTCAACACCACTTGTGATAAAGTTCTGAATCTGGTTTGTCTGAGTTGCCTGATCGTTAGCACCATCAACGATTGTGATGTTGTCAGCTGTAAAGCCCTGTGCTACGAGGTAGCTCTGAAGTTCGTTTCTGAAAAGTGTCATGAAGTTATCAGAGAACTGATAAATACATACACCAACCTTCTTATCTGCCAGGTCGCCGCTTGCTGCGTTTACAACCTCTTCTGCTGTTTCCTCAACTGCATCAGCAACTTCTTCTGCTGTATCAGCTACTTCCTCTGCAGCTGATGAAGCTGTACTTGCTGCGTTGTCAGCTGTGTTTGATGCTGATGAGCAGCCTGCAAGCATTGACATTGAAAGTGTTGCCACTGTCAAAAGACTTACTATTTTCTTTTTCATAATTATTGTGTCCTCCTATACATTTGTGCATCCATTCGTCAAAGTGCACATGTTTTTGTTTACAGTGGATATTTTATCAGTACAAGTTTTCATAAAACATAGAGAATTCTTCTCTCGTTCTTGAAAATTCTATGCAAATTAGTGAAAATCAAATATTTTTCCTTATTTACAGAGGAATTTTTATATATAGTGCTTAGCCAGGCAAAAGCTCGTAAAGAAACCCTTTAAGTACTTTTGCTCAAAAAAACACCGGGCTTGAATGCCCGGTGCGTCATAAAATATTCAACCTCTTCTTTTTTCAGGATACTTTTCAAAGAATGCTTCTTTTTCCTCAAGTGTCTGTTTATTTGCCAGTCTGAGAGCTTTCCTTAAGTCTCCTTCAGTGTTATCAAAGGAATAGCCTATCGCAAAATAAACTCCTTCTGGATTACTTCCCCTTTCTCTGACCTTCTCTATCTTTTCTATAAAATCCTTCTCACAGGCATTTTCACATATAACTGCAAATTCTTCACCGCCTGATCTGAACACTTCTGTTTCATCAAAAACATCAAGTAAAATCTCTCCTGCTTCCTCAAGAGCTTTGTTCCCGGCGTCATGGCCGTGATTATCATTCAGAGCCTTAAGTCCGTTCATCTTGAAAAATGCCACACCGAAGGGACTCTTTACCCACTTTAGCTGCTCTGCATATTCATCAACCACTCTGTTCATGGCGGCACGGTTTCTTACACCCGTTCTCATATCCACACTAGTGAGCCATTCCAGACGGTTTATGAATTGATTATTTGCCATTTCGGAGGACAGGAAAAGTGAAAGTATTTCCAAAGTTTCTTTAATTGTAAGGGCATTATCCACATTGAAATCAGATAATAAAATATAACCCAAAACTCTCTTTCTCTGTAATAAAGGCATAAGACAAAGGCTGGTGGTATTCTCAAGCCTTAGCTTATTGGCCCACTCCGGCATAGTCTCCTCTATTCTCTCAAAATCATCCTTATTCCTCATAATAAAGCAGTCACTCTCACCTATAAGCTCTGCCCATTCATCAGCTATACTGTATGGTACTGTCATAGCAAAGTGACCTGCTGCAAAAATATCATTATTACTGCTTTGACTTATTATTTCAGCCTCTTCCTTATCAGGATTTATAGAAATTACACAGGCAGATGACGCTCTTGTATACTCCCTGATGCTGTCAATTACCTGCTTTAGATTTGTCTTAAAATCATTGTCATTTCTAAGTTCAAGGCAGCTCTTTATAACAAATCCGGCTATAGTTGGCGAAATTGTTGAAAATTTGCCGGCATCCATCTCCTTTGTAAGCTCATATATAAACTGACAATATCCGGTTTTGCCATCTTCCTCAGGCTTTAAAGGCAAAAGAAGATTCTCTGACCATGCTCCAAGCATCTTTGTAGTATTCACATAGGTATGATATTTCTCTCCTTTGAAAGCTACCCTGTAGCACATGTCTTCAAACTCAGGTTCTTTAGGGATGTACTTTGTATAGAGTTCTCCCTCCACGTCTTCACCTGTCATACTGAACTTTTCATTAGTAGCAAAAAGTCTGATCTCTTCAAGTTCACCATCGTCATTTCTGGTTACTGAGATAATGGCACAAGGGTTCTCTACTGACTGAGCTATTATTTTGTATTTCTCATAGGTAGATTTTTCCGGATTCATTAGCCTGCCTCCTGATTTAACTATAAATCCAATAATTCAGGGATTCATTACTTGCACATAAGAAATCTATGTTTATTCTACCACATAACAATATTCGGAATAGTAAAAAGAAAATAAAGAAAGCTGTTACACCTATCCGTATGTAACAGCTTTCTGCAATTAAACCATATTATAATGCAAATTTACAGGCATAATCGTGTAATGAACCTTTAGCACTATCTTCTAATTAATATCAGTTCTTTACGATCATCTTTCCGCCGCGCTTGGAAACAACATCAAAGATAACTGCTGCCAGAAGAACGATACCCTTTACCACCTTCTGCATGTTTGCATCGACACCCATAAGTGACATACCAAGGTTGATAACACCCATAAGAACCGCACCAACGATAACTCCGGGAACAGTTCCGATTCCACCGTAGGCAGAAGCTCCACCGATAAAGCAGGAACCGATAGCGTCCATCTCGTAGTTCTGTCCATATGTGGGCTGTGCAGATGTAAGTCTTGCAATTGTGATCATTCCTGCAAGGGCTGCAAGAAATCCCATATTTGTATAAGCAAGGAAGTAAACCTTGTTTGTGTTGATACCTGAAAGCTTTGTAGCCTTTTCATTTCCACCAACTGCGTAGAAATAACGACCTACTGTTGTGTTGCTTGTGATGTAGCCATAAACAAGAACTACAACAAGAACCCAGATAAGTACTGTAGGAATACCCTTGTGCTGAGCAAGCTTGTAGGAAAAGACAACAATAACTGCTGAGATTGCAACAAGCTTTGCAATAAATGCACCAAACATCTCAACCTCATAGTTCTTTCTTGTTCTCTTCATACGATTGCTAACCTGAATCATAATGAAAAGAGCAGTTGCAACAAGACCTGCAAAGAAGCAGGTAAGGTTAAGAGTTCCGTTACCAATGAAATCTTTAACATAACAGTCAGCACCACCACCAAAGAGGTTTACGAAGAATGTCTTATCCTTGATTGAAACTGTAAGCCCGTTAAGTACTACGTTTGAAAGTCCTCTGAAAACAAGCATTCCTGCCAGTGTTACGATGAAAGGAGGAATTCTTACGAATGCAATCCAGAATCCCTGGAATGCACCGATTGCTGTTCCGATGATGATCATTACGATTATTGCGATCCAGATTGGTACATTTAAGTTGACCATCAAAATCGCTCCGACAGCACCTACGAAGCAGACAACTGAACCAACTGAAAGATCGATGTTACCACCGGTCAATATACAAAGCAGCATACCTGTTGCAAGAACAAACACGTAAGCGTTCTGTGAAATCAAGTTACTAACATTCATCGGCAGAAGGATAGCTCCGCCTGTTCTCCAAGAAAAGAAAGCAACAACTATGATAAGTACAATTATCATGGTGTTTTTCTTTAAAAAGCCAAGTATCTGATTCTTACTCATGTTTAACCTCCTTATTTCCGGCTGACTGTAAGATATAAGTCATAATTTTTTCCTGAGTTGCATCTTTACCATCAAGTTCCCCGACCATTCTGCCTTCGTTCATGACATAAATTCTGTCGCACATTCCAAGAATCTCAGGCAACTCAGAGGAAATCATGATCACTGATTTACCCTCAGATACCAGCTGGTTAATAATGCAATAAATCTCGTATTTAGCACCTACGTCAATACCTCTTGTAGGCTCATCAAGTATCAGAATTTCCGGGTCTGCGAACATCCACTTTGCAAGCAGTACCTTCTGCTGGTTACCACCGGAAAGATTTCCGACATTCTGCTCAACTGTAGGAGCTTTAGTGTTGAGCTTTTTCTTATAATCCACAGCTACCTGATACTCTTTATCCTTGTTTATTACTTTTCTGTGGCTTACCTCTTCCAAATTGGCAAGAGTTGTATTGATCTTTATGGGATTGGTAAGGATAAGACCATTACCCTTTCTATCCTCTGTTACATAAGCAAGTCCATGCTTTATGGCGCTCTGTACGTTCTTAAGATTAACCTCTTCTCCATTTATAAGGAGCTGACCTGAAATGTTTTCGCCATAGCTCTTTCCGAAAATACTCATGGCAAGTTCTGTTCTTCCCGCTCCCATAAGTCCTGAGATACCAACAACCTCACCTTTTCTAACGTTGATGTTGACATCCTTTACGACTTTTCTATCCTTATATAATGGATGGTAAACATTCCAATTCTTTACCTCCATCATTACTTCGCCGATATTGTGTTCTCTCTTGGGGAAACGGTCTGAAAGCTCACGGCCAACCATTCCCTTGATTATTCTTGATTCTGAGAAATCATCAATACCTTTTGTCATGGTCTCAATTGTTGAACCATCTCGGATAACCGTTATCTTATCTGCAACATAAGAAATCTCGTTCAACTTATGAGAAATAATGATAGATGTAAGTCCACGCTCTTTCTTAAGCTTCAACAAAAGATCCAGCAATGCTTTTGAATCAGTTTCATTAAGCGATGATGTGGGCTCATCCAGTATGAGAAGTCTCGCATTCTTTGAAAGTGCCTTTGCTATCTCTACCAGCTGCTGCTTACCAACACCGATATCCTTGATAAGAGTTTCCGTACTGTCCTTTAATCCGACAATATCAAGATATTCACGTGCCAGATCACTGGTCTCATTCCAGTTGATTCTGAACTTTGTTCCTCTTTCATTTCCAAGGAACATATTCTCTGCAATTGTCATATATGGAATAAGTGCAAGCTCCTGATGAATGATAACGATTCCTTTTCCTTCGCTATCCTTAATATCATTGAACTCACACACTTTGCCGTCATATATAATATCGCCTGTGTAGGTTCCATACGGATAAACTCCGCTTAGTACATTCATCAGTGTGGATTTACCTGCTCCATTTTCACCTACCAGTGCGTGAATTTCGCCTTCTTCAACCTGGAGATTTACATTATCCAGGGCTTTCACACCGGGGAAAATTTTGGTGATACTTTTCATCTCAAGTAATATCTTCGCCAAGTTAACCCCTCCTTTTCCTATTATGCTTTTCCATTATTAAGATACCCAAATATATTTTTTCGTGGTTAGAGGCGGGTTAAATAACCCGCCTCATGAGAATACATTTAATTAGTATTACTGAAGCTGATCCTCTGTGTAGTAACCAGAGTCGATAAGAAGTTCCTTGTAGTTGTTAACGTCTGCAAATACGGGCTCGCAAAGGTATGAAGGAATAATTCCTGTGCCGTTGTCATATGTCTCTGTATCGTTTACAGGAGCTTCTGTGCCCTTCATGATAGCGTCAACCATCTCAACTGTCTTAGCTGCAAGTGTACGTGTATCCTTGAAGATAGACATTGACTGCTTGCCTGCGATCATGTTCTTAACGTTTGCTACGTCACAGTCCTGACCTGTGATGATCGGCCAATCGCCTGTGTAGTTAGCTTCAAGTGAGTTTGTAACACCAAGTGCTGTAGAGTCGTTTGAGCAAAGAACTGCATCAAGCTTTGTTCCATCAGCATAGTTAGCAGAAATGATAGCATCCATTCTTGACTGCGCTGTCTCTGTTGCCCAGTTAGCTGTTGCTACGTTATCGAAGTCAACCTGTCCGGACTTAACAACAATCTTGCCTTCGTCGATGTACTTTTTAAGTACGTCAATTGCACCGCCGTAGAAGAATCTTGCGTTGTTGTCACCGGGATCACCAGTGAAGATTTCCATGTTGAAAGGACCTGCAGCGTTATCAAGATCAAGCTGATCTCTGATGTACTCGCCCTGCTTTGTTCCTACCATGTAGTTATCGAATGTTGCATAATAACTTACTGCGTCTGAATTCATGATAAGACGGTCATAAGCAATAACCTTAACGTTCTGTTCCTTAGCCTGCTCAAGAACTGTTCCAAGAGAATCACCATCGATAGATGCGATAACAAGAACCTGTGCTCCTGAGCTGATCATGTTCTCAATCTGAGAAACCTGTGTAGCTATGTCGTTTGATGCATACTGAAGGTCAACCTCATAGCCGGCTTCCTGAAGCAGCTTCTGCATGTTCTCACCGTCCTGGTTCCATCTCTGAAGGTCCTTTGTAGGCATCGCAACACCAACCTTACCGCCGCCGGATGCTGTGGTTTCTGTAGCCTCAGCTTCTGTTGATGTATCAGTTGTTGCCTCTGTCTTTGTCTCTGTGTCAGTTGAAGCAGGAGCAGATGTATTTCCGCCACCACATCCAACAAGCAATGATGCAGCCATCGCTACTGTCAGAAAAGTACTAACTAATTTTCTCTTCATTTTGTTTCCCTCCCTAGTGAGAAATTGTTATCGGGTGTAACCCCCGTCGTTTACAGCTTAGACTTTAACATAAAAATATTAGTAATAATTTATGAAGTTCTTCAAATTTTTATAATTAAAGTTTGTAAAAAAATACCCTTATAGCATTTTTTTGCCATAAGGGTATTTGTGGTATAAAAATGTGCTATTTATTGTAAACCTCAGATATATATGCCATTTACGATAGTAATAAAACACCGGGTATATCTGCTAATTACAATAGTAATAATTTTCTGCTGCCAAGAAAATCATTAAGAAAGTCATTAGGCTATAGCACTTTTTTATTCCTCTATTTGTGAGGGAACATTCAGATATACATCCTCTTTTAAGTGGAAGCCACTGTTTATTATCACTTCATCCATGTTTTCCTTGGTCACACTGACGGGATCGATCTTTAAGTAGGGAATACTATAGGTTCCATCAGATATGGTCGAGAGATCATTTTCTCCTGTTCCGATCTGTTCTTCCTTCGCAAGATTTACTGCGCATTCAGCAGCTCTCTGGGCAAGTTTTTCAATGGGCTTATAAACTGTCATAAGCTGTGTGCCTTCAACTATTCTCTGGCACGCCTCAAGATCTGCATCCTGTCCCACCACCATAATCTTTCCAGCCAGGCGCTTCTCGGAAAGTGCTGTAACAACCCTGCTTGCAAGATCATCATTGCCGCACATGATCGCATCACATTCCGAAACCACATCCATGTTTTTATACATGTATTCGCCTGCAAGCTCCGCTTTCCAGCCATCACAATAATACGAATCCACTATTTCGTTTCCATTTTCTTCCATAACGGATTTGAAGCCGTCGCAGACCATTGGTACATTATTGTCCTTGGGAGAACCATTTATCATTGTTACTTTTCCGCCCACAAGTCCATTGTCCACCAGAGCCTGTCCCATAAGCTCTCCGACCTTCTCATTATCAAAAGATATATAGAGATCCACATCTGAATCGCTTATCAGTCTGTCATATGCTATGACTTTTACACCTGCATCCTTTGCCTTTTTGATATTTGTCTTTAAAGCCTGAGAGTCAATACAGACGATCACTATTACATCCATTTTCTTTTTAATAAAATATTCTATCTGCTTTTTTTGCTCTGCAACATCTCCATTTGCATTTTGAATATTTACATCTGCTCCAAGCTCTTTAGCCATGGAAACAAACACATCTCTGTCTCTCTGCCATCTCTCAATGACAAAAGAATCAAAGGTCACACCTATCTGTATCTTCTTTTCCTCATCCTTTCCCTGAGTTCCCTGCAAAGTCTCTTCACTTCCGCATCCAACGGGGAAAATACAAAGTACAAGTATAATTATAAGAGCCTGCATTATTCGTTTAGCTAGTATTTTCATCTGTTCACAGTCTTCCTATCCTTATATTCTGTTGGCGTAAGTCCTACGTTTTTCTTGAAGCTTCGGCTAAAGTAGTTAGGATCTGCATAGCCGCACATAAGACATATCTCTTTCATTGATTTATCAGAATTAAGCAAAAGATCCTTTGCTTTTTCAATCCTGACACTGGTGAGATATTCTATAAAATTGGATCCACTCTCATCTTTAAAAATCTTGCTGAAATAATATGGCGATATATTAACAACTCTTGATACATCATCCAGTGAGATATCCCTGGAGTAGTTCTCTTCTATGTATTTCTTTGCAGTCTTGATGGCGTCAGTGGATTTTTCCGCACGTTTTATGAAAACATTTTTGCAGGCATCCGAGATTTTTTTCATAAACCATTCCTTGAGCTCATCTGCCGTCTCAAGCGCCATTATTTCAGGAAGATAGTGATTTCTTCCTGAGTAATGATAGGTCTGCCCACCGTTTAAATACATAAGGTGCTCCGCATAAAGGGAAAATTCCAGCACCTTAAGGCGCATCGCCATTATGTCACCGTTGCTGCTAACCTGAGTCATCCAGTCAGCGTATTTCTCCGCTATGGCTATGGATTCATCGATATCACCCTTTGAAACCGCATCAAACAGGGGTTTTTCCAAATCGATTGGATATCCCTCATCATAATCGCAGTTAATAGGAAGATCCTCAACATGCGCAACCGTTCCGGTGGTCGCAATCAGTGCATTTAATGCTTCATGATAGGAATCCCCAAGCTCCAGAAGTGGTTTGATCTTGCCCACTCCGATTCGGAATTTAATATCAGTCCTTTTCCTTAAGTACCTTGCAAGCTCCCTTGCCCTATCGACTACTTCCGATCTGGTGGCATAATCCATTTTATGCTCTGATGTCGGAACCAGAACCGCTATCTTATTTGCCATAACGTTTCCGATCTTACAGTCAAAAAATTCCTTTACACACTCTCGTATTTCCTGATATTTTCCGGAAACTTTAACAGAGCTTCCGATGGCATTAGTCATGTGATTGCCCTCCTGAGCATCACCGCTGACTATTGCCATCATGTATCCATAATCCTCTTTAATTCCAAGAATTGTTTTGTAGTTATCTATATCCTCCTCAAAATGCTCCTGCAAAAGAATATCGTAGATAAGTCCGTTTTCAATAATAGGCTCGACAGTTTCAAGCTTTTCTCTGATTAAAAGGTCGCTGCTTCGCTTTTCCCGCTCTCTATCTATCTGCGCCATGGCCTTTTTCAGGACTTCAATGATCTTCATTTTATCGACAGGCTTATTTATATAGTCAAGAACCCCGAGCTTTATGGCCTCTTTTGCGTAGTCGAATTTATCATAGGCAGTCATAACTATGAAAATAGTATTTGCGGAAAACTTCTTAATTTCCTTCATGGCTTCAATACCATTTATACCCGGCATGTGAATATCCATCACTGCAATATCCGGTCTGAAGCGCTCTGCCAGCTCTATGACATTTCTCCCTGTCTTGGCAAATTCAACATCGCACTGATTCCCAAACTCCTTCTCTATTATGAATTTCATCGAGTCAATGACGATACCCTCATCGTCTGCAAGCATTATTCTGTACATATTACCCCAATCCTATACCCTTTATTTCTTTTTATAAGCTTTATTCTTGAATCCCAAATTTTAATTCTTAAATTACGAGCATTTTTATTTGGCTCATTTTGGGATTCTGAAATATGAGCATCTTTTTATTTGAGCTCATTTTTGAATTCTGAAATATGAGCATCTTTTTTATTTAGGCTCATCAGAACATAAAGTTTATTTGTTTTCAACATTGGGAAGCGGAAGTCTTATTATAACTTCGCACCCCTTGTCTATACCTTCACTTTTTATTGTCACGGCATCTTCTTTTCCGGTAAATATCCTTAGCCTTGATATTACATTGTCCATTCCGATACCGTTATTGTCGTACTGACCTTCCTTTTTACTCCAGTTTCCTACAAGAATTTTCTCTATATCCTCCTGCTCAATACCTTTCCCGTTATCACTGACACTGATGCAGGCATCGCTGTCTTCCCTGTAAATCTTAAGAGTAATGGTTCCCTTATCTCCCATTTCCCTTATTCCGTGATTTACTGCATTTTCCACCACAGGTTGCAGAATCATGTTAGGCATTGGTATTTTCAAAAGCCTCTCATCAATCTGCTTGTGATACTTGATATCCCCTGAAAATCTTACATTCAATATCCTTATGTAATTGTCCACCAACGTCATTTCTTCCCCAATAGTGACCTCTGTGTCATGGTTTTTAACATTATATCTGAAAAAATCTGCCACAGTCTGGACATATTCATAAGTTCTATCCGCAGATTCCATCATTGCCAGCTGAGCTCCCGCATTTAGTGTATTAAACAAAAAGTGCGGATTTATCTGTGCCTGAAGGTACTTGAGCTGAGCATCCTTAAGATGTGCCTCCATTGTAAGCTCTTTTTCCTGCATAAGGCGTTCCTTTTCCATGCTCTCACGCTGTCTGATAATATACTCCTTGATGCTTATTATCATCTTGTTAAAGGCACCGATGACTATACCTATCTCATCATGATATTTTGTCTGAGGTATATTTGTATCAAAATTTCCTTCCGCTATCTCATTGGCTGAAACCGCAAGCTTCTTAAGAGGCTCGATCATCATGCCTACTATTGTGATGATACTGATGATGTTTCCGGTCATGACCAGCGTTAGAACCATTACGCTTATACTTTCAAAGGTTCTAAAGGCTGTGGCAAGCTCTGTATATCTCTCAGAATTGCTGATAAACTGCTCATTGTTAAGTCTCGAAATATAGGCATTTATATATTCATACAATTCTGTTGCACTCTCGTAATAGTTTCTGTATTTCTCTACGTTTCTTCCTCGTTTTGCCTCGACAGTCAAAGATACTTCCTCAAGATACTGCCCGGTCATGTTTTTTATATTTCTCCTCATCCTGCTAAAGGCAAGATCAGTTACCTCATCTCCTAGCTCATCGGAAAGCATCTGCAAGGTTTGCGCGCTTTTATAGTAGTTTTCCAGGGAATCCGTCGTCTTCGAACTAAGGTACACAGTCATATTATCCTGAACCTCTGTCAGAGAGTCAGTCAGTTCGTTCAACTGCCTATTGTCCTGGTATACCAATTCCATATCTATGGCCATTTTATTAATGCCCAGGATGAGAAATACATTAACTATGAAGATTATCATATTTGCAGCCAGATATATTCCGACTACCTTTTTTTGAAGGGGAAGATTAAAAAATTTATTCATCATTCTCCTCCGATTCTAAATAATCTGACACATTATTCTTGTTGATTAGCGTAACATCTGCGGTGAAATACTCACTTGTATTTCCAAATTCGTAGTAGTCCGATAACGCTTCTATGCAATATTCTCCCATCTGAGGTGTATCTATGGAAATTGTGGCATATACGATATTTTTCTCAATCGCGCTGACAATGGATTCAGAGTTGTAGTATCCGAGAATATTCACATCGCCAACTTTATTAAAATCAACAACCGCCTGGTATGCACAGACAGTATTCAGCTCATTTAAACATACGATTACATCCGGAATGCTTTTCTTGAGGAAAATATCTCTTATGGACTCTTCAACAGAAAATGGATTCTTATTATCTACAGGTACTATTGATATTGCAAACTCTGAATTTGTCGCATTTTCCTGATCCAGAGTCTCCTGAAGTCCCGATATTATAATATTCTGTCCACTGTCCTGGGTATCTGTATTGACAAGAACTGCTATCTGCATAGTCTTGCGGTGTCCCATTTTTGCAGACTCTATAAAATCTTCTCTTCTCTTTTCCTTGATAATATTGAAGATCTGCCTGCCGTATTCTCTTCCGATATTATAGCTTCCCACGCCAATAAAACTCAGCCTCTTGGAATGAGTGCTGTCTCCGTAAAGTGTTACAACCGGGATCCCCTTCCCATCTGCATCATTTATGAGCTGTGTCATTTCATCTGACTCATTTGCAAAAACTATTATTCCATCTACATTTGAAGCTATGGCTATTTTCATAAGCTGCTCACAGCTGTAATCTCCTGCAAGATTCTGCCCAAGGAGATCCACGTAGATATTCTCTTTTTGAGCAGCATCAAAAGCGCCTTTATATATCGATTGCCAGAAGTCAGACTTGTAATTATCGGTTATCATTACGTAATATTTATCATATTGCGTTACGTCCGATGCCTTCCTGAAATCTGCCATATAAAAGCGAAAAACAAGTGCTCCCACCACAAGTGTTGCAAGGGTAAAGAGCACAGTTATAATCAGCAGCAAATTCTGCTTATTAAATTTTGATGATGATTTATCTGATGATTCCTGTGTCCCCATATGATGAATTCTAACAGATTAGAACGTGGGGCTCAATGATGAGTATCAGCTAAGTTAAACTTGATATGGATATAGTATAGAAATCTTTTTCGACTTTTTTAATTCGGACTTATTCTGCCTCATTCTTCTAAATTCTATTTTGCGGTAGGGCGCTGGAAAATCTTCTTTCTAACTCTTTTTGTCATTTTTGCATTTGCGGTACTGGACTGATTGAAATTCTCCCTAACGCTTTTGACAATTTTTGCATTTGCGTTAGTGCACTGGCTGAAATTCTTGCCCTCAGCACAGCCAGTGCACTGAGCAGAACTGACTATACCCCGTTAACATCATACTTTCAGGGATTTCAGATACTTCTTCTGCTCATCTGTAATTCTTCTGCTCTCCACGCTTTTCTGAATTGCTTTGTTATGAGTCCAGTCATCAAGCCTTTTCTCCTCTATAAAAGGAATGATACTTTCATACTGCTTGGCGAGGGCAGTCGCAAAATACCACGCGATCATCATATTGACGTAATACTCTTCTGATCTGAGTTTAGCCACCATCTCAGGATACTTGGAATCATAGTCCTCATCCAGAAAATGCTCCATCAACATGCCCACTCCGAATCTTATGGTATACGTCTTTTCTGAGCTGAGCCATTCCTTTATGTGTATAAACAGCTCCTCTTTATGCTTCTTAAAAATCTTTGGAGACATCTGATCACACGTAGCCCAGTTATCTACATAGGGTAGAAACTTCTCCAGCTCCTCCATACAATCATTCAGATCTTTTATACCGGAGATGATAAAGGCATGCAGCTGGTTTTCCTCAAAATATTTATGAGGTAATGCTCCAAGAAAATCTTTATAATTTCCGGCCTTTAAAATTTCTTTTGCCATTGTCTTAAGCTCCGGAGTCCTCACTCCGATTATTGACTCCGGATTTACATTAGGTATGATTTTTATCTGCATATCACGATACTTCAGATCCTGAAGATCATACAATTTCCTGTGCAAATCCTCCAATAAACCAAAAAAATTCGCATCCTTCAGATACTCTCCCGGTGAACTTTTTCTGTTTTTATCTATGTCCATCATCAACACTTCTCTCCGTCAATCCCACATATTTCTCTTATTATTCTTTTTATAGGCTTTTGCCCATTTGGATATTTCTTTTTTCATAGCATGGTTGTTTGTATTCTCCCTGCCCAGATTTTTGTATAGTTCATACCTCTTTGCAGACAGTTCTCCGCTTGCGATGGCTGCTTTGATCGCACAACCCGGTTCTGTATCGTGCCTGCAATTACTGAACCGGCATCTGCTCTCCAATTCCACAATATCTGAAAATGTTTCATCAATTCCATCCTGCACATTGGCCATTCCGACTTCTCGCATACCTGGCGTATCTATGATCGTAACACCATTTGAAAGTTCAATCAGCTTCCGATATGTGGTTGTGTGTCTTCCCTTGTCATCATCTTCTCTGATCTCAGATGTCTTCATGGTCTCTTCGCCGGTAATGGAATTTATCAGCGTTGATTTTCCAGCACCTGAAGATCCCATCAGGCAAATGGTAGTTCCGGGTGTCATGTAATCCCCCAGTTCCTCAAGGCCAATACCGTAAATTGCAGAAATTGCATGAGCACGCACTTTGTCGGAAATCTGTTCCACTTCGCGCACATATCTTCCGGGACTTGTGCAAAGATCGGATTTTGTAAGAATAACAACAGGCTCAGTTCCTCCCTGAATGGCAATGCTTACATATCTGGCTATACGATTATAGCTGTAGTCTTCATTAAGGGAAGTAACGATAAACAGGTAATCCACATTTGCTGCCATATATTGCATGACTCCTGTTTTAGCCTGATCAGGCCGCTGCAAAAAATTTTGCCTCTCACAAACAGACAAGATCACGGAATCCCCCTGCCTGTTATACAAAAATGTCACATAGTCGCCTACAACCGGAAGCTTTTCTGCGTCTTCCTCATAAAAACTCCCTTTCAGCTTTGCCGGAATCTCCTGCTCCCAGAACATGATCTTATAGCTGTTTTTGTTAACCTCTGAAATTCTTCCCAATTTTTCAACATGAAGCCACTGACAGGAAAGCTTTAATGGCTTGTAATAAGGAAATCCCTTCGTAAAATCTTCTATTTCTTTCTCATCCTCACACGTTTCAAAGACAGGCGCTTCATAAAAATATCCATGAATATCTTCAAATTCTTCATTCAGCGGAAGTGCCATAAAAGCATCAGAATTTCCAAATGCCGGATGATGAATATCAAAGTGATCACAGGTCAAAAAGCCGTGTTTTGGATAATACTCCGGTTCACCACAAATCACAATTCCTTTATATCCGGCTGCCTTTGCCAAAGGCAAAGTTTCTTTTAACAGAAGCGCACCTATCCCCATACTGAAGCAGGTAGGTTCCACTGCAAGCGGGCCGAATGTCAGTACTTCATGCTCCTTATCTCCATCTACCACCTTGGCTCTGGAATAAAAAACAGCCCCTACTACTTTTCCGTCAAGCTCTGCAATTCGGCTAAGATCAGGTAAATACTCATCAGCATGGCGAAGCTTATTTACAAGCAGATGCTCATTACACCCAGGACCGTGTATATTCCAGAAAGCTCGCATTGTCATTAGTTCAGTAGCATAATAATCATCCTTTGTTTCTTTTCTGATTATAATATTATTCAATTTTTTGTCTCCTTTATATATCTTACTTGATAAATTCGCAATTATCTTGATAGTATGGAGACCTTCTATAACGGAAAACCGCCTAAAAAAGACAAAAGAAAACCGTGACAAACAAGCCACGGTCAAAACCCAAAATCATCTGAATACTAATTAAAAGGCAGAAACCGAGGTCATCATACTATTTACAGTTACAATCTCTATTTTCACAACACTCATCATGATTACCTCTCTTTCTTTTATATTTTTTCGATAACATAATTATTATCCCAGATAAACTATTATGTCAATCCCTCTAACAATTTTGATAGCGTCATCCAGAACAAAACCTTTTGTCATGTATTCCTTAAGAACTGTAGTCGCCCAGATGCGAAATTTTGTTGCTTTAATTGAATTTACACGATATCCAACAGAAATAATTGCGTCCAAATTATAAAACATTGATTCTTTATCTTGTGTTTTACCGGGGATTGCTCCATGCGGACTGGTTGTTGCAATTTTTGCAACAACCACTTTTTCATCCAGTTCTCCACTCTCAAATATCTTCTTCAGATGTCTGCTGATGCCGGATTTATCAACCCCAAACAATTCTGCCATAGCCTTTTGAGAGATCCACAGGCTGTCATTCATTATGTATGCATCAACAGAAACATCTCCTTCATCTGAATGATAGAGAACCATTTCCATCTGCTTATCAAAATCTCTCATAGAAGGTTATCCTCCTTCCCTTTCACCAATTCCTCATACTTCAACTGGTAAGCAATAAGTCTGGGAATGTATTCCGGTGGTGTTCTCCTTCCCGCTTCCCAGTCTTCCAAAGTGCGAACAGGGATCCCCGTATGCTCTGAAAAGTCTTTACGCGACATCCCTGTGCTTTCTCGTAGTTCTTTTATCGTTTTAGCTATATCCATATTCTTTTTCCTCGCATTGCGTGTTGATATTCAAAGTATATCACATATTCGAACCGCAATGCGTGGTTATGTCACAACCTATTCAAATCAAATGCATTACGGGTGGATTTTCTTCTCTATCCTTAAACATGCCTCTATATGCATGATCCAATGTCTTGAAAGCGGCATTTGAATAAGACCGCGAACATCTTTATTGCACCAGTAATCTATAAGCCATATCGCACTCTCCTCCTTACTGACAACAGAAAGTGATTCCAGCCGTTCTTTTCGTTCTGCGGATATCTTTTTCCTCAGATCATCATATGATAAATCCCGTAATATGGATTCTGTACTCTGCTTCACATCGGAAAGATACGAATATAATTCATCCAGATCGAGTTGCTCTGAAAAGTCAGCAATCTCGTGCTTAACCAGTTCATTTCCTGTGGTGATGACAGGTGAGTTAATTCTCTTTTGATATTCTTCTCTGAAAAATACCTGCTCATCCCCTTTGATCAATGTGTGAGCCACGATATCCTCAATACGAAAGATATGCCACAACGAATATGCAATAGTCTTGCTATGATACCCTTCTGCGTTGATGAATGGAATTGCATTGAACTCTTCCCTGTTTAATTCTTCTTTGAAAGAGCTGACAGTGTCCCAAAGAGCGTCACGTAATGCAAGAAGTATATCGATACCTTCTTCATAGGTATCTCTTTTCTTTATCTGACTTTGCATGAGCTTGTTGAGCTCTGACCACTCTTTATTCATCCGTTTTCTTCTCCTCGTCCTTAATCCGATAATAATCTTCCATCTTCACATTCAGTTTCACATAAGAATCCGCTTTTCGGTTGCTCACACGCTCGAGGAGCACGCAGCTTTCTACATGCACAGTGTTTGGAAAGAGATCGCAGGGCGTTACATTCTTTAACACATAGCCGCCGTCAACCAGGATCCTTAAGTCTCTGGCAAGGGTTGCTGAGTCGCAGCTTACGTAAACAATCTTCTCAGGATGCATTTTTAACATCGTTTCGAGGCAGTTTATGTCACAACCTTTTCTTGGTGGGTCTACAACTATTACATCAGGAGACAATGCGCGTTTACGTTTTTCTTCATCAGAGCTGTTTATTTCCGGATTGCCATCGCCTATGGCATTTAATTTTCCATCATAAAAAGCAGGAAGAACTTCCTCTGCTTTTCCAACAAAGAATGTTGCATTATCTATATTATTATTTGCCGCATTTTCTCTGGCATTTTCAATGGCCTGTGGGATAACTTCCACCCCGTATACGTGCCCTGCTGTCCTTGCCATGGAAAGACTGATTGTTCCTATCCCGCAATACAGGTCCCATACTGTCTCATTACCTGTAAGGTTTGCATAATTAATTGCTGTATTGTAGAGTTTTTCAGTCTGGACAGGATTCACCTGATAAAATGAAAGTGGTGAAATCCTGAATTCTATGCCACAAAGAGTATCTGTAATATAATCCTCCCCCCATAAAGTGTGGATTTCTTTTCCAAGGATTACATTGGTCTTTTCATTGTTAATATTAACTGTGATACTCTTGATGCCATTTATTCTAAGCAGTCTGTCTATCAGCTCCTGCTGCCCTGTAATATAAGATTCCTTACGATCATTCTCTCTTTTCTCAGAACCCTTTTGTTTCTTGTTTCCTTTTTGTGAATTGATAACAAAGCAAACCATGATTTCACCGCTGGTAAAGCCTTTGCGGATAAGAACATGGCGGAAAACTCCTTTACCGGTAGCTTCGTCATAGGCTTTGATATTGTGTTTTTTCATGTGATCGATGACAATATCAAGAATTTCTTTGTTCTCTTTTACTCCAAGGAGACAGTCCTCAACAGGAATAATTGAATGAGTCCTTCCGGCATAAAAACCTGCTTTAGGATTACCGTTTTTATCTGTTCCAATTGGAAACTGAGCCTTGTTCCTGTATCTAAAATAAGCCGGAACATCATTATCTTTGCTATTGTCCAGATCAGAATCTTCCATGCCAATTATAGGCTCCATAATGCTATCAACAAATTCAGCATCAAAACTGCCAAGTCTCACCAGGTTGTTTCTTACCTTATTTTTCTTAAATTCAAGCTGTTTCTTGTAATCAAGATTCTGAATCTGACAGCCTCCACAAGCTCTTGAGACAGGACACTTTGGCTCCACGCGGTATTTTGAAGCTTCTATGATCTCATCCAAATGAGCATAAGCATAATTTTTCTTACTTTTCATTATGCTGACCTTAACAAGATCACCAATAACAGCGTCTTTCACAAAAAGGGTATAGCCCTCTACCTTGCCAATACCCTCTCCGTCGTTACCTATATCTTCTATTCTTACTGTCAGGATATCACCCTTTTTATATGTGAAATTCCCATTACTCTTATTTGCCACTACGCACTCCTACTCTCAATTCCTTTATATTGTTCGTTAAGTAACATTCACTCTTTCCAGTGCAATCTGTGCAGCTCCCCTTCTTCCTCCATTCCGGGAAAACCGTTCTGTCTAAGGGCTTCATAAAGCACAATTGCTACTGAATTAGATAAATTAAGGGACCTGATATCATGACCCATGGGTATTCTGATACAGTCCTCCTCATTATCAACCAGTATCTCTTCCGGAATTCCGGCGCTTTCTTTTCCAAACATTATGTAATCATCGGGGCCAAAGGAAACTTCCGTGTAGGACCGTTTCGCCTTGGTAGTAGCAAGCCATACCTTTGCACCGGGATGCTTTTCCTTAAAATCTTCATAATTGGTATATCTCGTATAGTCCAGCTTATCCCAGTAATCCATTCCTGCCCTCTTCAAATCCTTACCATGAAGCGCAAATCCAAGAGGCTCTATTAAATGAAGTGTACTTCCTGTTGCCACGCAGGTTCTTCCTATATTGCCGGTATTTTGCGGTATCTCCGGCTGATGTAAAACTATATGCATAAAAACTCCTTTTAATCCTCGTCGCTATCCATGGATGCAGCCTTTGGTATTGAGAAAATAAACTCAGTACCCACTCCGACTGTCGATATACAATTAATGTTTTCTCCATGTGCTTTAATGATTTCTTTTACTATGGAAAGGCCAAGTCCTGTACCTTTCTTGTCCTTACCTCTCGATGAATCGGATTTATAAAATCTCTCGAAGACCATCTTCTGATCTTCCTTTGGAATTCCGATCCCGCTATCTTTTACAGATACGAAAACCTTGCTCTTTTTCTCAGTGGTCTCTATCTTTATCACCGAATCATGATGGCTGAATTTAATCGCATTATCAAGAAGATTATATAAAACCTGCTGAATCTTACTCATATCAGCATTTACCAGCATCTTATCATCCGTGAGCACAAGCTCTATCGCAATTTTCTTTTCAAGGCATGTCATCTCAAAAGAAGCTGCTGTATTTCTTATTACCTGATTTATGTCAAAATCAGCCTTTTCAAGAAGCATTCCTCTGGCATTAAGATTATTGAGAGTGAGGAGCCCGTTGGTCAGCTTGGTAAGTCGCTCAGTCTCATTTAAAACTATTCCCAGATATTTTTCGTGCATTTCAAGAGGAATCGTCCCGTCAAGCATGGCCTCAATATAACCACGTATTGAAGTTAACGGAGACCTGAAATCATGGGATACATTTGCAACAAACTTCTTCTGATCATCCTCCTGTCTTGCTATTTCACCAGCCATATAGGAAAGGGATGCAGCAAGATATCCCATTTCGTCCTCTGATTCCACCGAGAACTCGTAGTCCATATTTCCAGCGGCATATTCTTCAGTTGCCTGTGTAATACGCCTTAAAGGGATATAAACAAGCTCTGTGAAAAAGATCAGTATTATCAGTGAAAGAAGGAACAGCACTATAAGCATCAGATATGAGATGTTTAAATATTCATCTGCAGTTTTGCGAATCTCACTCATCGGAGTATGAATGATTACATAAGCCTGCACCTTATAGCTTGCTGTTATCGGAGCAAAGACGCTTAATGTATCCTCTTGAAAATATCCCCAGAAATCACCGATGGTATAATAAGTACCACCTGTGGCAGTGGGGTCAAAGCCTTCTATCTTGATCTCTTCGCCCTGCTCTATCACAGTTGATGAGTCAAGAACAAGTCTTCCTGAAGGGTTGACTATCCATATCCTCGCTCCGTCCATGTATTTAGATAGCGCATATAGCTGTCTCTGTACCGTATCCAGTGAAGTTTCACTGTTATAAAGATCAGCAGCGTAAGTATTTGCAATCTGCGTAGCCTCGGAATATAGGCTCTCAGCCTTTTCCCTTCGGCAGTGCTCCATTGTCATATTTGATACAAAGGTTGCCACCATAATAAAGCCAAATATGGCAAACAGTAAGTATGCTATTAAAAATTTTAGATATAGTGTTCTTTTCATGATTCTCAGCCATCACTCATTTACTTTTGTCCTTATCATCAATCATTATAGCAACTAAGCTCTCTACTGGCAAAGAAATAGGGCAGGACGATCGTCCTGCCCGAAATATAGTGATACAGTATTCCCTAAATACTATATCTTAAGACTGTGTGAACCCAAAAGAGTATTGGCGTTCTGATAGTCTTTAGTTATAGAGCTCCTTACTTTTGGCCAAGTGCAGCGCCTATTGCGCTCAAAAGCTGCTCCATACCTTCCTCATTTAACATTCCAAAGGACATAAGAGATTTGATAGGCATAAATCTCATCATTGCCTGCATCATAGCATCTCCTACTGCTTCATTTGAATCGCCAAAGGGTGAATTTTCAGCTGCCTTCCTCATCATCTCATCAACGATGGGCTTAGTAACAGGGTTAGCCATGAGTTCTCCAACAGTAAGAGAAGTATCACATCTCATGGGCTTAACCTTCTTTGTTTCAAAGCTTATCTCTTCACGAAGAGTGATATTATCACTGGAATTACCTACAAGAAGCTCATATTTTCCTGAAGGAGCAAACCAGTCACCCATGCTCTCTTCGAAATATGAAAGTGATCTTGCATCGATTTCCATCTCTACGGTCTTGGTCTCACCGGGTGCAACTTCGACCTTAGCGAATCCCTTAAGCTCTTTAACCGGTCTGTCAAAGGTTCCGTTCAAATCACCAACATAGAGCTGAACAACCTCTTTACCTGTGACATTTCCTGTATTCTTTACATCAACACAAACCTTGATTGTTGTTTCATCAGTCATCTTGTCTGATGAAAGCTTCATGTTTGAAAGCTCAAAGGTTGTGTATGAAAGTCCATGTCCGAATGCCCATCTTACAGGCATCATCTTCTTATCATAGTAACGATATCCGACATAAACACCCTCTGCATAGTTGCACTTAACAGGATCAGTGTTGAAGTTAAGGTATGAAGGATTATCCTGTACTCTAAAAGGGAAAGTCTCTGCCAGATGTCCGCTGGGATTCTTTTCACCATATAAAAGCTGATCTGTTGCCTCGCCTACACCCTGGCCTGCAAGGTACATTTCAAGAATAGCTGCTACATCATCTGCCCAGGGAGTTTCAACAGGGCTACCATTGTGAAGAACAACTACTGTGTTTTCATTTACTGCAGCAACTGCTTCAATAAGCTCATTTTGTGCAGCAGGCATGTTCATGTTTGCACGGTCATATCCCTCAGACTCTATAACGTCCGGAAGACCCGCAAAAATTACTACAACATCTGCGCCCTTAGCAGCAGCAATAGCCTTGTCGAGCTCTGCCTTATCAAGAGGCTCGTCCTTCTGTCCCGGGAATCCCATTACATATTCTACGTTTCTTCCCTTTGCCTTTGCGGAATCAAGAGCACTTGTAACCTTTGATGAATTTATGTGGCTTGAACCACCGCCCTGATATCTTGGCCTTTCTGCATATTCACCGATATAGACTATCTTTTTAGCAGGATCAAGAGGAAGAATACCATTGTTCTCAAGAAGAACACCGCACTCAGTTGCTGCTGATACAGCTTTTTCATGATCCGCATCTCTATCGAATACTACGCCTTCCTTCTTATTGTCCAGGTAGTCATATACTACTGTAAGAATTCTTTCACAAGCTCTGTCTACCAGCTTTTCATCAAGGCTTCCGTCCTTGACTGCAGCTACTATCTTAGCGTCGTTAACTGATGAGTCACCGGGCATCTCGAGTTCGAGACCTGCTCTTATTCCCTGTACTCTGTCATTAATTGCGCCCCAGTCTGTCATTACGAAGCCTTCAAATCCCCAATCATCTCTTAAAACCTTGGTGAGAAGCCATTCGTTATCAGCTGAATATGTGCCATTTATCTTGTTGTATGAGCACATTACAGTCTTGGGCTGTGCTTCCTTAACTGCTATCTCAAAAGGCGGGAAGTATATTTCACGCATGGTTCTCTCTGAAACCTCAGAAGAATTGCTCATACGGAAATACTCCTGGTTGTTGAGTGCAAAATGTTTGATGCTTGTGCCCACATGACGGCTCTGAACACCGTTTATATAAGCTGCTGCCATCTTACCGGCAAGGTAAGGATCTTCTGAAAAATACTCAAAGTTTCTACCACAAAGAGGGCTTCTCTTTATATTTACTGCAGGTCCGAGAACTATTGATAAATTCTCTGCCTGACACTCATCACCGATTGCCTCACCCATTTTTCCTATCATTTCAGTATCAAAGCTTGATGCTGTAGCACAAGCTGCCGGAAAACATACTGCTTTAATACTGTCATTAATTCCAAGGTGATCACCCTCTTCATCCTGTTTACGAAGACCGTGAGGTCCATCTGACATCATAAACTTTGGAATACCAAGCCTTTCAACAGCCTTTGTATGCCAAAAA
This sequence comes from Butyrivibrio sp. LC3010, assembly GCF_000424385.1. Taxonomy (GTDB): domain Bacteria; phylum Bacillota; class Clostridia; order Lachnospirales; family Lachnospiraceae; genus Butyrivibrio. Next base: position 68,663 of record NZ_AUJU01000007.1, on the reverse strand, counting down.
TCTGCGCCTCCGCAAAGTCCGGCTTTTTCTTCAAGTGTCATCTCTGATACTAGTTTTTTTACGTCTGTAGCCATGGTTCCTTCCTTTTATACTGTTCACCCCTTACGGTGTTCACAGCAATTTTCCTTTCATTTAATAATAAATCCAACATCATTATGATAGTATTGAGAGGCGTCACATGATATAATAAATCACATTAAAATATAAGATTTCACTTGTAAAATTTGAGGTAAATCCCTGTTGAAATTGTCGTTATAATTTCGGAATCAAAAACGGGATTTTACCTTTATTTAACATAATTCGAGGCATTTATGACTAAGAAAACCGCTAAATCACATATAGACCCAAAGCCAAGTTCGAAACCCTCAAAAGCCCTGGACTTCAATGATCCTAAGGAGCTACAGAAAAATCTTGCTTTTCTCGAAAAATCCATAAGAGATGATTATAAGGAGATAATAAGCTCCGTAGATGATCATATTTTTATGACTCAGGACACCCCCGGCGCCGATACCGGCACAAGACGAATCCAGGAAAAGGCATTATATTACTACGTATCTTCAGGGGATATCACAAAAATAGATGAGATCGTAGCTATATCTGTAGAAAACTCAGACAAGCTTCCAACTCTGGACAATAACATATATGGTGATGTTTCTGAGGATCCTCTTCTTTACTCAAAATATATGCTCATAGCCAGTGTAACTCTGGCCACAAGAGCCGCTATAGATGGCGGTCTTGCAGAACATATAGCTTATGCCATAAGTGATGGATTCCTTAGACATATGGACAAGCAGACCAATATACAGAAAATAAATATGCTTAGCAATAAGGCTCTGCGCACTCTTACTTACGCAGTCCATGATTACAATTACAGAAATTGCAGTCTTATTACCAAAAACTGCTGCGACTTTATTCTTCGTCACCTTCACGATGATATAAGAATGAAGACTCTCGCCGAGCTTACTCATAGATCCCCGAATTATATTTCAGATCTTTTTCAGAAGGAGCTTGGTGTTCGCCCAACAATTTTCATAAGGGATAAGAAGCTTGAGTATGCCAGGGTAATGCTTGAAACAACTGACCTTCCTGTAAGTTCCGTTTCTGACCTTCTGGCATTTCCTTCAACAAGCAGTTTTATCACATATTTCAATAAAAAATATGGAACCACTCCCCTGCAGTATCGCAGTAAAAGAAGCAGTTCCATGTAAATCATGATACTTCAAATTTGTAGCCAATGCCCCAGATTGTAGCTATTCTCCAGGTTTCGTGATCTTTTATTTTTTCACGAAGCCTTTTTATATGAACATCTACGGTTCTGGTATCTCCTACATATTCATATCCCCAAATCTGATCGAGCAGTTGTTCTCTCGTAAATACGCGGTTTGGTGATGAAGCAAGGAAATATAAAAGCTCCAGTTCCTTTGGTGGCATGTCTATTCGTGAACCCTGATAATTAACTGAATAGTTAGTCATATTGATTTCAAGGTCCTGATATTTTACAACCTTATCATCAGAAGCCTCAACCTCAGTCACAATGGGCTTGTAACGTCTAAGCACTGCCTTAACTCTTGCCACAAGTTCCTTTGAATCAAAGGGCTTTTCCATATAATCGTCAGCCCCCATCTCAAGTCCCAATACCTTATCAAAAACTTCTCCCTTAGCTGAAAGCATTATTATAGGTGTCTGTGACTTGGTTCTAAGTTCTCTGCAGACCTGATAACCGTCTATTCCGGGAAGCATCAGATCAAGAAGAACCAGATTTGGCTCAAAAGTATCAAATGCTGCAAGTGCTGACTCTCCATCCCCTACAATCAGAGTATCAAAACACTCTTTTACAAGATAAAGTGATATAAGTTCTGCAATGTTGCTATCATCATCGACAATTAGTATTTTTTGTTTTGCTACCATTTTTCCCCCAGTTTACTTAATAAAGGTAACTATCGTTACTCCGGAATCACCTTCTCCAAATTCTCCAAGCTTAAAGGACTTAACATAAGGAGCTGACTTTAAAAGATCATGGACTGCCTGTCGCAGTATTCCAGATCCCTTGCCATGAACAACTCTCACAGAAGGAAGATGGGATACATATGCACTGTCCAGATATTTATCAAGCTCTGCTATTGCATCCGCACTGTTTAGTCCAATAAGATTTATTTCTGTTCTGATGTTTCGCGCTCCGGACAGATCCATCTTATGCTGTCCGTAGAACTTCTTCATCTGTTCTTTTCCGGACTCTTCCTTAATAAGCTCAAGATCGTCAATATGCGCCCTTGATTTCATGATACCACACTGCACCATTACATTACCGTCTTTGTCAGGCTTAGTGCTTATTGTTCCCTTCATTCCCATTGAAATGATTCTTACGGTATCACCAATATGAATCTGTGTGGGCTTCAGCTTCTTGTGGCCCGCAGTCTGAGGCTTATTCTTAATTGAAAGTTTCTGGTTCTTGTCAGATATCTTTTTATTTACACTCTGTCTGGCCTTTTCCAGATCCTGCATAGATATTCCGGCTTCGGCCTTTCGCATGATTCTTATGGTCTCATCAGCAGTATCCTTGGCTTCCTGTAAAATAGCCTTGGCTTCTTCATTGGCCTCGCGAAGTATTTTCTCTCTGGATTCATCCAGCTTATTCTGTTTACCCTGAAGTTCTTCCTTAAGTTTCTCAACCTCTTTACGGTAACGCTCTATCTCCAGGCGTTCATTTTCTATAGTAACCCTGCTGTTTTCAAGATCTGTCAGAAGATCTTCAAACTTACGGTTATCCTGACTTATCTGCTCCCCTGCGGCATCAATGATCTCCTGAGGAAGTCCGAGTCTCTTGGAGATTGCAAACGCATTACTCTTTCCGGGAATGCCAATAAGCAATCTATATGTTGGTCTTAAGGATTCGACATCAAACTCGCAGCTTGCATTCTGTATTCCATTGGTTGTAAGTGCGTAAACCTTAAGCTCACTGTAGTGAGTAGTAGCCATGGTTCTGATTCCGCGCTCATGCAAGTGGTTTAGTATTGAGATAGCAAGAGCAGCTCCCTCTGTAGGATCAGTTCCTGCTCCAAGCTCGTCAAAAAGACACAGAGAATTCTCATCAGCATTCTCCAAAATGTGTACAGTATTCGTCATGTGAGAAGAGAACGTTGAAAGACTCTGCTCAATACTCTGCTCATCACCAATATCTGCATAAATCTCATTAAATACTGAGAGTTCTGATCTGTCTCCTGCAGGAATTGCCATTCCTGCCTGTCCCATAAGTGTAAGGAGTCCTACTGTTTTAAGTGTGACTGTCTTACCACCGGTATTGGGACCTGTTATTATAATCATGTCGAAATCTTTTCCGGCATAAACATCTATCGGGACTGCCTTCTTTTTATCAAGAAGAGGATGCCTTCCCTTGATAATATTGAAATAATGATTCTCATTAAAAATAGGCGTTATTGCATTTTGTGATAAAGCAAGGGATGCTTTTGCAAATACAAAATCCAGCTCTGTCATAATAGCCGCATCATCTGATAAGGCCGTAAGATAGCTTCCTACTTCCTCTGAAATCCTGGCAAGTATCACTTCTATCTCAGCCTTCTCCATCCCTGCCAACTCTCTAAGCTTATTATTAAGCTCTACTATAACTGCAGGCTCAATAAAAAGTGTGGAACCTGTGGATGACTGATCATGTACAATTCCGTTAACCTGATTTTTATACTCAGCTCTAACAGGAATGCAATAACGGTCTCCTCTCATTGTAACAACTGCTTCCTGCAGGTATGTCCTCAGGGAACCATTTACCATTTTACCCAGCTGGTCATGAATCCTGTCACCGGTTATCTGGATATCTCTCCTGATATGCCTTAAGTTGGCACTTGCATCAGAAGATATCTCGTCTTCTGATATTATGCAGCGCCTTATCTCAGCAGCAATTGGAGTAAGCGGTTCAAGACCATCAAAAAGATCTGAAAGAACATCTCTTGTGTCTTCAACCTTATCTGCTCTTCCATAGCTTTTTACTCTGTTAACATTGTCCAGAAAACCTGCAATATTTAAAAGCTGTGGAGCATCAAGGGAGCTTCCTATCTTCAATGCTTTGAGATAGCCGGATAAATCCTTGTTACTTCCAAAGGAAACCGATCCCTTTTTAAAAATTCTTGATATGGCAGCTTCAGTCTTTTTCTGATTCCTCTGAATCTCCCTTATGTCAGATGATGGCAGAAGCTCCCTGCACATTCTCTTTCCGGGTTCAGATGTTGCATGTTCTGATAGCTGCTCGATAATCTTATCATATTCAAGTACGTGTAAAACTTTTGCATTCATTATGATTCAACCCTGGTATCAAAAAGGTTGCTCTCTAGTAATCTGTTAAATCCTAGCCAACCTACTTCATTTGTGTTTTCAAGTATCTCTGTAAATGTTTCGAGCTTGGCATCTGTATTGTCTGCAAGATGAAGCGCAAGTGCCTCAATTATAGCCGGCACCTTTGGTGATCCATATTCATATTTTCCATGATGAGACAAAATACAGTGCTGGAGCTCCTGCTTCAAAAGAATCGGGAAACCATCGATATCTCTTATCTTCTCGGCGATCATTTCACTGCCCACTACAATATGTCCAAGGAACTGACCTTCATCCGTGTAATCATTCATCGGGAAAAGTGAAAGTTCTCTGGTTTTTCCTATATCGTGGCATATAGCAGCTGTGATCAGAAGGTCTCTGTTAATAGCAGGATATGCCTTTGAAAAATAATCGCACATTCTGGTAACACTTAATGTATGCTCCAACAGGCCTCCTACAAAACCGTGATGAACAGATTTTGCTGCAGATGATTTTCTAAATGCTTTTATGAATTCCTCATCCTTTACAAAAAGAGAATCAAGAAGAGCCCTTAAATACTGATTGTTAACAGTATTGATCAGTGAAAGCAGATCTTTGAACATCTCATCATTATTCTTGGATGATACAGGAAGATATAAAGATTCATCATACTCACCTTCATGGCAGAGACGTGCTCTTTTGATATTTACCTGAAGTGCTCCATTAAAGCTTGTCACCTCGCCATATACATCAATGTAATCAAGTGAGTCAAAATCATCTATTCCTTCACTGTTGGGATCCCAGACCTTAGCATCCACTATTCCGGTTTTATCCTGCAAGGTCACAGAGTAGTATGTCTTTCCATTTTTTGTTGTAGCAGTCTGAATATGCTTGCAGAAATATATATCTGCTACTCTGTCACCTGAATTAAAATCTTTGATAAATTTCATCTTTACTCCTCGCTAACAGCTGAATTAGCTGTATCTATTTCTATTGAGAGCTCAGCATAGCCCTCTGCTGCCTGCCTCATAAGTGTCAAATAAACATTTGAGCCCGCCTTTACAGACCTGAGATTTGAAATAAACGTGTCATAGCTTTCAACACTCTCTCCGTTTATTTCCGTTATGATGTCTCCGCTCTGTACGCCTGCAAGCATCGCCGGTGAATCCATGTCTGTTCTGATTACATACACTCCTTTAGGAATATTCTCGCTTTCCTGAACCTCTTCGGGAACAGTTTGTCCGTGTATTCCCAAGTATGCCCTTTCCTTTTTATTGGAAAGATCCTCTATGAGAGAACGAAGCTCAGTAACTCCCACTGCACACAGAGCATTAGGCATGTTCGCATTGTGATAATTCATGTCTATGAATCCAACCACAGCCCCGGCAAGATTTATAATGGCACCACTGGCATTACTACTTCCGTTCATATCTGTCGTAAGCAGCATATAATTAGAATCAGCCAGATCAATAGCCGTATTTCCTGAGGTAACAAATCCATAGGTTATTGACCCTTGTATACCAGTAGGGCTGCCTATTGCTATAACCGGTGTTCCTGTAACCACTCCGGAATTTGAGCTTCCAAGTGGTGCTACTATGATATTTTCCTTAGTCTTATCAGGAACTGAACTGTTTTTAACAGCTATTATACTAAAGCCTGTTATGTTATCACTCATTTTAAGGTAAGCTTCTGCCGTATTCCCGTCAAAAAATGTTACCTGAATTGACTCTGCATCCTTTATGGCAGACGTAAGCGCCAGTACCATATACTCCGCTCCGTTATCGGCAACAATGACTCCGGAACTCTGTCCTTCACTTTCATAAGGGCTGTTTATCCAGCTGGTATCAGATGAGATAGCAGTTACTGTAACTACGCCTTTCGCAGTACTATTGGCAACACTCCTCAGTGAAGAGTACATCTCAATATAATCAGATGAATCTATGTGATATGAATTCATCTCCTGCTGCATTCTGGAAAGCTCAGATGAAGCCATATCTATGGCCTTGCTGGCAGCCTCTTCAACTATCGCGTTGTCATCCGCATACATATCCTCCGGCTGCATCTCATCAGTAACAGTCTCCTCTGGAAGTGCAATCGGCGCAGGTGTCTCCTCGGGATAAAGCTTATTATTTATAACCGGTGAGAGAAACACAAAGGTCAGGCATGCCACAGCACCAAATACAACCGCTAATGTCACGGTGATCAGCGTTCTTCTAAGAAGCTTTTTCTTATTTATCGGACGCTGCTTTATCTTTTCCCTCATGAAATCCACCCTTTTTATAGGGCTTTTTTCAGGATCCAGTCTTACATCTTCAGAATTATTATTTTTATCTTCCATAATTTCCTCTGATCCGGATATTTATCAGTTCAGCTTCTGAATGAATCTTCTAAGTCTCTCCATAGCTTTCTTAAGATCATCCAGAGAATATGCGTAGGATATTCTGATAAAGCCTTCCCCGCAGTCACCAAAGGCGTTCCCGGGTACGACTGCCAGCTTCTCCTCCTGCAGTAATCTTGTCGCAAACTCATCACTGCTCATCCCAAACTGCTTTATGCATGGGAAAATATAAAAAGCACCGAAGGGTTCAAAACATGGAAGCCCAATATCCCTCAGCTCTTTTATCAGGTAGCGGCGTCTGTGATTGTACTCTTCTCTCATCATATTCACATCTTCATCACCATTTTTAAGAGCTTCAACCGCTGCGTACTGACTGGTTGTGGGTGCACACATTATGGCAAACTGATGGATTTTAGTCATCTGCGCAATGATAATCTCAGGTCCGCAGGCATAGCCAAGTCTCCATCCCGTCATCGCATAGGACTTTGAAAATCCATTGATCAGGATGGTTCTCTCATACATACCGGGAATCTCAACTATCGAAATATGCTTATCAGTATATGTTAGCTCACTATATATCTCATCTGATAAAACATAGATATCTTTTTCAATTATTACCTTAGCAATTGCTTCAAGGTCCTTTTTCTCCATAATAGCTCCCGTAGGATTATTGGGAAAAGGAAGAACCAGCAGTTTGGTCTTATCTGTAATATTCTCAAGCAGTTCCTCAGCAGTAAGTCTGAACTCATTCTCTTCCTTAAGCTCGATTATTACAGGCTTTGCTCCGGCAAGAATGGCACAGGGCTCATAAGACACATAACTGGGCTGCGGAATGAGTACTTCATCCCCCGGATCAACCATTGCTCTTATGGCAAGATCGATAGCTTCAGAACCTCCTACAGTCACAAGTACCTGATTGGACGGATTGTAGGTAGTGTTCTGCTTTCTCTTAATATAGTTGCAGATTTCTTCTTTCAGCTCCATCAAACCTGAATTTGATGTATAAAAGGTACGTCCTTTTTCAAGTGAATATATACCCTCATCTCTGATATGCCATGGTGTGTCAAAATCCGGTTCGCCCACACCAAGGGATATTGCACCGTCTATGGTCTTAACCACATCAAAAAACTTACGGATACCAGAGGGCTTTATTTCTACAATTTTCTCAGATAGCGGATTCCTCATGGTGTAATTATCTCCCTTGTATCGTCAAATTTTTTAGCAAGTATTGTTCCATGCTCTTTATATTTCTGCAAAATGAAATGTGTAGAGCAGCTAAGAACAGTATCAAGCGGTGAAAGCTTGTTAGTTACAAAGCTTGCCACTTCCTTCAGAGTCTTGCCCTCAAGCATTACCATAAGATCGAAACCACCTGACATAAGATAAACACTTGTTACTTCCGGATACTTGTAAATACGCTCTGCTATAGAGTCAAAGCCTATTCCTCTCTGAGGAGTAACCTTAACCTCAATAAGTGCCATTACCTTATCTATAGAAGTCTTGGACCAGTCAATCATGGTGTGATAACCACAGATGACTCCTTCGTCCTCAAGGGCACGAAGCTCATTCGCGACTTCAATTTCGGGCGCTGATAAAAGTACCGCCAGCTCTGAAACCCCGATTCGGCTGTTCTTGTCAATAGTACGAAGTAGTTCTTCTCTGTTTACCATGTGATCTATCCTCCAACTTTTTTACAATATTCGTTTAATTATACCACGGATGCAGGTTTTATTCGAAAAGTCTTTAAAATACATATTTTCCGATACCACTTTAATCCATCGATATAATCCTGAAAATATTAATACCCGGTTTCTGATGTAATCAATAATTGTTTATCTTTAAAATCTCATCTGCCATTGGCTTATCCAGATATCTTATTTCATCTTCATTTCTTATTATCTTATCATTTTTATTAGTAGTAACACCTATAATAGTTGCATTTATTCCTGCATCTTCAAGGCTTCTTACAACTCTGTCTCCATCGGGCGCAATTATCAAAAGAGAGCCACCCGAAATCATCTGATACGGATTTAATCCCAGATAATTGGTTATCTCAACAGTTTCCTGCCTTATCGGTATCTTCTTAAGGTCCACTTCCATTCCGCAGCCTGCCCTCTCAGATATATCCCATAATGCAGCAAATATTCCTCCCATGGAAACATCATGTGTCACAAGAGCACCGGATGACAACGCTATCTGGGCATCGTTTTTCACAGAAACAAGCCTCTTATATCCGGCTGCTTCCTTTATCATATAATCCGGAAGCCTTCCTTTTAACTTATCAGCTTCATTTGCAGCCAAAATAGCTGTCCCTTCCAGAGCAATCCATTTAGTAATTATAATATCGCAGCTGTCCTTTAACTTCCCCTCGATATTATTAAGAAAAGTTTTATCATCTTTTTCCAAAGCCTTGCTATTGCTTTTTGCCTTAGATATTCCGGTAACGATAGCGCTTACAACTGTTCTCTCTACTGCATCAGTAACCTCTGTATGACCGCCTTCTATTGCAATACCCAGGTCGTTTGCAGCTTTTATCGCGCTTCTCATAACTTTTTTTAGTTCTGATTCTTCAGCATCAGCAGCTAATAAGATATTCAGTACTGCCATTGTGGGCTTTCCGCCCATACAAAAAACATTGTTTGCAGCATTATGCACTGCAAAGAATCCTGCCTCATCAGTTTTCACGGTCATAGTGGACACCGAAGAAAGCAGAACGCTTCCATCTTCATCTATAGAATAAGCGCAGTCTGATTTAGCAGCTGCGCTTTCTCTATTAGAATCACTTTTTATAAGTTTTAACACTGAGCGCTTTAATACACTCTCTGTAACTTTTCCGATTCTCATTATATTATTTTCACCTTTATTATATAAATCAACCTTCAGGAGCAGGTTCCTCTGCCGGTGCGGGAGTCTCTGCAGGAGCAGGTGCTGCCTCAGCAGGTGCCGGTGTCGCCTCAGCAGGTGCCGGTGTCGCCTCAGCCGGTGCCGGTGCTGCTTCAGCAGGTGCCGGTGCTGCCTCAGTCGGTGCCGGTGCCGCTTCAGCAGGTGCTTGTGCTGCTGCCGCAGCCGCAGCCGCTGCATCCTGTTGTGCCTGAAGCTGAGCCTGTGCAGAAGCTGCCTGAGCCGCCGCTGCTGCCTGAGCTGCCTCAACATCTCCTCCGCTAGCTGCTGCCTGCTGAACTGCTGCTATTGCTCCTGATACAGCCTTAATCTGGTTGATATCTCCTGTAGCCATCGCAGTAGCCATCTGTGCTGCAGCTGTCGGATCACCGGTAGCTGTACCAACAGTTACTATTCTGGGTACCATCTTGTAATTACTCTTATTAACTACTTCTCTTCCGGTTTCTGCACCATTCTCATAAGTTATCTTCCAGAGCTGTGCCTTATATCCGATATGTGCACTCTGCGTACTGATAGCACCTATCGGTGCTCCGCCATTTGCAACAATCTGATCAGGTCCTGCAGGTATGGTCTCAAGTACTTCGCTCTCATATGCGACCTTATGAGTTGAAGGTCTTGTTTCAACACCATAAATTGTAAATGTGATCTGTTTACTTGAATTTGTAGTTCCTTCTATATATATAGGATAATCCGTACTGTTAACAAATCTGAAATTCTTACCGCCACTTTCAGCAATAGCCGCATCCATTGATGGCTTAACATAATTAATGATCATGGAATGATTGTGACGTTCAGTAACCTCAAGCTCTGCATTAAGTACTGCATTGTAAAGAGTCGTTGACACCTGACAAATTCCACCACCAATACTCTCAACCACGATACCATTTAAGTATGATCCGGCAGGAAAATATCCGTTAGCCTCTGTAAAAGGAGTGATCTTCCCAAGTACAGAGAACTCTTCTCCGGGATACAATGTAGTTCCATCAATAAGCTTACAGCCATTAGCTACATTTGCACTTCTCGCTGCTCCGGAACTGGAATAACTCGTTGTATAGGTTCCAAGAACATCCCCGACCTTGCTCAGTTGTTCATAACTTCCCTGAGGCTGGTCCTCATCAATAACTACATCAATCGCGCAATCCTCATGGTTCCATTCATTCTGAACAAAGTTCTTGATGTTCTTCAAGGAATCCTGCTCATCCAGAATATATCCCACCTGCCCGTCACTTACTGTGAATCCGCTAGCAGTTTTCTGCAAAGTATAATTAACCTTTGAAACATTAAAAGGAGCACAATTAACTTCAAGAATCTGAAAAATTGCGTCATCATTAAACGAGTACTCAATATTATATCTCTGTGTACTATGTTCAAGATCCTTGATCGCTTTATATCGCTCTATGACATTGCCCTCTCTGCAGAGAGAAAATGCTTCATCGATTACTTCAGTGTTAGCCCATCCAAGTCCGAAATCAGCCATAGTAACGGTAACACTCTGGCCTTCATCCTTCCCCTTAAGAGTTACGTTCTTTGCTCGCAGCTGCTCAATGTACTGATTAACAGCTTCAGTCGCCTGCGCAGTTGTCATGCCCGAAACATCAACATCACCAATAAAAACGCCTTGATGAATAGTATCTGAAGCAGCCTCTGCTCTACTTGCCGGTGCTACAAGAACAAGTAGAAGCGCCATCAGACAAAGAAACATAAATTTTTTCATAAACTTCTCCATTTCGCCACTTTTCTGGCAAATTCCGGTGATATATAATCAAAATGAAAGACTGCTTGCCAGCGGAATAACCAGTGCAAGTATCAAAACAATGATTATTATTGCAGAAATAACTTTTCTGTTTTTACCGGAATTAAAAAATTTTAATAACATAAAATCATTCTCCTCATTTTCTGAAAGGATATTATAAATGAGATTACCCTTTTTTACAAGTTTCATACTCTTTGTAATTTTTACCAATATTGCCATTCACAGAAGCAATCGAAAGGCCCGTAAAAATGAAGATGATTTCTGGAACAAAGAGCTTCGTGCGAACAGTACAAGACGTAAAAGTCTTGATTCGCTTGACTACATTACCATTCCCATTGAAAGGCTGCCTTTTGGTGTTGTATCCGGCAACCATGAGATTGATTTTTGCGAAAGAAACATTAAAAATCTCTCAGACCAGAAAATAGTCAATTTTACAGGAATAACAAATACCGACTTAAAACTTCAATACGGTGCTCCCAATATTACGGAACTCACAATATATGATCAGAATTATACTACCCTTGTTACCACCCTGCAAAAATGGGCCAAGGAATTATATGATGCAGGTTTATATAAGGAAGCAACTGAACTCCTCGAGTTTTCCATATCTACAAAGAGTGATGTAACAGCAACCTACAGGCTTCTGTGTGACATGTATAAAAACAAGCTATCCCTGGAAAATCCCGATATTCATAAAAAAATCGAGAGCCTTCTTCCCATAGCAAGATCACTTAATTCTTTAAGCAAAGATAATATAATAAGTATTCTCAATGAATACCTGGATGACAATACACTGAGTGAAATAAGCTAATACTTGTTTTACCAGATCTGTTTCATATAAAAGCAGCCGATTGTATTTCAATCGACTGCTTTTCTTTTAAAGTCAGATTACTGCCGGGCCTCCACCTATTGAAACGGTGTAGAAGCTTGCATCATAACCTATTTTTTCACGATAAGCGTCTCCGACCTTCTTTTTAAAGTCTTCAACTGCTTCATCCTTAACAATTGAAACCGTGCAGCCGCCAAAACCGCCGCCTGTCATTCTTGAGCCAATGACTCCCGGAATCTTCCAAGCTTCCTCTGCAAGAGTATCAAGTTCGATTCCTGTAACATCATAATCGTCACGTAATGAGATGTGTGACTGCTTCATGAGCTCACCAAACTTCTCAAGGTTACCTTCCTTAAGCGCAGCAACTGCGTTGATTGCTCTCTGATTCTCATAAACAGCATGCTTAGCCTTTAACTGTCTGTCAGCATCTTTGATGACATCTTTATGAGCTTCAAATTCCTCTTCGGTGAGGTCTCCAAGTCCATCAATATCAACAACTGTCTTAAGCTCTTCAAGTGCCTTCTCACAAGCACTTCTTCTATCATTATAAGCAGAGTCTGTGAGCTTATGCTTCTTATTAGTATTGCTAATAATAATCTTTGCTCCATCTAGTTTAATAGGTGCATACTCAAATGAAAGATCTGCAGTATCCAGGAAAATAGCATTGTCTTCTTTTCCCATGGCAACAGCAAACTGGTCCATAATACCACAATTGCATCCATTAAAATTGTTTTCAGAATACTGTCCGATAAGTGCAAGATCCTGATTAGTTACATCAAAGCCATACAGTTCTCTAAGAATAAATCCGGTCAAAACTTCAAGTGATGCAGAAGATGAAAGACCTGATCCATTTGGGATATTTCCATAGACTACCATATCAAAGCCTTTATCAAGCTTGAATCCTCTCTTTTCAAAGGCCCATACAACTCCGATAGGATATGCTGTCCAGCCCGCAGTCTTATATGCTTCAAGATCATCCAGAGAAGCCTCTATTACTCTTGAATTATCAAAGTTCATGGAAAAGAAACGCATCTTTCTGTCATCTCTTTTTGCTGCGGCTGCATAAGTACCGATAGTGAGCGCGCAGGGGAAAACGTGTCCTCCGTTATAATCAGTGTGCTCACCTATAAGATTAACTCTTCCGGGTGCAAAATAAGCTTTAACACTGTCATTTTTGCCGTACTGCTCTTCAAATCCCCTTAAAACTTCTTCTTTCATGTTCTGTTCCATCTTAAAAAATCAACCTTCCCACTTATATTAATTCTTTGCAGCCTGCAGGAGCTTTTCACGAAGCTGACCCTCAATCTGCTCAAGCTCTGCCTCTGCTGTCTTTCTTCTTTCCTTACCCTCTGTCTGAATCTTCATAACTTCATCAAGAGTTGAGATCAGAGTTTCATTTGTATGCTTAAGTGTCTCCATATCAACAATACCTCTCTCAGACTCCTTGGCAGCTTCGACAGATGCTACTTTAAGCATATCAGCATTCTTTTTAAGAAGAGCATTGGTCATGTCGTTGACTTCACGCTCAGCCTTTGCAGCCTGTGCTGAATGCTCGATACCTATAGCAATAACCATCTGGTTCTTCCAAAGCGGAATTGTATTTACGATAGTTGACTGGATCTTCTCAGCCATTGCTGTGTCAGCACTCTGAACCATACGGATCTGAGGGCCTGTCTGCATAGCGATGGTACGGGTAAGCTCAAGATCATAGATCTTCTTTTCAAATCTGTCGCAAAGTGAAGCAAGATCCTTTGCAGCCTGTGCATCCTCAGGAAGTCCTGACTGCTCAGCTTTCTTCTGAGCCTCAACGAGCTCATTAGCTCTTACCTGCTCAAGCTTCTTCTTACCTGCGATAATGTACATTGAAAGCTCTTTGTAATAGTTAAGATTGAGCTTATACATATTGTCTAATGTTGCAACGTCTTTCATAAGCTGAACCTGATGACGCTCAAGCTCGCTGCTTATTGTCTCAACATTTTTCTCAACACTGGTATATCTGGCTTTAAGAGCAGTTACCTTGTTTGTGCTCTTTTTGAAAAATGCCTTGATTCCCTTTTCATCTTCCTCTACTTCAAAGTTCTTAAGCTCTGTTACAAGACCGGCAATCATATCACCAACCTGTCCCATGTCTTTAGTGCGTACATTGTCTATAGCCTTCTCTGAAAAGTCAGCCATCTTCTTCTGTGTGCCTGCACCATAGTTCATTATGCCCTGAGAATTTGTAAGGTCGATCTGATCTACAAAAGCATCAACCTGCTTCATTTCTTCTTCTGTGAGCTGAGCTTCCTTAGGCTGTACTTCCTCAGCCTTGGGCTCCTCCTGAACAGCTGCTGCAGCTCCTGCCCCATCAGCTGCCGGCATATCAAATGACAATGTCGGTGCTGAATTTTCAAACTCCTTAAACTCGTCTCCCATTTTACTTCCTCCAACTAAATATTTATTTTCAAAATGTTGCAAAAAACATACATTTCCGACTAAATATAATCGATTCCCTTATAATCAAAATCTGAGTTGTACCTTATCATCCTCTGCTGCCTGTGCACTTCCTGTAGCGGCGTTCTGAATTGCTTCAGCTGTCTGTGCCAGTTCTGCTGCCTGAAACTCCTGGGATACCGGAGCACTCTGAAAAGCTACAGCTCCCTGCTGAGAACTCTGGACTTTTGCAAATCCATCAGGTGTAAGTCCGTCCTGAGCCATCATGGTCTTCATTACTGATATATCAGATGAAATATCCCATGCCATATCCTGGAAAAGACTATCAAGCAGATTTTCAAAAGCTTCATTTATAACCTCTATGGCATCCTCTATATCTCTCTTGGTCTGAGTTATATTATTACCGGCCTCAGGCTGCTTATCCAGATCAACATATGCATTGAGAAGCTTTGTTGTAGTAGGCAGATAATAATTCATGAATTTCTTCAGTTCATCAGCACATTCAGGCTCTTTCTCAACCTGCTTGAATATTTTCCTCATGATATTCTCAAGCTGATATAACTTTTCAGACATCTCCTCACCCGGAATCGCATCATTGATTCTGCGAATTGTTTCCAGATATTCATTGCCTTCCCTGATTATCGCTTTAACACCATTATCTGTTACGCCTTCCATGCTCTCTGCCTGGAAACGTTCATTTTGCTTCATCTCTGCTGCATTCTTCAGCGAATTCTGATTCTCGGCAAATTCGCGTTCACGTCTTGCCTTTTCAGCCTGTAAATACTGTGCGAATGCTCTCTCTGAAAGCATTACGGTTGTTTCATTCTGATCAAGTCTGGCAGTGGGAAGAAAATCCTTTCCGATCATCTTCTTTATATTCTTAAGAACATCATCCGATCTCTCTCCCGCAGCTATGGCAAGGTCTCCAACTGCAAAATACTCTGCATTACCAAGTATTCTTCCATATTTATTAAAGATTCTGGCAAGCTTCTTATCATCCTGACCGCTTTTTATCAGATATCCAAAACCTGCAGTGATTGCAAGTAATACAACTGCCGGCCATATAGCTGCATCCATCATCATTCCAAGCGCTGAAAGTCCGAAAAATGAAGCTCCCAGTACACCAAGTACAATCTTCCCCACACCTGTATTAAAACTTACTTTTCTCGTAAAAAAGGGGGTTCTTCTTGCAGCACCTGCATAACGGACGGTTCTTGTAGCTGAAGCAGTTCCTCTGAAATTCTGTGAAGAATTAGCTTTTGCAGTATTAACCGCATCCTTAAGTGAAGCACTAAGATTGTTATAATCACCGGTTTCAACCGCCTTAGTTACTTCTTTTAATATTTTATTTCCGGCATTATAAATTTTATCGTACTCTCCCATAACTACCTGTCCATCCCATAAATCAAAATTATCTCTATTTTAATGATATTGTTTAAAAAATTAATCGTTTCCATTTTATAATAAGATGAACTAAAAAACAATGACACTGAGCGCTTCTTCGGCCTTCCTATTTTGCGTATTTTGCATAATATTTACCGATTATTTGTGGTATTATTGTTTTTGAAGCTTTTTTAAAAAAATACACATTTAAGAAGAAGGTACTTTATATGGACAGACAAAATCTGACACTATTAACCGACCTCTACGAACTGACTATGATGCAGGGATATTTCAAGAACAAATCCCAGAACGAAACCGTTATTTTTGATGCGTTTTTCAGAAATAATCCCTTTGGTGGCGGTTATTCAATCATGGCAGGCCTTGAACAGCTCATAAATTATATTAAAGAGCTGCATTTTGATGAAGAGGACATCAATTACTTAAGGAGCGTAGGAATATTTGATGAAGATTTCCTCGACTACTTAAGAGACTTTAAGTTTAGTGGAGACATCTACTCTATTCCGGAAGGCACACTTATTTTCCCCAGAGAACCCCTGGTAAAAGTTATCGCGCCCATAATGGAAGCGCAGCTTGTAGAAACTGCAATTCTCAACATCATCAATCATCAGTCCCTTATAGCCACCAAGGCAGCACGAATCTGTTATGCAGCCCAGGGTGACGGCATAATGGAATTTGGTTTAAGACGCGCCCAGGGTCCCGATGCAGGAACCTATGGTGCCAGAGCTGCCGTAATCGGCGGATGTATAGGAACAAGTAACGTTCTTTGTGGTCAGCTTTTTGATATACCTGTTAAGGGAACCCACGCTCACAGCTGGATCATGAGTTTCCCTGATGAATACACAGCATTTAAGACCTACGCCAAACTTTATCCTTCAGCTTGTATTCTTCTTGTTGATACATATGACACCTTAAATTCAGGTGTTCCCAACGCTATCCGTGTATTTAAAGAGATGAAAGAAGAAGGCATAGACCTTTCCTTCTATGGCATAAGACTTGATAGCGGCGACCTTGCATACCTTTCCAAAAAGGCAAGGAAAATGCTGGATGAAGCCGGTTTCCCTGATGCCGTTATTTCTGCTTCAAACGACCTTGATGAGTACCTTATCTCTTCCCTTAAAACTCAGGGTGCTGCAATCACTTCCTGGGGTGTAGGAACCCACCTCATCACTGCCAAGGACAATCCATCCTTCGGTGGCGTGTATAAGCTTGCGGCTATAAAGAGCGAGGACGGAGAATTCATTCCCAAAATCAAATTATCCGAGAACTCTGAGAAGGTTACAAATCCGGGAAACAAAAAAATCTACAGAATATATGAAAAAGCCAGCGGCAAACTTAAAGCAGATCTCATATGTCTTGAAAACGAGACCTTTACCGAGGATAAACAGCTTCTTATCTTCGATCCTCAGGAACCCTGGAAGAAGACACTTCTCCCTGCAGGCAGCTTTACTCTTCGTGAGATCATGGTACCCATCTTTAAAAACGGTGAATGTGTATACACATCTCCAAAGACAATGGATATCCGTGAATACTGCCTCAAGGAACAGGATACTCTTTGGGATGAGACAAGACGTCTTTTCAACCCTCACGAGGTTCATGTGGACCTTTCAAGAAGACTTTATGACACAAAGATGAAGCTTCTTGATCAGATGAGTGGTCTCGATATGACAAATGTAGAAAACTAAAGTATTTACAATCAATTATTTGCTCTACAAGGCTCGTAAAGAGCCTCGCCAAAAACACAACTTAATTACAAAATAAGCCATGACAAAGTGAAATTTTTTTGTCATGGCTTTTTTATGTTATTTATTAAATTCCGAAACCGTATCAGACAGGGCTTATTATTTCATAGAATATTTCCCGCTTTATTTCATTTTGTTCTCAGGCTTCTTTGTGATCATAGGGATGAATTGTCTCTATCGTTCCATCAGCTGCGATATTGAGCTTTGTATACTTTACGCATCTTCTGTGATTTATACCACCTGAAAACTCAGCATCATGGTAGAACAGATACCACTCACCATCAACCTCAACTATTGAGTGATGTGTAGTCCAGCCTATTACAGGCTCCATGATACGTCCCTTATAAGTAAATGGTCCATAAGGGGAATCACTCTCTGCATAGCAAAGATAGTGTGTTGTACCTGTAGAATATGAAAAATAATACTTCCCATTAAATTTGTGCATCCAGGGACCCTCAAAATATCTGCGATCCTCATCACCTGCAAGCAGAGGCTTTCCGTTTTCATCAAGTATCTGAATATCTACGGGCTTTTCTGCAAAAGCTTTCATATCCTCTGTCATAAGCGCACATTTAGGGCAAACTGCCGGTTCGTCCTTTTCAGGCTCTGTTCCTTCAGGATCAAACTTACCGGTTCTGTACTTTTCAAGCTGACCGCCCCAAAGACCACCAAAGTATACATATACTTTGCCATCATCATCCTTAAATGAGCAGGGATCAATACTAAAGCTTCCCTCGATGCAGTCCTCCTCAGGCTTGAAGGGACCCTCAGGCTTATCACTTACAGCAATACCAAGTCTGAAATTTCCTTCCTTGTCTCTTGCCGGAAATACCAGATAATATTTATCATTTGTGAAAACCGCATCAGGTGCCCACATCTGATCTCTTACCCACGGAACATCGTGCATGCTAAGTGCTACGCCATGGTCTGTTACTTCACCGCCGATCTTATCCATGGAAAGAATATGGTAGTCTTCCATCTGATACTCATCTCCGTTATCATTATCCTCTCCATTATGCGGAACATCATGTGACGGATATACATATATTCTTCCATTAAATACATGTGCAGAAGGATCTGCAGTAAAAATATTTGTTACTAAGGGTTCTCTCTCTTTACTCATAAATACTCCTCTAATCACTTAGTCCTTTGATTATGATCATACAAATTCCTGAACATTTTTTCTGACTTCGTTCATGCAATAATGTCTATAAAATTCTCTTAGCATAAAATAACACATACAAATAGAATCATCTTTTCAATAATTGTTTGTTGGTTATAAATAATTGCTCTCTATATTTTGTCCAAAATGCACACTTTGTCGAATCTCAATTTTATTTGGGTGGAACTATTGTAAATAATTCACAATAAAATTAAGTTAAATCGCAACATTTAGCAATTACAAGGCAACATTTGATTGTCGCGCAGGCACCATTTTGTAATAGAATTTTATTAGTTATTAGCAAATATTGCTAACGCAATTTGTGACCATGTTGACGTTTATTTTTCGGAGAGAAGCTATGATTGAAACATTAAACGGACTAATTGAAACTGTTAATTTCAACCAAAGTACATCAGTAAAGCTTTATAACAACAATGAGTATGAGGATTATCCTGCACATTGGCATGCTGCAATAGAAATCATCATGCCCACCAGCAATCTTTATTATTTAAACTGTGCAGGTGAAGATATTGTTTTGCGCGAGGAAGATATTATCATCATCTGTCCCGGATGTATTCATTCAATCAAAGCTCCCGAAATCGGAAAGCGTATAATTTTTCAGCCCGACACTACCGAACTTAGATTTATGCATGAGATAGACGGACTGATTAATCTCATGTCACCTTATACCATAGTGACCCCTGAGGAGTATCCTCAAATACATGACCATGCAAAATCTCTGCTTCTTGAGATAAACGAAATCTACAGCAAAAATGATTCCTTCTCGGAGGTTGATATTTTCTGCAAACTTTTGGCATTTTTGTCACTAATAGGGAAGAACTATGTCGATAAGCGTGAGAACTCCAACTTTATGGAATACCAGCGCGGCGACGAATACTTTGGAAAATTCCTGGAGATATGTGATTATATTCAGGATCACTGCTCCGAAGACTTAAGCCTTGATGAGATTGCTGACAAAAGCGGCTTTAGTAAATTCTACTTTTCAAGAAGGTTTAAACAATTCACCAATGTTTCCTTCTATAAGTATGTCAATCAGAAGCGTATAGCAAAAGCTGAAACCTTTTTAACCGATCCCAGTAATTCAGTTACGGATGTTGCGTTAAACTGCGGATTTCCGTCTTTGTCATCATTTATCAGAATGTTCAAAATCATCAAGGGATGTACACCTACAGAATTCAGAAACATGTATTGGTGTGCAAAATAAGAAATTCTTGCTGCAAAGAAAATGTAAAAATACGGTCCTGTAATGGACACACGCAAGGTGAAATCAGGCGACCTTACAACACATGAGAGATTCCGCTTAGTGCTGCTTCGTTCCCGACCTGACACGGTTCGCAGGCTCTCATTGCATAAGACCCAATCCCACACGAGCGTGCACCCGTTACAGGACCGTCATTTGTTTATAATACGCAGTTGTCACTTACTTGTCAACCTGGCATTTTTCAATTACATAATCCGAATAACTCATTCCCACATATTTCTTAAAGCATCTGCCAAAATAATTAGGGTCAGGTATTCCGACCTTCGCTGCAGTCTGATACATCTTGTAGCCAAGTTCTGCATATTTGATAGCTTTTTTCATTCGAAGATCATTCAGATACTTTGCAAAATTTTTCCCGGTATCCTGTTTGAATTTCCTTGAAAGATAGCTGGCGCTAAAGCCAAAATTCTGTGCCACAAAAGCAAGATTAAGTGTGGAGTCAGTGATATTTTCCTTCACATATTTCTTTATAAGCTCTGTGGAATCTGTCTCCTCAGGAATAAGCTCCTCTTCATTTTCTTCAAAATCAGATGCTCTGTTTCCTTCACTGTCCAGCTTATCCTTTACCTTCTCCAAAACCTTTGTTACCTCTGCGCGGACCATAGGCTTAAGCATGTAGTCAAATACAGGCAGACTTACACATTTTCTGGCATATTCAAACTTATCAATTGCAGTCATTATGATTATTATCAGATTTGGATAGCGCTTCGTGGCTGTTTCTGTGAATTCTATCCCGTCCATAAAGGGCATGGAAATATCCACAAAAGCAATATCCGGTCTTATGTCATCAATAATATTTATGGCCTCAATTCCGCTTGCCGCCTCTCCGACAACCTCCATATCAAGGCTTTTGTAATCTATTGCTGCTCTCATAAGCTTCCTTGCGGATTCTTCATCATCTATAATCATAACTCTGTACATACAACCACCCCTAAAGCGTATTGGGGATCAAAATTTCAATCTCAGTGTATTCCCCAATCTCACTTCTGATTCTTACTACATCCTCTCTGCCGGTATAAAACCTGATTCTCTCAATTGTGCCCCACAGACCAAAGCTCTCTGTGTTCTGATCATTGGTAGCACCCTTTGCTGACAAAATGCTCTCTATCTTATCTGCATCCATACCTACCCCTGTATCTTTTATTGTCAGATGCAGTTCCCCGTCTATGAGCTTTGCCGATACTTTTATTGTACCCTTTTCTCCCTTCATGCGTATCCCATGATATATACAGTTTTCAACCAAAGGCTGAAGTATCAGTTTAGGTACAATAAACGACAACGTATCCTCATCTATGTCATATTCATCCTCCAGAATATCTCCATATCGCAATTTCTGAAGCGATAAATAATCTTTCACAATTTGAACCTCCCTCTCAAGCGGTATCTCTCTTCCACCTTTACTGAGGAAGTTTCTGTAAAAGCTTCCCAATGTCTCAAGAGCATCATGTACACTCTCTGCCCCTGAATCCAGTGCCATAAATCCTATGGTTTCTATCGAATTATATAAAAAGTGAGGCTTTATCTGCTCCTGCAAGACTCTCATCTCTGCTTTCTGCAAGGTCTTTTCTTTCTCCACAAGCTTGTCAAACAGTTCATTTACATGATCGATCATACTATTATAATCATCCTCGAGCATGCCAAACTCACTGTACGGAACTTGAACCTCAATCTTTTTAAGCACACCAGATTTCTTGTTTCTCTCCATTGCTGCAGATAATCCAAAAATCGGATCGGTTATATTTTTTCTTATAAAAACGCCTACAAATATAGCAAGAACAGTCAATACCACAAGCAAAAACAAGAGAACAAACAAAATCCTGAACGGAATACCTTCCTTTCCATATGGAGACACTCTCAGAATCACTATTGGAAGATCCTTTACGGTACACCCTGCAAGTAAGGCTTCCTCTCCTCCAAGGATTATATCTTTGTACTCTATTTTTTCATTTATAAAATCAGGTCCAAAGTACTCACTGTATTCATAGTTTCCCGCAAGATAAGTGCCGTCGACACCCATTATACAGATGTCGTTATATCCAAGTCTAAGCAGCATTCTCTCAAAAACGCTGGTGGATATGTTCATCATCAAAAGTCCGGTTCTTTTCTGAGTGTCTATATCATTGATCTCTCTTCCTATCGTCACAACAGGTCTTCCGTCTGACTTCGCAGCCACTCCATTACTGTTGAGTGACACGACAGCCCCACCATTTCCGTCATTTATATCCTTCCGCCAGGAATCACTGTTCATAAGCTCATAATCATATTTATAAGTAAACCTGTTTGTTGCCACCATGATCATATCTTCCCTGAAGATCATCACAGAATCAACGCCCTCCGTAGCGTTCAGAATATCCATGATTCCGTATCTGGCATCATTTATCATTCCTATATCTACGCTTGGTTCACTTGCACGAAGAAAATCAACGACTCTGGACTCAATCATAATGAGTCTCGAAAGGGATTTATATTTTTCTATGTCTGAGCTGACATTACTTGAAAGAGTTTTCAGAACGTTGTCCGTATCCCGTATGCCATAATCCCTTCTCTCTCTTTCGGTGACTATATACATGGATATAACAAACGAAGCAATAACAAGAAAAACTATCCCATAGATAAGCTTCTTTAGACTAAGAGACAGTGATTCTTTATCTTTATTTATTCGAGACAGACTCCCCGGACGGTTCATATTTTCCCCTAATGCACAAGTACACTAAGCTTTATATTGCAAAGCTTAGTGTCTTTAAATAACTAACTATTCTATTATAAACCATTTATCATCCCTTAACAGCACCTGCAATAAAGCTTGCCTGAATCTTTTTGCTAAGGAAGATATAGACAATAAGTGTCGGGAACGTCGCTATAACAAGCGCAGCTCCGATAGGTCCCCATTCCGTGGTATGCTGTCCTGACAAAGCCTTGATACCAACCGGCAATGTCCTATGCACAGAATCAGATATGAAGACGTTGGCAAACATGAACTCATTCCAGCACTGAAGGTAAGAATAAACGCCTACGGTTGAAACAGCCGGTTTCATAAGAGGAAGAATGATTCTGAAGAATGTTCCAAACAATCCACAGCCATCTATTCTTGCGGCTTCATCCAGTGCATACGGTATCTCAGACATAAATCCGGTACAGATAAGTATTGCCATTGAAAGCGCAAAGGCAGCATAAGGAATTATGAGGGTTGAATACTTATTTAACCAATGAAGCTTTGACAATACTACATATACCGGTACAATCGATGCCTGAATAGGTATAGTGAGCCCCAGCATAAAAAATGCATTTGTCAGCTTACTTCCCTTCCATCTGATTCTGGTAATCGCATAGGTTGCCATCATCGCAGCCATAATAGAGATTGCAATTGCGATTGTTGTAACAAGCAGACTGTTAAAGAAATACAGTCCCATATTTCCTGTTCCCATAGCAGTTGTGAAGTTTGACCACAGCCATTTTTTGGGAAGTCCGATCACATTTTCACCAAAAATCTCGTCATTTGATTTGAGTGAAAAAGTAAACATAAAGTATATAGGAAATAAGTTTATTATGGCCCATATTGCTAAAAATATATTTGTAATAACCTTAAAAGCAGGGTTTGTTTCCTTAATCGAATTGCTTTCCATATCAATCTTCCTTCTCTTTAAATGCTGCGCTTATAAGAAGTGCAAAGGCAAAGCACATAATTATCAACATAACTGAAATCGTACTGCCCATTCCATATCTGTTCCTTAGGAACAACATATTTTCCAAAAGTGTACTGGGCACTTCTGTGGATTGGAACGGACCACCTTCAGTAAGTATTCTTACCAGGTCATAGGTTTTAAGAGATCCGGTTACCGCAAAGATAACGCTGACTCTGATAATGGGTTTGATGATCGGTATTACCACATATCTGTCAACCTGCCACTTTGTAGCACCATCCAGCATTGCAGCTTCTCTAAGATCTGTATCAACGCCCTTTACTCCTGCATACATAAGCAGCATGTGATATCCGATATACTGCCATACTGTGGGAACAATTACACTTCCAAGGGCTGTTTTTACATCTCCTACCCATACATGCTTTAAATCCCCAAGTTTTACCAAATCCAGAAATCTGTTCAAAAGACCATAATCCGGATTATATATTTTAAGCCAAAGCTGACCAATAACCACAGTTGAGATCAAAACTGGCATAAAGAAAATGCTCAGATAAATTCTTTCTTTTCTACTCTCTCTTCTGCCGAGCAAAAGTGCCAGAAACAATGCAAACGGCAGCTGTACAAACACGGAGAAAAATGCCAGTATCAACGAGTTTTTCAAGGATGTTATAAATTTGATGGACCCGTTGGTGAATAGTTCTATATAGTTATCAAATCCTATAAAAGTTCCCTCAGAAAAACCATTCCAGTCATACAAACTTCTGTAAACAGACACGGCTATCGGAGCAATCAAAATACTCACAAACAGAAGTAATCCCGGAAGGAGAAAAACAAAAATGGTTAATCCCTTTTTTATATCATGCTTATTCATACACAAACCTTCCCATATAATTGGTAGTGCTTTTGCGAAAAATGGTCCTCCCTGTCTTCTGATTATTTAGAAGTCACGGAGGACCATAAAGTCTACACTGACTTATTTGTTTTTATTACTGAATATCTTTTGAAAGTCCCTCTATAAACTGTTTGCCATCAAGAAGGCATCCGTAAACCTGATCTACATATGAAAGATATGTATTAGCTGAATCAGCATTCATAGCTGTATCACCAAAGAGTACCATTGTATCAGCATCAGCTACGATACCTGCAACTGTCTGTGTAAGTTCGTTTACAGAACTTGTATCGCCGTAAGGTGTCCAAGCAGGAAGTCCGCAACCATCAAGGTAGCCATAGTGGCAGATAAGCTTACCAAGTTCAAATGCGTACTCTGCTGCTTCCTTTGCGTGAGGTGAAGATGCTGCAACAGCAAGTGTATCAGAAGGTCCACCGATAAGCTGGCCAAGCTTAGCCTTATCAGCGTTGATTACAGGGAATTCGCCAACCTTTACCTTAGGGAAGAACTCTTCATTAGCTGCAAAGTCTGCGCAGTTCCATGTACCATTCATATAGAATGCATATTTTCCTGCCATGAAGTTATTCTTAACTTCGTCATTTGTAAGGCCGATTCCTGAAGGATCAAAATAGCCATTGTTTACAAGCTTCTGGAAAGTATCAACAGCATCTGCTACATCCTGATTATTCCATGTTGCTTTTCCTGCAAAGATGTCATTAAGTGTATCAGCGCCTGCGCTCTTCTCAATTACAGACTCAAGATACTCTGTTACACACCATGTTTCTTTTCCTGCACAGCCAAAAGGAATGATTCCTTTTTCCTTAAGAGCATCACAGCAAGCAATGAATTCATCATATGTTCCGGGGATCTCTTCATATCCTGCTTCCTTCAGAAGCTCCATGTTTGCGAAAAGACCAACAATGTTCATAGTAAGCGGCACACCATAGTGTTTTCCGTCATATGTGGAGTTGCCCATCATAACTTCGGGAAGCTCGCTCTTATAATTTTCATAAGTGTCATCCAGGCAGTAAACCTTTCCGGCTTCAACGAAATCACCAAGGAATGCACATGACCATGTAAAGAAGATGTCAGGCATTTCGTCTGCAGCAACAGCAGCCTTGATCTTGGTCTTGTAAGACTGGTTTTCAAAAGCCTCCCATGTGAAATTGACATTAGGATACTTCTCTGCCATATCTGCGATAGCAGCTTCATAAGAATGACGGTTTGAATCACTCTCTGTAGCAATGCACCACATTGTCAGATCGATAGCTTCGCCATCACCGGCATCAGATGTAGCCTGTGCTTCTTCTGTAGTACTGTCAGCCTCTGCTGCCTCAGTACTCTCTGTGCTTTTTTCTTCAGTTGCTGCCGGTGCTGACTCAGATGCAGTATCTGTAGCCGGTGCACTCTGGCTTCCCCCGCAACCAACGAGTGATAATGTCATAACACTCGTAAGCAACATTGAAACAACACGTTTCATTTTCATAACATACCTCTCCTTCTTTTTTGTGCAGTTTCCTGCAATTAACTTTACTATCTCAAGCACAAATGTGCTTTGGATCATGGTAAACCCCGTTTATCCGGCATGTTAGTAATCAGATAAATACCCCTCTTATAATCCATATGCATTGACATCAGTTGTCCGGGTTTATGGCAGTCATTGGCCATGGATAATCGATTATAAGTTCATCATCATTCAGTGTGTAATATAAATATGCATCTTCAATCGGATCGTTATACATGAGCTTAATGCAGTTTTCCTTCTCATCTACGCTATAATGTCCAAAAAAGATACCCTCTTCACTAAATTCCCCATCTTTTGTAAAAACATAAGACCATCCATTGTCCTGAATCCATGTACCTACTATTCCATCATGGTCCTCTTCAGAACTCAGCTTGTATACGGATTTCTCGTACAATGTCATGGAATCGCCATCTTTAATGTAGCGAAGCTTTATCTCCTTCTTTTCTTTATCGGTAAGGGTTATGCAGGAATCATCCTTTGTATATTTATACTCTTTTCCCTTATAGACAGCTTTGCCGTTATCGTAAAGTGCAATAGTCTCTTTGTCAGGCTCATGGGAGTAGGCCCAGCTCTCTGTTTTTTTTCCGCAACCTGTTGCTATTGTCATTACTGCAGCAAGCATTGCCATTACGGTTGCTAACTTTCTAATGCTCTTTGTAATTCTCATTGTGGTGCCTTCTTTATTGAAAAATAAAATTTAATATCTTGAATTTGAAGTGAAAATCATTGTCAGGTAAGTTTTTAAATGAAAACTTGGAAAGCATTTAAAATTTCCAATAATTTAAGAAATATTCTTGTAAGTATTGTGTGAATCTTTTTAATTTCTAAAATAAATATAAACAATCCTTTGTGAATATTGAATGTAAATCTTTTACCTTATCAAGCACATTTCTTACCTTTTGCACATATGTGGTTAAATATTTACTTTTTAATTGTGAATTATGCTCTGATAAATGAGCTCTAAGAATTTTCCCGACTATATTATTTAGATAAAATAAGAATCAGCTACACTATAGTGCTGCTTTCATTAAATACCTCGACTTTTTACGAAGTATAAATTGTTCTTCTGCAAGGCGGAGGAATGAGTCGTACCGGGCGGTACGGCGATTGACGACAACGCAGCAGAGGACAATTTAGACAAGTAATAAAGTCAACTTATTTGGTGACAGCAGCACTGGATATTTATTTTAAAGTCCCTCGAAATCAAAGGCAGGTATAAAGCTCTCAGAGTCGGTTCCCTCCCCCTGGAAAAATCCATTCTCGATTCCAAGATCTATCGCATAGTCGATAAGTTCGTCATAATCAGAAGTCTTTACACCCTGCATCAACTCCGGAAATCGACCAAGATCCCCATGAGGCGTAAACTGATTCATAACACTAAGGTATACTTTGTCTCCAAATCTTGTCAGAAGTTCTTCTATAACCTTCTTTGAATCTTCAAGACATCCCGGAAGCATCAGGTGTCTTATTATGACGCCTTTTTTCATAAGAGGTCCAAGGTAATCATCCTCTGCATTTTCAATATATTCGTTGTACTCTGCTGCGGTTAGAACATGTTTTTCCTCGTAAAATGCCCCTTTATCAGCTCTAGGGATTACTCCGTCATTAAAAAATTCCGGTTCTCCAACCTGCCTTAGCATCTCTTCAATTGCTTTTATGGAAATATCAAAATAGCCTGCAGCATTACTGTATTTAACTGCAAGATCATCATAATAATACTTGCAATCAGGAAGATATATATCAATTAACCCTTCCAGCATCTTAAGAGTTTCCACATTTTCATAAGCACTTGTATTGTATAAAACAGGGATGATAAGCCCCTGCCGTTTTGCACTCTCAATTGCAGGTATTATCAGCGGCACAAAATGTGTCGGAGTCACAAGATTGATGTTTGACGCCTTCTTCTCCTGTAACTCAAGAAAAATCTCTGCAAGTCTTTCTGAAGATATCGCCTTCGCTACATCTCCCTTTGCTATCTCAGCATTTTGGCAAAAGACACATCTCATATTGCAGCCTGAAAAAAATACAGTCCCGGATCCATTCTCTCCGGAAATGCACGGCTCCTCCCAGGCGTGAAGGTATGCCCTTGCAGCTGTAAGAGTTGCACCTTGCCCGCAATACCCAAGTTCGTTCTCCAACCGGTTTACACCGCATTTTCTGGGACAAAGCATACACTTGTTCATCATTTCATTCATCATCAGTACTCTCAGCCTCTGCCTGTAATCTCTCAGCTTCTTTTCTTGCTTCCTTTTCAGCCTTATTCCTTTTCCTAAGCTCAGTAAAAAATTCCTTTAATATATCGCTGCAGTCATTTTCAAGGACGCCTCTGGACACATCCACCTGATGATTAAATTCCGGATTTTCAAGTATATTAAGGACAGTTCCGCCGCAGCCTGATTTAGGACTGCTTGCCCCCATAACCAATCTGGGAATTCTTGACTGAACTATGGCACCGGCACACATCTGACAGGGCTCCAGGGTTACATAAAGTGTACAGTCTTCAAGTCTCCAGTCGCCTATTTTCTTGCAAGCCTTTTTTATGGCAGTTATTTCCGCATGACAGAGCACTGATTTATCAGTATTTCTGCGGTTATAACCTCTGCCTATAATTTTTCCTTCATATACTATTACGCATCCTATCGGCACTTCTCCGATATCAATTGCTTTTCTTGCCTGCTTAAGGGCTGCTCTCATGTATTTCTCATCAAGGCGCTCCTCCGGAGTTTTTACTTTTAATTCAGGATAATCTCTCATTTATTTAAACCCTACCAATTTACTAGTATTTTTGTTATTATAGATTATTGAATTTCTGAAGAAAAACAAAAACCTATAGATTCCTGTTTTTCCTTAGAAAAACATAAATCTATAACTACTTGAAAGGAAAATACCGACCCTTACATCTTATAAGTCGGTTCTAAGTATTATATGAAAATATCAACAAAAGGCAGATATGCACTCAGGGTACTAATTGATCTTGCACTTCACAACACAGGTGAATACATATCATTAAAGGACATATCTGCAAGACAAAATCTCACAGTTAAATATTTGGAACAGATCGTTTCCCCTTTGGGCAAAGCAGGTTTTTTACAAAGCATGCGCGGTAATAACGGCGGACACAGACTTGCCAAGGCACCCTCAGAGATTTGCATAGGTGATGTCCTGAGAATTATGGAAGGTGATCTTGCACCGATAGGTTGCATACAGGGTGAGGAAGTTTTATGTCCTAAAGTCAACGAATGCCCAACTATTGAGTTCTGGGTCGGACTTGACCGTGTTGTTAACGACTATGTCAACAGCTACACCCTTCAGGATCTTGTAAAACAAACCGCTGATTTGGCCAAGAACGCCTGACAATCCATCAAATTTCATATCAGGTAATCTTCTAGATTAATAGAGTGGGGCTCTTATAAAAGAAGCCCCACTTTTTAAAACTGATTTGAATCTACATATTTCATATAACTTATAACCATCAGCGCAATTTTAAATGTCAGCGCCTCATCAAATGTTCTTATATCAAGCCCGGTAGTTTTTTCAAGCTTTTCAATTCTATATACCAGGGTATTTCTATGTACAAAAAGCTGTCTCGAAGTTTCTGATACATTAAGGTTATTCTCAAAGAATTTGTTTATTGTATTAAGTGTTTCTTCGTCGAGATTCTCAGGTATCTCACGTCCTCCGAATATCTCATCAATAAAGATTCTGCACAGGTTTATAGGGAGCTGATAAATAAGCCTTCCTATTCCAAGTGTATTGTAAGCTATCACATGCTTTTCAGCATAGAATATTTTTCCTACATCAAGGGCCATCTTAGCTTCTTTATAGGACTTGCTCAGATCCTTAAGTTCGCTGACAATTGTACCATAGGATACTCTTACATCAAGCATCGCCTCGGTGTTCATCATATCCACGATAGTTGTCGCAATACTTTCAATTTCTTCGTATTTTTCTCCCGCCTTGAGAGATTTTACCAGAATTACACTTGTCTCATCCACAGCCGTGACATAGTCCCCATTCTGGGATGTAAACATACTGCCAAGAAGCTCCGCAGCACCGCTGTCTCTCTCAGCTCTTGTCTCGACAAGTATGATGACTCTGGGAATAGTCACATCTATTCTCAGCTTTTTTGCCCTATTATATATATCAATAAGCAGCAAATTATCTAATAACAGATTTTGGAAAAAGTTATTTCTGTCATATTTTTCTTTGTATGCTACAATCAGATTCTGCAGCTGGCTGACACAAATTTTTCCAACCATGTATGCATCTTCTCCATTACCGGCAGCGAGAAGAACATAAACCAGTTCTCCCTCATCCAGAATTTTCAGCAGGTGCATTCCTCCGATGACCTGTGAATCTACCGGCGAATTTGCAAAATCAGATATAAACTCCATATCAAAGGTAGGCGCTTCTGCAGTTGCTGCAACAACTCTCCCCTTTAAGTCCATTACGCTGAGCTGAACCCTTGTGATCGCCGAGAGCTCATCAATACTATTTTGAATAATCTGTGATGTTATCATATGTGCCTTCCTCTTCTATCAAAATACCCCAATAAATTCTCACTAAATAATCAGGAAAATCATACGGAATCTATAGTATAACTCAATTCTAGAATATATTTAAAGAGTTTGCAATTTAAAAACAATTCATGAGAAAAAAAGGCGGAAGCTATTAAATAGCTTCCACCCTACAGTATTACTACTTTATATAATTAGTTTGTGATAACCTTCTCTGTCTCTTTATCAAATACGTGAATCTTCTCAACGTCGAATGCGAACTTAACCTTATCGCCAGGACGAGCTGTTGTACGAGAATCAACTCGTGCTGTTACAGGGAAGCCTGCAAGATCAAAGTACAGATAAACTTCTGCACCAAGAAGCTCGTATACGTTGATTGTTGATTCGAATACAGCCTTAGATGTGCTAACAACCATCTCAGAATCATCAACATCTTCAGGACGGATACCAAATGTAACTGTCTTTCCAGCGTAGCCGCCTTCGATAACCTTCTTAGCCTTAGCCGGAGGAAGCTCGATAGACTGACCAGCAATCTTGAGGCAAGCCTTGTCGCCAGCAACTTCAACTTCAGCATCAAGGAAGTTCATCTGAGGTGATCCCATGAATCCAGCAACGAAAAGGTTTGTAGGCTTGTCATAGAGGTTCTGAGGTGTATCAACCTGCTGAACAACACCGTCCTTCATAACTACGATTCTTGTACCAAGTGTCATAGCCTCTGTCTGGTCATGTGTAACGTAGATGATTGTGGTACCAAGTCTCTGGTGAAGCTTAGCAATCTCAGTTCTCATCTGAACACGGAGCTTAGCATCCAGGTTTGAAAGAGGCTCATCCATAAGGAATACCTTAGGATTACGAACGATAGCACGACCCATAGCAACACGCTGTCTCTGACCACCGGAAAGAGCCTTCGGCTTACGATCAAGAAGGTTTGTAAGATCAAGGATCTTAGCTGCGTCCTTAACCATCTTGTCGATCTCAGCCTTCGGAACCTTACGAAGCTTAAGACCAAATGCCATGTTATCATATACTGTCATATGAGGATACAGAGCGTAGTTCTGGAATACCATCGCGATATCTCTGTCCTTAGGCTCTACATCGTTAACAACGCGATCACCGATTTTAAGTGTACCGGAAGAGATATCCTCCAGACCAGCGATCATACGAAGTGTTGTTGACTTACCACATCCTGAAGGTCCAACGAAAATGATGAACTCCTTATCCTGGATATCAAGATTGAAATTCTTTACTGCTTCGAACCCATTGGGATATACTTTGCAAACATTCTCAAGTGTTAAACTTGCCATTTTAATTTTCCTCCTCTTAGCAAATACGTGGGACATCTGTCCCTGACATAAAAAAGTATAGCCAAAGCACTGGGCTTTGGCTATGCAAGTATTATACAAAGATTTTAACAATCGTTGTAAAAATTGCTTATTTACTTTTTGTTTATAAAATCTTTAGGAATATATGCACAAATTTTATAAATTCTTGTGTGCAATTTGCTCAGCCCACTCGTGATTACCTATATATCACGATTTATCTTTGTCAATTATGTCATATCAGCGATTACTTTCTGTCTCTTGCTTCCTGCATACGCTTAATAGCTGCCTGAAGCTCCTCATCGTCATCATCTGTTCTCTCTTCTTCATCAACCTCTTCAACCTTGGGCTCAAATCTTTTGAAAAGTCTGTTGTACAAAAGTGCCATGAGATATGCAGGACCTGTGAATCCGAACATAATAAGCAGCGGCACAATGCGAAGATCAAAGAAATACAAAAGCAGAAGCGGGATCAGTGAAATAACTCCCATCGCAACTGTTCTGGGCAGTCCCAGAATCGAAAACATACATGCATTTTTAAGTGTGTTTCTGATAGGATTCTCAAATCTGGACTGAAGCGGGAATATATAGAGTGAAATCATGTAAAGAATTAAAGTTATTCCTAACATAATATAGATATATATTCCCGGAATTGCTGTTGTGTTAGCTCTTATCCACAGGAAATCAACTCCGATTATAGCTGCAATAGCCAATACAATTAACCAAAGTATTGTTGCCTGTTTAAAGTTCTGTTTAAATGACTTCCAAAATCCCTTGATTACATATGTTTCTTCATCTCTTACCATCTTAAGAAGAACATAATGCATCGCTGTAAGTGATGCTCCTCCGGTAAACGGAATAAGGACAAACAGCAGTACTGCAAGATTCAACATCATCAAATCCGCAACCCTGTTCAGTGCTCTCATAATAGGACTGTCTAAATCAAATAATTTTCCCATAATATACTTCTCCTAAAAATAAAACTATATTGCATGGCTCGCACTAAGCTCAACGAACCTCGCTAAGTGCTCTGCTCTTGGGATTCTCACTAGACTCGATAGTACCTCGTCAAGTGTTCACCCATGGCTCGCACTAAGCTCGTGAAATACCTCGCTAAGTGCTCTGCTCAAAAAAAGCGCTCAAGCATTACTATAACATGCTTGAGCGCTAAATGCATTTCATTTTATAAATTTTAGAGAAGTATTGTCTTTTTTATCCAGGCAAGCTGATCAGCAAATACAGTCTCTCTTCCTATTTCCTGCTGAAGCTCGTGTCTCATTCCGTCATATAATTTTATTTCGAGATTCTGAAGTCCTATCTGATCCTTCCAAATGCTGTAAAGATGCTCTACCCCCTTACCATACTCACCTACGGGATCTTCCTTACCAGCTGTAAGAAGGATAGGAAGCTTCTTTGGAATATCCTCCATTTTTCCGGTATCCTGAACTCTTGACAGTAGCTCAAATAAGGTTTCAAAGCCATTTACGGTAAATACGAAATTGTCCTTAGGATCATTTTCATATTTTTTTACACTCTCTTCATTGTGTGATAGCCAGTCAAACTTACTTCTTGGGCTTGAAATCCTGCTGTTGTATGCTTTAAAAGCCATGTTATTCAGAAAATTCGAACGATGCTTTTCACCAAAGAAAGCACTAAGAATTGCACACATTGTCTTTCCTGATTTAATGGTTCCCGGAGACTGCCAGCCTGTTCCCTGTATGATTGCTCCCTGTATACCTGTTCCATATCTTGTCAGATATTCCCTTGCAACAAAGGATCCAAAGCTATGTCCCATAAGAACAACCGGAATTTCAGGATATTCTTCCTGAGTCATTTTCTTAAGCCTGTGAGCGTCCCTAAGTACAACTGTCGCGGGGTCATTTTTGCAAAAATAACCATATGGCACTTTTGTAGAAACAGAGTCGCCATGTCCCAGATGATCATTTCCAATAACAAGGACACCATTACCTGCCATGTAATTAGCAAATTCATCATAACGGTCTATATATTCCTGCATTCCATGAATAATCTGCAAAATAGCTATTGGCTTCTCATCAGGAATCCATCTTATTGCATGAATGGTCGTCTCTCTGTCTCTGGATTTGTAGGTAATTTCCTCTTTACGTGCCATGATAACCCCTCCGTGCTATACACAAAATTTAATGTTAAAAACAGACAATTCTATAATATTTCAAAAAGAGGATGATAATTCCGTCTCCTCCTATTCAATTTTACCACAATATCCTAATCATAGTTGTAAAAAAATCGTAAATTCGTTATATTGACACATATTTGAGTGAGAAATCCGGAGGATTTTCCTGTCCAATAAAATAAGAATTTTGCTAGCAAAATTCTCGCGCCGAGCGCGGTTGCTTCAAGCAACATATTCCTATCGCGCGAGTGCGCATCCTCACGGAGTGTTTTTATCTTATAGGAAATCCGGAGGATTTTCCTGTAAGATAAAAAAAACGAATGTAGCAGATTATTCCACTACATCCGTCTTTATAATTATCTGATTAGCAAATTTCTGCGCCTGAAGGCATAGCCTTTTCAGGAGTCATAAGTGCAAGATTCCCCTCAGCATCTTCAGCGCAAAGAAGCATACCTTCTGACAGTACACCGGCAAGCTTTGCAGGCTTAAGATTAACAAGAACCATAACCTTTTTGCCTACCATTTCCTCAGGAGAATAGTATTTACGTATTCCAGAAACAATCTGTCTTGTCTGGCTACCAATCTTAACCTGTGAGCAAAGAAGCTTCTTTGACTTCGGAACTGCTTCGCAGGCAATGATCTCACCAACCTGGAACTGCATCTTCATGAAGTCATCAAATGTGATCTCATCCTTTGCAGGAATATCAATTCCGTCAGCCTCATTAACAGACTCATCTGTCTCCTCTGCACCACCAATCACAATTGCATTAGCTTCCTTGAGCATACCTGCTTTTGTGAGATTTTCCTTGGCCTTTTTCTGAGACTCAATAAAGTCAGCCTTCTGCTTTTCTGTAATCTTAGCTGCTTCGGCAAGAACCTCATTAAGATCCTTTCTCGCAAATGTCTGCTCGGGAGCATCAGTTACCTTTGTACCGCTTACATACTTACCAAACTCAGAAAGTGTATCGAAATCACGGCTTTCAGTATTAAGCATATTGAAAATCTTCTCTGCTGTCCTTGGCATAAAAGGCTCAAGAAGGCTTGTACCAATAGTTATACCTTCTACAAGGTTATACAGTACAGTAGCCAATCTGTCTGACTGTGCCTCATCCTTTGCAAGATTCCACGGTTCAGTCTCATCTATATACTTATTGCAACGCTTGAATACTGTGAAGATTTCTGTAAGAGCATCAGCAACCCTGAGCTCATCCATCTTCTTTTCAACTTTCTCATATGCACTTGTGCATACAGTCTTAAGATCAGCATCTACGCCTCCCTCAACACCCTTATCTGCAACAACACCATCAAAATACTTGTTAGACATAGCAATTGTACGGTTTACAAGATTACCAAGTGTATTTGCAAGATCTGAGTTATAGCGCTCAACCATGAGCTCCCATGTGATTACACCATCATTGTCATAAGGCATTTCATGAAGTACAAAGTACTTTACAGGATCAACTCCAAAAAGGCTTACAAGATCATCTGCGTAAATTACATTACCCTTGGACTTACTCATCTTCTCACCGCCCTGAAGGAGCCATGGATGACCAAATACCTGCTTAGGAAGTGGTTCACCAAGTGCAAGAAGGAAAATAGGCCAATAAATAGTATGGAATCTGATAATATCTTTACCTATAAGATGAAGATCTGCAGGCCACCACTTTTTATAGTCTTCGCTGCTTGAATCAACATCATAACCAATTCCGGTTATATAGTTTGTAAGTGCATCAAGCCAAACGTATACAACATGCTTTTCATCAAAGCTTACAGGTATACCCCATTTAAATGAGGTTCTTGATACACACAGATCCTGAAGTCCCGGAAGAAGGAAATTGTTCATCATTTCATTCTTTCTGGAAACAGGCTGAATAAATTCAGGATGTGAATTGATATGCTCAATAAGCTGAGGCGCATATTTACTCATTTTAAAGAAGTATGCTTCCTCCTCAGCAGGATGTACATCACTTCCACATTCAGGACATTTTCCATCTACAAGCTGTGACTCTGTATAGAACGCTTCACACTCTGTACAGTACATTCCTTTGTAAGATCCCTTATAAATATCACCCTGATCATAGAACTTTTTGAATATTTTCTGTACCTGTTGTACATGATCCTCATCTGTTGTTCGGATAAATCTGTCATAGGAAGTATCCATCATATCCCAAAGGCTCTTAATGGTTCCTGCTACACCATCTACAAATTCCTTAGGACTGCTGCAACCTGCCTCAATTGCTCTTGTCTCAATCTTCTGTCCGTGTTCATCAGATCCAGTCTGGAAATGAACATCATATCCATCTTTTCTCTTGTATCTTGCAATAGCATCAGCAAGCACAATTTCATAACTGTTTCCAATGTGCGGTTTACCGGAAGTATAGGCTATCGCAGTAGTAATGTAATATTTTCCTTTATTCTGCATTTACTTTAAGTCTCCTTACCAACATAATATATCACAACCGGTCTCAGTAACCAGGACCTCTACCTCCCACTGAGCGGAAGGTGCTCCATCCTCTGTGTAAACTGTCCAGTCATTTTCTTCATCAACAAAAATCTCATCTGTTCCCATGTTTATCATAGGCTCAATTGTGAATACCATACCGGGAACCATGATCATTTCTGTACCCGGCTTACTTACGAAGCTGACAAAGGGCTCCTCATGGAATTCATTTCCGCAGCCGTGTCCGCCAATCTCACGTACAACTGTGTATCCGTTTTTAAGTGCATGCTGATGTACAGCATCTCCCATATCTCCGAGAGGTGTCCATGGAATTACATTTTTAACACCTATCTCCACAGCTTCTTTAGTTACGTCAACCAGCTTTTTCCATGCAGGATCCACATCACCTATGCAAAACATTCGTGAAGAGTCTGAAAAATATCCATTTAATATAGTAGAACAATCTACATTAATAATATCTCCGTCCTGTAAAATATCATCCGGAGATGGTATTCCATGACAAACCATATCATTAATTGAAGTGCAGACGCTCTTAGGAAATCCTTCGTAATTCAAAGGAGCCGGAATACCACCCATCTTCCTGGTTACATCAGCAACTATATCATCGATATCCTGAGTAGACATGCCTGCCTTTATTCTGGCACCAACTTCATCAAGACATGCCATGTTAATCTTGGCGCTGGCCTTGATTCCTTCAATATCTGTCTCAGTCTTTAATAAAGACCTTTTAGGAACGATCTTCCCTTCTCTCTGAAGACTTATTATTCTCTCATCAAAAGCTTCATGACAAGCCTTATATTTCTTACCGCTCCCGCACCAGCATGGTGCATTTCTATCCATCTTTTTATACATTGTATGAATTCGACCTTTCTACACTAACTACATATAAATAGAGTCTATTATCTAGTATGCCTTCAAGCTCAGTTATTGTCAAATGTCAAGGAGATTTATTACATATTTTTTCTAAATAAAATAAGAATTTCCTAAGAAATTAAAAACAGGCAGAGATTTCTCCCTGCCTGTAATAATTTCGGTTATGTTTCAATTACTTTGAAACTCTCTTAACCTTTGTACCCTTCTTGTAGCCTGTCTTCTTAGCAGCCTTCTGAAGCTTTGACTTAATCTTCTTGAACTGCCTGCTCTTAGCTACTACAGTAAGCTTCTTAAGTTTCTTGTTGCCCTTTAAGAACTTTGTGCTGATGTCCTTAGCTTTGAGCTGGTTACCATTTATCTTGATTGATGTAGCCTTCTTAGCACCAGCAAACTGCTTAGAAACAAGCTTTGTAAGTGCTACAGCAGAAGCATCAATTGACTTAGCCTTTGAACCCTCAAATGCCTTAGGATCGATAGATGTGATCTTGATCTCATTGCCATTAGCATCCTTAAATGATCCGGGTATAACTACCTTCTCAGCTTCTTTATTAGCAGCTGCATATGTAGCTGTGCCATCACCATTTGATACAAGCTTTGTGTCCTTAAGATCTGCAGCAGCAGGATCATTTTCAGCAACCTTTACTTCTTTACCAGCTGTCTTGAAAGCTTCCTCTACAGCAGCCTTTTCAGCAGCAGCTTTTTCTTCAGCAGCCTTATCTTCAGTTGCCTTCTTATCATCTGCTTTCTTGTCATCTGCCTTCTTATCTTCAGCATTACCATTAGATGCTGCATCACCATCAGATACAGCAGCGTAAACAACGCTTTCACCTGTTACTGAAGGTGCTACGATGCCTGCAACAGCACCGAAAGCGATTACTGCGGCTAAATTCATAGCCATTACATGTTTGTTGAGTTTCATAAATAGTTCCCCTTTCTTCATCACATTGTTTAACTTTAACTAAAGCCAAACAATAGTATAACGCTATTTCGGATAATTGCAAGTTAATTATTGCTTTTTTGTATCAATTTATGAAACTTTATTACTATTTTTTACGTTTATTATAATATTTTTATTCTTGGAAATTTTCAGACATATTAAACAATGTACTATTTTCCGCTTGGAACCTTGTAAGATTTGTGTAACTCAAGATTTTCACAGTTAGGCGGTGAATTCACAAGAGAATCGTTACGTACTTTACAACCTGCATTTCTACAATCTCTGCATCTGTATCCTGAATGATTTGAGTACATTTTCTTGCATTCCAGCGAACAGAAAGCATGATTACTTTCTCTGGCAGTAAACATTCTTCCACAATTTATGCATATATTTCTTACATTATGTGCCATGCTGTCACCCATACTTTCACAAAATGGCTAGATTACAATAATATTATACGATATTGAAATTATTGAATTTCGATATTAAGGGAAAGTTTAGAAAAAATTAAGGAGAAAAGCATACTTTATGCTTCTCCCCTTTATTTTTTCATACAAATATTTTAACAATTTATCATCAGGCGCAATAAATATTTACGCCAACACACTCACATTTTTTCTAGCAATTTGCGTGTGTTTTCTGTTATATCCCCATTAAATACCGCCGATCCGGCAACAATTACATTTGCACCGGCCTCCAGAGGGACATTGATATTATCTATGGTAACACCTCCATCTATTTCAATATCGGTATTAAGCCCCATATCTGTTATCATTTCCCTTGTTTTGCGTATTTTTTCAGTACATTCTTCGATGTATTTTTGTCCACCAAATCCCGGCTCAACTGTCATTATAAGGACCATATCAAGATCCTTTAAATACGGCTTTAGAGCATCAACTGATGTTTTTGGTTTTATGGACATTCCGGCCTTTTTTCCACAACTATGTATTTTATCTATAACTTCCCTTGGATCCGACGCTGCTTCTACATGAAAAGTGATGATGTCTGCACCACTTTCCGCAAACTGTTCGATATATCTGATTGGTTCCTCAATCATTAAATGTACATCATAAATCTGATTGGAAGCTTTGCGAATAGTCTTTAAAACAGGAAGTCCAAAGGAAATAGAAGGCACAAATATACCATCCATTACATCAAAATGAAGATATCCTGCTCCTGCCTCCTCAGTTTCTTTTATCTGCTTTCCAAGTATTGTAAAATCAGCAGACAAAATTGATGGTGCCAAGATATTCATCTCAAAATCCTCTTTAAGCTTCTATTAATTATGAATCAAAGAACTGGCGGCCATCCTCAGTTACAAGTCTCTCAGACTTAGGATATTCAAAGATTTCAGACTTACCGGCATTTTTTGCAAGATAATCTGCAAATTTGCGGGCATGCCACTTAGCAATCTCAAGATTGTGCATCTGATAGTTTCCGCAGTTCTCTGCTGTTGCACCGGGAACCTCATCTGCATCCTCAACTGATCTGAAAGCTGCAAGAAGCAGATCATAAATCTCCTTAGGCTCGCGGTTTCCCTTTAATATAAGGTAAAATCCGGTAAGGCAACCCATAGGGCCCCAATAGATTACCTGATCCTTCCACTCTTCATCATTTCTTAAATATGTAGCTATGATGTGCTCAAGAGAGTGCATTGAAGCTACATCAACAGCAGGCTCAACATTGGGCTTTGTAACTCTTATGTCATAAGTTGTAATCTTCTCATCTCCAAGAACATCTACTCTGCTGGTAAAGATGCCTGGAACAATCTTAGTATGATCAACTGAAAAGCTAGGTATTAAATCCATATTTCCATCTCCTTTTATATAATGAACCGACACGATTACTTCGTAATCCTGCCCTATCGTTCGAAACGACCTCAAATGATGGATATTATAACACGTTGACACTGCAATCGTCTATCCTTAGATAATTGCAGTGCCAATATATGATCAAAAACCAATGTCATTTAAAAAGTAGAATTACTTAAGGAATTCTTTAACAGAATTGTATACGCCTTCACCATCAAGACCATATTTCTTTACAAGATCTGCGGCACTTCCGGATTCACCATAACGATCCTGCATACCAATCTTCTTAACTACTGTAGGACACTCTTCTGCAAGAACATCACAAACAGCACTGCCGAGGCCACCGATTACAGAGTGCTCCTCAACTGTTACAACCTTACCGGTCTTCTTTGCTGTTGCAACAACAAGTTCTCTGTCGATAGGCTTAATTGTGCAGATATTTACTACCTCAGCGCTAATTCCATCTGCTGCAAGCTTTTCAGCTGCTTCAAGAGCAGATCCAACACCAATACCTGTAGCAATAATGCTGACATCTGTACCTTCACGAAGGACTGTTCCTTTACCAAGTTCAAACTTGTAATCAGGTCTGTCATTAACTACAGGGCAAGCTGCACGACCAAAACGGATGTAAACAGGGCCTTCATGCTCAGCTGCTGCACGAACACAAGCTCTTGCCTCGATATCATCTGCAGGACACATTACTACCATTCCGGGGATTGTACGCATAAGAGCAAGATCCTCGTTGCACTGATGGCTGGCACCGTCTTCACCAACTGTGATTCCGGCATGTGTTCCGCCGATCTTTACATTGAGATGAGGATATCCGATTGAATTACGAACCTGCTCAAAAGCACGTCCTGTAGCAAACATAGCAAATGTACTTACAAAAGGAATCTTACCTGTTGTTGCAAGACCTGCTGCGATACCCATCATGTTACACTCTGCAATACCGCAATCGATGTGACGATCAGGGAATTCCTTCTTAAACCAGCCTGTTCTTGTTGCTGCTGCAAGGTCGGCGTCAAGTACAACAACTTTGTCATTAACCTTTGCAAGCTCTATAAGTTCTTTACCATAGCTGTCTCTGGTAGCTATCTTCTTAACTTCGCTCATTTTAACCTCCTACTTACGCTTCAAGAGCCTGTCCGATCTTTTCAAGATCTTCCATAGCCTTTGCATATTCTTCGTCATTAGGTGCTACACCATGCCATGAAACCTGATTCTCCATGAAGGATACGCCCTTACCCTTTATTGAGTGTGCAATGATTGCAGTAGGCTGACCCTTTGTCTCTCTTGCTTCCTTGAAGGCAGCTCTGATAGCATCAAAATCATGTGCATCAATGTTGATTACATGGAAGTTAAATGCTTCAAACTTTTTATCGATAGGATAAGGTGAGCAAACCTGATCAACAGGTCCATCGATCTGGAGTCCGTTGTTATCAACAATAACAACAAGATTATCAAGCTTTCTGAAGCCTGCAAACATAGCTGCTTCCCAAACCTGTCCTTCCTCAATCTCACCATCACCTAAAAGTGTATATGTTCTGAAATCTTTATTATCAAGTTTTGCAGAAAGTGCCATTCCACAAGCAACTGAAATGCCCTGTCCAAGAGAACCTGAAGACATATCAAGGCCAGGAAGATACTGCATGCTGGGATGTCCCTGAAGTCTTGATCCAAGTTTACGAAGAGTCTTAAGCTCCTCTACCGGGAAATATCCGCGCTGAGCCATTACTGAATAAAGGCCCGGTGCTGTATGTCCTTTTGAAAGTACAAAACGATCACGATCTGCCTTAACCGGATCCTTAGGATCAATATTCATCTCTTCAAAATACAGATATGTATAGATATCTGCTGCTGACAGTGATCCGCCCGGGTGTCCTGCACCTGCTGCATGAACCGCTGTGACAATGCCCTTGCGGACTTCGTTTGCAATCTTCTGCAATTCTTTGTTCGTCATAATTCCTCCACTTCCTTTTCTAAATTGATATGAAGTTTTCCTCGTTTTTGAGGCGCGCCATAAGCGCAGTTAAAATGTAACACAAATCGCAATATCTGACTATTCCATTTTTGCGGTGTTGTTATTAAATATTGTTAACTAAATTATTACCAGATTCACTAACACCTCGCTGGCGGAAGTTCTGCTCTCGCTTCGCTCGCTATGAGAATGTTTGTACCAAAACCCATTGGTTCCATACTGGTGGAAGTTCTGCTCTCGCTTCGCTCGCCATGAGGATGTTTGTACCAAAACCCATTGGTTTCTTACTGGTGGAAGTTCTGCTCTCGCTTCGCTCGCCATGAGAATGTTTGTACCAAACCCCATTGGTTCCATACTGGCGGAAGTTCTGCTCTCGCTTCGCTCGCCAGAACAAAGTTCGTACTAGACTCGATAATGCCTCGTCAAGTACTCACTTTTGTCCATAATATGCATTAGCGCCGTGTTTTCTGTAGTAGTGTTTGTCCTGGAGTTCCTGGGGAGCAGGCATAACTCTGGGGTTTATTACCTCACATCTGTATGCCATCTTTGCCACTTCCTCAGTTACTACTGCGTTGTGCACAGCTTCATGTGCATCCTTGCCCCATGAAAATACTCCATGGTTTTTACATAATACAGC
Organism: Butyrivibrio sp. LC3010; assembly: GCF_000424385.1. GTDB lineage: Bacteria > Bacillota > Clostridia > Lachnospirales > Lachnospiraceae > Butyrivibrio. Next base: position 25,784 of record NZ_AUJU01000007.1, on the reverse strand, counting down.
AGGAACTGCTACCGGGTCTTTTCCCATTCTGTTGAATTCATTTACAATGAGATGGCCGGTGTTTTCCTCATAGGCATTTTCAATTTCTTCCTTATTAAGACATCTTACACAGGGAATATCACCGTAAAAATAATCTGCGTGAGTTGTTCCATAGCACGGTATTGATCTTCCTGCCTGTGCCCAGCTTGTAGCATATGATGAGTGGGTGTGTACCACACCTCCAACCTCTTTAAATGCCTTATAGATTTCCACATGGGTGGGTGTATCGGAAGAAGGATTAAGTTTTCCCTCAACCTTATTGCCATTAAGATCCATAACAACCATATCATCCGGAGTCATTGTCTCATAATCAACGCCGCTGGGCTTAATTACAAAAAGTCCTGATTCTCTGTCGATCTCACTTACATTTCCCCATGTAAAGGTTACAAGGCCATATTTTGGAAGCAGGATATTTGCTTCATAGACCTTCTTTTTTAATTCTTCAAGCATCTTTCTCTCCTCACCTATAAACAAATGTTTTTATTCATTATTTAAGATTGTCAACTGCAGCTCTCTCTATCTTAAGTCCAGCCTTATAGTCCTCCATGAACTTATCAAAGCCCTTTACATCCTCAGCCACAGGCTCAAAGGTCTCAACCTTGCCTTCCTTGAATACCTTATTGTTAAGGTACTGTTCAAGAGTCTCACCATCTTCTTTATTAAGCATGAATCCTGCAAGAATTGCCTGTCCCCAAGGGCCGCCTTCACCGGCAGTTTCCATGAGCTTAATAGGTGTATCGAGAGCTGCTGCCATAACTCTGTCACCAACTCCTCTAATCTTGAAAAATCCACCCTGTCCAAAGAAGAAATCTGCCTTAACATTTTCCTCCTTCATAAGGATATCGTTACCTACCTTAAGGGCACCAAGTGCTGTATAAAGGTGAGTTCTCATAAAGTTTGCAAGATTCATTTTTGCATCAGGCTTTCTTACAAACAAAGGTCTTCCTTCATTGAATCCTGTAATGCTCTCACCGGAAAAATAGTTGTAAGCAAGGAGTCCGCCACAATCAGCATCTCCCTCCATGGCTTTTTGATAAAGTGTTCCATAAAGTGTGTCATCATCAATATCTGAACCTGTAGCCTTTGCAAACTCTCTGAAAAGACCAACATAAGCATTAAGGTCAGATGTGCAGTTGTTGCAGTGTACCATTGCAACCTGTTCACCTGAAGGTGTTGTTACAAGATCAAGTTCCGGATATGCCTTTGAAAGGTCATGCTCAAGAACTACCATTGAAAATACAGATGTTCCTGCTGAAATATTACCGGTTCTTACTCCAACAGAATTTGTTGCAACCATTCCAGTACCTGCATCTCCTTCAGGAGGGCATACAGGGATTCCTGCCTCAAGTGTGCCTGTAGGATCAAGACATTTTGCTCCATCAGCTGTGAGTTTTCCTGCCTCTGCTCCTGCAGGAAGTGATTTGGGAAGAATATCACGGAGTTTAAATGAATATCCCTTCTTTGCAGTTAATTCGTCAAACTGTGAAACCATTTTGTCGTTGTAATCACAGGTTGATGAATCAATCGGAAACATACCTGATGCATCGCCTACGCCAAGTACCTTTTCCCCTGTGAGCTGCCAATGAATATAGCCTGCAAGTGTTGTAAAGAAATCAACCTTTGCCACATGCTCCTCTCCATTAAGCATTGCCTGATAAAGATGGGCTATACTCCAACGCTGGGGAATGTGATATCCAAACAATTCTGTAAGTTCGTCTGAAGCTTTTTCTGTGATGGTATTTCTCCAGGTTCTGAAAGGAACCAGCAGATTCCCTTCCTTATCAAATGCCATGTATCCATGCATCATTGCTGAAAATCCCATGGCTCCGATCTTTTTAAGCTTTTCTCCATACTGCTGTTCAACATCAATTACCAGCTTGCTGTAGCAATCCTGAAGTCCACCCCAGATATCCTCAAGAGTATATGTCCATATTCCGTTATCCAATCTGTTCTCCCAGCTGTGTGAACCCTGAGCGATAGGATTATTATCCATATCTGTAAGGACAGCCTTTATTCTGGTTGAACCGAATTCAATTCCTAAAAGAGTTTTCCCTTCTGCAATCGCTTGTTTTGCATTTCCCATGTTATTACCTTCTCCTTTTCTCCTCTTATTATTTTACCGGCACAATTACTTTGTAATCCTGCCCTATCGGTCGGAACGGTTCCGAACTCTATAAACTTTAGTTACTTATCTTATTATCTTTTTTTATTTTTCAAAGCTGTTCTATAGCTCTTACCGATCCTCTGACACTGATTTCTTCCTCAAATTCATAGGTTGCAGAAAATCCCGGATGATGTATAAGTCTTACCAGATTTTCTGCCGCTCTCTCCCCAAGCTTCTCCTTGGGATGAGGTATGGAATCTATCGGCGGTCTGGTCAGCTTCGCAAGGTCCGAGTCATCCATGCTGATAAGTGAAATATCCTCCGGAACCTTTATGCCGCTTTCATCCAAAATCTGCATGACAAGAGCAGCCATCTCATCGTTATAACAAAATACAGCTGTACAGCCCGATAATCTCTCCTTTATCTTATCCTTTACCAGGTCCTGCCTTTTTAAATCCTCTGTATCAAGCCAGATTATTTTGGACGCTTCCGGTGAAAGACCTTTCTCAGCAATTGCCTCCTGATATCCGCTGTATCTGTCAAGTCCCTGCCTGTCGTCCAGCTTAAGAACACACCCTATGTTTCTGTGCCCATTATCCAAAAGGCTTTTTACAGCTTTATATGCACTCTTTTCATCATTCATGGAAACATGCGGTATTTTCCTTGTATCATCAGGATTCCATTTATTTGACATCTCCGGATAATAGCTGTTCATAAAAAGAATAGGAATCCTCATCCCTGAAATCTTCGTTAAAAGATCCGTGTTCGGCGTCGGCAAAGCACTTCTTGTAGGTTCCAGAATTATTCCGGCAACTTCATCCTTCTCAACAATTTCAGTCAGAATTTCCCGCTCTCGCACAGATGAATTATTGGTAAAAAAAAGTTGTACGGAATATCCCAGTTCACGAAGTTTATTCTCAATTCCCTGAATAGTCCTGGGAAAAATATAGCTGTCCACATAAGTTGTAATTACAGCAATTCTGCTACGCTCACCATTCCTTGCCCTTTCATCGGTAACATATGTTCCGCTTCCACGCTCAGCAGTAAGTATCCCCTCCTGAACAAGAATCCCTATGGCATGTCTGGCTGTCTGTCTGCTTATATTAAATTGTATACATAGATCATTCTCTGACGGAATCTTGTCTCCCGGTGCCAGCGCTCCACTGCTCACCTGCTTCTGAATCCAGTCTATGACCTCCTGATATTTAGCCAAATTCTCCCCTCCGAAAGGAATTTCTGCCTTTAATTTTTTTTAGATTGAACAGCAGTCCTTCGTACAATTACCTATTTATCATATCCAAGTTGTACACCATGGTCAACCGGATTTGTATTGTGATTTTGTACAAGTTTTAAAAGTTGTATATGTACAAGTTGCCAATTTAACTTTTTATTTCCCTTAACATCCAATTAGATATCCCCATTTTGCCCAATTTGTTATAAAAATATTGCACAATATATGATAGTATTCTAAATGACAAAAACTTAACGGTACAAAAACCATCAAAAAGAGGAGGACATCTATATGTCAGGTAAACTAAAAGATACGGCAAGTGGATTCGGAAAAATGATCCTGCCGATCATAATCGGGATATTCGTTCTGTTTATCGCTATGGGATCATTCTACAATGTCAGCGAGCAGGAACAGGCAATAGTAACCCAATTCGGCAAGGTTGTTGCCACTAATTCCGCCGGGTTGTATTTTAAGATTCCATTTATCCAGGCAGTTCATAAGGTAGATATGACCACACATGGCATTGGAATTGGTTACGTAATAGACAACAATGGCCAGAATATCACAGTAGAAGACGAAGGAATCATGATCACTTCAGATTTCAATTTCGTAGATATCGACTTTTATCTTGAATACAAGGTTAGTGATCCGGTGGCTTATTACTACAACACAGGCGATCCTGAGAGCATAATGAAAAACATGGCACTCTCATGTATCAGATCCACAGTAATTAATTATCCTGTTGATGAAGTCATCACCACTGCAAAAGGACAGATTCAGGCTGATGTGAAGGAAAAACTTCAGAAGAAGCTCCAGACAGAGGATGTAGGTCTTGTTGCTGTAAACCTTTCAATTCAGGATGCAGAGCCGCCGACGAATGAAATAAAGCAGGCATTCAAAGCTGTTGAAACTGCAAAACAGGGCAAAGAAACTGCCGTGAACAACGCAAAGAAATATCAAAGCGAGCAGGTTCCTGCTGCAGAAGCAGAAGCTGACCGTATCATACAGAATGCAGAAGCAGAAAAAGCTTCACGTATTGCTGAGGCGGAAGGTCAGGTTGCAAAATTCAACAGCATGTATGAGGAATATAGCAAATATCCTCTTATAACAAAGCAGCGTATGTTCTATGAGGCAATTGAGAATGTGCTTCCTGATACCAAACTCATAATTACTGATGGCAAAACTCAGGAAATAATGCCAATTGAAAGTTTTAGCGATGCAGCAGCGGGAATAGCCGGTGCATCCGTATCAGAAAATAATGATTCTTCACAAGAAACTTCTGCAGCTACTGAGAACTCAGAAGAAAACTGATATCATGACATGATCTATAAAAATAAACAATTTTATAGAAACTGATTAAACTATCCATATGAACTTACATTAATTGGAGGAACATACATGAAGAAAAAGATATTTGGCAGCTTCGGCCTGGTCATATTAGCCGCAGCTATCATAATTGCAAATAATGCATTCTATACCGTACACCAAAAGGAATTTGTTGCAGTAAGGCAGTTTGGTAAAATCGTCAGAGTTGAATCAGAACCCGGACTTAAGTTTATTACTCCTTTTGTTCAGAATACTCAGATCATCGGAGCAGAAACAAATATTTATGATATACCTGCTTCAGACGTAATCACTAAGGATAAAAAGTCAATGATAACTGACACCTATGTACTGTGGAAGGTAACAGATCCAATCAAGTACATTCAAACCTTGAACGCACTGGATACCAGAGCTCAGGAACGAATCGAAGCTGCGGTTTATAACGCTACAAAAACGGCAATTTCTTCCATGTCACAGGATGAAGTAATAGAAGCAAGAGGTGAGGCACTCACAAAAATAATCACAGAAGACGCAAATGCAGATATGGAAAGTTATGGTGTTCAGATTGTCACAGCCGAAATCAAAGCACTTGATCTTCCTGATGATAACAGAACAGCTGTATATGAAAGAATGACTTCTGAAAGAAACAATATCGCCGCATCTTATCAGGCAGAAGGAAAGGCTGAAGCTCAGAAAATAAAGAACGAGACCGATAAGACCGTAGCAATTTTGAAAGCTGACGCAGAAAAGCAGGCTGCTGCCCTTCAGGGTGAAGGAGAAGCTGAATATATGAAAACTCTCTCTGCAGCCTATAACACTCCGGAAAAAGCAGAATTTTACAACTTTATGAGATCTCTTGATGCACTTGAGAACTCCTTAAAAGGAGGAGAAAAGACCATCATTCTCGACAAAGATTCAGAACTGGCAAGACTACTCTATGGCATAAGATAATTAATTATTTAAAGGGAACCGACATATTTGCGGTTCCCTTTTTTATAATCTCACTTGTAATTAAGCAAGTTCCACCAGAAAAGTCTTATGACTATTACTGATTCTGGAAGAAGTCTCTATATGAAGTATGCTGGTCAAGAGCAAGTGAACCACCATCAAGCATATAGAAATCTGTATCAGAAGCATTGAATATCATAACAAACTTTCTGTCATTTATTCTTCTAATCATCTTAGGTGTGCAGAATACTTTTCCATGTAAAGAAATGAATACAGGATTCTCAGGCAATGTGAAGCCTTCCTTTACATCAAATGTAACGCCTGCTTCAGTAAGTCCTGTAGGCAGTACAATATGGAAACCACCAACAATATTTGCTCCAAGCTTACTTGCAATCTTCTGAGCAGTTCCTGTGTAAACAGGATTTACATGTGTAATAACTGCTGTCATTCCGGTTACATCATCACGACTACGCTTAACATCGCCAACGCCTGTGGAAACAGGAATGAAAGTATCTGACTCTACCCATTCAGCGCCGAGAACTGCATTGTTCTCCAGCTCACCGGGTACAATTCTGTCAGGACACTGCGGTGCAGCACCAGCTGTAATTGTCAGTGCACAAAATAGTGTTGTTGCCATAAGTACAGAAAGAATTTTCCTCATTTACGTTACCTCCTACATAATAGAATTGTTTAAATGATAGAACTATACTTCAACTACACAGAATCATAACCGATATTAATAAAAATCCGATATAAAAAGGATAAAGTTTTTATTAAACCCACCGAGGGCTCTGTCAGGCCAGATAATACCTTCCCAAGTTTCCTCCATTGCTTCAAATAAAGCTGCGCAAATATGCGTCAGCCTTTACTATTTTGTCTTATTTTCCATGTTATCTACATAATCTCTGTCCCAGAGCATGATCTTAAGTTTTCTCGCAAGCTCTGCAGCAGGATCAGTGAAGTACTGATTTGTCATGACAGCACCTACCATGCAGTCATAGTAATCACGCCCCGCATAAATCTCCTGTACAGCCTTTACCCCTATTGGTTTATCATAACATTTGCACTGAATCGCATAACTTATGCCATCCTTATTCGCAAGAATATCCGCACCAAAATCTCCGCTTCCTCTGGTAACCTTCACATTCGTAAAACCACTCTCTTTTAGCAGATCCGCACAGTAATACTCAAAATCATGTCCTTCAAGTTCATCCATAAGAGGAGGTTTTCTTCTTCTTATCAGTATCACTATAACTGTAAGCAGAGCGATCAGAGCTATAACAGCTATAATCGTTGATACTATTATAAACGTACTATTTAATTGAATCATCCTATGTCCTTAAATCACTTATTCTGTAAAAGCGCCTGATAAATCTCGCGCTTTCCTACGCCTCTGTCAGCAGCAACCTGCTTCATGGCATCTTTATGGCTCATACCGTTTTTCTCATAATAATCCATATGATCCTCGATGCTCATCTTCGACCATTCTTCCTGCTGCCTTCTGTCTATCTCCTGGAGACTGACGCCTTCAATAACAAGTACGTACTCTCCTCTGGGTTCGTTCTCCTCGTAATAGGAAATTGCCCCGTCAATCGTAGTTGGCATAACTTCTTCAAATTTCTTTGTAAGCTCTCTGCAGACAGTAAGCTTTCTATCCCCCAGTGCTTCTCCAAGATCCCTGAGGGTTCCCTTCAGATGGTGCGGCGCTTCATACATTATTATTGTTCGGTGCTCACCTTTTAAAAGGTCCAGAATACGTCTTCTCTCTTTTTTATCATCCTGTCCCGGTAAAAAGCCTTCGAAAACAAACCTTCTGGTGTTAAGTCCTGAAAGAGTGAGCGCTGTTATGCATGCTGCAGGACCTGGAAGCGAAGTCACATTTATTCCTGCTTCGTGGCACATACGCACCAATACCTCTCCGGGATCCGATATCGCAGGTGTTCCGGCATCCGTAATCAGTGCAATATCTTTGCCGCTACGCATAAGATCAATCAGATACTCTGCCTTTTCAACCTTATTGTACTCATGATAGCTGGTCATCTCTGTATGGATATCGAAATGATTTAAAAGCTTTATACTGTTTCTGGTGTCCTCGGCAGCAATTATATCTACATTGCTAAGCGTCTCCAAAACCCTGGCTGTTATGTCATTCAAATTTCCAATAGGAGTAGCACAAAGGTAAAGCATACCCTGATCTTTATTTTCTATCATATTCATTAACCTCATTGTCATGTCAGGCAAGATTCTAAAACCCGTAATTTTCCTTAATCTCTCTGCAGTACTCCCCCGGAGCATCATATATTATAAGTGGTGGCTCCACCGATAATCTTGGTTTGCCGTCCCTTAGCCCCTCAATAAGTACCATGTTCGGTTCCTTATCAATATATGGATGGATCATCCTGATTCTTTTAGGCTCAATCCGGTTTTCACACATACATTTAAAAATCTCTGCAAGTCTGAAAGGTCTGTGCACCATATAAAATCTACCGCCGGGACGGAGTAGTTTTTTCGCACATACCATGACATCTGAAAGATCACAAAGAACTTCATGCCTGGCTATTGCCTTAGGATTATCGGGGTTTGTAAATCCATGCCCTTTTATCATATACGGAGGATTGGTCGTTATAACGTCAAAAGAGGCAGGTTCAAATAACTTATCCGCCTCTTTTATATCGCCATGTACTATGCGCACACGTTCTTCAAGGTTATTGATCCTTACGCTGCGCATAGCCATATCCGCACTATCCTTTTGAATTTCAAGCCCAACCAGACTTTTAGCCTTTGTTTTTGCAGACATCAGAATGGGAATTATACCCGTCCCTGTTCCAAGATCAAGAACATTGTCTCCATCAGAAGCACTTGCAAATCCTGAAAGCAAAACAGCATCCATTCCAAAACAGAATCTCTCAGGATCCTGAATGATCATGAGTCCGTTTCTTTGCAGGTCATCGAGCCTCTCTCCCGGCTTTAAGAGTTCATTCCTGTTTTCCGCCTTGTCCATTTACTCCCTCTTCACGGTTCTGTCTTCTGTTGTCCTGATTTCTTTTATCCTGGTTTCTGTTGTCCTGGCCCTTATTGTCCTGGTTTCTGTCATCCCGATTTCTGCTATCTTTATTTCTGTTCCTGTTCTTATTGAAGTTTCTCTTCTTATTATTCTTTTTATCGAAGTTTTTCTGGCCTTTTCCCTGATTGTTATTCTGGTCACCATTATTGCTCAGATTGCCTTGCTCTTTGCTATTCTGGCCACCCTGCTCTCTGTTATTATGACCACCCTGCTCTTTATTGTTCTGGCTGCCTTGATCCCTGTTGCCATGACCATTCTGCTCTTTGCTATTCTGGCTGCCCTGTTCCTTACTATTCTGACCGTTTTGGTCTTTACCGTTTTGACCACGTTCTCTATTATTCTGGCCATTCTGTTCTTTGTTGTTTTGACCGGCCTGCTCTTTATTAGTCTGATTTGAAGAAGTATTACTGTTGTTAGCTGCTGCCTGATTTACATTATCTTCCTTTTTACCTTCAGCCCCCTGATTATTCTGAGCATTCTGATTGTTCTGCCTGTTTTGGTTGTTCTGTCTGTTCTGATTATTTGAACCAGCCTGATTATTCTGGTTTCTGTTTCTTCCAGGCTTCTCAGAGATGCTTTGGTCTTTATCCTGCTGCTCAAGTGCCTTTGCTGCCTCTTCATCAGCATCCTTCTCTCTAGAGGCATTCTGCTTATGCTTCTGTTTCTTTCTTACCACTGTAAGATCATCCACATTGGCTTCGTGAACTTCCTTCTCATCATCAACATCAACAAGGATTCTTACAGTCTGCCTCAGAATATTTACACTTGCAACCTCACCCTCAAGGTCTTCGTTTGTACGAACTATATCGCCAATTCCGGGCATTTTGCGATTAAGCTCCTCATAAACATCCTCTTCATTTTTAAGGCAGCACATAAGTCGTCCGCAAACTCCGGATATTTTTGTAGGATTAAGTGATAGATTCTGCTCCTTAGCCATCTTAATGGAAACAGGTATAAAATCTGAAAGATATGAATGACAACAAAGTGGTCTACCGCAAATTCCGTAGCCACCTATTATTTTCGTCTCATCACGAACACCAATCTGTCTAAGCTCTATCCTTGTCTTGAATTCTGAAGCAAGGTCTTTGACCAGCTCTCTGAAATCAATTCTTCCATCAGCGGTAAAATAAAAAAGTACCTTATTATTATCAAAAGTATATTCAGCATCTATAAGCTTCATCTCAAGACCATGCTTTATGATCTTTTCCTTACAGATTCTGAAGGCTTCCTTCTCTCTTACTTTATTGCTTTTTTCCTGCTCATCATCCTTCTCATTAGCCATTCTTAAAACAGCTTTGAGCGGCTTTGTAACCTCGCTGTCATCCACATCTCTGGGATCTGAGAGAACCGTTCCGTACTCTACGCCTCTGGCGGTCTCAACAATAACGTGGTCACCCTTTTTTATATCAAAGTTACCCGGATCAAAATAATAGATCTTGCCGGCTGTTCTGAATCTTACGCCGATAACTCTGGTCATAAATTATAAATTCTCCTTTATATCAAGCATCAGCATCTCCAGGGACATAAGGTTATTAACATTTGCTCTTATCCTGCCTCTTGCCCTTTCAATTGCCTTTAACATATTATCAATTTCTTTATAAGAACATTTTTCCGTAACACTACTAATATACGACAGTTTATCCGCGAAAATCAAGTGATCAGCGCTTCCCTCCGCCATATATACAAGGATATCCCTCACGTAAAAAGTCAGTACATCAAGAAAATTATTAATGAGTATTACATCTGTTTTTTTGTCAGATCCTTCCTGAGGTGACAAAAGCATCTGCAGACGTTCCGTCATTTCACTTATCTGTATTCTTTCAAGTCTTGAAATAAGATCGATTGCTCCGTTTTTCAGACGTTCAAAATCTTCATTTTCAGTTAAAAGAATAGCTTTTCCCACATTCCCTTGTGCAAAAGAAACTGCAAGTTGTGCCTTATAGTCAACCACCTTTTTCTTTTCCATAAGGAACCTGGTTATTAAATCATCTCTCACAGGTTTTATGGGGAATACTATACATCTGCTCAGAATGGTCGGAAGAAATGCATCTATATTGGAAGTAAGTATAATAATCGTAGCATATGCAGGCGGTTCTTCCAGTGTTTTCAATAGAGCATTCTGTGCCTGCTGTGTCATCAGTTCTCCGTCCGGAATTATATATATTTTATGGTCTGAATAGGGTTTTATAAAAACATCATCACAGACCTGCTGCCTGATCTCATCTACACCAATAGAAGTCGGTTTTTCATGTATGACCATCCTTATATCCGGATGTGATCCACTTTCTGCCTGCTTGCAGGAATGACACTCACCGCAGCTTTCTATATAACCGTCTATTTCCCGCTTATCCTCACACAAAATTGTCCGGGCAAAGACCCCTGCAATCATTTTTTTACCGCTGCCGGAATCTCCGGAAATTATATAAGCATGGGATATTTTATCTGTTCTCAGAGCATTTTGCATATGCTCTTTAATCTGGTTCTGATCTACTATATCTGAAAAACGCGCCATCAGCGCAAATTCCTCCCCTGTATGTTGTACTATGACTTATGCTGTTTCCATTTATCATGTAAAAATATCAAGCAAAAGTCCTTCTATTTGTCCTATCTTTGCCAGGATATTGATATTATCCTTCTCGTCCTTTACAAGCTCCTGCGCCAGATCATCAAGATTTTCATCTATAAGCCTTATTATTCCGTAAACTCTGTGTCTTCCGCGTCTGTCCAGAAAATTTTCTCTTGAAAAGGCATGGGATCTGGTAACTATCTCATTGAGAAAATCCTTAATTAAAAGCCTGTATCTTTGCATATCCCTGATATCATTCTTTTTGGATATCTGTTTTCCCTGCTGAACAATATCCTGCATCATAATGTTGAGGCGCTCTGCAAGAGTAGAATCCTCTATTTTACTGGTAAGAGTAAACTTAAAATCTCCGTTTGCCTCCTGAGTGGCACCTGTCTGCTGCACCTGTGAAGTTTGCTGAACATTATCAATCCTGATATCCATAAGCACCTCTTAAATTAGGATGGTTATGCCAAATCAACTATTTTCTATAATGTATTTTTCGATCTCTTCGATACAATCAATGAGATCAGAATTATTATCAAATGTCCTGTCTATTTCTGCCTGTTTAAGCCTCTCATCAGAATAATCTGCCTTATCCGCCAAAAAACGCCTGCACATTTCATCGTATTTTGGTTCCTCCTGCTTAAGCTCTCTGCTCATAGCTCTTTGCATTAATACTCCGTCCGTCGCACTGATCATTAGTGGAACAACCTTCTCTTTTCCAAAATACTTTCTCATGGAAACATACATATCTACAGTTCCTATGATAAGATAATTCCCATCCTCAAGATCTATCTGGCCGTCATCGACAGTAAAATAGTGCCATGGTCCATACATGGTGTTATATGTTCTTTCTTCAATAATCTTTTTGTCCTTTTTAAATGCCTCATATCGATCTATATTGCAAAAATAATATTGAACACCATCCTGTTCTTTTTCGCGCATTGGTCTCGTGGTGTAAATGATTACATTTTTTAAATCAACTATTTTTCTTTCAAGTATATTTTTATATATCGTATCCTTACCACATGAACTTCTGCCCATGATCACAAATATTTTTCCCATAAACAACTCTTACAACTTTCGATTTATATTATTTATCTCTACGGCATATTACCTTAACGAATATGTCTCCATTATCATTAATGTTTATTCCCTGGATATTCATTTTTTCATTAATGTACTTTTCTATATTTAAAATAAGTCTTTCAGAAAAAACTTCTCCCGGTGCTATAAGGGGAATTCCGGGCGGATACAAATTAATAAAATCACCTGAAATACGCCCTTGTGCCTCTGATAATAGAATATCTTTCTGTACCTCATCCCAGGCATTATGCAATGTTAGTTCAGCTACCGGAAATTCAGACAGTTCAGGTATCTCTATGTCAGAGTTCGTCTTTTTATGCTGCATATCTTGGAAGAATTCTGAACCTTTTGGAGCACTTTCATGGCATATACCCTCATTTTCAGATACTGTATCGCAGGATATTTCTGACTCTTTGAGTTCTTCGCCAATATTTAAATTGTCTCCATTTCTTATATCGGATAGGCATTTGTCCAGATCAAGTATCGCATCAATAAGCCGATTAATACCGTCCTCGGTGTCATATCCTGTAATTATCAAAAGAGCGTAATGATCCCCTGCCATCTCAGGTTGAAGCTTATACTTTAATCGAAGTATATCATATATCTGCTGCCCTGTGATAGCTTCATCCCGAGCGCTGATAAGGATCTTACAGGGATCATTAATAATATCTATCCCCGGAACATAAAGTTTTTTACAATCAGCTGTTTTAGCAAGAATTCTTTCTTTATATGACACAAGCTTCTTAAAAACTACATTGCCTCTCTCTCTGATGTCTTCTATTGCTGAATCAATGGATGCCATTAATACGTATGAGGGGCTGCTTGACTGATAAATCCTAAGGAATCTCCTTAACCTTTCTCTGTTAACAAGATTGCCCTGTACATGTATAAGAGCCGTCTGTGTCATAGATGCAAGGGTCTTATGAACACTATTGATTACCAGATCCGCTCCCTGTGTAATTGCACTTTCGAGGAAGTCCTCATATAATCCGAAATGCGCACCATGGGCCGCATCAACTATCAGAATTCTGTTCTTTTCATGGCATATCTGTGCAATTTTCTTTATGTCCGACGATATTCCATCATAAGTAGGAGATGTTATAAATACAGCACTTATATCAGAGTCATCTCTTAATTTTTCATATACCTCGACTGGATCAGTTTTTCCCCATAGAGCTCTGTCGTTATCCAGAGGTATCCTTCCCGGCTTTAAGTACTCAAGCTCTAATCTTCTTATATATGCCGCATGATAAAGTGCCTTGTGGGAATTTCTGGATGCAAGAAGCTTTCCTCCGTCAGGAACAGCCGCAGACACCGCTGCCAGAATGCCTGATGTACTCCCATTAACAAGAAAATGTGTCTCATCAGCACCATATAGCTTTGCTGCACGCTTTTCAGCCTCAAGTATAATTCCATCCGCATCATGAAGATTGTCAAAATCATCAATCTCCGTTATATCAATATCCATATAGCCTGCCATATCTGTTGCATCAGGATTTCTCTTATGTCCCGGCATATGAAACGGATATAGCTCATTTCCATTTAAGCTATCCAGCCTGCTCTTAATAGACTTAGGATTTTTATTGACCATTTAACTGCCTTTCTTTTAAATACATTTAGGCTTTTATTATAATTCGCCTGCGCTCCTTATGCTACAACAAGCTTGGCAACACCTTAAGCAGATTCGCATGGTTCGCACTAAGCTCGTAAAAAACCTCGCTAAGTGCTCTACTCAAACAAGCTCCACTAAGCTCGACAATACCTCTCTAAGTGGACTTGTATGGTTCGCACTAAGCTCGTGAAAAACCTCGCTAAGTGCTCTACTCAAACAAGCTCCACTAAGCTCGACAATACCTCTCTAAGTGGACTTGTATGGTTCGCACTAAGCTCGTGAAAAACCTCACTAAGTGCTCTACTCAAAAAGAGGCCTGAAAACAAGCCTCTTTCTGTAAATAATTATGTAATTTAATGCTGGATCTCAACATCTCCACCAAATTCAAACTTCGGTACAATAGATTTATGAAGATCAATAAGTTCATTGTCAAAATTGTGTCTGACCTCACAGGTTCTGTCAAAAATCATGGTAGCCTCATCACCGGGCTTTGAAGCATCCCACACAGGAAGCTCTTCATGATTAGGATCACCTGTTTTTGCAAAATTAATTACTGCTTTAAAGATCTGTTCCTGAAGTTTGTCTGATACTCCCGGTACATTTGCTACAGGCACAAGATCAATATTATGGAAGAAAAATGCTATGTCTGAGCAGTGCCATGCTGGTTTGTTGTGCTGAATAGGGAATTCAAGGGCAAAGAGATATGAATATGTATTTGCCTCTGTTCTCTTGCTTGCCTCTTCTATCAGCACTTTTGTAGGTGCTCTGAATATTGAATCATAAGATAAAAGATCTATGATCTTCTTATCAGGATATGCTTTTCTGAATTTCTCAATAAGTTCATCAGCCTTATCGCCATATACTTTCTTTATTCTCTCACTCATCTCTTCTTCTGACATGGTTGTCTTGTCAAAATCAAGCGGCATGAAAGCAAACTCTCCAAAGACACTTCCTATCATAAGAGGAATCCTGGAAGCATTCTCTGTAAAGCCTACAAATTGAGGCTCTCCCTTGTACCAGTCATTTATCATGGGAGACATTCCTGTATATAGTCCCTGCTTTTTAATCTTGGGAGCTACCTTTTCATATGCCTCAACAAGTCTTTCGTACGGAAGCTTTTGAAGTTCATCAACCCCTTCCTCCTTAAGTCCGAGTTCTTTAAGCATAGCCGTAACTATCGGTTTTCCATCTCCTTTTCCCGTATCCATGAAATCTTTTCCAAGAACACCACTCATGATGATACCCTTGTGGAAAAGTCCATCTGCTTCAGGTGTCTGCATAAGTGAAGAAACCTTCATTCCACCGCCTGACTGTCCGAAGATAGTTACATTTTCAGGGTCACCGCCAAATTCAGCGATATTCTCCTTAACCCACTTAAGCGCTGCAACCATATCCGCATTTCCGCAGTTTCCGGAATTCTTATACTTTTCTCCAAATGGTGAAAGATCAAGATATCCAAGAAGGTTCAGTCTATGGTTAATTGTTACTACAACCACATCACCTTCCTTAGCCATCGCTGCACCGTCATAGCAAAGCTGCTCTATTGATGATCCCGCAAAAAATCCGCCGCCATGTAGCCATACCATTACAGGCATTTTTGCGTTTTTACAGAGCTTTTTTGACCAGATATTCAGATTCTGGCAATGCTCATCCTGAGGCCAGTAAGCATGAGGAACCATCAATTCTCCTCTCGGTACATCCTGGTGCATAAGAGGGCAGACCATGCCAAAACTTGTTGCATCCTTTACCCCTTCCCAGGCTTCAACCTCTGTTGGCTGGCAGAAACGCTCAGCCTCTGCGTAATGTACTCCCTTAAAAATATAGGTGCCATCATAAAAATATCCCTGAAGTTTTCCCTTTTTTGTACTTACAATTGTCGATTCATCCTGCTTAAAGTATTTCATAATCCCTTCTCCATTCTTTTAGTCATTTGTCTTCAAGTGTTTGGATTTTTACCCTTTATAATTATTTACCATCCCATATACAAGGTGAAACGGTCAAGTATAATACTGACCGCTTCACTTTTTTCTATGATTCTTAAATCTGAGATTCAAGAATTATATCAACTATTAAAGTTCCCCGATTATTAGCGTGCGTTATATCTGTCAAGAGCTGCCTGCTTAAGTTCAATGCAGCGATCAATGTTATAGGTCTTTAACTGCTCTACAAAGCTGTCATACTGATCAAGTGACTGCTCACCTGTTATGAACTTAACAGTATTTTCCTGAACAAGTGTCTGAATATCTGTATAAAGTGTTACATATTCTGAATTCTCAGCATCTGTCATTGTCATGCAGCTTGGAAGCATTAAATCAAATTTGTCCTTATCGAACTCATCATAAGCTTTAAGCGCATCCTGTCCTTCATAAATAGGATCAAACATTCCCCAGTTGTAAAGACCAAAATCAGATGTTCCAAGTGAGTATGTGTAAACAGCTTCTGAAAGAGTATTAACTTTTCCTTCATCAACCATAGCCTGCATAGCATCTGTAAGGTGATATGTGTCACCATCCTTTGTGTAAGACTCGCCTTCAATACCAAGTGAATCAAGCATCATAGCTTCATTAGAATACCAGAAATCAAGGTAT
Organism: Butyrivibrio sp. LC3010; assembly: GCF_000424385.1. Classification (GTDB taxonomy): domain Bacteria; phylum Bacillota; class Clostridia; order Lachnospirales; family Lachnospiraceae; genus Butyrivibrio. The sequence continues at coordinate 9,223 of NZ_AUJU01000007.1, read as the reverse complement.
CTGCATGCAAGCTCGGGATCCTTACAGGATGTGGAAATACCAACCTCTTCCTTAACGATTTCTGATGTTGCAAAACCGATTTCCGGTGTGTCACCTTCTTTAAGAACAGGTGATGATGTAGCTACGATATTGAAATCCTCATCTGTTGTGTAACCCTGCTGCTTAAGTACATCTGCTGTGAATCCCCAAAGTTCGATACCTGCACCTGCTTTACCTGTTCCCATATAGTCTGCAGGGCTCATCATGTCTGCTGCATTTGTCATGAAGTTAGGATCAATAAGTCCTTTCTCATACCAATCGTGGAAAAGTGTAAGCCACTGTTTATATCCATCTTCCAGGGGACCATACTTTACTTTATCGCCATCCTTATAGAATTCGCCAAGAACTCCGTAAGCTGAAAGGAAATGACTAAAGTAATCATAACCATTTGTACCAATCATAAGAGGAGCTTCACAATCAGGATAGTTTTCTTTGAAAGCTGTAAGAACTGTTTCCCACTGATCTATGGTTCTCGGTACTTCAAGTCCAAGATCCTTTAACCAGTCACCACGAAGAGCCATACCTGCCCAAACTCTTTCACCTCTTACATCACCAAAATATGATGCAATTGTACGTGTTCCAACAATTTTGCCTTCATCAGTAACTGTATCTTTTTCCAAAGCTTCGCTGCTCTTACGAAGTGCCGTATATGTAGGCATGTATTTTTCAGAAAGTTCTGTGAGATCTAAAAGAACGCCGTCCTGTACTCCCTTTTCAGTTCCACCGGGATAGTATGTTCCGCAATCACGAATGATATCCGGATATTCTCCTGATGCAAGCATAAGTCCAAACTGTTCCTGAGCTGATGCTGCGTCAACTACCTGCCAGTTAACATGAACGTTTGTGAGTTCCTCAAGCTTCTGGATTGCTTTCAGATCATTAGGATTTTCTACATAATCATTACTCCAGACAATCCATATGCTAAGTTCTTTCTTTTCAGAAAGTGGCCATGTCCACTCTCCGGCATCTGCTGTAGCTGCATCCGCAGTAGTTCCTGCTGACTCTGCTGATGCGGCACTTCCCCCTTTGCCGCATCCTGTAACGGTTCCCACAAGCATCGCTGTTGTCAGAATCATTGCTAATACTTTCTTTTTCATAAACATAAACCTCTCTTTCATATTTTAACTTAAAATGTTTTCTTTTTTCATCAAATATTAGATTTTCGTTGCGTCATCCCTTTACAGATCCAACCATTACACCTGATACAAAATATTTCTGGCAGAAAGGATAAATCATCAGTATAGGAAGTGTTGAAACTACAATTGAACCATACTTAACAAGCGTCTTATACATCTGAGCATTATCCATAAGGTCACCTGCATTTGCTGTAACAGAATTAGTAGAGTTCTGTGCGGAAATAAGGATCTCTCTCATGAACATCTGAAGAGGATATTTATCCCTTGCTGTCGGTAAATACAAAAGTGCTGAGAACCATTCATTCCACTTTCCTACAGCGATAAACAGTATTATTACCGCAAAAGTCGCCTTACAAAGAGGCAAAATAATATTGAACATGATTGTTAATTCACCAGCACCATCCATTCTTGCTGATTCTTCCAAAGAATCCGGTATAGCCTGAATCGCTGTTCTCATGATGATTATGTAGAAAACACCCATCGCCTGAGGAATAAGAAGTGCAGCTCTTGTATTAAGAAGTCCAAGCCTGTTTACTACCATATATGTAGGGATCATTCCACCGTTGAAAAGCATTGTAAAAGCAAGAAACATCATTAGTGCATTTCTGTAACGGAATCTTTTTCTTGATGTAATATATCCCGCAATTACCGAAAGTACGCTTGTGATAAGACACTGCATTATCACATAAAAAATTGTGTTTCTATATCCAATCCAGATGTTCTTATACCTCATAATGATCTTGTAAGCATTTAGTGAAGGCTTACCCAGTGGCAACAATATAAAACTTGATGCCTTATCTACCAGAGCCGGCTCTGAAATTGATGCAAAGCATACATGGATAATCGGAACCACACATAAGAATGCTATAAATGCAAGAAGCAAGTAGTTCAGTGAATCAAAAATCCAATCACCAATTGTCTTTTTTACTACCATTTTGAATCCTCCAATCAAAGTCATGATATAGATAGTTTCTATAATGACCACTTAAATTTTTCTTACTGATCTAATGTTCTTTATCAGAATAAACTTGATTCTGTATATTTCTTTGAAATAGCGTTAGTTACTAAAAGGAATGTAGTTCCAATTATTGAATTGAACAAACCAACTGCTGTTGAAAATCCGTAATCATACTGCTGAAGACCACAACGATAAATATAAGTACTTATAACATCTGCAGTTTCATAAGTTGCAGGTGTATAAAGAAGAAGTATTTTATCTGCTCCTACCTGCAGTAGTGATCCCATTCTCAAGATGAGCATGATCATAATTGTCGGTAAAATTGAAGGTATTGTAATATGGATGCATCTCTGCCATCTGGATGCTCCATCAAGTACTGCTGCCTCATAAAGCTGCTGATCTACTCCTGAAAGAGCAGCTATATAGATAATTGATCCATATCCCATTCCCTGCCAAATATTTGATGCGATATGAATTGCCCAATAATTTGCCGGGTCAGCTAAAAGATTCTGTACTGATGTATGTGTAAGCTTTGCAATTACATTAGAGATAAGTCCCCCACTCTGTGTGAAATCAACTATAAGTCCACATACAACAACCATTGATATGAAGTAAGGCATATAAGATACTGTCTGAATTGTCTTTTTGAAAAATTTTGTTCTTACCTCATTAAGAAGAAGTGCAAAAATGATCGGTGCAGGAAAACCAAATACTACATCCAAGACACCTATCATTGCTGTATTTCTAAGTAATCTAAAAAAGTAAGGTCCTGTAAAAAATCTTGTAAAATTATCAAGTCCCACCCAGGGGCTTCCTGTTATCCCAAGCGCAGGAGTGTATTTCTGAAATGCCATCATGATTCCTGCCATTGGAATATAATGAAAAATAATGTACCAGACTACTATTGGTATACACATAATGTATATAACCTTGTTTCTGGTGATGTCCGTTTTCAAATTATGAACAAACCCCGCGAACCCTGCATGCTCAACATATCCTGTAGAGGGAATAGCATTTTTTTCTTTTTTACGATTCTGCCCTCTTTCAGAATATATAAGTTTTTCTTTACCCATTACCTGCTCCATAACTTATAAACTCCTTTTCCTTTCCTCTTCTTCTCCGTTCTCTCCCGGGCCTTAGCCCTAAATTTATTGTAAGTATACTGTTGTAGTACTTTTGGCAAAAGAACCTCTTTTTTACTCTTATGTACGATTTTTGGCATAAAGTAAAAAATGGTACATCTGCAAAAAAAAGACAATAATAGCTAAAAAGATAGCAATAATTAGGCATTTTCCCTGCATTTTTTATCAGAAATCGTGCCCTGCTCTACATGGTCCACCAGATTCGATAATACCTCGTCAAGCGGACTTGCCTGGCTCGCACTAAGCTCGTGAAAAACCTCGCCAAGTATCCTGCTCAACATCAAAACAGACCAAAGATTTAACAACCCCTGGTCTGTTTCAAACTTTAGGAAACCCTCACGAATATCGATTACCTAACTTTACATATTCACTTTTTGCTTACTTCATCCTACAAGCTTTATTATGTTGTCTCTCTGATACTTAACCACATTGCTTATATATGATTTTATCTGTTTCATCTGAGAAGTCTTATGATGCCTCCGTTTCAATTATTTACTTTTATAATAATCTCCGGGAGTTGTCCCATGCTTTTCCCTAAAGCATCTGATTAGTGGTCTTGGCGTAGTAAATCCAACCTTGTCAGCTGCATCTTTAACTGTGCATCCCTTTTCCATCAGTGCTTCAGCATTTTCGAGTCTTACATTATTTATATATTCAAGCATTCCAATACCATAAACCTGCTTAAATGTTCTTGAAAGATATGAATTGTTGACATTAAGTTCATTCGCAACACTGTTAACATTCATATCTTTATCTGAAAACTGCTTATCCACATATTCTCTTGCTTTCTCCACAAGCTGGATAGTCTTTCCGTTACTTTCATGTTCCAATACTTCATTATTATTTATATCTTTACTGCTCTCTACCGCTGCATTAACAATTTCGTCCAGCATACTCTGGGCTTCAATTCCTCTATGCATTCGATACATGTTTTGGATCTGTTCCATTTGATCCCAGCTTGTAAGAGTAGCTTTGCCATCATCATCAAGAGACAATTCTTTATAAAATGCTACATTTTTAAGTACACCTACATAAATTCTATACTCTCTTACAATCATGGATTCTCTGTTTGCTGCGGGAATAGAATTAATTCCATGATGAATATCAGAAACATTTGCAACAAGAGCTATATCAAATTTCTCTCTAATAAAGCTGCATACTGTATTAAGCTTTTCGGTCAGTTCAGAAAATGATATATCATTTTCCCCGGTAAGCATTACTATATTATAGAACCAATGAGCCAAACCGCCCGTAATCAAGAGATGCTCTTTTCCTATAAGTTCCTCTGATACATTGTGTATTATGAACCATATCTGATCTCTTTCCTTTTGCTCCATCGGCTTATCAGTAGGATTATCTATATCATAACTTATGACCAGATATCTGTTTTCTTCATTATTACCTTCAATTGTATCAACTCCATAATTAAGTAACTTGATAAGCCTTGTTTCATTATCACTCTTGAATTTCCTGAATTCATTTTCCGACACCTCAAGACTATTAATTGCATTACTTATCCAACTCTCTATTCGTTGAAATTCATCGTTCTGCCCTGAATTCTCACCCATATCATGATCTTCCATAAACTCTATCAGGGATTCAATCGGCCTGTACTGAGCCCTCATCATATGAGTCAGTGCAATTCCGATAAGTAATAGCAGTCCGAATCCGTATACAATAACACCTATTATGAAAGGTTGAATTGAAGCTCTTGCAGTCTCTATATCATTAACAGCAACGAATTTAAGTCCATACTTTCCTATTTCATAGGAATACACGAGTTTTTTATCTATTATGCTCTGCCCATCTGATGAAAAACATTTTGAGATAAACTCATCGCTATATTCCTCATCACCAAAGGAAATATAATCTCCATCATCAGCAACAAGATACACCTTTTGTACGTCATTCAAGATACCGCGTATTTCATTTTTATCTAGTTTAATTAATAGTACTGCTTCCTGATTATCAAATGAATCTGCATACTGTGTAGACATTGAGTAATAAAGTTGCTTGTCATCTTTTACTCCAACAATTTTAAATTTGCTGTAAAGATCATCTTCAAATAATTTTTTATTAATATCAGCATCAATATCCAGACCAGAAATTACATGAATCCCCTTATCAAGATAAATGAATTCCCCCATGGTTAACGCAGAAGGACGGCCTCCCGGGAAAAACAGGAACATCTTTCCAAATGTTTTGTGAATTGCGCTATACTCATCCATAAGTTTTGACAGTTCAGATATTCTCATCCTGTCTTCTACTGTCTCATCATGCCTTTTAGCAGTCACCTTGATCATACTATTTGATATAAAAGTTTGAGCGCCAAGTACAACCTCCTCACAAACACTTTCCACTCCTGATGCCTTTTCTCTTACCAGTTTTTCCTGAAGATCTTTCTCTTTTGTATATAATTCATGTACCAGAAAAAAAGCTGAAGAAATCATTCCAATGCCTGTAAGAAGAATGATTATCAGCCCAAATAAAAGCCACCTCCTTAGAAGAGGTCGATGCTTCAGATATTTCGAAATTCGTTCAAGCATTTATTAACTCCCGGAAGAAATAGTTCATATAGCGAGCAGATTCCTAAAGATTTAGATTAAAAGAGAAAAATTTTCACAAACTCTCCGCTATTCTAATATTATAACCTATTTCAGTTTCCAATGTATCTTCATAAATTGCTCTGTTTTAAGTTTTTTAAGTTTTCTATCACTTTATCCATATTTTAAAGTATTTGTTAAATTTCTATTATTTTTGTTATTTTTCTAACAGAATATTGTATAATGTAGTGTATGGGCGTTTAGCTGATTATTACTTAACATCAGCTATCACAATAGAAAAAGAAAAGGAGTTAAAGAAATGGCAGAAATCAATTTAACACAGTACGGTATTACCGGAACAACTGAGATTGTTCACAACCCTTCTTATGAGCTTTTATACGAAGAAGAAATGAAGTCAGATCTTACAGGTTATGAAAAGGGTCAGGAGACTGAGCTTGGCGCCGTTAACGTAATGACTGGTATCTATACAGGACGTTCTCCTAAAGATAAATACATCGTTATGGATGCTAACTCTAAGGATACAGTTTGGTGGACATCTGAAGAATATAAGAATGATAACCACCCTATGACTGAAGAGACTTGGAATACAGTTAAGGAAATCGCTAAGAAAGAGCTTTGCGATAAGAGACTTTTCGTTGTTGACGCATTCTGCGGTGCAAACAAAGATTCTCGCATGGCAGTTCGTTTCATCGTTGAAGTAGCTTGGCAGGCACATTTCATTAAGAACATGTTCATCCAGCCTTCAGATGAAGAACTCGCTGATTTCAAGCCTGATTTTGTAGTATACAATGCTTCAAAGGCAAAGGTTGAGAACTATAAGGAGCTTGGTCTTAATTCTGAGACTTGCGTAGCTTTCAATATCACAAGCCGTGAGCAGGTTATTATTAACACATGGTACGGCGGAGAGATGAAGAAGGGTATGTTCTCTATGATGAACTATTACCTTCCTCTTAAGGGCATGGCTTCCATGCACTGCTCAGCTAATACAGATATGGAAGGTAAGAACACTGCTATCTTCTTTGGTCTTTCCGGAACAGGTAAGACAACTCTTTCAACAGATCCTAAGAGACTTCTTATCGGTGATGACGAGCACGGTTGGGATGACAACGGTGTATTCAACTTTGAAGGTGGTTGCTATGCAAAGGTTATCGGCCTCGACAAGGATGCTGAACCTGACATCTACAACGCAATCAAGAGAGATGCTCTTCTTGAGAACGTTACTGTAGCTGATGATGGTAAGATTGATTTTGATGATAAGAGCGTTACAGAGAATACTCGTGTTTCTTATCCTATCAACCACATTGATAATATTGTTCAGAAGGTTAATAAGATTTCTGCAGGTCCTGACGCTAAGAATGTTATCTTCCTTTCAGCTGATGCATTCGGTGTACTTCCTCCTGTATCAATTCTTACACCTGAGCAGACACAGTACTACTTCCTTTCAGGATTCACAGCTAAGCTTGCTGGTACAGAGCGTGGTATCACAGAGCCCACACCTACATTCTCAGCTTGCTTCGGCCAGGCATTCCTTGAGCTTCATCCTACAAAGTACGGTGAAGAACTTGTTAAGAAGATGCAGAAGTCTGGTGCTAAGGCATACCTTGTTAACACAGGTTGGAACGGCACAGGTAAGAGAATTTCCATCAAGGATACTCGTGGAATCATCGATGCAATCCTTAATGGCGATGTAAACAAGGCTGAGACAAAGAAGATCCCGATCTTCGATTTCGAAGTACCTACATCTCTTCCGGGTGTTGATCCTGCAATCCTTGATCCTCGTGATACTTATGCAGATGCTTCTGAATGGGAAGCTAAGGCTAAGGATCTTGCAGAGAGATTCACAAAGAACTTCAAGAAATATGAAGGCAACGATGCTGGTAAGGCTCTTGTAGCTGCTGGCCCTAAGCTTTAATATTATTTACTTATAACATAAGTAAGAATTCATAAGTTACAAAATCCACTTGACCTGGTTACCTCGTCAAGTGGATTTTTTTTGAACAGAAATCTTGTTTTAATTACCGTGTCTAATTGATTTTGGTTTCAGCAGAGATTTTGACTTTGTTACCTCCATCATATTGTTTTTTGAGTAAAAGCCTTGTCTTGGTTATCTTGTCAAATCGATTTTTGTTTAGACATAAATCTTGACCTGATCCCCTCCTCATATTATTTTTTGTTTTAGGCAGAATATTTGTCAACGTATTTTCAGGTCTTATACTAGACCTAGCATGGTTTTAATGACATCTAATGGAGCTTGTTGTAAGTAATAAAGTATCATCCATTTTTTCAGTCTTAAATTATAAGAAAACAACAAAAAATCTCTACCAAGCCCATCTAAAGAGAGCCTGATAGAGATTATTATATTTAATCTTGCTCAGGAATATCTATATATTTCACTTTAATCTTAGCCTTATGAAGACCGAGTGTCTCCATAGTAGAGCAATACTTATCAGCTAAGGTTACTACCCATGCCTCCCTGCAAAGAGGTGGAACGATAGTCAATGGCCACATATGCTTCTTGATTATGTCCTTCTCACGAGGTGTCAATACAAAATCCCTACTAGCATTTTTTAGAGCCGTTCCCGGATGAAAAAATCCATGCAATTTTGGATGTACATTACCCTTATCCTTACCATCCTTATGCCAATCGTATAAGAAGTAATCGTGGAGAAGTGCACCTCGTACCAATTCTCTTTCTTTACATTTTACATGTAAGAATCTATTTATACGTAATGCCCGATCAGCAACATTTATGCTATGTTCATATACTGACATGTCTCCATGTTGAATAAACCCATGTGATAAAATAAAAGATCTTGATGAAAGAATTTCCTTCCCATGTTTATGAAGTAATTCTCTGATTTTCTTATGTCTTTCAAATTTTTCCTGTCTAGTCATTTAAAATACCGCCCCTTTAAGTAAATCCGAATTTAATTTTATAAGGGTTTTATAGATATATCAACAAAAAAATAATAAATTTGCATGCTATAAAATATTTTTTTTCATTCTAAAACTTTAAACCTAATAAAATTATTCCGATATTTGATACCTTTGTCCTATATTTCTCAGGCAATAACTAAACTATTAAAACTAACTTGAAATAAATGCGAACTGCTAAATAAATTAATAAAAAAGATGCCTAGACTCGGAATCGAACCAAGGACACGAGGATTTTCAGTCCTCTGCTCTACCAACTGAGCTATCTAGGCAAATTGAGTAGCGGGGACAGGATTTGAACCTATGACCTTCGGGTTATGAGCCCGACGAGCTTCCAGACTGCTCCACCCCGCGATATTTAATTGAATGGATGGCGGTGGATTCGAACCACCGAAGCAATTTGCAGCAGATTTACAGTCTGTCCCCTTTGGCCACTCGGGAAGCCATCCA
>NZ_AUJU01000006.1 GCF_000424385.1 Butyrivibrio sp. LC3010 | reverse complement strand
ATCACCGGAGCATATCCAAAGCTGAAGAAGTCTATGAATTAGCATCCGGTGGCATTCCTACACTATCTTCCAGTACCCCATCGACCAAAATGTTAGTACAGGAAGCAGTATCAGTATTAAGGGCTATAGATAGCTCCTTGGCTACTATATTAGCACGAATGCAGGTTCTTGCTAAGTCCTTACCAGAATACTCTACAGTTAGAGAAATGGGTGGTGTTGGAGATGTGCTAGCGCCAAAACTAATTGCAGAAATAGGAGATGTAAGAAAACTTCATAGTGCAAAAGCTCTCATTGCTTGTGCCGGTATAGATCCACCACCTTACGAGTCAGGACAATTTGTGGGCACAAATCGAAGGATGACAAAGAGAGGGTCATCAACTTTACGAAAAGTAGGATATGAAGTAATGAGGGTACTTAAGAGTCATCCGGCGCCCAAAGATGCTGCTGTATATAATTATATAATCAAGAAAGAAAATGAGGGAAAGTGCAAAAAACACGCTAAAATAGCGGGATTGAATAAATTTCTACGTATATATTATGCAAGAGTAACCGCGGTCTACAAATAAGTATCCACAGCTATAAAAAGGCTGGAATTATTCATCCAGCCTTTTTGTGATGCTTAAAAATGGTGAAATTGAAAACACTTAAAAATAAGCCGTTTCGCTATTGACATTTGTTAGCAGGTTTTTGTATAAATTTTTAACGTTGTAAAAATATAATTATTTGATATACTTATGAATGTTTTATGAATAAAAGCAAAGTGGGTGCAGATATGACTAAGATAAGGGATGTTAAGGTAGAAGATGCAGAAAGATTATTGGAGATTTACAGTTTTTATGTAATTAATACAGCAATTACATTTGAGACTGAAGTGCCATCACTTGATGAGTTTGTTGGAAGGATAAAGAGAATTACAGCTAGATATCCATATTTAGTGGTGGAAGATGATGGTATTATTTATGGATATGCCTATGCGGGAGTATTTAAGGATCGTGCAGCATACGATAAGTCCTGTGAACTTACTGTCTATATAGACAAAGATGTAAAGAAAAAAGGATATGGTCGTTTACTTTATGATGCTTTGGAAGTAAGACTTTCAGAGATGGGAATAGAGAATCTTTATGCATGTATCGGTGACCCTGTTGAGGAAGATAAATATCTTGATAAAAATAGTGAGAATTTCCATGCTCATCTTGGTTTTAGAAAGATTGGTACATTTTATAAATGCGGGTATAAATTCGATACCTGGTATAACATGATTTGGATGGAGAAACTGGTAGGTACACATAGCCTCAAAAAAGAGAGAATTGATTTATGGAAGGATAATGAATATACATATCCGCTTGCTTTTGGATTTAAGCCAAACATGGTGAGCTATTTACATAATGATGGGCAGAAGCATCCATGTATGGTTGTTATACCTGGTGGCGGATATTGCGTTGTATCACCAACTGAAGGAGAAATAGTTGCAAAAGAATTCTATAAAATGGGATACAACGCCTTCGTAGTTACATACACCACAAATATACTTTTTAAAGAACCTCTAATGGATCAGCCCATGAAGGATGTATCAAGGGCAATCAGATTGATTAGAATGGATTCTGAAAAATATGGAATATTTGAAGATAAAATTACAATATGTGGCTTTTCAGCAGGGGCACATTTGAGTGGATCTGTATGCGTTCATTTTGATGATGTGTCTGACGAGAATGAGACGTTGAATAAAATAAGCAATAGACCTGATTCTGCTATTTTATGTTATCCGGTTATTACAGCAGGGGAGTTCGCCCACAGAGATTCTTTTAATGCTCTTATAGGTGAAGATGCGGAACCTGATAAACTTGAATACTTTTCATTGGAAAAAAATGTTACTAAAAATACTCCGCCTACATTCCTTTGGCATACTGCGACAGATGATCTTGTACCTGTACAGAATAGCTACTTGTACGATGAAGCACTTACAAAAGCCGGGGTTAATCATACTTTACATGTCTTTTCATTTGGACATCATGGACTTGGCTTAGCAGATGAGGATTGGGCAAATCACAGATTTGGTGAACCTTATACTTATGAGCAGACATTTAATACGGTACAAGCCGTAAAGGATAATTTAGTAGAAGTATCAGATGAAAAAAGAGAAGAGTTGATCAGAGATTTCTCCGAAGCAAAATATTGGCCTGATGTGACCTATCCTGAAGTGGCATTGTGGCCTGAAATGGCAGATGCCTGGATAAAGACAACGTACTGATTATATGTTAAATTCTAATATCAAAAGCTTCAAAAATATTGAAGTTTAAAGGATTTGCTAAAAGTATAAACGAAAAAGAGTATATAATCGAAACCATTTTTGAAATGTATAAAAAACTTATTAACAGATTCTTAAAAGACAGTCAATTCGGCTGTCTTTTTTATTTTTTCTATTTATTTTGCAAAAGTATATGCTATACTAAATTAGAATATTAAACATATATTCAATCGGTTTTTAGTTTGTTTTTTATGAGATTGCAGTATCATTTTTTTTCATTGCGTGAGGTGAAAATATGGAATCAAAAATCTTGCTTGAAAATGGCACAAACGAACTTGAGGTCTTAGAGTTTAGAATTGATGATCATTGTTATGGAATAAACGTTGCAAAGATTAAAGAAATTATCGTATATCAGGAAGTCACGCCTGTTCCAAACGCACATCCCAGTATTGAAGGCATATTTATGCCCCGCGACACGATGATAACTGCAATTGATTTACGTAATTGTTTACAGAGAGGTGCATCAAAACCAGGTGGACTTTTTATAATCACAAACTTTAATAAGCTGGATATTGCATTTCATGTAGATGCTGTTGTGGGAATTCATAGAGTTTCATGGGCAGATATTATTAAACCTAACGCAACTATTTCAAAAGCTGAAGAGAGTATTTCAACCGGTATTATCAAGCTTGAAGAGCGACTTATTATCATTCTTGATTTCGAGAAAATTGTTTCTGATATCAATCCTAATACAGGTCTTAATGTTGCTCAGCTTACTGACATCGGAACAAGAACCAGAAATGAGATACCGATAGTTCTGGCAGAGGATTCACAACTACTTAATAAGCTGATCGTAGATTCTCTTAAAAAGGCCGGATATGATAATGTCAGACATTTTGAAAATGGTAAGCTGGCATATGACTATATCAAAGGCTGTAAGGATAGAGGACAGCTTGATAAAGTTAAGTGCATAATTACAGATATTGAGATGCCTATAATGGATGGTCATCGTCTTACAAAACTTGTTAAGAGCGATGATGAGACGAAACAAATTCCTCTCATTATTTTCTCATCACTGGTTAATGAGGAAATGAGAAGAAAAGGAGAGTCTTTAGGAGCCGACAGGCAGCTTTCAAAGCCGGAAATCGGTAATTTGGTTGCTGTGATTGATGAACTTGTTCATGCTGATGGCGATGCCAAATAAAGATATATGATGTGAAAGATAACTCCCTTTATTGCTTCAGTTATGAAAAACGATTTTCAATGACTGCTACAATGAAGGGAGTTTTATAATTTAAGAAGGGCATACAAGGAGGTTATTTTTCTTTGAGCAGAGGACTTAGCCAGGTATTTTCAAGGCTGGTGCGAGTCATGCAAGCTGGCTTAGTGAGCTTTTTTAAGCCAGGTCGAGCTTGTAAATGATTTATAAGTTCGTTTTATAAAAAATGGACTTTTTATTATTTTATATGTAAATGCCATACTGTAGGGGAGCAGGCAACATGAAGTCTAAAAACGAAGAGTATTTGGACAATTTATTAAAATCTCTAAGAGAGGATACTAATTCCGGAATTGCTAAAGTTGCTGAAAGTGAAGAATTGAATGCAGCAATAAGTAATTCTTCTGAAAACAGTGATTTAAATGAAATTGGGGAAATACTTAACAAAATGGATAGTGGTGAACTACTTGATTCAGGAATGTCAACAGTTCTTGATTCTATTAGTGCGCCAATAGATATGACGTTGCCAAAATATAAAATAGGGGACGAAGTTGGGGATGATTACGAGAAAGATGCTGATGAAATAGCTTTGGATGAAGCTATTGCCAAAGCGGAGGCTATGGAGCTTGAGGCTCAGAATAAAGCTATACCGTCTCCATATGAAGAAACATCTATTAATGATGAAATATTGGCTGCTAATGAGCCAGCTGCAGAAGAGGTAGTGATTTCTAATGAACCGACTGCAGAAGAGGCAGCGGCTGCTAACGAACCAACTATAGGAGCTGAGAAAGCATCTAATGAGTCGTCAAAAGAGAATATGGTTGAGATACCTGAAATACCTTCTTTGGATGAAATGTCTTTTGATGGTGGGGATGTTGATAAATTAAAGGATGAAATTAATGGTACAGATAATGATGATGTAGCAGATTTAAATATTGCAGACTTATCAAATCTAAGTAAAACAGATGATCTGGAAGCTAAAAACATTTCAGAGAGTGCACAGCATGAAGCATCGGAAGATATTTCAGAATCTCTATTAGAGGTTGCTCCAGAGGTATTCATTGAAGAGGAAGAAAGTACGGTTAATTCAAGTCCAACAGATGCAAAAGAATCTTCGGAAGAGATTCTTGATGAGATGTTGCATGCACCTGAAGAAATAGCAGATATTGGTGAAATGGATGTGAAAGATTCTGCAGGAGACAATTTTGAAATTCCTACTACAGAATCTGAAAATACAGTATCTGATGAAATGCTCAATCTTGATGGGATGTTGGATGGCATTGAAGATACGAATGTGAATATGGATGATGATACAGCAGCTTTGAATGCCGTAATAAATGATGGGGCAAGCGGAGCAAAAGCTGAGGAGCCTGAATTATCGTTAGATGATATACAAATTCCCGATGGATTGCTGATGGATAGTACTTTGGATGATGGTATATTTGCTGATGGTGAAGAGCTTGATACCAATGATGCAGGTCAGAATGATGCTGAAGATGCAACTGGCTCTGATGGAAAGGTTCCTGAAGCAGAAGATGAAATTGCTGAATTAACTGAGGAAATGTTTGCAGAATCATCAAAAGATAATTCAGCTGAACCAACAGAGAGTAACCAGGTTGAATCAAATGAAGATGTACAAGCTGAATTAGGCAGTGACGATCCGACAGCTTTAAGTGAGGATATGCTAGCTGAATTAGTAGATGATAGTTCAGCAGTATCAAGTGAAAATGCGCAAGCTGAATTAGGCAGTGACGATCCGACAGCTTTAAGTGAGGATATGCAAGCTGAATTAGCAGATGATAGTTCAGCAGCATTAAATGAAGAGGTTCAGGATCAATTAATCGCTGAGAATCCGGCTGAATCTGGAGAAATCATTTCGGATGAAATGAGTGAGCCGATACAAGATGCATCAGAAGAAATTCTGCCGGAATCACCAAACGAAATACAACCTGAAGCATCTGTAGATCTAGAAGATATACAACTCGATGTATTAGAAGATGCAAATTCAGAAGCACCAGAGGAAATGCATACTGACGCATTAGCAGAGGTACAGTCAGAAGCGGCAGAAGAGCTACAACAGGAAGCGCCTGAAGGAATACAACCGGAAGTATCAGAGGAAATATTGCCTGATGCACTAGATGGAATTCAGCCGGAATTATCAGAGGAATTACAACCAGAAATACTAGAAGAAATTCAGCTTGAGACACCGGAAGAAATACAACCGGAAATATTAGAAGAAAATTTAGAAGCATTAAGTGAGGAGATACAGGAGGGACAAACAGAGGAAATTCCGGAAGAGGCAACAACTGATATTCCGGTTGAAATGATGGAGGAAGTACCGGGGGAAGTAACTGATGAATTACCGACCAATATAGCTGAAGAAGCTTTGGTAGATACAGGAGGTGAAATTGTGCCTGAAGATGTAGTATCCACTGAGGAAGGAAGTGCAGCGTTGGACACCCCGGAAGAGACTTTAGAAGAAGCTCCGATAGAAGAGATGTCAGGTGTAGTAGATGAAAACTTAGCTGAGGAAGCTAATCCTGATACTGCAGAAGAAGTAGTTGCTGATGCAGGTAGTGAAGTTTCTGCAGAAGAGGCGGTTGCAGATACAGGTAGTGAAGTTTCTGTAGAAGAGACAGTTGCTGATGCAGGTAGTGAAGTTCCTGCAGAAGAGGCAGTTGCTGATGCAGATGGCAAAGTTCCTGCTGAAGAAGTTCCGTTAGATGAAATATCACTTGATGGAGGCCCAGCAGAAGATGCACCGGTGGATGAAATATCACTTGATGGAGGCCCAGCAGAAGATGCACCGGTGGATGAAATATCACTTGATGGAGGCCCAGCAGAGGAAGCACCGGTAGATGATTTTTCACTAGATGAAGCATCTCTTGAAGAAGCGCCTATTGATTTAGAAAATGAGGTTGCACCTGAAGAAGCTCTTTCCGAAATGACAGACGGTGAAGGGCTTGAAGAAGCCATTGCGGATTTTGCTGAGGCACTGGGTGATGATAATAATGAATCGGGGGATGATGATTCAGATATAAGTTTTGATGAAGTAAGTGCGGAGCTCGATGATCTTCTTAAAGAAGCTGGAGAAGAAATCAGTGACGAAGCCATTGAGGGAAGTGACGATATCGGTGCTGAAATGGATCTGGACAGTATGCTGGAAGATCTTGGAGGGGATTCTTCTGATGCAGAAGGTGGCGGAAGCGAACCGGCAGATGTTGAGATGCCTGATTTGGATGCCATTATGAACAGCCTTGCCAGTGATGATGCTGAAGATTTGGAGAATACAGCACATATTGATGAAAAAGAAGGTGCTGCTGCAGAAGAAATCAGTCTGGATGATATGGGCACAGATGAGGCTCCTTCTGAGGAAGGTTCGAACTCTGAGGAAGAAATAAGTGCCGAAGATATGATGGAGGCAATGGGAGAAGAGGGTCCTGAAGATAATGGATTATCCGAGGATATCCCTGATCCTGATGAAGTTAATGACAACGGCGGAGACTATGATGAGCTTTCACTTCGCGTAGGTGAGGACGAGCTTTCTGAAGCTTCTGAAGACGGAAAGAAAAAGAAGAAAAAGGGTGGACCTAATATAATATTCCGCTTACTTGCTACACTTTTTAGAGTTCTGACGCAGACTGATGAAGATCTTAATCCAAAATCGGCTGAGGATGAGCTGGCTAGTCTTACGGATGAAAATCAGCAGGTTTTAGATGAGCTTGCATCTGAAGGCAAAAAAGCTAAAAAAGAAAAAAAGAAAAAAGAGAAGCCACCAAAGAAAGAAAAGCCGCCAAAACCAAAGAAGGAGAAGCCTCCGAAGAAAGAAAAGCCCAAGAAGGAGAAGAAACCAAAGCCGGATGATGGTGAGCCGGAGAAAGCACTTGCTCCTAAGAAGGTTGCAATTTCAATGCTATTTGCATTCAGTATTGGTGTACTATGTTGTCTTCCTTCAATTCTTCTTCCCGGAAGGATTCTTATGGGAAGAGCAAACAGTGCTTTTGAAAATAAGGATTATGCAACAGCCTATAAGCTTTTATATGGAAAGAAATTGAATGAAGAAAATTCATTGATGTACCATAAGGCGAGAGTTATGACCAGTGCACAGCATTATCTTGATTCATACAATAACTATAAAGCCATGAAAATGGAGGATGAGGCTCTTGATATTCTTCTCATGGGTATGAATACAAAGGATACTATACTTGCAGAAGCCGAGGAGTTTGAGGTTGCGAATGAAGTCCAAAGCGTGTATGCTAATATCGAATCGACGCTCGCTTCTGAATATGGACTTAGTATCCAGGATATTGATGAGATTAACAGCATCAGTGAAAAAACATTGTACACAAGACGAATAATGGAAGTTACAGGTACAATAGAAAAAATTATGCCTAAGTCAGAATAGTGAGATCGATATCCTATCAGGGAGATGATATTTGATGCTAGCTATAATTGACTATGATGCAGGAAACATTAAAAGTGTTGAGAATGCTTTTAAGTATTTAGGAGCAGAAACTTGCGTAACCAGAGAACCTGATGAGATTTTAAGAGCTGATCATGTGGTTCTTCCCGGTGTGGGAGCCTTTGGTGACGCTATGAGGAAGCTTGAGGAATATAAACTTACGGATGTTATCCGCAAAGTTGCGGATAGCGGCAATCCGTTTATCGGAATCTGCCTGGGTTTGCAGTTACTTTTTGATTCCAGTGAAGAATCAGAGGGTGTTGCAGGTCTGGGCATTTTGCGTGGAAAGATAAAGAAAATACCGGACAAGGGAGTTTTGAAGATACCTCAGATCGGCTGGAACAGTTTAAAATATCCTAATGAAGGAAAACTGTTCAAAGGAATAGATGAGGATTCCTATGTGTATTTTGTCCACTCATATTATCTTGATGCAGATGATAAGAGTATTGTTACGGCAACGACTGAATATGGAACACTAATCGATGCGTCTGTAGAGAAAGATAATGTATTTGCATGCCAGTTCCACCCTGAAAAGAGTTCAGATGTTGGAATGGAAATCCTGAAAAACTTTTTACAAATTTAAATATATAGAAAAGGACAATATATGCTGACTAAAAGAATAATTCCATGTCTAGATGTTAATGATGGCAGAGTGGTAAAAGGAATAAATTTCGTAAAGCTTAGAGATGCAGGTGATCCGGTGGAGGTAGGAAAAGCATATTCTGAGGCAGGAGCTGATGAGCTTGTTTTCCTTGATATTACAGCTACTTCTGACGCCAGAAATACAGTAGTTTCTCTTGTAAGAAAAGTTGCTGAACAGATTTTTATCCCATTCACGGTTGGTGGTGGAATAAGAACTGTTGATGATATGAGAGCTGTTCTGAGGGAGGGTGCTGATAAGGTCGCCATAAATTCTGCTGCTGTGAACAGGCCTGAGCTTATTACCGAATCTGCGGAGAAGTTCGGCTCACAGTGTGTAGTAGTTGCGATAGATGCAAAAAGAAGGCCTGATGGTGGTTTTAATGTATTTAAAAATGGTGGAAGAATTGATACCGGACTGGATGCCATTGAGTGGGCAATTGAAGCTGAAAAGAGAGGTGCAGGAGAAATATTGCTCACGAGTATGGATGGTGACGGAACCAAGGAAGGCTATGATATTGAGCTGACAAGAAAAGTGGCAGATTCCGTTGGTATTCCGGTGATAGCTTCAGGTGGTGCAGGTAAACTTGAGCATTTTTACGAGGCACTTACAGAAGGTGGAGCTGACGCTGCTCTGGCTGCATCCTTGTTCCATTACAAGGAGCTTGAAATAAAGGAAGTTAAAGAGTACCTGAGAACTAAAGATGTTCCGGTTCGATTATAAGAAATAATTGATAAAAAAGATTATTTTGAGCGGATTTCCGAATGCAGAATAAAAAACGTTCGGTAATCTTTATACTACGATATGAAAGGTTGTGATCTAAATGCCAATGATATCTAATGATTGGCTTCCTGCGCTAAAAAGTGAGTTTAGCAAGGATTACTATAAAAATCTGTATAAATTTATTATGGATGAATATCATTCCAGGGTGATCTATCCTCCTGCGGATGATATTTTTAATGCGTTGCATCTTACACCACTTAATGATGTTAAGGTTCTGATATTGGGACAGGATCCCTATCACGAGCCGGGACAGGCACATGGGCTGTCTTTTTCTGTTCTTCCCGGGCAGGAGGCACCGCCTTCACTTGTGAATATTTATTCAGAACTCAAAGATGATCTTGGATGTTATGTACCGAATAATGGATATTTGAAAAAATGGGCTGACCAGGGAGTGCTTTTGTTAAATACTGTGCTTACAGTAAGAGCACATGCCGCGAATTCTCATAAGGGAAAAGGTTGGGAGCACTTTACAGATGCGATAATAAGTGCATTAAATGAGCAGGAAAGACCAATCGTATATATGCTTTGGGGAAAGCCTGCCCAATCGAAGATGCAGATGCTGAATAATAAAAAGCACCTTGTCCTTACGGCTCCTCATCCAAGTCCGTTGTCAGCTTATAGAGGTTTCTTTGGTTGCAGGCATTTTTCAAAATGCAACGAATTTCTTGTGGCTAACGGAATATCACCGATAGACTGGCAGATAGAAAATATCTAAAGATTATTCAAATTATATTGGACACAAGCGCTTTTTCATGATAACGTAGTAAAGTGAATTTTATTATTGAAGTTTAAGTATAGGAGAGCAGTAATATTATGAAAAAAGCATTCGTAACAAAACAGCAGGTTGAAGCTATTGAAAAGAAATACCCTACACCTTTTTATTTATATGATGAAAAGGGAATTATAGATAATGCCAGAGCAGTTAAAAAGGCTTTTGCCTGGAATCCGGGATTCCGTGAATATTTTGCTGTAAAAGCAACACCCAATCCTATGATCATGAAGCTTTTGCAGGCTGAAGGATGTGGCTTTGACTGTTCTTCAATAACAGAGCTTATGCTCAGCAGGTCTATCGGAGCATCAGGCCAGTACATCATGTTTTCTTCAAATGATACACCTGCCAATGAGTTCGTTTATGCGAATGAAATTGGAGGAATTATTAATTTTGATGATATTACTCACATTGAATATGCTGAAAAAGCTCTCGGAGGAGTACTTCCTGAAACTATAAGCTGCAGATATAATCCGGGCGGAGTATTCACTATGAGTAATGGAATTATGGATAATCCCGGAGATTCCAAGTATGGAATGACAAAGGCGCAGCTGTTTGAAGCATTCAAAATGCTCAAGGATAAAGGTGTTAAGCATTTTGGAATACATGCATTTCTTGCAAGTAATACTGTGACAAATGAGTATTATCCTACACTTGCAGCACAGCTTTTTGAGCTTGCAGTAGAACTTGAAAAAGAGACCGGAGCTGATGTGAGTTTCATAAACCTTTCAGGTGGTGTCGGAATTCCATATGAGCCTGATAAGGAAGGCAACGACATTGCTGCTATCGGCGAAGGTGTAAGAAAAGAGTTTGAGAAAATCCTGGTTCCTGCAGGTATGGGAGATGTTTCCATATATACTGAAATGGGACGTTTTATGCTTGGACCTTATGGTGCTCTTGTTACCAAGGCAATCCATGAAAAGCATATTTATAAGGAATACATCGGAGTTGATGCATGCGCTGTTAACCTGATGAGACCTGCAATGTACGGTTCTTATCATCATATTACAGTGCTTGGAAAAGAGGATGCGCCACTTGATCATGTATATGATGTGACAGGTTCTCTTTGCGAGAACAACGATAAGTTTGCAATTGACAGAAAGCTTCCTAAGATAGATATGGGTGATTATCTTTTTATACATGATGCGGGAGCTCATGGCTTTGCAATGGGATACAACTATAATGGAAAACTGTGGTGTGCAGAACTCTTGTTAAAAGAGGATGGAAGTGTCGAGCAGATAAGAAGAGCTCAGACGCCCAGAGATTATTTTGCAACCTTAGATGGTCTTTCAATGTATTCTGAACTAGATAAAATCATGAAGGAACTTGAAAACAGAAAATGAAAGAGATTCAGGACTTTATAACTGAATGTAAATTATCCGGAAAAATGAGCCAGAGCACTATGAAATCCTATAGCTGCGATATCAAAAAGCTACAGGATTATCTGCAGAAAAGCGGGATTTCTGAAATTTCTGAGATAACGGAAAAAGTGCTAAAGGCTCATCTTGATAATCTTTCAGGGAAAGGTTATTCCTCTGCGACAATTGCCAGAAATATAGTTTCAATAAAAGCATTGTTCAGATATTTGGTAAAAAATAAGATAATTAATATTGATGCCACTGAGAATCTGACTGCCCCTAAGGTAGAGCTTCCTAAGGCAAACGTTCTTACAAGAACACAGATCGAGGAACTTCTTGGTATGCCTGATACCAGAACTGCCAAGGGACAGCGTGATTCAGCTATGTTGGAACTAATGTATGCGACTGGGATAAAGGTTTCAGAGCTTATAAGTGCAAAGGTTTCTGATATTGATATGCAGCTTGGAAATATTCTCTGCATCTCGGATAAAAAAGAGAGGATAATTCCTTTTGACAGAAGGACTAAGTCTGTACTGACGAGGTATCTTCAGGATGGAAGAAGACATCTGATAAAGAGTACTGACGAAGAGCTGCTTTTTATCAATTATCAGGGAGAAGCCATGAGCAGGCAGGGAGTATGGAAATTAGTTAAAAAATATGCCCTGCAGGCGGGAATCGAAGTGCCGATTACTCCTGAAGCTTTAAGACACAGCTTTGCAGCGCATCTTGTTGAGCGTGGAGCAGATATAGAAGCTGTACAGATAATGATGGGACATGTAAGTCCCACCTCAACGGTCAGATATGCTAAGGAAAATCGTGACTATATAAGAGATGTTTATAATAGAACGCATTAAAAAACGGGGTTGCTCATGCAGCCCCGTTAAAACATTAATATTAAACCAAATCAGCGATATCAAGGAGGAGACGCTCTGTATCATCCCATCCAAGGCAGGGATCAGTGATGGATTTTCCATAGATTCCTTCTCCGATTTTCTGGCAACCTTCTTCGATGTAACTCTCGATCATTACACCCTTTACAAGTTCGCTTATATTTTTGTTCTGACTTCTGGAATGAAGAACCTCTTTTACAATACGGATCTGTTCCTTGAATTTCTTACCTGAATTATTGTGATTAGCATCAATAATGGCAGCAGGATTCTTAATATCGCGCTCAGCGTACAGATAAGCAAGAAGACTGAGATCTTCATAGTGATAATTAGGCTGTGACTGACCGTGCTTATTTTGAGATCCGCGAAGAACACAGTGAGAGAGCGGATTACCACTTGTTTTTACTTCATATCCTCTGTAAACGAAGGAATGAGGAAGCTGAGCGGCATATACTGAATTGAGCATGACACTTAAAGTTCCGCTGGTGGGGTTCTTCATGCCTGCCGGAACACCAAAACCGCTTGCAACCATGCGGTGCTCCTGATCTTCAACACTACGTGCTCCGATTGCTACATAGGAAAGAATATCTTCTACATATCCCCAGTTCTCAGGGTAAAGCATCTCATCGGCAGCAGTCAGGCCTGATTCCTCAATTGCTCTGATCTGCATGTGGCGCATGGCAATAAGTCCTGCGCGGAAATCAGTTTTTCCCTCAGGATCTGGCTGGGAAGTTATGCCTTTGTAGCCTTCACCGGTTGTGCGGGGCTTGTTTGTATATATTCTGGGAACGATTATCAGTTTCTCTTTTACAGTTTCATTGATTTTTGCAAGTCTTGAAACATAGTCACAGACTGCATCTTCGTTATCAGCAGAGCAGGGACCGACAATGACAAGGAATTTATCACTTGTACCTGTCAAAACGTCTGCAATTTCCTTATCCCTTGTTTTCTTAAGCTCAATAAGCTTATTGGATAAAGGGAATTCATCTCTTATTTCCTCGGGAGAGGGAAGCTGCTGTATATATTGAAAAGACATTGTTGAAAACCTCCGATGAACAAAATTGTTAGATTCAAAGCTGAACCTACGCTCTTCACTATATCACGTTAAAGTTCGAAAGTAAACGATGAAATATACTTGATCATTTTTAATATAGTTAAAGCTTGTGTTTGAATCAATACTTATTATAGTATTTTAAATTCCCCTGACTATTCTTTATGTTATAATTCTTAAGATAAATACTGATTTCTGAACTTTATTATAATTTGTGTTCAAGAAATCAAAAGATTTATAAGCAAAATAATACGGAATAGGGATGGTTATGGAGAAAGTATCAACAAGACAGACAAATATCGAATTATTGAGACTAATAGCAGCATGTGGGGTAATAGTTCTTCATTATAACAGTAATACAGATGGAGCGTTTTACATAGCTCCTGACAACAGTATAAATCAGTTTATTCTTGTTTTTCTGGAATCACTGAGTATCTGTGCAGTTAATGTTTTTGTACTGATATCAGGATATTTCTTAAGCAGGTCGAACATTAGAGACTTTTTTAAGCCGGCAGGGCTGCTCATGCAGGTAGCAGTGTTTGCAATTCTTGCATTTTTTATTGAAAAAATATTGATTCCCGGAAGTGTGACAATCGATACTTTATTTGAATTTTTGTTTTCTTCCAACTGGTATATATATGTATTTATTGCGCTTTACATGATTTCTCCGTTTATTAATGTGATGTGGAAGGCGCTTAATACTGCAGGAAAGAGAATACTTTTAGCATTTTCATTTTTCTTTTTCTCTGTATATCCCACATTTATCGATGTGCTTATATATTGGTCCGGCAGACAGCTTAACGGCAGCAGCACTATAGGACTGGAGGGATCACAGGCGGGATATACCATTGTGAATTTCATACTTTTGTACATTATCGGAGCTTTTATCAGAGACCTATCTGACAGCAAGCTGCCATCAAATGGCAATCTGTTCCCAAGATATTTCATCTGTCTCTGCCTTGATATGGCATGGGCATTCCTTGACGGAATAAGGCAGGGGAAAAAAATATATGATACTATAGCGTGGAATTATAGTAACCCGTTTATCATTGCAGAAGCGGCTATTATTGTGATGATCTTTTTAAACCTGAATATAAAGCAGAATAAGGTAATTAATAAACTTGCATCAGCTTCACTGACCGTATACATTCTGCATCTCAGATTTCTTGGATTTTTCCAAATTGAGAAATTTGCAAAGGGTAATCCTTTAATAATGATAGTGCATATGATAATTACTGTAATAGTTATTTACTTTATATGCTTTTTATGTCATCTTATATACAAATATCCTGCGAGACTGATTTCAAATCTGGCATCAAAGAAAGTTGGAGGATTTAGAAAGATTTCCATATAAGTATTTCCGGACGCAGGATTCTTTAACGTGTTTAATTATAGCGTTAAAGAAATTACAAGATGTTGAGGGAACGATTTTTAGATATTATAGAGGGATAAATGATAAGAAAAAAATCAGCCGTCACTGTAAGCGTAGTTTCAGTGGCGGTATTAAATTTTGCTACAAATTGTGCATTTACCTATGAAGATACCAAAACTGTCATACCGATAGATATTCCCGAGCTGACTGTAAGCGAAGCCATTGTGATCGACGATGATGAAGATCTTGAGGAGAACATCGATGGCACTGAGTGCGATTATAAATCGGTGATATCGGATGGTGAATTGCCTTCTTTTTACAGTTCTGATCAGGTGGAAGGCAGGGACTATGTAACGCCCGTAAGAAACCAGGGGATATCTGCTATGTGCTGGAATTATGCAGCAATAGGAGCTGTTGAGAGTGATCTTTTAAGGCACCATGATAATCTTTCAGCTGACAGTTTAAATCTGTCTGAGAAGCATGGGGCCTACTACAATATGCATAAGGCTTCAGGAAAAGAATTCAGCGGTATTGAGAATGATTATCGGGAATTTGTTTTCATAAATAACGATAGTCTTCTCGGTAAATATGATACCGGTTATCTGTCTGTAGGTGGAGTTACAGATTATTCACTGTCGGTACTTACTGCCTGGAAGGGTCCGGTGGAAGATGAGGACAGTGATTCACTTCATGTTATCAAAGGAGTAAGTGATTTTTATGCTCAGAATGCTGACGTTCCGACAGATGCATATGAGTCATTTTGTCATGTTCAGGATGTACTTGAAGTTCCGGCGACCGCAAAAAACAGAGACATCATCAAGCGGATGATAATGGAGCATGGAAGTGTTACGGCAAGTATATGTTCAGATGACGAATTTTGGACAGGGAAAAAGGTAGCACTTTATGATTACAAGGATTATGGCAACGGGAATTATGCTGATCACGAGATTTTGATTGTAGGGTGGAATGATGATTATCCTGCTCAAAACTTTATCACTAAACCCGGCATTGATGGTGCGTTTATATGTAAGAACAGCTGGGGGACAAAAAGCGGTGCCCAGGGATATTTTTATCTGTCCTATGAGGATAAAATACTTACGGGCAACAATGTCGTAGCCTACAGCTCAGCCATGCCGGAAGATGATAGCTGGTATGACAGGAACTATCAGTACGCAGGATTTATAACTCAGATAAACGATCCGATAAAGGATCAGAAAAATGTAGTATATATGTATGATAATAATAATGCAGCCTATGGAATAAGCTTCACTCCGGAAGGTGATGAGGTGCTTTCTGCTATTGGTTATTTTACAATGAGTACTGCGTCTGATGATGAGATAAGTGTCTATGAGGTATCCAAAAAGGAGATAGACGAAGATAATGCTAAGGTGCTGGCAGAAATGATCGGAAGGTTTGACGAAGCAAACGACATGGGAAAACTTGCGGACTTTTCTTATGTTGATCTTACAAAAATTGAAAAGCCGGTGGCCAGAATGAAATGCAAGGCAGTCACAGGTGGTTTTCATACTTTTAAGCTGGATAACCCCCTCGAAGTGCAGGCAGGGAAAGAGTATCTAATAGTAATTCGTCCCGGTAAAAAGACGAAGCTTATATATGAAAAAGCAATGGATTACACCACTGAGGCGCACAAGGACGAATGGCAGCATAATATGGGTGCGATACATACCGTTAACACAGCAAGCGGATACAGTTATCTACAGGATTTAACCGGTAATTTCATGATAAAGCAGACAGATAAGGATTTTTTTGTTAAGGCTTATACTGTTGGGAAAAATTAAAAAATCCCCATTAATGGGAGGTGGCCATGCGATGGGGAGTCGCATGGCCATGTTGTATGAAAAAAGTTTTTTGGGGTTCAGAAGATGTTCTTCATCTCTGATGTGATTATGATAAGACAAATTTATGTCCAAAATATGGCTGTTTTATTAAGCAAAAGTGTTATGTTTCTTAAGATATGATGGGCATTTTGTGAACAAAAAATAAAAATTAACGAATTGACGTATCACGTGAGGCGAAATAGCAGAAAACATGCGGCTTTTAGATTGTTAAAGAATTACCTATCATTGCAAAGTTATCCTTCATGTGCTATATTTTGTGGTAGATAGTAACAAAAACACAAATTCTGCTAATTAAGATTCATAGGAGGTTTGTAGTGGGGAGAGAAGACAGGACACCTGCAGAGATTCGTACAACGGACAAACTTAAGATTCAGAAGATACTCGGTGATGCCGGCTACATTGTAGAGATGGGGAACGGAAGCGTGCCTACAGTAGTATGCAAGAGGCGTGAAGACATGAGCAAGGATCTGGCGGCGATTCGCAAGATTCTCAAGGAGCAGAGATACGAAGGAAGCTTTGGGGTAAGAGCTCCTCGTAAGACTGACGAAATAATTGCAAATGAAGAAACCGAAAGTCCTGAAGTTATAGACGAATTAGTACCTGCAGCGGGCTGAGAATAGAAATAAGGAGTTGTCTTATAAAGCCAACTCCTTTTTCATACCTTGATTTAATTCCATTTTATAAAATCAGATATAGCAATAAGCAATATCTGTTTATGCTGTAGCTGATTTATCATCTACAATAATTTTAGACTGGGATTGAATTTTTCTATACTCTTCTTTTCGCTTCTTAAGAGAAATGATATAACTCATAAGCCGTGAATCGATTCCACGCATTTTGCAGCCAACTGCGCTGTAAGTTCCCATATTAAAGCATCTTACAACAACAAAAGGTACCTCAATTGCCTTGGCAAATCCCTCAGGCTTAAAAGAGAGGGTAAAACTGTCTCCATTTTTTATAGCTGTGGTCTTTCCAAGCAAAAGAGAAACTGTAAATAGCTGTAAAGAATAATTTATATAGTGGTGAAAGTTTATGTCAAAAATAGGAAAGTTTTTTGAAAAATTAATTCCATCATATATCCCCAATACAGTTGTGTTGATGTTCTTTACTGGAATATCGGTTATCACAGGACCTGTTAAGAAAAGGATAAGAGATGTTCACTATGAGGAAAATCAGGAACTTCTTGCAGGTGAGTGTCGGCATTTGCTTGAGGGCAAGGATTTGATAGAAAACCAGTCAGATTGGGGGAAAGTGCTGTTTGGGAGTCACAAAAAATCCAATATTTCCTACTCTGGATGCGGAATTATTGCTACTTATAATGCTCTTAAGGTTCTTGGAGATAAGGGGACTCCTATGACTTATCTTATCAAATACTATGAGCAGACCGGAATCACTTTAAAGGGTGGTTTCGGAATAACACCCAGAGCACCTTATCAGTTTTTTAAGAAAAAAGGGTACGAGGTTGCTAAGATCACAACAAGACGAACAGATATTATCAATGAATTGGGAGACAGATATACGGCGTTTATCGTGACATTTTACTGGGATAAAAGCAATATTAATTCCCAGCTCCACACTGTATGTATATCAAAGGAAGCGGATGGATTTTATATTCATAATATTTACTGCAAAAAAGCGGATGGATCTTATACAAGGCAGGGGAGTTACGCAAGCCTTACAGATGCAGTAAACGGTACCGGGAAAAATACAGTACCACTTGTAATTATAGGGATTCGTCAAAAGAAGGTTGGAACCGGTTACCGTTAGCACATGTTACGGTATCCGAATCCGACAAAACTAAATATATAAACTTGCGTTTATGGAGGAGGACTATGAAAAATACTAAAGAAAAATTTCCTACTAAAACATCACTGGTCCTGTTTTATCTAAAGGGAAGTGTACATTTTTTCCTGCTGGGAGTGATCTTTTCAATTGGCGTGGCGTTTCTGGATATGGTAAACCCTAAGATCATTCAGTATACGGTAGACTACCTGCTTGGAGATGCCGAGTCAGAGATGCCGGTATATATGCAAATTATTGTAAATCTGTCAGGAGGAAAGGAATATCTTAAGACACATATATTCGTAATCGCACTTATAGTATTTGCGATAGCATTTTTATGTGCATGCTTCAGATATTTTAATAAGCTTTTTAATTCCATGGCGGCAGAAAAGCTTATTTGCAGAATGAGGGATGTTCTTTTTGAACATATCTGTCATCTGCCCTTTGCATGGCATTCTGAGAATCATACCGGAGATATTATTCAGCGATGCACTTCTGATGTTGAGACCATTAAA
Organism: Butyrivibrio sp. LC3010; assembly: GCF_000424385.1. Classification (GTDB taxonomy): domain Bacteria; phylum Bacillota; class Clostridia; order Lachnospirales; family Lachnospiraceae; genus Butyrivibrio. Next base: position 177,235 of record NZ_AUJU01000006.1, on the reverse strand, counting down.
ATGTTTCTGTCAGAGCAGATTACATCACTTTTCAGAATAATGATCATGCTGATACTGGCTGTAAACTTTATGCTGCAGATAGATTTAAAGCTATCAATAGTGTCACTGGTATTTATTCCTTTAATCGTTCTGTACTCATTCTTTTTCCATAATAAGATAGGAAGGGCTTTTGAGAACGCGGATATTGAAGAGGGAAAATTATCGGCAATTGCACAGGAAAACCTTACGGGAGTCAGGGTTGTACGAGCATTTGGCAGAGAGAAGTTTGAACGTGAACGTTTTGAGACCAAAAATAAAGAATACACCAAAATGTGGATCAGACTTATGAGACTTCTGGCTGCATTCTGGACATCTAATGACATGATATCAGGAATGCAGGGAATGGCTGTTGTAGTAATGGGTACGATATTCTGCGTTCAGGGCAACATCACAGTGGGCGAATTTATAGCCTTTGTATCCTATAATGCCATGATCTCCTGGCCGGTACGTATGCTTGGCCGTGTTATTTCAGATATGAGTAAGGCCGGAGTTTCCATAGACAGGTTAAGATACATCATGAATTCTGAGGAGGAGAACGATAAAGAAAATGCAATAACACCGCCTCTTGATAAAGATATAGAGTTTAGGAATGTAAGCTTTTCATTCGAAAATGGTAACACGGAAATACTTAAAAAGGTCAGCTTTAAGATAAAAGCCGGAGAGACGCTGGGGGTTCTCGGAGGAACAGGTTCAGGTAAATCTACCCTCATGTATTTGTTTGACAGACTATATAACCTGCCGGAGGATGGCGGAAGTATCACTGTCGGCGGAGTAGATATCAGAGATATTAAGATGCATTATCTTAGAAAAAATATTGGTCTTGTTTTGCAGGAGCCATTCCTTTTCTCAAGAACCCTTTATGAGAATATCGGAATCACCAAGAAGTCCGCAAAGATGGAGGATATCAGGAAAGCTGCAAAGATGGCTTCACTTGATGAGACCATACGTAACTTTGATGAGGGCTATGATACATTTGTTGGAGAGCGCGGTGTAACACTTTCAGGTGGACAGAAGCAGAGAACTGCCATAGCTCAGATGCTTGTTTCAGAGCCGCCTATCATGATATTTGATGATTCCTTATCTGCAGTTGATACGGAAACTGATGCAAAGATAAGGGCTGCGCTTGATAAGAATGCCGGACAGGCAACTACTATCATCATTTCGCACAGAATTACTACACTTATGCATGCTGATCATATAATTGTTCTTAGTCACGGAGAGCTTGTGGAGGAAGGAAAACACGAAGAGCTTCTTGATAAGAACGGATTATATCGAAGAATTTATGACATTCAGATTCAGGGAGGAGGAGAAGACATTGCCTGAAAAAATAAACTTAAAACAAACAAAAGCAACCAGACTTCCCCTGTTTGGTCTGCCAAGGCTCTTTCCCTTTTTAAAACCTTATATTCCAAAGATATTAACAATGATATTTCTGGCATGTATGGTAAGCCTTATTGATTCATCAATACCACTTTTTAACAGATATGCACTTAATAACTATATTGCAAAAGGGACTGTTAAAGGTATTGGATATTTTGCATTACTGTATGCAGGGATGCTGCTCGTGAAACTTGCTATGGATTTTACCAGTGCCAACATGGTCGGAGAGATAGAGATGTCCATAGACAGGGATTTGAGAAACGCTGCCTTCAACCATTTACAGGAGTTGTCTTTTTCATATTTTAACCAGAATAATGTCGGCTATATCCATGCGAGGGTTATGAGTGATACCGGAAAAATCGGTGTGATGTGTGCCTGGAGAATGATGGATATTGTATGGAACGGCAGCTATGTTTTGTTTGTTCTTATTGTTATGGTCACTATTAATCTAAGACTGGCTTTGTATATCCTTGCTCTTATACCTATAGCAGTGGTGTTGGTCATATTTTTCCAGAAGCGCCTTATAGTACTGAACAGACAGATAAGAGAGCTGAATTCAGCAATCACCGGTAACTTTAATGAAGGAATTACAGGGGCAAAAGCGATAAAGACTCTTGTTGTAGAAGACAAGATTCAGCACGACTTCACAGAGGATACCGAGAAATACAGGAAAAATGCGGTTCACGCAACTCACTTTTCAGCTCTTTTCACATCCTCTGTAACAATGCTTTCTTCCTGCGCTTTGGCACTGGTTTTGTGGAGAGGCGGAGTGCTGACAATGGAAGGGGTTATGGAAATCGGAACACTTTCTGTTTTCCTGTCATATTCCCTTGGAATACTGGAACCCATTCAGAACATAATCGTCACCTTCTCAGAGCTTATCGCCGTACAGGTTAATGTTGAGCGATTCATAAAACTCATAGAAACAGAATCGGATGTTGCAGATTCTCCTGAGGTAATTGCAAAATACGGTGATACCTTTAATCCTAAGAAAGAAAACTGGGAGGAACTCTATGGAGATGTGGAATTCAAAGACGTTTCATTCCACTATCCTGACGGCACAGAATATGTTCTGGAGCACTTTAATCTAAAGGTTCCTCAGGGGACTAACGTTGCCATTGTGGGAGAGACCGGTGCGGGCAAATCCACATTGGTAAACCTGGTGTGCAGATTCTTTGAACCCACTAGCGGTGAAGTTCTGATAGACGGAAGAAACGCCAAGGAGAGATCTCAGCTGTGGCTTCACAGCAATATTGGTTACGTTTTGCAGACACCTCATCTGTTTTCAGGAAGTGTACGTGATAATCTGCGATATGGTAATCCTGATGCTACTGATGAAGAAATCTGGAATGCTCTAAGACTTGTATCTGCAGATAAGATTGTGGAGAGAATGGAGGAAGGACTTGACAGTGATGTAGGTGAAGGCGGTGACATGCTCTCTACAGGTGAAAAGCAGTTATTATCCTTTGCAAGAGCTATACTTGCAAATCCGAGAATTCTTGTTTTGGATGAGGCTACTTCATCCATAGATACTGTTACAGAGAAAGCTATACAGGATGCAATCTCTGTGGTGATAAAAGGACGTACATCATTTATGATCGCCCATAGATTATCTACGGTAGTAGATGCGGACATAATCCTTGTTGTTAAAGACGGTAAGATTATTGAACGCGGAAAACACAAGGAACTAATGAAAAATATTGGTGGTTACTATCATCAATTATTCTCCCGTCAGTTTGAAGAGATGGAAGCAAAAGCTATATAAACTCAAATGATCCCTCGGCAACAACCGGGGGATTTTTATATATTATTAAATCCCATTGGATTTCCTGATTGACAAAATTAGAAAGTCTTATTTAATCCTGTTGACAGGTGGAGGTGTATGGTATATTATCCTTAGTGTACTAGATGACATAGTACACTAAGAACAGGAGGGGAAAATGCTGATAGAAATCGATTACAGAGACAAAAGACCCCTGTATGAGCAGATATCAGGCAAGCTTGAAGAGCTGATATTATGCGGTGTAATAGGTGCAGGGGAAGCATTACCTTCTGTAAGATCACTGGCGATGGATTTATCAATCAACCCCAATACAATTCAAAAGGCATATGATGCACTGGAACAAAAGGGCATGTGCTATTCGGTTGCCGGGAGAGGAAGATTTGCGGCAGCAGCCGATGAAGTGCTTCCGGTAAAAAAGAAGGAGTTCTTCGATGAGCTTTTAGGGGTAATCGTAAAGGCATCTAAGGTCGGGATTACAGAAAAGGAAATTACAGACTTTATTCATGAAGAGTTTGTAAAAGGAGGGAACGTATGATAAAGGCGACAAATCTGTCAAAAAGATTTGACGATATTCAGGCGATAGCCGGAATCGATCTCACCATTGAGGATGGTCAGGTGTTTGGCCTTGTGGGGACAAATGGTGCAGGTAAAAGTACATTTTTAAGAATAGCGGCAGGAATACTTAAGCCGGATACAGGAAACGTCACAATAGATGGAAGACCTGTCTATGAGAATCCTGAAATAAAGAGGGAACTGTTCTATATTTCTGATGACACGGCATTTTTTCCAAATACGACACCTGTGGAAATGGCTACTTTCTATAGCAGAATTTATCCGGGGTACAATATGGGGAGATTTGATTACCTCATGAGTAACTTTGGACTTGAAAAAAACAGAAAGATAAAGACATTTTCAAAGGGAATGAAAAAGCAGTTATCCATTATACTTGGCATTGTGGCAGGCACCAGATATCTGTATTGCGATGAGACCTTTGACGGCCTTGATCCGGTGATGAGACAGGCTGTGAAGAGTCTTTTTATAGGAGATATGAGCTCCAGGAATTTTACACCTGTGATTGCCTCCCACAACCTTAGAGAACTAGAGGATATATGCGATACAGTAGGACTTCTTCACAAAGGAGGAATACTCCTTTCAAAGAACCTTGATGAAGCAAAGTCTGATATACACAAGCTTCAGTGTGTCTTTAGGGATGAGGAGAGCCAGAAAAGAATTGAGGATAAGCTTTGTGTTCTGACAAAAGAGAATCGCGGAAGACTTGTGACTATGACCATTCGCGGTCAGGAGGAGGATATAGGCGATGCACTGAGAGCAGAAAATCCGATCTTTATGGAAATACTGCCATTGTCTCTTGAAGAGATATTTATCAGTGAAACGGGGGTAGAAGGATATGACATCAAGAAAATTATTTGCTGATCTGCTTAAAGAGCAATCCAAGAGGCGTCTTTGGCCGATAGCATTATCAATAGCAGCAAATTTCTTCGCTCAAATAGTATATACCATGATTATCTTCGGGCATTACAAACAGAGACTTGAGAATGAGTCAACTAACTTAAGTGACATCAGGATAAACTTTTACAATGACGTTGCAGGTCTTGGAAACGGACCGGTTATATTCATATTATTTGTGTTGGCATTTATTTTGGCAATTCAGGGGTATTCATATCTTTTTGATTCCAGGCAGATGGATCTTTATTACTCACTGCCAGTCAAAAGACAGCAGCTTTTTGATGTGAATAACCTATGCGGAATTCTTATATTTGCTGTTCCATATCTTATATGCAACATGATTACCGTAATAATGGGTCTGGTGAAGGGATATGCTACCTGGAATACCATTCTTTTGTATCCAGCGTCCGCTCTTGTGGTAGTTATCATGTTTATTATGTGTTATGAAATCTGCTGCCTTGCGGCTGTTTTGACAGGTCACATAGTTGTAGCTGCACTTGGATGCGCTATGTTTTTCTTTTTTGGACCGGTAAGCTCGGTAGTATACGAAACACTTAAGGATACTTTTTTATCCAGTTACTGGAGTGACTCATCAAGTATTGATGCGTATACAAGATGGACTCCTATTACTCTGGTTCTGAGAACAATAGAAAGATTCCATGGGGATTCTCAGCATGAGATTGCATTTTATACCTTTGATGCCGCGCCCGGTATGTTAATGATTGTCATTCTGGCGATCGGATGTTTTGTTCTCTCAAGGGTTCTTGTGAAAATGAGACCTGCAGAGGCAGCAGGTAAGGCTATGGCGTTCAATATCACAAAGCCGGTACTTAAAATCATCGTTTCTGTTGTAGGCGCGATTGGAGCCGGACTGATGATTTATTTTATAGGCTATTCAAGAAGTTTTGGAATGCTGATCTTTGGTATGATCTGCGGACTTGTCGTAATCCATGTTGTGATAGAGACCATATACGAATTTGATTTTAAGGCGTGTCTTAAACACAGAGGAACACTTCTTGGAAGTGCCGTAATTTCATCACTTATATTCATTGGTTTCATTTTCGATATATTTGGATACGAAACATGGCAGCCTATGCCATCAAGGGTTGAAAGTGTTGCTATCGCTGAAAACTTTACATATCCCAACATCATAGCACCCTCTGAAAAGGTGACTGATGGAGTAGATAACGTAACGTTCTACAACAGTACTGCTTCAGGAATGGAATATGCTTTAAGCCATATGAAACTTACTGACCTTGATAAGGTGGAAAAGCTTACAGTACAAGGTGCAATAGAAGCTAAAAAAAGCCATAAAGATGCGATAAAGTACAGACTCTTTAGCCCTGATTATATTTACTATGATTTTAATGAATATGATGATACTGTTGATAGTCCTTCATATGAATATTTTACAGTACAGTGGAACTTAAAGAACGGTAAAAGGGTAAGACGACAGTATAAATTAAATAAGAACGATCAGGAGTTATTTGCGATATATAGAGATTTATATGATTCTGAGGAATATAAGCTTGGAAAGTTCCCTGTTACCGGAATTAATGAGGGTGAAATTGATGGATTAAACGGACAGAGTCTCAGTGGTAGTTTTGAGCAGAAGTTAAGCAAAGAGGATATGGATGAATTCATTAAAATCTACACCAATGAACTTATGGCCCAGTCCTTGGATGATTTAAGTAAGCAAACGCCAACGATAATGATCAATGGATCTAAGGCTACAGGTAATAAGCTGTACTATGAATACTACAACAAGTACAATTTTTATGTATTTCCATCATTTACCGGTACTATAGCTTTTCTGGAACAGCATAATATCCCGACATCCTGGTGGAATGGCAACGACGATATGGATAAAGTCACCATAGAGGTTGATCAGTGGGATGAGGAAAAAGAGCAGAACATTCATGGAGAATGGAGCAGTAATGATAGAAATGAAATTCAGGCTGTGACAAGTAACTGTATTCCGGATGAATTGTTTAATGCCACAGGGCTTTATGACTATGCTGATATTACTCAAAAGGGCTGGGATAACGTATATTTTTCATATAATAGCAAGACAACGTCCGGCGGGGAATATGTTTATCTTTTGAATTCCGACAATCTACCGGAGAAATTAAAGGCTATCTGTTTTAGCGATGATATTGAAAAAAATAGTGATGCTGCCATAACTGATGGGGTATCAAACGCTGGCTATAATGAAAGCGCATCCGGATGGATAAAATGTGTCTCAAACGGTTGATGATCGTTTTGGACCAGGCTCTTTCGAAGCGAGGGGTGTGTCCTGCAGAAAGGCAGGATGCTTGAACAATTTTTCTTAATGCGTTCAAGAAGTCATAGATTCCTGTTTTTCCTCAGAAAAACGGGAATCGTATTGGACCAGGTCCTCGCGAAGCGAGGGGCGTGTCCTGCCGAAGGCAGGATTTTTGTGGGCGATTTCCGCTTTTGCCCACAAAAAGTCATATCTTAAAAATATATAAACTTTCCGAATATTCTGTAAAGTCAACACTTTTAAGCGATAAATCGGCTAAAATATATTTTATGGAACCCTTGGAAAATTATATTATCAACAATATAGATAGAGCGATCGAACAAGGCTGGATAGAGGCATTTTTCCAGCCTGTTGTCCGTGCTCTTACGAAGAAATTATGCGGTGTGGAGGCTCTTGCAAGATGGAATGATCCCGATTGGGGGATGCTTCCGCCGGCATTATTTGTAAAACCGCTGGAGGACAGTCAGCTTATTTATAAGCTTGATTGTCATATAGTTAGTATTGTCTGCAGTACGCTGGACCGCGAGTTAAAAAAAGGGAATCCAATTGTACCTGTATCTATTAATTTTTCCCGTCTCGATTTTGTAAAGTGCGATATCTTTGAACTGGTTGAATCTGAGACATCTAAATATGATATTCCAAGAGATTATATACATATTGAAATTACTGAAAGTATCTTCGCCACAGATGAGGGATTTTTACTTGACGTTATAAATAAGTTCAGAAGAGTGGGCTATGAGATTTGGATGGATGATTTCGGAAGCGGATACTCCACCTTAAATCTTCTCAAAGACTACGATTTTGACATGCTGAAAATGGACATGAATTTTCTGACTTCATTTACTGAAAAGTCCAAGGCTATTATGCGTTCCACCATAACAATGGCTAAGGAAATCGGAATCAAGACCCTGGCTGAAGGTGTTGAAACTGTTGAACAGTTCCAGTTTTTGCAGAACATTGGGTGTGAGCAGCTGCAGGGCTTCTATTTTGGAAGACCTGAAAAATACGAAGATATGCTTGAGCATCTTAAGGAAAAAAGAATCGATATCGAAATGAGACAATGGCGGCACTTTTATGACGTCGCCGGATCAAGTGTAATTGATACCGATATTCCCCTTGAAATCATTGAAGATGACGGGGAGAATTTTCATACACTTTTCATGAACAGGGCATATATTAGGCAGGTTCTTCACGACTATGATATTGACCTCAGTGAGATAGACAGACGCATCTATCACACTGCGTCGCCGCTGCTTAAAAAATACAGAGAGTTCGCCAATATTACTGAGAACAGTTCCAATATTGAAACCTTCTATTACACGGACAATGGGAATTACCTGAGGTTCAGGGCAAAGTGTCTGGTTAAGCATAATGGTCATGCGATTATCAAAGGCTCAATCATGAACATAACCATGGATCAGAATAATACTGAGCGTAACATGCTGGATTCAAAACTAAGGGATCTTAATCTTCTGTTTGAAGTGGTTGACCTGATCAATATCGGAGATAATCTCGTTGCGCCTCTTCTTGGAAGATTTAAGTACATAAATAATGATTCTTATGTAAATTCTGACCTTAAATCAATTATTCAGATTTTTGCAAATGATGTTGTCTATTCGGCTGAAAAGAATGATTTTACGGATTTCATGAATCTATCAACACTTCCCAAAAGGGTTGAGGAGAGCAGCAAAGGATATATAGAAAAAATATTCAGAATAAAGCAATCAGATGGTTCCTACAGGAGAAAGAATGTCATAGTGATGTCTGTTCCGGGGACCGGTGGGAACGAATTCCTGGTTTGCTATAAGTCGATTCCCATGGAGGTATCCAGAGTTCTGGATGGACTTACAGCATCGGCAAGGTTACTTGTTGATAAATATCTTGCAGATTCCGGAGCAATTACCTATTCAGAGCTTTGGGATAATATTATATGGGCTTCTTCTGTTAAATTCTTCTGGAAGGATAAGAACAGGAGATTTCTTGGAGCCAGCCAGTCATTCCTGGACTATTACGGATTTAAATCCATAGAGGAAATTGTCGGAAAGACAGATGAGGATATGGGGTGGCATATTGATGGTGAGTCTTATAAAAGCGATGAAGAGGATGTCTTAAATGAAGGTAAGATGATAATCGATGCTCAGGGACAATGTATTGTGTCAGGAGTTGTTCACGACATTGTATGCCAGAAGATGCCTGTTTACAGAAATGGGGAGATTATAGGTCTGATTGGATTTTTCCAGGATAAGGAAGAAGAATTATACAGGCTTGAAAATATCGCAATACCAAATAATATTGATCCTCTTACAAAACTAATGAATGCGAAGGCATTTATGCTTTGCCTTCTGGACTATGCAGGTGAGTATCTTGATAAGGGAAAGAACTATGGGCTGATAATCGTAAGAAATGCCAGCTATTCCAGAGTTTTAAGTACTTACGGAAAAGATACAGCCGAAAAATCCCTTGTCAGAATGTGTCAGAAGATCACAGAGGTTGTAGGTCGCAACTGTGCAGTTGGAAGAATTAAGGAGAGCTATTTTGGTATTCTTACTTTTATCAAGACCAGAGAAGCTTTGGATTATCTTGCAAAACAGATAAAAGAGGCAATAGAGACGATAATTGAAATAGATGGCAACAGCATTACCATAAATGCAAAGATTGCTACAGCGCTTAGGTCTGATGAAAATGTAACTGATGAGAAAATATATGAGATTGTGATCAGTAATTTGTAAGTTTTATTATTTATCTGAAATCTACTGAGCATATCTGAGCGGATTTTCGCAAGAGATTAAGATAATTACAGAGAAAATATTAAAATTTGATTTTGTTTTTTATAAAAAACTTATAAAGATTAAATGCTTATTTAATCAATAAACGATGCCATAATGATATCATTATATTGATATTTTGATAATTAGTTATCATTAGGAGGTATCAGTTTATGGCCAATATAAGTTCAGAAAAAAAACAGATCAAACATATTAGTGCGCAGCTTTTACTGGTTCTTATTCCAATGATTGTCGTTGCACTGGCTTTTATTACGATTTTTATTGCATTCAGGGCAAAAAGCGTAATAGTAGATGAGGCGACAAATGGTCTTTCGCAGGAAGCTAAGGCAAATTCTGAAGAAATTGCAGCAACCATGAACGGAATCAAGAATTATTATGATGGTCTTGCTGATGTTATTGAATCATCAAAATATGAGGATGCCTCCGAAATCAAAGCAGTTCTTGAAACCGGAATGAAGAAGTATCCAAATGAAGTAAGTGATGTATATCTGGCATTTGGAAGAGAGCTATTCGTTGATGGTGGGGGTTGGGTACCTGATGCTGATTATGATCCCACAACACGAGCATGGTATAAGAATGGATCAGCGTCCAGAACCGTAGTCCTCGGACCTCCTTCAGTTGACTTGACCACGGGTCAGATGGTTGTATGTGGCTCCCGTGTTGTAAATATGATTGATGGAATGAGTGGCGTTATGTCCACAGATATAGTTCTGTCCGGTGTTTCTGAAAAATCAAGCGCATTTAAGCCTTTGAGAACAGGCTCAACCATGCTGTTTGATGGCTCAATAATGGTTGGCTCACCTTCTTCTGATCAGATTGGAAAAGATGTAAGTGAATTTTCAAATGATGGTTTCATTCAGGAAGTCGCTAAGATTGTCGAGGCAGGTGGAACATCAGATATTCAGCATATTAAAGGTACTGACGGAAAAACTTATTACGTATCCTTTGATCCCGTCGATGGAACAACATGGCAGCTTGTTTCATTTGTAGCTGAGGGCGATATTCTTGCTCCTCTTTACAATTTCATATTAATAAGTGCGATTATCGCAGTTATCATGATCGTGGTAATGGCTGTTGTAATGCTTCAGGTTATCAATAGTATGATCACAAAACCGGTAAGTGCACTTACAAGCAATATTACAAGAATTGCACAGGGCGACTTCACTGTTGATATTAAAAAGGGTAAGGATAATGATAACGAGATTGGCGTAATGAACTCTAATATGTTCGAGTATGTTCAGCAGATGAGAGATACGCTTACCCAGCTTAGAAATGTTACGGAACAGCTTGCAGATGAGGCTGCAAATTCTAAAAATGCATCCAGTGATCTTAATTTACAGGCAGATGAGCAGAGCAAGGCAATGCAGCAGATTCAGGGTGCTATGGATGATATGGCTGATGCAGTTACAGAGCTTGCCAATCAGGCCACAACTCTTGCACAGGAGGTAAGTAATCTTACAGATAAGAGTAACCAGACAAGAGAAACTATGGAAAGTCTTGTTACCAAGGCAAGAGACGGACAGAGAGATATGGAAGTTGTTCAGACCGGTATGAGCGGTATTGCAAATTCCATGGAAGATATGAACAGAGTAGTTGGAGACGTTGGAGAATCTGCTGATAAGATCAATTCCATAATAGAGATCATCAACTCCATCGCTTCACAAACGAACCTCCTTTCACTGAATGCTTCAATTGAAGCAGCAAGAGCAGGTGATGCAGGTAAAGGCTTTGCTGTTGTTGCTACTGAAATCGGACAGCTTGCAAATAACAGTGCTGAGTCTACCACTCAGATTGCTGCAATTATTAAGGATATTACTGCACAAATAAAAGAATTGTCAGATAAGTCCCAGGCAAACATGAATGAGATAAGCGCTAATATGGATGCTGTAAATACAGCAGGTGCGACTTTTGAAGAGATATTTAAGAGTCTGGATGAAACCAGTGATATTGTAGGTGAGATGATTGCCAAGGTAGGAAATGTTGATGAGATAGCTACATCCATGGCGGCTATTTCTGAGGAACAGTCTGCAAGTACTCAGGAAGTAAGTGCAACCACAACCCACCTTACATCAAGTGCCGAGCTGGTTGCTGAGAATTCAAAGGGTGTCGATACCAGTGCGACAGCTGTTTCAGACTCTTCTGACAAAATCGAGACACTTATTAGTGGATTTAAGGTTTGATGTCTATTTTATACAATTAAATAGCTGACTAGTCATAAAATTTTAACTATTTACAAAATTGACTGAAAATGTTATAGTCAAGATAACTATAAGAATATACTGCTCTGAGTGGCAGAGATTTAGGAAGGATCCTAAGTGTGTCTTTTTAGACAAAAGGCATGCCAGCAGCTATTAATGGTGGGGACCGGAGATTAGGCTGCGGCGCGAAAATGGATTTATCCTTATTCACGGAGGAAGAAAGGAGCGCAATTATGATAGGAGGAATAGGAAGTAACAGTTTTAATAATTATTCCTATGGGAAGATCGCCAGTGGCAATAAGCTTCCGAGAGCTGCAGATGGTGCAGCGGAGCTTGCTATAAGTCAGAAGCTTGAAAAAGAGCAGAGGACCGCTGGAGTTTTGGTCAGAAACGGACAGGACAACGTCAACAGACAGAATATCAGTGACGGCGTTCTTGACGGAGTAACCGATTATCTGCAGAGCATGCGTGAGAATGCTGTATATGCTAAAAATGACACTTTGTCAGATAGCGAGCGCGGCGACATCTCCAATGCTAATTCTCAGTTAATGAAGGGAATTGGCCAACAACTTAATTCTTCACAGATGAAGTCACTTGGACTTGATAATGTCGATGTTAATGACATCGACTCCATCGACAGCGCATTAAAGAGCGTTAACGATGCAAGAGGCCAGGTAGGCGCTGTAACAAATGGACTTGAAGCTGATGTGAGCTACAATTCCATAGCAAAAGAGAATCTCTTAAGTGCACAGAGCAGCATAGCAGATACAGATATTGCTCAGGAGATAACTGAGCTCAAGAAGACTCAGCTACTTGATACATATCGTATGCAGATGCAGAATAAGCAGATGGAAGATGAAGAGCAGAGAAGTAATATGAACCTTATGCTTTAAGGGTTAAGTCCCGGGAATCCGTCTGAATAAACAACTTCATATTTGTCTGTTATAAACAGAACGTAAGTATCAGGGATGGAATCTATGAGATCCATCCCTTTTTCTACGCCAAGGGACAGGCAGATTGTAGACAGAGCATCACCGTCAACAGACGAGTCTGAGACAATGGTTGCACTGTAGACGTTGTTCCTTACAGGAAACCCTGTGGCAGTGTTTAGAATATGGTGGTAGAGTATTCCGTTCTTCTCAAAATAGCGATCATATATTCCGGAAGTTACCACTGATTTATCCTTTAAAGATAAAGTGAGCATGGATTCGGAAGCTTCGCCAAAAGGCCTTTGTATGCCTACATTATATGACGCTCCGTTAGCAGGTTTTCCTCCTACAAGCAGGACATTTCCGCCTAAATTGATAATGCCGTTTCTTACTCCTTTTTCCTTATAGAATTCTTTTAACTTGTCTGCTATATAACCCTTGGCAATACCGCCAAGATCAATCTTTGACTCAGGGTCCAGAAGGCGGGCATAATATTTTCCGTCTTCTTTCGTAAGCTTTATATTTTTGTAATCAACATGAAGGAGATCCTTTTCAACTACGTTATGGTCAGGGAGCTGTTTTCCTGAATCTGCATGAAAATCCCAAAGATCCGTAATTTTACCAATTGTGGGATCGAAGGCGCCATTAGACAGCTCTGCATAATAGAGCGCCTTGCTTAATAAATCATATGTTGAATAGTCTATTTCGACTGAATTGCCAAAGGAATGGTTGATATTCCAGATATCACTATGCTTTTTTTGAGTAGAGAACAATTTTTCATAGTGATCGCATTGTAAAAGACACTCATCCAAAAAAGACAGACATCTTTCAGAAGCGTCAGCATTTTTTGTGAAAAATGGGGAATCATTGGACAAAAAGTCTTTATTGTAGGCGGTAAGCGTGATAACGGTATCAAAATAAAAGCCTACTTTCTGATTAGACTCTTCTGTAGAGGCGACAGCGCACCCTGAAACCTGTATGCATAAAAATACTATAGTTAAAATAATAATTGCCCACAGATAACTGCGGGCATAAGCTCTTATTGAATACATATTATGTCCCTGAAAACAGATCATCCGGTAAGCTTCATTATTTTAGGAGAAATCTTAATACATGAGTAAAGATCTGCGTACTGCGAAGCTGTAAGATCCTCAATATAATTCAGCATGTAGTTTTTATCTATGCCATTCTTTTTTAGAATATCTGCAGCCTTGTTGTAGGCTATGGCTGCTTCATTCTCTGTGTTGTATTTTCCTACAACGTAATCACCGTTTACATGAATGACAGTTTTATATTTCAGGAATCCGCGCTCTGCGTATTGGCGGACACCGTGATATCTGTTTAATACTTCAATATTTTCGTAGCGAAGATCATTGGCATTGCCGTTGGCAAAGCGGTAGTCACGACCCTCAACCGCATAACTTCTTATACCATATCTGCTGAGGATACTTATCTGTGAACCATAATCAGCCACAAATAAATGAGAACCCCTTTTCATAATCTTGTGTGATGAATAATAAAACAGATCATCAATATCGAATATGAGCATGTGGTTTGGTGAGAGATAGTAAAAGAAGTACTTTTTTTCAAGATAGATCGGCGTAGGAATATACAGCCCCTTGTCTCTGAAATTGATCAGGACAACGCACTTTTCAAAAGAAAGCGATTTTTCCTTCTCATAGGATGACAGGGTAAAGGAACTGTCCGAAAGAATGTCCTGCGCCTGCGAATATGCATCCCCGGCATGCTGTGCATCAGAGAAGGAACCCAGTGCGATATGTTTCCCCTTGAAAGTAATTGAAGCCCTATAGGACTTCGTCCCATCCTTCAAACTTGTTTCATACACTCCCGCAACTTTGTTTGCCATTTTAAGTTTACCCCTATAAGCTTAAAATCAATAGTTCCGAAAGCGGTGTTTATAATTATTTATGTATTTATATGCAATTATGTGGTATACTTTGTACTCAAAGTATAGTTTTTTATCATAAGAAAAACATCAAACTACTCATCAGTGAAGAGTTGTCTTATAACTATTCTATCATATCAACAGCAATGCGGAAATAAGAAAAAACGGAGGAGTCTAGCAACATGAACGTTATGTATTCAAGCACCAGAGGTGATAAGCAGAAGGTAACAGCTTCCCAGGCTATTTTGAAGGGACTTGCAGCAGATGGAGGACTTTTTGTTCCTGATAGTATTCCGAAGCTTGACAAGAGCCTTTCAGAGTTTAAGGAGATGGACTATCGTGAGACAGCTTATCAGGTTATGAAGCTTTTGCTTTCTGATTTTACGGAAGAAGAGCTGAGATATTGTATAGATCATGCATATGACTCTAAATTCGATACAGAAGAGATGGCACCTATGACTGAAGCTGACGGTGCATTTTATCTTGAGCTATATCACGGAAAGACAATTGCATTCAAGGATATGGCACTTTCAATCCTTCCATATTTAATGACAACTGCAGCAAAGAAGAACAACATCAAAAATGAGATCGTAATTCTTACTGCTACCAGCGGTGACACAGGAAAGGCTGCACTTGCAGGATTCGCAAATGTTCCCGGAACAAGAATCATGGTTTTCTATCCCAAGAACGGTGTATCACCAATCCAGGAAAAGCAGATGGTTACTCAGGAAGGTGACAACACCTGCGTTATAGGTATCGAGGGTAACTTCGATGATGCTCAGACCGGAGTTAAGAAGATTTTTACAGATCCTGAATTCGCAAAAGAGCTTGATGAAAAAGGATTCCAGTTTTCATCTGCAAATTCCATAAATATCGGACGTCTTGTTCCTCAGATTGTTTATTATGTTTATGCATACACAAGACTTCTTAAGGAAGGAAGAATCGCTGAGAATGATGTGATAAATGTAGTTGTTCCCACTGGTAATTTTGGTAATATTCTTGCCGCTTATTATGCAGGAAAGATGGGACTTCCGATAAAGACATTTATCTGTGCATCCAATTCAAACAAGGTTCTGTATGACTTCTTTAAGACAGGCGAATACGACAGAAATCGTGAGTTTATTCTTACAAGCTCACCTTCAATGGATATTCTTATCTCATCAAACCTTGAGCGTCTTATTTATCATATTGCAGGTGATGATGCAGCGAAGGATGCTTCTTATATGAAGCAGCTTACAGAGGATGGAAAGTATGCAATTTCAGACTCTATGAAAAATGCGCTTGAGTGCTTTTATGGCGGTTATGCTACAGAAGATGAGACAGCTAAGACTATACGTGATTTGTTCGAAAAAACAGGATATCTTATAGATACTCATACCGCAGTCGCTTCTTGCGTGTATAATAAATATAGAGAGGAAACCGGGGATAAGACTGTTACAGTAATCGCTTCTACGGCAAGTCCCTACAAGTTTACAAGAAGTGTTATGCAGGCTCTTTCTAAGGACGATGAGAGTCTTGATGATTTCCAGCTTGCGGATAAGCTTTCAGAGGTATCCGGAGTCGAGATTCCCGAGGCTGTTACATCAATTCGTGATGCGGCTGTAAGACATGATAAGGTTGTAGCAAAGGATGCACTTGCTGATGCTGTAAGGGAGTTTTTGAAGTAAAGAGATAAAATACAAAAATATTTACACTGTCTGTCAGCTGTGCTGGCAGATAGTGGGAAAATACAGGAGATGTTTACAGTTAGCGCACGTCCTTTGGGCGCTTACGGTATCAGTATCCGGACCGGACTTAGACAGAAAAAAATAGCATTATATAGGAGGTATTATGGGAAACAAAGACAACGAGAGAAACATTTACTCAGATAACACACCGGAATTAGTCGATCTCGCTAAGGTTGTTGAGGGTGCAGACCGAATAGATCCGGAGCTTTTTACAAAATATGATGTAAAGCGAGGGCTTCGTGATTTAAATGGTAAAGGTGTACTGACCGGTCTAACCAATATCTCCACAATAAATGCAACCAAGGAAGTTAATGGGGAGAGAGTTCCTGCAGATGGAGAGTTATTCTATCGCGGAATTAACGTAAGAGAAATAGTTCATGGAACTGCCAGTAATTCTAAATTCGGCTTTGAAGAAGCAGCTTATCTGCTTTTATTTGGTAAGCTTCCGAATAAAGAGGAACTCCGTGGTTTTACGCAGCTCCTTGGTTTTTACAGGTCTCTTCCTACCGGTTTTGTAAGGGATATCATTATGAAGGCTCCGAGCCGTGACATGATGAATACCTTGTCGCGAAGTGTTCTTACACTTTATTCCTATGATGATCATGCAGATGACGTTTCAATGCCTAATGTACTAAGGCAGAGTCTTCAGATGATAAGTCTTTTCCCTCTTCTTGCAATATATGGATATCAGGCGTATAACCATTACCATGAGGGGAACAGTCTTTTTATTCATCCGCCGAAGGCTGAGCTGTCAACAGCAGAGCATATCCTTTATTTGCTCAGGCCCGACAGTAAATATACTGAACTTGAAGCAAGGCTTTTGGATATTTGCCTGATCCTTCATATGGAGCATGGAGGAGGTAACAACTCATCCTTTACAACTCACGTTGTAAGCTCATCGATGACTGACACTTATTCCGTAATTGCTGCGGCCATTGGATCTCTTAAAGGACCGCGTCACGGTGGTGCCAACATAAAGGTTATTCATATGTTTGACCAGATGGAGAAAGAACTTAAGGATTGGACCGATGAGGATGAAGTAAAAGAATACCTTAAAAAGCTTCTTCATAAAGAGGCTTTTGATAAAGCAGGTCTTATTTATGGTGTTGGACATGCTATCTATTCAAAATCTGACCCAAGAGCAGTCCTTCTTAAGGAATACACCATTAAGCTTGCGAAGGAAAAAGGAATGGAAAAAGAGCTGGCACTTTATGAGACAGTTGAAAGGCTTGCTCCGGAGGTCATCAGCAATGAGCGCAAGATGTATAAGGGCGTTAGCATAAACGTGGACTTCTATTCCGGATTTGTTTATAAAATGCTTGAGCTTCCTGAGGAGCTGTTTACTCCTATGTTCGCAATTGCACGTATTGTAGGCTGGAGCGCTCACAGAATGGAAGAGCTTGCTAATAACAGCAAGATAATAAGACCGGCATATATGGCAGTTAGCGATACTCATGAGTATGTGCCGATGGAAGACAGATAAAAAGAACCCCGGGATTGACATCCTAACTGAAAATTTAGACGGATTATGGGTTCTTCAGGAGGATATAAATTTAAATGAATAAAATAATACAGGACAGACTCTCTGCCCTCAGAGCAAAAATGGCAGCAAATGGCATAGATTATTATCTTATGCCGACATCAGACTATCACAATTCTGAGTATTCAGCAGATTTCTTCAAGGCAAGAGAGTATTTCTGTGGATTTACAGGATCCAATGGAACTCTGGTTGTTTCAAAGGATTTCGCAGGAATGTGGACTGATGGAAGATATTTTATACAGGCTGAAAGAGAAATGAAGGGAACCGGTGTTATTCTCTTTAAGATGGGAGAAGATGGGGTTCCGACTATCGCAGAGTATCTTGCTGATAACATGCAGAGCGGACAGGTTCTTGGATTTGATGGAAAGGTAGTGCCTGCAAGAGAAGGACTTTCCTACGAGAAGAAGCTTAAGAAAAAGCAGGTTAAGATCAAGTATGACAAGGATCTTGCAGGAGAGGTTTGGGAGGACAGACCTCAGCTTCCCTGTAATCCTATTTATGTTCTTCCGGATGAACTTTGCGGAAAATCATTTGCCGAAAAGCTGGCAGATGTAAGAAAAGAGATGGAAAAGGAAAATGCAAATGCATACCTTCTCTGCAAACTTGATGATATATGCTGGCTTACAAATCTTAGAGGCAACGATGTTGAGTGCAATCCTGTTATTCTGAGTTACCTTTTCATAACAAAGAAAAGTGTAAATATGTTTGTACAGTTTGAAGAGCTTAATGATGAGGTTCGTTCTTACTGTGAGGCAAACGGAATCGAACTTATTGCTTACAACAGAATTATCAACTGGCTTGATGAATATGAATATGACGGCGTTACTCTCTATGATGAGAGAAATGTAAGCTATTCAGTATACAGAACAATCAAGGATAATTCAGAAGATAATTCTGCGACTATCAAAAATATCTATGATCCTACAGAAATGATGAAGGCATGCAAAAATGATACAGAGCTCAAAAATATAAGAGAGGTCTATATCAGAGATTCAGCTGCTCTTACCAGATTTATATATTGGGTTAAGAAGGAAGTTGAGAATGGTGCGGATTTAAATGAATACACAGCTGCCATGCATCTTGATGAGATGAGAGCTCAGCTGCCAGGATTTATTGAGCTTTCATTCCCCACGATCAGTGCTTACAAGGACAATGCGGCAATGATGCATTATGAAGCAACTGAAAGCTCAAATGCTAAACTTGAGCCCAAGAGCTTTTTACTTGTGGATTCCGGCGGAACCTATATGGGAGGTACAACGGATGTCACAAGAACTATAGTGCTGGGACCTCTTACTGAGGATGAGAAGAAGCACTATACTCTTACTGCTGTTGGAATGTTACAGCTTGCAAATGCACATTTTCTTGAGGGATGTAACGGAAGGAACCTGGATATTCTTGCAAGACAGCCACTCTGGAATATCGGTATCGATTACAAGTGCGGAACAGGTCACGGTATCGGTTATATCTTAAATGTTCATGAGGGACCTCATAGCATCAGATGGAAGTCAAGATCATCTGAGGATGAAGCTGCTCTGAAGGCAGGTATGATCGTGTCTGATGAGCCCGGTGTTTATAAAGAGGGCGAGCACGGAATAAGAATTGAAAACATCCTTGAGGTTGTAAGCGGTGAGAAGAACAGTGATGGACAATTCCTTGAGTTCAGACACCTCACTTATGTTCCCCTTGACCGTGATGCGATTGATAAAAAGTATTTACAGCCAAGAGAAATAGCAGCAATTGATGATTATCACAAGATGGTTTATGAGACAATTGAACCCCTCATTGAAGAACCTGAGATCAAGGAATGGCTTAAAGAGGCAACAAAGCCTTTATAAAAGAGCTTCATTTTCACATAATGATGAATTGTTTCAGAATTTGGCGCATGTAATGCAGATTACATGCGCTTTCTTCATACATAATTAATAATTTTTCACTGAAAATCTATTGATTTAGGGTGTAGCAAGGTTATAATATAATTAAAGAACTGCCAGAGAGCAGTTTATATCGAGCATTGAGCTCGCCTGGGATGTTCGACAACTCCGGTGTAATTTGAACCTACAGTTACTTTAAACGGGACACCTAAATTGCGTGTTCGGCTGTCACGCCTCCGGCCCTGCACATGTGCAGACAAGCTATGGGAGAGGAAGACTAATGACAAAGCTGCGGTAACCCACCTGGCGTTTGCTAGGAGTCAAATAGCCGGAACCGGCATTCTCGGGATTATTAGATTTTTATCCGCCTTTATGGGCGGATTATTGTTTTTTTACAGCCTTTATGGCTGTTTTTTTCTTTCTCGTTTTTTATATTTTATTGTTATTTTATTTTCTTTAATTGTTTATACTTTTTTCTGATGATATAATAAATTAATAGACAAAAATTCACGAAATACGAAGTAGTCCGAAAGGAGTAATGAGATGTTAGCTTCATTGATCCCACTTTTTGATGATGAGATGAGAGTTTGCGCTTACTCTGTTTTTGCACAGAGAGATAATCATCTTATGAATCCGCATCTTATGGGAACAGGTTTCCTTGACAATGTGGTCAATATTGTAGGACTTGATATTGTTGATAGTGTCGGACCGACAGTGCTTTCAGGTGGTAAGGAAGTATTTGTAGAAATCAATAACATCTCACTATTCGCTAATATAGAGGAACAATGTAAAGCTCCGCAAAAAATGATCGTACTTCTTCTCGATAGTACTGTTTTACCTGAGGAGCCTTATCTTACAAGACTTTGGGATTTAAAGGGACAGGGTTATAAGATAGCCATCAGGAAGCTTGCAGGGAATCAGTTTGAAACCTACAAGCCTATCCTTGAGATGTGTGATTATATTCTTCTTGATCACAGGAAGATCAATATCAGAAGTGCGAGAATCTATTTCCAGAGA
Organism: Butyrivibrio sp. LC3010; assembly: GCF_000424385.1. Classification (GTDB taxonomy): domain Bacteria; phylum Bacillota; class Clostridia; order Lachnospirales; family Lachnospiraceae; genus Butyrivibrio. Next base: position 156,308 of record NZ_AUJU01000006.1, on the reverse strand, counting down.
GCTTATCCTGAATTAAAGCTCTGTGCTGTTGGCGTTGACAGCAAGGACGATTATGAAAGACTTTCCTCTGATGGTGCATACGACCTTTATGAAGGTAATTTCTTCAGAGTTCCTGTTGAGGATTCAGAGAAAACCGTTACACCGCTGAAGGTTACTTATATTGAACTTCTTAATGTTGTTAACAATCCTGACTTTGATCTTCAGGATGCTGCTGATGTAATAGGAAAAGACCCGGCGCTTGTTATTTCATTGCTGGAGATGGTTAATCACCTTACAATCAATTCAGAGATTACTTCCGTAAGACATGCAGCTGCCATGCTTGGACAGAAGGAATTGAAGAGATGGATCAACACAGCTGTAACCAAGGAACTCTGTGCTGATAAGCCCAGTGAGATCATGCGAATTTCCATGGTAAGAGCAAAATTTGCTGAGAATCTGTCTGCTTGTTTTGATCTTAAAGGATTTGCTGCAGAGTTGTTCCTTGCAGGTCTGTTTTCACTTCTCGACATAATGCTTGATCAGACTATGGAACAGTCACTTAAGCTGGTTCATGTGTCTAAGAAAATCGAGGATGCACTTATTGGTCATAAGGGTGATCTGTGGCCCATATTACAGTTCATGTTTGAATATGAGAATGCTTCCTGGCAGGAGGTTTCAAGACTCATGATTATGGAAAACATCGACATGAACGAAGTGTATAAAGCATATACGGATGCACTTAGATGGTATAGAGACCTGATCGATCCAATAAAATAATGCATTTGCATTTTCTATGAATCCGTTATGGAAATATTATAAATAACAACAAAATTTTAAGCTGGCGTGATACGTCAGCTTTCTTTTTGATATTGAATTTTCCAAAATGCTTTAAATAGAGAACTTTTATTTCTAATTAATATGTTGTATAATTTTTGCAGTTTAAAGCGAAGTGAGGAGTCTATTATGATTAAGGATTACAAGGAGATGAATAAGCAGGAGCTTGAAAAAGAGCTCGCTAATTTAAAGGCTGAATACAAAAGATTTCAGGACATGGATCTGACACTTAATATGGCAAGAGGTAAGCCGTGCCATGAGCAGCTTGATATTTCAATGGGAATGATGGATACACTTAATTCTGAAGCTGATCTTTCCTGTGAGGATGGAACAGACTGCCGTAATTATGGTGTGCTTGACGGAATCCATGAGGCTAAGGTACTTATCGGTGCAATGATGGAGAATAAGCCTGAGAATATCATTATTTATGGTAATTCATCACTGAATGTTATGTATGATACCGTATCAAGAGCTTATACACATGGAATTATGGGTAATACACCCTGGTGCAAGCTTGATAAGGTTAAGTTCCTTTGCCCTGTTCCGGGATATGACAGACATTTTGCAATCACTGAATATTTTGGAATAGAGATGATACCTGTTCAGATGACTCCTGATGGACCTGATATGGATGTTGTGGAGAAGTTGGTATCAGAGGATGAGGCGATCAAGGGTATTTGGTGCGTTCCCAAGTATTCAAATCCTCAGGGTTACTCATATTCTGATGAGACCGTTAGAAGATTTGCAAGACTTCGCCCGGCAGCAAGAGATTTCCGCATTTTCTGGGATAATGCATATGGAATTCATCACTTATATGATGATGATCAGGATTACCTCATTGAGATTCTTGAGGAGTGTAAGAAGGCAGGAAGCCCTGATATGGTTTACAAATTCTCATCCACATCCAAGATTACATTCCCCGGAAGTGGTATAGCAGCTATTGCCACATCTCTCAATAACCTTGAAGAGATTAAGGCACAGCTTACTAATCAGACTATCGGACATGACAAGGTTAATCAGCTTCGCCATGTGAGATTCTTTGGCGATATAGATGGTATGAAGGCTCATATGAGAAAGCATGCTGATATTATCAGACCTAAGTTTGAAGCTGTTTTAGAAATTCTTGACAGAGATCTTGCTCCTTATAACATTGGTGAGTGGACAAGACCGAAGGGAGGATATTTCATCAGCTTTGATGCTCCAGAGGGATGTGCCAAGGCCATCGTTGACAGAGCTAAGAAGGCAGGAGTTACAATGACAGGCGCAGGTGCTACATATCCTTACAAGAAAGATCCTAAGGATAGTAACATCAGAATTGCACCTACATATCCTTCACTTGGCGATCTCAGAACAGCTATGGAAATATTTACAGTTTGTGTAAGGCTTGTATATGCAAACAAGCTTCTTGCAGAAATGGATGAGGGTAAGGAATGAATAAGTTTCCTCCATTCAGTAGGGACGATTTAATTGAACGCGGGATAGATCAGCTTGATTTTGTCTACGTGTGCGGAGATGCATATGTTGATCATTCAAGCTTTGGCGCCGCGATAATAACCAGAACACTTGAGGCTCACGGATACAGCGTGGGCCTTATTTGTCAGCCTGATTTTAGAGATGAGAACAGTATAACAGTCCTTGGAACGCCAAGACTGGGATTCCTCGTATCTGCCGGGAATATGGACTCGATGGTGAATCACTATACTGTTGCCGGTAAGCGCAGAAAAACAGATGCTTACAGCCCCGGAGGGGAGATGGGCAGACGCCCGGATTATGCGACAATAGTTTATTGCAATCTGATCCGTAAGGTATATAAGCATGAACCTATAATAATCGGAGGAATCGAAGCGAGTCTGAGAAGACTTGGGCATTATGATTACTGGTCCAATAAAGTCAGGCGCTCAATTCTCCTTGATTCAGGAGCAGATATTATCTCCTATGGTATGGGAGAGATAAGTATTGTGGAAATAGCTGATGCTCTCGCATCCGGAATGGCAGTATCTGATATTACCTATATAAACGGTACTGTTTATAAGACCAGGGATGAAGAGAGTATCTATGAAGCAATCAAACTCCCGTCCTTTGAAGAAATTAAAAGTGATAAGAGAAAATATGCCGAGAGCTTCAGGATCCAGTATAGAAATACCGATCCTTTCAACGGAAAACGTCTGTATGAAACCTATGATGGGAGCCTGTTTGTAGTTCAGAATCCGCCATCAAGACCTCTTACACAGCAGGAATTCGATGATGTATATGAGAGAGAATACTTAAGAGCATGGCATCCTTCGTATGATGCAGCCGGAGGTATTCCTGCATTTGATGAGATTAAATATTCGCTCACTTCCAATAGAGGATGCTTTGGTGAATGTAACTTTTGCGCACTGACTTTCCATCAGGGAAGAATTGTGCAGGGAAGAAGTCATGAATCAATAATTCGTGAAGCCAGGATTTTTACTGAGGAGAAGGATTTTAAAGGATACATTCATGATGTTGGAGGTCCTACTGCCCAGTTTAGAAAGGCTGCCTGCAAAAAACAGATGAAGTTTGGTGCCTGTCCGGATAAGAAGTGCCTTCATCCTGAGGTGTGCAGAAATATGGATGTGGACCACAGTGATTATCTAAGCCTTCTTAAAAAGCTCAGAAATCTCCCGGGAGTTAAGAAAGTATTTGTCAGATCAGGCATAAGGTTTGATTATCTTCTGGCGGATAAGGATGATTCATTTTTAAGAGAGCTTTGCATGCATCACATAAGCGGACAGCTTCGTGTCGCTCCCGAGCATATTTCGGACAATGTACTGAATAAAATGGGTAAGCCTAAAGTTAAGGTATATGACCGCTTTATCGAGAAGTTTGATCGCATAAATGAGCAGATAGGAAAACAGCAATACGCAGTGCCATATCTGATGTCATCCCATCCGGGAAGTACACTTAAGGATGCAATAGCCCTTGCCGAATATCTATGCAAACATAGATTAAGCCCTGAGCAGGTGCAGGATTTTTATCCTACACCCGGAACGGTATCAACCTGCATGTACTACACAGGAATAGATCCAATAACCATGGAACCGGTATATGTTGCAAGGGATCCACATGAGAAGGCAATGCAGAGAGCACTTATTCAGTTCAGAAGACCTGAGAACTATGAACTGGTTAAGGAAGCACTTTTAAGAGAAAACAGAGAGGACCTTATCGGATTTGGCCCTCAGTTTTTGATACCGCCGAGAAAGCCCACTGATAAAGCTTTCGGAAAGAATGCTAATAATAAGAATGACAGGAAAGCACCTACCAAGAGCGGCAATGTACATGTAAAGGGTGATAAAGTGCACGCAAAAGGCGAAAAATCCCATGCAAAAGGTGAGAAGAATACATCTCATAAAGGCGGGCCTAATTCGCAGCGTGGCAGAAATAGAAAGAAAAGATAAAGCTCGTAAAGAACCTCGCTAAGTGGACTTGTATGACTCTAACTAGTGCTATGTACAAAAAAAGCCAGCTCTGAGGCTGACTTACCAAAAATATCTCTTTAGGGAGGAGGAGCTGTCAGATGGGGAATCTGACAGCTCTGGTATGAAAAAAGTTTTGTTGGGGGAGTCAGAAGTTCTCACTTCTGATAGGATTATAATACAAAGAATGTTTGTCTAAAGTATGTACGAAGCATAAAAGAAACATAAGATTTCTAACGAAAGTTTGAATTAAATATTATAAAATCATAAACTATCATAATAATGATAATTATAGCTCAGAATATGATTTATATAATCAGATGTCCTTATTGCATATCTAAATTCATTTAGTTTCCAATTCTCATTAAAGAAAACTGAATAAATGTATCACATATAACCCCCTGGGGGGCTTGTGACATAAATAATGCCAACATATACTAACATTTAGGAACCTTGGTATTGATATTGGTTTCTATATTAAATATAATTTGGTACAATGATTTGCTGGAGGATGATTATTATGCACATGGCGGATGCCTTAGTATCACCTGCTGTTGCGGGTACAATGTATGTTTTATCAACAGGAGCAGCAGCTTATTCAATTAAGCAGGTAAGAGAGGAAAACGATCCTAAGAAGATTCCTGTGATGGGAGTTATGGGAGCTTTTGTTTTTGCTACACAGATGCTAAACTTTACAATTCCCGGGACAGGCTCATCAGGCCATCTTTGTGGTGGAATGATGCTTTCAGCTCTTCTTGGACCCTATGCGGGATTCCTTACTATGATAGGAGTTCTTTTGATTCAATGCCTGTTGTTTGCTGACGGAGGGCTGTTGGCGCTAGGGTGTAATATATGGAATATGGCGTTCTACGGGTGCTTTATTGGAGCGCTTCTTATATGGAAGCCTATTATGAGAAAAGGTGCATCAAGAGTAAAAATTATTGTGGCTTCGATTTTAGGATGTGTGCTCACTCTGCAGCTTGGAGCATTTTCTGTAACACTTGAGACATTGATTTCAGGAATAACAGAGCTTCCTTTTGCAGTATTTGTATCAACTATGCAGCCCATACATCTTGCTATCGGTGCGGTAGAAGGTCTTATAACAGCTGCAGTTCTTATTTTTGTAAACGAAGCAAGACCTGAACTTCTCTGGGGAGTTTCAGAGGAGAAGAAGGAAGCAAAGCTTTCTCTTAGAAATACTATTGTTACACTTGGTGTAGTAGCTGCAATCTGTGGTGGTATCGTTTCACTTTTTGCTTCTGCATTCCCGGATGGTTTGGAATGGTCAATGGAGAAAGTTGCAGGAACTACAGAGTTAGAGGCTTCAGGCGGCGCTTATGAAGTGGCTGACAGTATCCAGACTGCAACATCACTTTTACCTGATTATGCATTTAAAAACAGTGAAGCTGCTGTAGGTACAAGCTTCTCCGGAATCGTAGGTTCATTGGTTGTAGTAGCTGTGCTTGTTGGTGCATGCTATGCCTTCAGATTTTTCAGGAAGAAATCTTCAGGTGAGAAGGTCGCCTGACTTAAAGACCTTCACAATGCAGCGTTACAGATAGCTGTAAAGAGGTTAAATGGATTCAATAGAACAAAGGTTACACGAGTTTCAAAAGTTTCAGGAATTATGGCAGCGTTCCCATTGGATGAATGAACTTCATCCTTTGGGGAAGCTGCTTATTAGCGTTTTATACATATTTACGGTGGTGTCATTTGACAAATATGCGGTGGCACCACTTATTCTGATGTCTTTATATCCTATTTTCGGGTTTGTATTAGGAGAGCTATCAATCAGGACCGGGTTATATAGAATGAGACTTATTCTGCCACTGGTATTGATAGTTGGCATATTTAATCCGTTCTTTGACAGGGATATCGTACTTAGGATAGGCCAGATAGGCATTACAAGGGGAGTGATTTCCATGATCACCCTTATGCTCAAAGGCTTTTACGCTGTTCTTGCAGCTTATATTCTGATAGCAACAACATCCATTGAAAAGATATGTTATGCCCTGAGGGCCATTCATGTGCCTAAAATAATTGTAATAGTCATACTGCTGATCGAGAGATATTTTTATATAATGGGCGAGGAGGCAGACAGAATAGTAACTGCGTATAAGCTCAGGGCACCCAAACAGAAGGGCATTCATTACAGTGCATGGGGAACTCTTGTGGGAATGTGGCTTATAAGAAGCATGGACAGGGCAGGAGTAGTGTATGAGAGCATGCTTCTAAGAGGCTTTAAGGGGGATTTTGATACAGGAAAACAAAAGACAAAGCTATTTGATATAATGTATACTGCTTTTTGGATTATTGCATTTATGATTATCAGATTCGTGAAATTGTTTTGATATTGCTGATAAAAAAAGAGGATATGATATGCACACCGGTATTAGCGGAGAACTGCTTTCAATTGAAAGACTGAATTTTTCTTATGAGAAGGGACATCCGGTACTTATAGATATAGATTTTCATGCTAAAGACGGGGAGAACATAGGTCTTATAGGTGCGAATGGAATAGGAAAATCTACTTTCCTTAAGCTTCTTGTGGGCTTGTACCTGGATTATGATGGCAAACTCAAAGTCGCTGGGCATGAAGTAAACCGGAAAAATCTTAATCATATAAGGGAACACATAGGATATGTTTTTCAGGACTCAGACAGTCAGCTTTTTATGTCAACAGTTGAGGACGATGTAGCCTTTGGCCCCAGAAACTATGGATTCTCAGAGGAAGAAGTAGAGCTTAGGGTATCAGAGGCACTCAGTAAGGTTCATATAGAGAATCTCAGGAAAAAACAGAACTATAAGCTTTCAGGTGGTGAGAAGAAGCTGTCTGCAATAGCTACGATTTTATCCATGGAGCCTGATATAATACTGATGGATGAGCCTTCAATTGCCCTTGATCCAAGAAACAGAAGGAATCTTATCGGTATTTTAAATGAACTTAAGTGCCTTAAGATCATAGCTTCACACGATCTGGATTTTATTATGGATACCTGTGAGAGAGTTATTCTTTTACATGACGGAAGAATTATTGCTGATGACAGCACAGATGTTATACTAAAGGATAAAGAACTTTTGGAAGCTCATGGATTGGAACTTCCTCTCAGATTTCAGAATATTTGATATAACAAATGCGATTATTTTGTGCTATAAATAATAAAAGTGCCAATTGATCGCACGTGAGGATTCTATGAATAAAGATAAACATGAACATTCTGATTTGGAAAATCAGGAAGATATAATTGAACATGAAAGTGGTCATGTTCATGAACACCATGAGGGAGGATTGCATAATCACTCCCATTATCATTCACCTGCTGAAAAGAAGAAGCAGATAAACAGATTAAGCAAAGCAATAGGACATCTTGGCCATGTTAAGACGATGATTGAAAATGATGAAGATTGCGCGGATGTTCTTATGCAGCTTTCTGCAGTTAATTCAGCGCTTAAAAGCCTGGGAAAAGAAATAATCAATGAACATATGACTCATTGTATTATTCATGCAATAGAAGATGGAGATACTACTGCGGTTGAAGAATTTCAAAAGGCTGTTCAGAAATTCATCTGATTGCAGAAAAGAATATTGCTTTTTTAGCTTTATGTGATTTTAAATAGAGCGGTTTAGTTAGAAATGAGGATTTTATGGAAAAAACAGCACTTATTGCCATGAGTGGCGGAGTAGATAGCAGTGTTGCGGCAGAGCTTATGGCAAAGAGAGGCTTCTCCTGCATAGGCTGTACCATGCGATTATATGAAAATGACATGATAGGCGAGGATCTTTTTGGAACCTGCTGCAGTAAAAAAGATACCGATGATGCCAGAGCCGTTACGGAGAAAATAGGTATACCTTATCATATTTTCCACTATGAAAGAGAATTCATAGACAATGTAATTGAGCCTTTTGTCTGCAGTTATGAAAAGGGTGAGACACCAAATCCCTGCATCAGATGCAATAAATATCTTAAGTTTGATATTCTTTACAAGAAAGCCAAGGAGCTTTCCTGTGACTACATCGTGACAGGTCATTACGCAAGAATTGAGGAAAAGGACGGACACTTTTATCTGAAAAAGGCTACTGATCTTAGCAAGGATCAAAGTTATGTATTGTACGACCTTACAGAAGAGCAGCTTTCACATACCATGTTCCCCTTAGGCGAGTTTAAAAAGACTGAGGCAAGAAAAATAGCGGAGGACAATGAATTTGTAACTTCGCATAAGAGCGATTCCCAGGATATATGCTTTGTGCCTGATGGCGACTATGCAGGAATGATAAAGAGATACAGAAATAAAGAGTATCCGGGTGGGGATATAGTAGATAAAAACGGTAAAGTTCTCGGACATCATGACGGTATAATTAATTACACAATAGGTCAGAGACGTGGCCTTGGAGTTCCTGCAGACAGAAGACTTTATGTTACTGAACTTGATGTAGATAATAACAAAGTAGTTCTGTCTGATAATGAGGATCTCTTCAAGCGGGAAGTTACTGTTAAGGATTTCCACTGGATAACCGGTGAAATGCCAAAGGGCGACATAAGATGCAGCGCTAAAATTAGATACAAACACAAAGAGCAGCCTGCAACTGTGACACTTCCTGAAAGTGAAGGCGGCACTGCAAAGATATTATTTGATGAACCGCAAAGAGCTATAACTCCCGGGCAGTCGGCAGTACTTTATGATGGCGATGTTGTGCTTGGTGGAGGAATAATAGTTTTAAAGTAAAAATTGTAAATTTATTTCATAAAACTCTCGGATTAGTGATTTATAAAATCATTGGAGTAAGCATTTAATAGAGAGTTTATGGCTTTACCTGAGAAATTCAAATTATAATGAATGTACTAATGTGTATTCATTAGATAGTGCCAAAACAAATATGAACATATTGGGCTGACCTATGGAATCCAGCGCAAGCAGTACTCCTTAGACCCAAGGATTGGAGGAATTTTCTATGGTAAGGACAAATAGATTTATAACTTCCATTGTGTCTCTTGTTATGATAATGTCTTTAGTTTTTGCACCGATCTGCCAGGTTAATGCTGCCACTGCCTCAACGGATGGGAGTATGAAGGTTAGTGCTACTGAACCTGAGGCAGGCGCAGTGGTAGAGGAAACCTATCCTGAAGTAAAGCCTGAACTTGAAGCCATGAGCCGTGATGAACTCATAGATTTCACAGAGAGCTTAATTAAGGAAAATGCGGATGGCGATGCTAACGGAAATTATAAGTTTACAGTAGAAGATGATAAGGTGGTAATTGATCTTTGGTACACCGGAGTCAATGCAATAATTAAAATTGCAGCTAATGATACTACATATAAAGCCACCTGGGACTACATTATTGAAGAAATGAGACAGCTGTGCGGTACTATGGCAGGGCTTTATAAGAAATATGGCATGGATGTCTACATAAATATCTTAAATGATGAAAATACTGAGGAACAACTCTTTTCCTGTAAGAATGGGATTGTAGAATATGACATTCTTGCAACAGAATAAGCATCATAAAAGCTCAAGAAAACTATGGAGAAGCCTTCCCGTAAAGCCCCAGATCACGGGACTGGTATCCTCATAGATCCACATATCATAATGTTGTATATGCCAATCGTAATAATCCATTCCTCCTGTAACTTGCCTGTAAGGGAAGTTTTCGGGAGGAATGGTTTTTCTTTGCATTTTGTATCTGACAGGTGGATGATCCTTGAGAAATGAAATCGGGTATGTAAAAACCTTTTGCACTTCATCAGTAGAAAAGGTCATGTTGTAATTCTGAAGTAAGGCTACAAAAGGATAAATAAGAGCACCTGTTGGACCAATGATAGGAGAAAGCTCTGTAAGAATTCTTGAGCCCTGATCTTCTGAAGTTACAGCTGGTGTTTTACGGTCATCTTTTTGAGCACCCGAAATATGAGCAGTCTCATTAAATGTTTCTATGGGAAGTAACAGCTCTTCGCAGATCTCTCTAATGGCAGCTTTTCTGGGGGATTCGCCCTTTTCAATTCTGCCACCGGGAAAGCATACTTCACCCGGTTGGAAAGAAAGCTTCCCGGAGCGTTGTTCAAAAAGAATGTTGATCTCACCTGATATTTCTAAGAGTGGAATTATCACAGCAGAGCTTTTGTCAGGGATTCTTGATTCAAAGTCTATATTCTCAATTCTTTTAATGATTTCATTAGTTTTCATAATAATTATTATAGTACCGTAACCTTGTAAAAGAATATAAAAATCCAAAGTTTACTGGATAATCAGTTAATTTTGTCCAATGAGTAGCAATGTTATATCAGAGGCCTGGATAGCTTATTGTCTGTCATTTATTATCAGTTGCTAATTAAAGACAGAAAAGTATGATGATGATATACTTATACTATTATCAATTCATAAGGAGTTTACATCATGGAAAGAAATAAAACGATAATAAGAACCAGTATAATTGGAATTGTTGCGAATATTCTGCTTGCCGGATTCAAGGCTTTTGTCGGAATCATATCAGGATCCATAGCGATAGTACTTGACGCCGTGAACAACTTAAGTGATGCTTTGTCATCGGTGATCACTATTATAGGCACAAAGCTTGCCGGTAAGGAGCCGGATAAAAAGCATCCTCTCGGATATGGAAGAATAGAGTATCTAAGTGCAGCTGTAATATCGGTTATCGTTTTGTATGCAGGTATCACATCTCTTGTTGAATCAATAAAAAAGATTGTTAAACCGCTCACTCCTTCATACCAGACGGCTTCACTTGTTATCGTAGCTGTTGCCATTGTTGTAAAGATCGTGCTTGGAACCTACGTGAAAAATGTGGGAGTAAAGGTTAATTCAGAATCTCTTATAGCTTCCGGGGAGGATGCAAAACTTGATTCTATTATATCGGCGTCAACTCTGGCGGCTGCCATAATTTTCATATTCAGCGGAGTTAGTCTTGAAGCTTATCTTGGTGCGATAATTTCTCTGGTCATTATCAAGGCAGGTCTTGAAATGCTAAGAGATAATCTCTCACTTATACTTGGGGAGAGGGTTGATCTGGAGCTTTCAAGTGAGATTAAAAAGACGATAGCCTCTTTTCCTGAGGTTCAGGGTGCATATGATTTGCTGCTGCATAATTACGGACCTGACAGATACATTGGTTCAGTTCATATTGAGGTTCCTGAGAATATTACTATTTACAGACTTGATCAGCTGCAGCGTGAAATTGCCACTGAGGTGTATGTAAAGCATGGAGTCACAATCGAAGGAATAAGTATTTATTCACAAAATTCAGAAGGCTCACAGGCAGGAAGACTCAGGAATGAGATTGCAAGAAATATAATAGGAAAGCATGAAAATGTTAAGCAGATTCATGGATTCTATCTGGATGAAGTTAATGGCAGGGTTGTATTTGATATGGTAGTCTCTTTTAATGAGAAGGACAGACAAAAGCTAAGAGAAGAGGTAATCTCAGAGCTGAAGGCAATGCATCCTCAGTATGAATACAATATAAATCTTGACAGAGATTTTAGTGATTAAGTTTAAATATCGGTTGAAGAATAATTAACTTCCTGAGTGTAAAGAGGCATTCAGGAAGTTATTAAATTTCTGAAAAGAGAAAACTAAAAAATCAACAATCATATCGTCTTTATTTCATGTTTATGCACGATAGAATTGCTACTTTTCCGGTGTTATCATTAATTCGAAACATAATATAACCTTTCACCGTAAAAGAAAGGATCGGCGATTATGAAGAAGAGAAATATTTCACTGATTATAATGTCTGCAGCAATGATACTTATGATGTCAGCTCCTGTACTTGCAGCCGGAACTGAACAGAAGACAGCCGAAGGCAAGACGGAAATAACTACAGCCAAAGAAACGGATACTCTTGATGCTACAGCAAAAGAATCTGATTCCTCTGATGCTGCAGTTAAAGAAGATGAGAATGAGCCGGAGATAACATTACCCATAGAATCTGATGATGTGGCACTTCAGATTGCTCTTAAACACTGCGGATATACGAAGGAAGAGGCAGAGGAAGTAATAATAGAAAAAGATCTTGATGATGGAAAAGAAATCTATGAGGTAGAATTTTACGTAGGTGTAAGCAAGTTTGATTATGACATTGATGTTGCTACAGGAACAATAATTGAATATGAAGTAGATGATTAAAACATTGTTTTCCTCATATTGTATTTGATATGTACCCCTTTTACTGGACAACTTCCGGTAAAAGGGGTTTCTTAATTTCCTGGCATTCCGAACGATTTTCATTGTTCTCTTTCAAGAAGTTATAGAAATAGAACGAATATGAGCGGAAGAGAAAGAAAATTATAAAAAAAGCATAAATTTGATATAACCTTTTTCTAAAAAAAACTAGGATGAAATTACAGTTTAGATTTATGGAGGAGAAGGACATGAGAAAAAAGGAATGGGGAAGAATGCTCGCACTGGCAATGGCAGCATCTGTCACAGCCACAGGCATACCGTTTTCAGTTCATGCAGAGGAAAATGAAAATGTTCCAAATGAGACTGAATCTGGCGATGGCTACAATCTGGTATGGCAGGACGAATTTGATGGTGATTCATTAAATACTGCTGACTGGAATGTTGAGCAGCATGAGCCAGGATGGGTTAACTCTGAGCTTCAAAGGTATACTGCACTGGATGAGGGAAATATTGAGGTGAGGGATGGCGCACTTCATATTCTTCCTAAATACATAGCAGCAGATGCACAGGAAGGGGAGGAGTCTTTAGAGGTTCTGCAGGCAGAACCACAGCATATAACAGCTGATGTAAATTATTCCGGCGCTGAAACTGATGTTGATAACGCACTGATTCAGGTCAATTTTGGTCTTATCGGAGATGTTGATGAGGAAGCAGCAAAAGCCGCAGCAGAAGTAGTATTATCAAATCTTTCTTTTACAGATAATGAAACAGGAGAGAATCTTCTTAGTAATGATGAGGTATCTTCCGGTCAGCCTGCGAAGGAATGGAATTTCAGCATCGGTGGTCAGGCATCAGCTTCGATGGAGAAACTTGGCGACAAATATGTTGTTAGGATCGAAAATTCCGGCACAGAGAACTGGCATGTTCAGCTTACCTTAAACGGAGTTAAGCTGACTGCAGGACATAGTTATACATTTGCAATGGATGCAATATCCGATGTGAACAGAGCAGTTGAAATCGGTATTCTTGATACTACATGGAACTGGTATGGCGGAAGTAAAGCAGTTATCGCAGGAAGTGGAAAAGTAAGTGGCGGCAGCAGTCAGGGAGCATCAGGTGATCAATATACTTCAGGCAGAATAACAACCCAGGGCAAGCATGATTTTACTTATGGACGTTTTGAAGCAAGAGCAAAGGTTCCTACAGGAAAGGGATTTCTTCCGGCTTTCTGGCTTATGGCTTCAGATGAAGGTTTATATGGACAGTGGCCTAAATGCGGTGAGATAGACATCATGGAAGTAATGGGACAGGCTACAAATAAGTCCTATCACACAATTCACTATGGTTACAGTTCAGGTTCAGGACACAAGGAAAACCAAGGATCAAAGGTACTTGAAGGCAGCAGCTTTGCTGATGATTACCATGTATTTCGAGCTGACTGGGAGCCCGGGAAAATCACCTGGTATGTAGATGATGAACAGGTTTATGAGACAAGTGACTGGTATACGGGAACTGATGATGCTAACCAGCTTACATATCCTGCACCCTTTGATCAGGATTTTTATATTATTCTGAATCTTGCAATCGGTGGCAGCTGGGTTGGATATCCGGGAGCAGAAGACCTCGATAACATTAACAGTCAGGAATATGCAATCGATTATGTCAGAGTGTATCAGAAGGATGAGAGTGAATATACTAAGGGCGAGAATGAAGCAAAACGCCCTGAAAAAGCACCTGTAAGCTACAGAGAGGCTGATGGCGAAGGTAATTATGTAGTAAATGGCAATTTTGATAATGACCTGTCTGCAGAAGGCGAAGCTACAGATAACTGGGTGCTTCATCTGGAATCAGACGCTGCAGGTTCAACAGCTGGAGTAAAGGATAATGCTGTTACAATTATTCCTTCAGCGATCGGAGGTCAGAATCACAGTGTTCAGTTAAAACAGGCTGGAATACCTGTTTACAAGGGATGGGAGTATGAACTTTCCTTTGATGCAGCCTCTACTGAGGAACGTGACATTGTTGTTGATGTGGAAGGTCCTGATCATGGCTGGACAAGATATATGAATGACACTATATGCAGGATTGGAACACAGGAGGAACATTACTCATTAAACTTCACCATGAATGAAAAAACAGATGCCAATAGTGCTCTTGAATTCAATCTTGGAAAACAAAACTCTACAGCACCTGTAACAATCAAAAATGTGAAACTTGTTCATGTATCAGGAGAAGAAATAAAGGACGAGAATACAAAGGAAATACGTCCTGATGGAAACTATGTTTATAATGGTTCTTTCGACCAGGGAGAGAAGAGACTTGGGTACTGGGAATATGATGAGGATGATGCAGCAAGTATTTCCGTAACCAATGTAAAAAACAAGAGAGAGCTGATGGTTAAGGTTGAGGTTCCGGAAGGCGCTTCAGAAGCTAATCCCGTAGCTATTTCACAGTCTGACCTTGCACCTTTAAATAAAGGACAGTATGAAATCAGCTTTAGTGCTTATCATAAAGGCGGAGAAGCAGACGGACTTACGGTAAAGGTTGTAGGTGATGAGTATACTCCTTCTCTTACAGGTGAAAAGCAGAGCTTTAGCAAGGTGATAAATGTTGACAAAAATCTTGAAAGAGAAGAGTCAAATGTAGAGTTCTCATTTACAAAGCCAGGAACATATTATCTCGATGATGTATTTTTGGCAGAGAGCGCTTTACTTAAAAACGGTTCATTTGATGCCGGACTTGCAGGATTTTCACCATATGTTTATGACTCTGTTAGTGCAAAATATGTTATAGACAATATGAATGGGAATGATAATACTTTTGCCATAACAATCGATGATACTGTTGCTGATGATGCTTCAAATGAGTGGTATGTACAGCTTAATCAGGATGGACTTACGATAGAGGAAGGCAAGTATTACTATGTAGCTTTCAGAGCTAAATCAAGTATTGAAAGAAAGATTAAGTATTGCCTCCAGGAGTTTGAAGGAGCCTGGGCAAACTACAGTGGCACAGGAGAGGTTGAGATAGGTAATGAATGGCAGAAGTTTTCTCATGCTTTCCAGATGACCAATAAGACTGACACTAAAACGAGATTCAATATCACTATGGGATCTGTCGGCGGTGAGAGAATCACAAAGCAGCATGATATTTTCATCGATGATATAGAGCTTATTGAAATAACAAAGGAGCAGTATGACAAAATAAACAGCGGAGAAATTGAAGATCCTACAACGGATCCTGCAAAAGATCCTTCTACTGAGCCTGCTGAAGAACCGGGTACAGAGCCATCCGGCAGTACAGATGAACCTTCTACTGAAGATCCAAAGGAGACTCCTGCAGAGAACCCTTCAGATGAACCTGCTCAAAATCCCGAAGGCGGATCAGGTAATACAGATGAACCTTCAGAAACACCTTCACAGACACCTTCTTCAAATGCAGGCACAGATTCACAGACACCTGCGCAAAATACAGGTACTCAGGTTCCCGGACCAGTGGTTACTCCTTCGCAGAACAATACAGGAACCCAGACAGGCAGCAGCAACACTGCACCAGGCTCCGGAGCACTTAGCCCAGAACAGAATCCAATACTTATTGAGAAGGTAGATCCGAAAATGCGTTTCGGCCCGGTTTTGATTGAGACAAATATAAACAACAACGGCAAAGCTGAAAAGGGTGAAATAAAGGCTACAGAAAACAACGTTTACGAAATTATCGGGAAGAAATCTGCAAGCTTTAGAATGAACTATATGGGGTATCTCAAAAAGACTTATTCAATACCAACCAGTGTAGTTGTTGACGGAACCAAGGTAAAAGTAACAAAGGTAGCGGAGGGTGCTTTCAGCAATAATAAGACTCTTAAGAACGTTACACTTGGAAAGAACATCACTACCATAAGTAAGGAAGCATTCTCAGGATGCGACAATCTTAAGAAGATAACTGTTAAAGGTAATAAATTAAAGAAGATTTACAAATCAGCTTTTAAGGGCTGCAAGCTTAATAAAGACTTCAAGGTTATCATACATGCCAAGAGTGATAAAGAATATGAAAAGATAGTGAAGCTCTTTAAAAAAGCAGGACTTAAAAATGTAACATTTGTGCGCAAATAAAACTATCCCCTTATAAGTTTTATCCATAATCCCTCGCTTATAACAGCGGGGGATTTTCATTTTTTCTACGCAAGAAGACAATTATAACTACTTCAGATAAATCTAAAGCTTTAATAAAATAATACTGAAAAACGTAGATGATTATTTTTTATATGATAAAATTAATCTGAATATCCTACAGGATAGTTTCGTAAAAATCGTTCTTTTTGGTTAGTTTACAATTTAGTAAATTTCGAAAGGGGCTTATATGGATAGACAGAATGGAAATTATAAAACTATCGCCGGCTTAATGCTCAAATTATTGCCAATACAGATTCTCTTTGTAGCGGTAGGGTCAGTCAACGGGATAATTTCCAGTTATTTTGCAACTAATTTTGTCGGAGTTGATGCCATGAGTGCCGTTGGTCTATATGGTCCGGTCAATATGCTGATTTCAGCTTTTAGTACAATCTTTGTTGGTGGCGCAGCAATTGTATGTGGTAAATATATTGGACAGAATGACAAAGATAAAGTCAGAGGAGCTTTTTCGGTTGACATTGTTTTGTCTATGGCACTATCAGTAATTACTATACTGATTCTTGTTTTTATGGTCTTGTCCAATCTGACAATCGTTTTTACAAATGATGAGACTGTAAGGCACTTATTCAATCAGTATATAATCGGACAGGCTATTGGTATAATTCCATTCATTATAGGAAATCAGCTTACAGTATTTTTATCCATTGAAAACAGGCAGAAATTATCTATCATAGCGACTGTCGCATTTATAATTTCAAATTACATTTTTAATTATCTTATCGTGCAGGTTTTAAAGATGCAGGCATTTGGTCTTTCATTGGCATCTTCACTTGGAATGTGGGTATTTTGTCTGGTGGAATCGTTATATTTTATAAGTGGCAAATCCTACATAGCTTTTAGCTTTAGAAGTATGCAGTTCAATGAAGTAAAAGAGATTATAGCTAAAGGCTTTCCGGGAGCTCTGGCATATATATATCAGTCATTCAGAGGCATAATTGTTAATGGTCTTATAATTGCTTATATTGGGAGCGCTGGTATATCTGCATTTGCTACTGCTAATAATCTGATGCAATTCTTCTGGGCAGTTCCCGGAGGAATGGCAGCTGTATCCAGGCTGCTTATAAGTATTGGAATTGGTGAAGAGGATAGAAAAACACTTACAAATGTAATGCAGGGCATGTTTAAACGATATTTTCCAATGCAATGTCTGATATCATTATTCGTTATCATCCTTAGTGTTCCGTTTACCGGGATTTTTTACAAAGATCCTTCTATGCCGGTTTATATGATGACAGTGTGGGGATTTAGGATTCTTCCTATATGTATGCCGCTTACAGTTATCTGCATGCATTTTACATGTTATGCACAGGCATCAGGGAAAAATGTTCTTATAAACCTGATATCAGCTTTTGATGGGCTTATAAGTGTAGCAGTATTTTCTGCCATTTTAATTAGACCTCTTGGAATGAATGCAATATATGTAGCCAATGTATTAAATGGGGTAGTGAGTATCATTATAATACTGGCATATTCTATTATCAGGGTTAAGCATTTGCCACAAAATATGGATGAGTTAATGGTTATCCCTGTAGAATTCGGAGTGGCAGATGAAGATGTAGTAAATGTGAGTGTCAATTCAATGGAAGATGTCACGAATGTAGCAGCGAAGATTCAGAGTTTTTATGAAGAAAGAGGCTTTGATCATAGAAGAGCCAGCCTGGCAGGGCTATCTATGGAGGAAATGGCGGGCAATATTGTTGAGCATGGTTTTACCAAAGACAAGAAAAAGCATTCTGTTGATATCAGAGCGATTTATAAAAATGATGAGATGATTCTTAGGATAAAGGATGACTGTATCGCTTTCGATCCTGCCACAAGAAATGACATTATTGATCCTGATGACATTACCAGGAACATAGGCATAAGAATGATCTATAAACTGGCAAAGGAAATTAATTATCAAAACGTCCTTGGACTGAATGTACTTACCGTAAAACTATAATTTTGAGGCTGTGAAAATGGAGTGTTTTTCACAGCCTTTTTTACAGAGCTTTTAGCTATCTTTTACCGGGCTTAGCGGAAACTATTAATGAAGATTGTTCCATGTAGTACCGTAATAGGTTTCTCGATATTTTTTTGGTGTCATTCCTGTATCTTCAAAAAAGAGCTTACTGAAATGACTCTGTGACGAAAAAGAAAGATAGTTAGCAATATCAATTATTGAGTAGTCGCTGAATCTAAGAAGATTTTTAGCTTTGTCCAGTTTGACGTTTCTTATGTAATCGCTTGGAGAAATACCCAGTTCATCTTTAAATAATCTGGATATATGGCTTGTGGAGTTTTGGGTGTATTCTGCCAGATCTTCGATTGTTATGCGATCATTTACATTGGAGTATATGTAATTAAGGCACTCATTAGTAGTGCGGGACAGATTTGCATTTTGCCTTAAATTCTGCATTCTGAGAGTGTAATCCATTACCATTGTTGAATGAAGGTCAGACAGAGAATCAATTGTTTTTATATCATCAAGCTTTTGAATATAGAAATCACTCAGTCTGAAAGCGCGCTCCATCTCCATGCCTTTTTCTGTACAGATACGTGTTATCAGAGCTACGCTGACTACAAAATGGTATTTTAAATTTTGCAGGGGATCTCTGGACAGAGTACCTGTTCCGCTGGAATCAAGAAAGCGGTGGTGAGCTATATTGTCCTGAACAGCTTCGGTATTGCCACTGGCAACATACTGATAGAACATGTATTCATCGTTTTGCTGCCTGTGTGTGAATTCATTTTCTGATAATTGAATTTCAGTCTCTTCCCAATCTTTATCGAAATTCATAATAGTCCTTTTGATATTTTTTATTGTAGGTGTAGCAAAGAAAACTACATGTCTTATTATACATTGAAAATAATTTTTTGAGTCAGGATTCTTGCTTGCTAATTCTGTTTTTGCCCCAATCATCATAAAAAATCAGCGAAGAATCTTCAATTATCCGGGAAAAATTGTGATTTAAATATGATAAAATATCATATATATATTAAGGTTAAATAGTGAAAGGAAAAAGTTTATGAGTAATGAGAGGGGGAGCTTTGCTTCAAGACTTGGCTTTATTATGGTAAGTGCCGGTTGCGCTATCGGAATAGGAAATGTATGGAAGTTTCCATATGTAACAGGTGCAAACGGCGGTGGGATTTTTGTAGTATTTTATCTGATATTTCTTATTATTATGGGAATACCGGTAATGACCATGGAGCTGGCAATTGGACGTGCCAGTGGTAAATCAGTGGTAAGGGGGTATCAGAAGCTTGAGAAAAAGGGACAGCCTTGGCATATTCATGGGTGGTTTAGTATGATAGGCTGTTATCTTCTGATGATGTATTACACAACGGTATCCGGATGGATGGTAGACTATTTCTATAAGTTTGCTTCCGGAAGTTTTTCAAAAATTGATACTGAAAGCGTTGGCGATGTTTTTGCGGAAATGATATCGGATCCGGTAGAGATGGGCATATTTATGATTCTTACGGTGATTCTTGGATTTGCTGTACTTAGTCTTGGAATTGTTGATGGACTTGAGAGAGTGAATAAGATTATGATGTCAGGGCTTTTGGCTTTGATAATCATTCTTGCGATACATTCATTGACTCTTAGCGGCGCTGCAGAGGGCGTGAAATTCTATCTTCTCCCGGACTGGAAAAGAGCGATGGATGTGGGATTAGGCAAAGTTATAAGCGCAGCGATGAATCAGGCATTCTTTACGCTAAGCCTTGGTATCGGTGCTATTGAGATATTCGGAAGTTATATGTCAAAGGAGCATACTCTCACAGGAGAAGCTATAAGAATATGTGCTCTTGATACCTTTGTTGCTATTATTTCAGGACTAATCATTTTCCCTGCATGCTTTAGCTATAATGTTGAAACCAGTCAGGGACCTTCACTTATTTTTATTACACTTCCTAAAGTGTTTATGAATATGAACATGGGAAGAATATGGGGAACATTATTTTTTATATTTATGACATTTGCAAGTTTCTCAACGGTTATTGCAGTGTTTGAGAATCTTGTGGCATTCATTTCAGACAGCTTTGGATTAAGCAGAGGAAAGTCGATACTTATAAACGGAGCTTTCATTCTGATTGCAAGCTTTCCTTGTGTACTTGGGTATAATGTGTGGAGTGATCTGCATATAATCGGTGCCAGAGATGTGCTTGATTCAGAAGATTTTATCGTAAGTAATATACTTCTTCCTCTAGGCTCGCTTATCTTCACATTATTCTGCACTTCTAAATATGGATGGGGATTTGACAAATATCTGGAGGAAACAAATACGGGAAGCGGAAAAACGATGCCTGCTATATACAAGAGTTATTTTAAGTTCGTGTTACCGATACTGATTCTCATAATATTGATACAAGGACTTGTCAGTTAATTGGTCATCTCAGGTTATAAAAACGCCCAATCTGGTGCATGATAAGCATCAATTTGGGCGTTGTTTTTTCTTAACAGAATTATGTAAGGAGTTTTACGAACTAAATGGTGTTTACTTATATATCCCTGTCAGAGTGAATGTCTATTGTATATTCAGGAAAGCTCTCAGCCATATGCATATAAGCGTGGTCAAGAGTTGCATCCGGATAGGGATCGTCAAAGCTGATAATAATATCAAGGTCTATAAGGTGCTTTTCATTATCAATGTGAATTCCGTGTACCTGGAGGATTCCGTCTATATGCTCCAGTCTTCTGATTATTTCCTCACGCATATCCTTGGTGGTACTACTTACCACGCAAATTCCGATGGCACTTAATATGACATTGTAAGCATCCAGAACATCATCCTTAATATAGTGGGATAGTGTGTATATATTGGTAGCGGTCATATTTTCATCCACATCAATTACAACTGAACCAATAAAACGGTCAGGTCCGTAATTGTGGAGCACAAGGTCATGTACATCCTCAACTTCATCAAAACTGTTGATATAGCTTTTTATTTGTTTTGCAAGGGTTCTGTCTGCACGTCTTCCAAGGAGGTCCTTAAGGTCTTCGAGGAAGAGTTCAAAACCGGATTTCATGATCCAAAGTGATATAAGAAGACCAATAAAAGCATCAATATGAATATCTGCAAAAACTGAAAGGAGGGCAGATATGAGAACCGCTACAGAGACAAAACAATCGTTTATTGCATCCTGGCCGGAAGCAATAAGAGCAGGCGATTTATTCAATTCTCCACGTTTTTTTACAAAGCTTCCAAGGATACATTTGGTAATTATGGAAATAATTACTATTATAATGGTGTAACCTCTATAGTCGGGGTTCATGGGATTGAAGATTTTATTAATTGACTCAAGTCCGGCGGATGCTCCTGCATAGAT
Organism: Butyrivibrio sp. LC3010; assembly: GCF_000424385.1. Taxonomy (GTDB): domain Bacteria; phylum Bacillota; class Clostridia; order Lachnospirales; family Lachnospiraceae; genus Butyrivibrio. The sequence goes on along the minus strand of NZ_AUJU01000006.1, from coordinate 134,424 downwards.
GATGATAATTGAGACTATGATCGCGCTTATATATTCTATTCGTCCATGACCCATGGGATGTTCTTCATCAGGCTGTTTTTTAGACCAATTAAGACCTATTATCGTAACAACAGAACTGGTTACATCTGTCAGATTATTTAAGGCATCGAGAAGCATGGCAATAGATCCGGCTATCATCCCGAAAATGGATTTGAGGATGACCAGACAAATGTTAACAACAATACCGATAATGGAAGTATTAATTATGTTTTTAGTTCTGATTTCGCTCTTTTTCGTATCCATAGAGTAATTATACAACAGGTAGTATATGCGTGAGAATTATTTATTTCGATTGTTGATGTGGCATTTATATCAATGTATAATGGCGATTAGGCTATTTTGAAAACTTGTTTAGGGTTAGGTTTCGCTTATGTATGTCTTTTGGTATTTGTGTTATCTATATTCGAACTAAATAAGTAGCGTTAAGAGGCGATTATTATGACAAATTTAATATTGTTGTTTGGGAATTCAGTCCTTTTGGGGATAGGTCTTGCGATGGTTGCTTTTTCTGTGTCAATAGCTAACGCGATGGCAGATCCAACCATGGCACCAAAAAGAAAGAACCTGATCGCAGGGACTTTTGCAGGAATAAGGAAGGTAAAATATGGCAACCATTAATTCAGTAGAACAGCTCACAGAGAACAAATTTGTTAATCTTTTTCATGTTGAAGGTGAGAATAAAAAGGGACATCATTCTAATTATTTTGTAGCATCAAGGTCAAAGACAAAGGATAATCTGATGATAACCACCGGGAAGAACATAGCCGATGGTGTTTCAATCTATGCTCTTTGCGGTGAGAATAAAGATAAGGTGGTTTTGGTAAGGCAATACCGTTATCCGATAAATACTTATATCTATGAATTCCCTGCAGGACTTTGTGAACCCGGAGAGGATTACAGGGAGGCAGCAGTCAGGGAGCTCCATGAAGAAACAGGCCTTACTTTTCATCCTATTACGGTGGATTCAATGTATGAACTTCCCCGTTTTTCATCAGTGGGAATGACTGATGAATCTGTTGCTATGGTATTTGGATATGCCGATGGAAAAATAACAGATAAATATCAGGAAGACAGCGAGGAAATCCAGGTCGTTATAGCTGACAGGGATGAAGTAAGAAGAATACTTAAGGAAGAGCATGTGGCAATTCTTGCAGCATATCAGCTTCAGCATTTTCTTTATGATGATGATCCCTTTGCGTTTTTGAATGCAAAGTAAGTAATACATGAGAATACCGGTAGAAAATGTTTTGGAGGAGAAAAAATGTCAATAAAAGAAAATCTGCAGATAGTTGAAAAGAATATACAGGCTGCCTGTGACAGAGCTGGCAGGGATAGAAACAGTGTTACTCTAATTGCGGTAAGTAAGACAAAGCCTGTCTCAGATATCAGAGAGTGTATGGAATGTGGAATCACTGTTTATGGTGAAAACAAAGTACAGGAGATCCGCGATAAGACTGAGGAGATAAAGGAGCCTCTTCACTGGCATATGATCGGTCATCTTCAGACGAATAAGGTTAAGTATCTTCCCGGCAAGGTTGATATGATCCACTCGGTTGACAAGATCAGTCTTGCAGAAGAAATTGAGAAACAGGCTGAAAAAAATGATATTGTCATGGACGTACTTTGTGAAGTCAATATGGCAGGTGAGGATACGAAGTTTGGACTTACACCGGAGGAAACACCGGAATTTGTGAGAACAATTGCAAAATTCCCTCACGTACGTGTAAGAGGACTTATGACTATAGCTCCGTATACAGATGATCCTGAGACCAACAGAGTCTATTTCAGAGGACTGCGTGAGCTTCTGGGGTTACTTAAGGAAGAGAATATTGAAGGCACTCAGCTGGATACTCTTTCAATGGGAATGACAGGAGACTATGAAGTGGCAATTGAGGAAGGTGCAACCTTTGTCAGGGTCGGTACCGGTATATTTGGTGAGAGAGATTACTCAAATAATAAATGAGTTTAGCAATTTTTCATATTCATTTTATTGATAATAAATCTATTGAACTTTAGAATAGGATTAAAGGATTTTGTTGTCTGACTATTTTATTGGAGTTGTCTCATGCTTAGAACAATGCCACTTACCAAAAATCTAACATTGGAGCAGATTAACTACCTGATAGATACAGGGCATATTTTTATTGCGCCTCTTGGGCTTAACAAGACAGCATACATAGTAATCAATCACAAACCTTTCATGGTAGTTGTTACCGATGTTTCTGTTAATGGAATTCAGCTCTCCGGTTCCTGGTACAATTGGGATGAGCTTGAAAAAATGGGTGGTGTTTTCGAATCGGAGTTTGAGGCTTTGAAGGCGGTAGCTAACGGAGCCTAGTGCTACTGTCATCAAATAAGTCGACTTTATTACTTGTCTAAATTGTCTTCAGCTGCGTTGGCGTCAATCGCCGTACCGCACGGTGCGACTCATTCCTCTGCCTTGCAGAAGAACAATTTATGTTTCGTAAAAAGTCGAGGTATTTAATGACAGCAGCACTAGTGTAGCCAAAATTTACTATACAACTAAATAGCTAAGTGCTTACAGGTCTGACGTAGAGTCAGGCCTTTTTTTATATATTAGGAAATTCCGGGTAATTCCCTAATATATAAAAACGCTCCGCTATGGATGCGCACTCGCGCGCATGGTAATTGTTGCATAAATGCAACCGCGCTCGGCGCGAGCATGTTGCAAGCAACATGCTTTTTTATCATATAAGAAATTCCGTTGGATTAAGAGATAACAAATTATTTAGTAATTTTATAAGAAGTTAATTTTTAATTTTGTTAACTATAAAAGATAATATATTTGTAGGATTGTTTAATGGTGCAGAATGTTTTGACATCATTAATGGTTGTTTGGCTCTTCTTAAAGAAACGGGATATCGTTTATGCAGGTCCTCTTGCATTTTCATCCATATCCGATCGGATAGAGTCAGATAAAACAGTTGTTTATTGATGAGGAGATAAACATGGAGAATACAAATTTACCGGAAACTGAGCAGATTTTGGAAGAAGCTGCAGATACAACTCCTGTACCTGAAGCAGAACCTTCGATTGAGGAGATGATGGCAGGAGCCCTGGAAGCAGAGGCAGCACTTGAAGCGGATAGCAGTCCTGATAAAAAGGCGTTTGCCGAAGCGGTGGCAGCTTTTGAAGCTTCTCCGGAAGCAAATATGGCAATACCATCGGCAGCAGAGGCAGCACCGCCTGTAGTAGAAGAAGCACCTCCGGTAGTAGAAGAAGCTCCGGTAATAGAAGAGGCACCACCTGTAATGGAAGAAGCTCCTGCACCTGCAGTAGAGGAAGCTCCTACGCCTGTGGTTGAGGAAGCACCTCCGGTAGTGGAGGAAGCCCCGGTAATAGAAGAAGCACCGCCTGCAGTAGAAGAAGTCCCTGCACCTGCGGTTGAAGAAGCTCCTGCACCTGTAGTAGAAGAAGCACTTCCTATAGTAGAGGAAGCTCCTGTAATAGAGGAAGTACCGCCAGTAATGGAAGAAGCTGTTGCGCCAGTGGTTGAAGAGGTACCTCCAGTAGTGGAGGAAGCTCCGGTAATAGAAGAAGCACCGCCTGCAGTAGAGGAAGCTCCTACGCCTGTGGTTGAGGAAGTGGCTCCAGTAGTAGAGGAAGCTCCGGTAATAGAAGAAGCACCGCCTGCAGTAGAAGAAGCTCCTGCACCTGCGGTTGAAGAAGCACCTCCGGTAGTGGAGGAAGCTCCGGTAATAGAAGAGGCACCGCCAGTAATGGAACAAGCTCCTGCACCTGCGGTTGAAGAAGCACCTTCGGTAGTGGAGGAAGCTCCGGTAATAGAAGAAGCACCGCCTGCAGTAGAAGAAGCTCCTGCACCTGCAGTAGAGGAAACTCCAGTAGTGGAAGAGGCAGCTGCTCCGGTAGTGGAGGAAGCTCCTGTAATAGAAGAGGCACCGCCAGTAATGGAAGAAGCTCCTTCGCCTGTGGTTGAGGCAGCTGCTCCGGTAGTGGAGGAAGCTCCGGTAATAGAAGAGGCACCGCCTGTAATGGAAGAAGCTCCTGCGCCTGTGGTTGAGGAAGTGGCTCCAGTAGTGGAGGAAGCTCCTGTAATAGAAGAAGCACCGCCTGCAGTAGAAGAAGTTCCTGAACCTGCGATTGAAGAAGCACCTCCGGTAGTGGAGGAAGCTCCGGTAATAGAAGAAGCACCGCCAGTAATGGAAGAAGCTCCTGCGCCTGCAGTAGAGGAAACTCCAGTAGTGGAAGAGGCAGCTGCTCCGGTAGTGGAGGAAACTCCTGTAATAGAAGAGGCACCGCCTGCAGTAGAAGAAGCTCCTGCACCTGCGGTTGAAGAAGCACCGCCTGTAATGGAAGAGGCACCTGTTACTGAAGAAATTCCTGTGCCGGAAGAAATGCCTGTAATCGAGGAAACAATTATCCCGCTTGAGGAAGAGCAGCCTGTAGAAGAAGTACTGGTAGAGCAACAGCCTGTAGAAGAAGCACTGGTAGAAGAGATACCTGCAGAAGAGGTGCTGCTGGAAGAGCAACCGGTAGAAGAAGCACCTGTGGAAGATATGCCTGCAGAAGAACCTCAGATAGAGATGCCTGAGCTTGATCTTGGAATACCTGAGCTTAATATTCCGCAGGAAGAGATTCTTCTTGACGAGGATAATGAGGAAATAGTTAAGACCACAAATGCCATTGTAGGTCCTGTAGAAGATATTAAGATGTTCCTTCAGGAAGAGGACTACGAATACACAGAAATTATCGCAGATGATGAGATTACTTATATTCTTATCAAAATGGAAGATGATGATGTTCTTTATATAGAGTATGAAAATGATGAGTTTTCAATGCTTATCTCACATTATGAGAAGAATGAAAAGCACAGCTATAAAGCTGTACGCGACACCTTTATCAAAGAATCCATCAATCAAGGCTGTAATTACAAAATCTTAAGACATAAGGGAAGCAGAGCGGTAATAAAATATAATTAACCTTGATTACTCGCATTGTCTTCTAATGATTAAGTAGTATCTTCTGCCAGATCAGTCGGTAATCAAACAGCTTTCAGATCGAAGAGCCTATCAAAAAAACGATAGGCTCTTATTATTATAACGCTCTAAATATACAATTAAAATTCTATGAACTCCCCCTATGGCCTTCATTAGCGATGCTATAATAAAAATTATCTTGTCGTTATATTGTCCAATGACGATTCTATATGGCTCGATGCATCAATAGAGGTCATTGGGCAATTATGTGTGGTCCGGTAGTGGGAGGTATGGCTACACTACTTAGTACAATTACTGTAGACCTTATCACTTATCAAAGTCTGGAATATAGCTTTGTGAGTATTTTTGAGGCAGCTTCAATGGCCTTGATAAGTATTATTGGGTGAATGTGTTCTTCGCTTCATCGATAGAACTGAGATAATAATAAAGGACAATGGAGAATTGATCATGAAGAAAGCTTATAGAGCCCTTTGCTTTATGCTAATAGTGGCATTTCTTTTATCTGCATTTTTAGTGCCGGTAAAATCGACAGCTGCCGGAAATGAGGTATCCGAAAGTGGTATAGGCGAAAATGCTTCAGAGAGCAAAGGTAATCCTGAATATAAAACCTTCGACGATCTGAATGGAAAAAAGGTAGCCATGCTCACGGGAGCACCATTTGAAGAGCTTGTTCGGAGTAAGGCACCGGGTGTTGCAGAGTTTTCGTATTATAACAGTCTGCCGGACCTTGTACTTGCTTTAAAATCAGGTAAAATAGATGCATTTTTGACTAATAATGCCATTGCAATGCTTGTTGTTAATAGAAATCCTGAGTTGGCACTTTTTCCTGAGAATTTAAGTGATGGGGTCTTTGGTTTTGCTTTTGCTAAAGGATCATCTGAACTTTCAAAATGGCAGGCCGCTTATGATAGTATTCCGAAAGAAACAGTACAGAAGTTATGGGAAAAATGGACGGGGGCAGATGACAGCATAAAGTCTGTTCCTGAGCAGGATTGGCCCGGGAAAAACGGGACTGTGGAGGCAGCAGTAGCAGATACTCTTGAACCCATGAGCTATGTTGGAAATAACGGGAAACTAATAGGATTTGATATTGAATTGCTCCTCCTTATGGCAAAAGAACTGGATGTTCATATCAATTTCAATGGGATGGAGTTTTCTGCGATTTTATCATCGGTTCAGGCAGGAAAAGCTACGGTTGGAGCAGGTTCAATCATAGCAACTGAAGAGAGAAGACATTCTGTGGACTTTATTGATTACTATCCTGCTGCTTTTTCGCTGGTGGTTCGTTCAAACGGCACATCTGCAGGGAAAGCTCCTGATTCGGAAGATATTGCTGATACATTTCGTGTTGACAAGGCAGCTATTTTGACAGGAACAATGTTTTCGGATTCTTTACTTAAAGTGTACCCGGATGCGGAGTTAATGTACTTTAACAATGATGCGGATATGATAAATGCCGTTATTGGTGGAAAAGTGGATGTGGTTGTATTCGATGAGCCAGTGGCAATCTATGCAACGACGATGAATGATGATATAACAATTTATCCAAAGAAATTAGAGCCGTTGGATTATGGCTTTATCTTTTCAAAAGATCAAAAGGGACAGGAACTTTGCAATGAATTTAATGAGTTTCTAAAAAGTATAAAAAATGATGGAACATTAGATGAATTAGAAAAGAAATGGCTTAGTGGTCAAAACGTTGAGAATGTTGAGATGACGGATTATCGAAAACTGCCTGCAACAAAAGGAACCATAAATTTTGGCTCAATTCAAACTCCACCCTTCCTATTATGGAGAGGGGATATGTTGTGCGGATTTGAAGCCGAGATAATAGCACTATTTTGTAAAGATAATGGCTATGCCCTGAAGCCTGTGGAGATGAATTTTGATGCCATCCTGTCTAGCGTTCAGACGGGGAAATGTGACATAAGTGGCGGCTGCATAGCTAAAACTGATGAACGCAAAGAGAATGTTTTATTCTCTGACACTTATTATGCCGGTGGTATTGTTTTGGTTGTCAGCAAGGATGAGCTTGAAAAAGCAAATAAGGATGATTTTTTCACATCCTTGATTGATAGTTTCCAAAAAACATTTATACGAGAACAGAGATGGAAACTTTTTGTCGAAGGAATTCTAAGAACTTTGCTTATTTCTGTATCCTCTATCTTTTTAGGGACTGTGCTTGGATTTATAGTATTTTTACTGTGTAGAAACGGAAATCCTTTTGCTAATTATATTACGCGATTCTGCATATGGCTGATACAGGGCATGCCGATGGTAGTGCTGCTTATGATTCTTTATTACATAATATTTGCCAAGTCAACTATTTCCGGAACCTTAGTATCAATAATAGGATTTACTATGGTGTTCGGTGCAAGTGTATTTGGGATGCTTAAAAGTGGAGTAGGTGCTGTCGATTCAGGTCAGACCGAAGCCGCTTATGCACTTGGATATACGGACTGGGCAACATTTTTCAAAATTATACTTCCACAGGCTCTGCCGCATTTTATGCCTGCATTTAAGGGTGAAGTTACCTCAACAATAAAGGCTACCGCAATTGTAGGTTATGTAGCTGTGCAGGATCTTACCAAGATGGGGGATATTGTTAGAAGCAGAACCTATGATGCATTCTTTCCTCTGATTGCAGTAGCAATTGTATACTTCATACTGGCGGGAATTCTGAAGTTTATCATTGGCAGGATTGAAATTCTTATAAATCCGAGGCTTAGAAGTAAGGACACTATTCTTAATGGGGTAAAAAAGGATGATTGAACTCAGGCATCTTGAAAAAAAATATAATAGAACAACACCTTTGAAAGATGTAAATGCTGTTATCAAAGATGGAGATGTGATATCTGTAATAGGGCCTTCCGGCACCGGAAAATCTACACTTATCAGATGCATTAATCTATTGGAAGAACCAACCGGAGGGCAGATATTACTTGACGGAGAGAATATCACAGCACCCGGGTATGATGTAACCATGGCCAGAAGACGCATGGGCATGGTGTTTCAGTCATTTAATCTTTTTGGACATCTTACGGTTATAGAGAACATAATGCAGGCCCAGATTGATATTCTAAAAAAGTCAAAGCAGGAGGCATATGATTTGGGAATAAAACTTCTGGATCGGGTAGGACTTGCAGGACGGGAACTTCAATATCCTGAGCAGCTTTCAGGTGGACAAAAGCAGAGAGTGGCTATTGCCCGAACACTGGCAATGGATCCGGATGTTATTTTACTGGATGAGCCCACAAGTGCACTGGATCCCACAATGGTAGGAGAAGTGCAGGCAGTAATACGGGATTTGGCAGAGAGTGGTAAGACCATGATGATAGTGACGCATGAAATGAACTTTGCAAGAGCTATAGCAAATCGCGTGTTTTTTATGGATGAAGGTGGAATATATGAGGAGGGGACACCGGATGAGATTTTTGATAATCCCAAAAAAGAGAATACACGTAAATTCATACAAAAACTAAAGATATTTGAAACTGTTATAGACAGTAAACAATACGATTTCATCAGCTTTGGAGCTGAACTGGACAGTTATTTGTTTAGAAATGATGTTATGCCGGGGGATAAGTATCGTATTCGTCTTGCCATGGAGGAACTTGTACAGCAGATTTTACTTCCCAAATATGAAAAGCCACAAATAAGCGTACGAATAGAGTATTCATTAAAAGAACATGAATGCCAGATTCTGGTCACATATGCCGGAGAGAAATTCGACATAAATGATACGGAAAATGAATTATCTTTGACAATGCTTAAAAATACCTCCAAGGATATAGAGTACAGCTATAACAGTGATGAAGAGGAGCCAAACTGCGTGGAGATATGGATCAGACATCAGGACTGACACAGGTACCTTGCTTATCTAAATGAATAGAGCAGTTTCTTTAATAATAAACAATCAGGCAAAAAATGTGTCCGGTTGGAAATGTGCAGTTCTCAGACGAAAACAAACATTTCCAACCGGACATTTTTTTACCTGAAACCTTTCTATGCACGAGCATGCTTCATATGGTAAAGATCTGTATCTGCTCTGGCAATGAGTGAAGGAATGGGAACAGGAGATGAGAAATCATACTCTGCTATTCCAACACATACAGTTAAGTCATATGGAGCACCGGCTTTGTCATTAAGCTGCTTTACGCTGGAACGAATTTTGTCGGAAAGCCAGTTGACCTCTCCTTTATATTCTGTTTCAGCTATGATTATAAATTCATCTCCGCCATACCTTGATACAAAAAAGCGGTTTCTGTGTGCCTGACATGCTTCCTTCATGGCGGTGGCGACACGTATCAGGGCCTTATCACCTTCGATGTGGCCATAATTGTCATTTATTTCCTTAAAGTGATCAACATCGATGATCATAAGATAAAGTGAAAGACCGGGAGTCTGTGTCTTCATTTTACGAAGTAGATACCGCTGCATCTGATGGCGGTTGTTTACCTGAGTAAGTGAGTCCATGGAAATAAGATTTTCCATGGAGGTCAGATAAACCATCAAAACAGAAAGTGTCGCGGCATAACACATAATTGGTGTTGTTAAATAGATGACCTGAAGTACTCCGCATGCAAGGGGGAGTATCGGAAAAATACCAATGACAAAATACAGACTGTGATCCATGTATCTGTCCTGGGTATAAGCTTTGTAGAAGCCCTTTATTGAGGAGTATACGAGATAGCCTATGGGAACAAGCATAAATATTCCGTATAAGGCGTCATACTCTATGGCTCCTTCTTCGTCGAAATTGAAGACCAGTCCGGTAAATGCACCGACAAATAGTAAAATAATGGCTATTACCATTGGTACGGAACGCTTTACCATTCCGGGTGAGTATAAGACATTTCTATTTTGCTGAAGAAGTTCACAATAAACGAACCAGCAATAACTACTGCCTAAAATGCAGGCATAGGGAATAATTGTCACGATGTACATAAGGGTGTGGTTGGAAGGGAAAATGCCGCCCTCAAATAAAGCCCAGACCGCATCTGACAGGAAATAAGCTATCAGTATATATATCATACGTCTTATTAAAATTGTTGACGCCTGTCTGTCTATTCCTTGATTGATTTTCAGGAGAATAAGTCCCAAAATGAATGTGCAAGCAACATTTGCTTCTGCATAGTAAAAAACTTCTGACACAAAAGCCTCCCCAGTAATTAAACGATTTCGCAGATGCGATGAAATTAATTTTATCACGATTAGGAGTCTTAATTCTAACAGAATTGAAATTTTATTTTTTTTTTATATTTCATTTCTGTAATGTGAAATAAGGGTGAATTGTGAGAGAATTATTCTAATTGTGTTATAATTAAGAGTAAATAAATTTTTAATGGGGGTGAAGCCATGCAGATTTATGTTTCACAGAGCGTAGTTCGAAGTGGCGACGGAACGAGAAACCATCCATTCCGCTTTATTCAGGAAGCTGCTGACATTGCGCAGCCCGGTGACGTGGTAATTGTGGCACCGGGTATTTACAGGGAGTTCGTGCATCCTGCCCATGGAGGTACAAAGGAACAGCCGATTATTTATTGCTCCACAGAGCCTCAGGGCGCTACCATAACGGGAGCTGAACAGATTAAAGAGTGGGAACCTTTTAAAGGTGATGTATGGAAGGTCAATGTTCCAAATAATATTTTTGGTGATTACAATCCATTCACTACATACATTGAAGGCGACTGGTATTTTGGCGGTAAGACAGGTCATACAGGGGATGTGTATTTAAACGGCAAATCCATGTATGAGGCAGGATCTCTGGAGGAGGTTGAGAATCCTCAGATAAGGCGTTCATCCTGGGAGCCGGAGTTTAGTGTATATACCTGGTTTTCAGCTCAGGAAATGAACGATACTGTTATTTTTGCCAACTTCCAGGGCAAAAATCCCAACGAGGAAAATGTTGAGATAAGCGTCAGAAGAAACTGCTTTATGCCGCTTGTTAACGGAATAAACTATATTACCGTATCAGGCTTTCTTCTTTGCCAGGCGGCAACTCAGTGGGCACCGCCCACAGCTTATCAGGACGGTCTTATTGGACCTCATTGGGCAAAGGGATGGATCATTGAGGATTGTGAAATCTCGGAGTCAAAGTGCAGCGGTATTTCTCTTGGAAAATATCTACAGCCTGCAAATAATAACAAGTGGACCAAAACCTTTATCAAGGATGGAACGCAGACTGAGAGAGATGCAATCTGTCAGGCAGTAAATGAAGGATGGGACAAAGAAAACATTGGCTCACATATCATCAGGAGGTGTGAGATACACGACTGTGGCCAGACCGGAATAGTCGGGCATTTGGGCGCCGTTTTTTCAACCATTGAAGATAATCATATTTACAGGATAAACAATAAGCATAATCTTGCAGGTGCCGAGATAGGCGGCATTAAGATTCATGCAGCTATAGATACCGTTATCAGAAGAAATCATATTCACCACTGTACGAGAGGACTGTGGCTTGACTGGCAGGCACAGGGAACAAGGGTTACCCAGAACTTTTTCCACGACAATACTCCTCCGGAAGGCTGTGAAATAGACAGCGGGCTTTCACTGGGTGAGGATATTTTTGTGGAGGTTTCACACGGTCCCACACTTATTGACCATAACCTGCTGCTGTCAGATATTTCATGCAGATTAAGTACGCAGGGGATTGCGCTTGTTCACAATATGATACACGGATCCTTTACATTTGTTGGTGAGGGAACTGATAACGGCGGTAAAAAGTTCCAAAGCTGCAGATATACGCCTTACCATGTGCCGCATTCAACGAAGATCGCCGGCTTTATGACGATACTTCACGGCGATGCCAGATTTTATAATAATATTTTCGTGCAGAAAGAGATCAGGCAGGATTTAAGGGATTATGCTCATTCCTCAGGAATGGAAGCCCTGTCACTCATTAACTTTATCTGCGGAACAAAGCCCTATGACGGCTATCCTACGAAGGAGAAATATTTTGCTTCGCTGCAGCCGGATCCATCAGCAATACGGGAAGAGGGATATAATGATAAATATTATGATCATCTTCCTGTTTACACCGGAGGTAATGCTTACTTTAACGGTGCACAGCCCTGTGACTCTGAGATGGGAGCATATATAGAGAAAAATCATATCGTAAAGATCATAGTTGAAGAAGAGGATGGTCATTTCAGACTTCATACCAATCTTTATGAATATCTTCCAAGAAGCATGACACGTATGATATCCTCTGTAGTGTTGGGAGAAGCATTTGAGCCTGAACAGCGCTTTGAGAACAGGGACGGGTCAGAGATCATCATGGATTCTGACTATTTTGGAAGAAAAAGAAGTATACATCCGCTATGCGGACCTTTTGAGGAAGGTGCTGCTGACAGATTTACCGTTGCAATGCCTTCTATGGGAAGTCGTGCGATTTATCATCACAGGAAACATCGCCTTGAGGGGAGAACACGAAAACGCATTTCTCAAAGAGAGCCGGATGAAGTGATTCGCGAGACAGAGGAATGGGGTGACTTTGTAAACGGTCCTGAGGGAGAGGGAAGCTGGGAAGCTTCTGAAAAGGTTGACGAAGTTGCAAGGATACAGGCTAATATCACCATGACCGGATGTGAGAATATCTCATTTCCCTACAATGGAACACTGTTCCAGGTGCAGGATATATTCGTAAACGGTAACACAGCATGGCTTCGTGATCTGAAAACTCAGAAGCTTGTTGAAGTTGACTGCGAATATGGCATATACTCTGAAAAGAAAAAGTGGAGTGTCAATTCTCTTCAGACTGTTGATGCAGGAAAAGATATGAATATGAGCGGTCTTGTGCAGACTGTAGGAACACTTCTTTGTGTTCTGAGTAAGAGTATGTCGCATGATCCCACCGATGCCTGCAAGACCATAAGCGAGAGAGTGAATAAAGCGCTTGAGCCCAGGATTACAATGAGGCTTACGCCTAAATATCTAAAATTTATACAGGAGAAAAAGTTCATCTCACTTGAGGATGTCATATACAGGGTAAAGACATCACCAATTGAGCCTGTCACAGAGACAGTAGAGAATCTCTGACAGCAGATGATGCAAGGTAATGGAAAGAAGTTCTAATTGGTACAAACTTGATAATGCGGCAAAGATTATTCCTTCAACGGTTCGCGGAGCTAATACGAGAGTATTCCGTATTTCCTGCGAACTATTGGAGGAAATAGATCCTGTCATACTACAAAGGGCACTTGACGAATCCATCGTCGAATACCCTTTCTTTAACTGTATTTTGAGAAGAGGTCTGTTCTGGTATTACCTTGAGGACAGTAATCTGGAATGCATTGTAGAGGAGGAACATCTTCCTCCTTGCAGTGCTCTGTATCTTCCGGGTAAAAAGAATCTTCTCTACAGAGTATTTTATTATAAAAGAAGAATTAGTATTGAGATGTTCCATGTTTTGGCAGATGGTACGGGGGCACTTATGTTTTTCAGGCGTCTTGTCACGAGATACCTTGAAATTGCTCATGATTTTCATGTGGACAGCGATTTCTTTGCTGCTGAAATAGCATCTCTTCAGGAAAAGAATAACGATTCATTCAAACATTTTTACCAAAATCAGAAGGGGCTTAAGCAGCTAAAGAGCCTGTCTTCAAATGATGCATATCAGCTACACGGTGAAGTTGACAGTAATAACGAATCTCATATTGTTGAAGCATGTGTATCAGCCAAGGCGTTCAAAAAGCTTGCTGAAAAGTATAATTCTACAGTGGGAGTACTTAGCACGTCGGTATATATTGCAGCGATAATAGATACCATGTCAACTGCGCAGAAGAAAAAGCCTATCGTAGTCAGTGTCCCTGTGAATTTGAGACAGTACTTTCAGTCATATACCGCAAGGAATTTCTTTGGGGTTATAAGTATCAAATTTGATCCCATGGATTTTGACAGCACATTAGAAAGCATTATAAAGGTTGTGAATAATGCTTTCAGGGAACAGCTGGAGCCTTCACGAATAAACGAGACCATGAATTCATATGCGGCACTTGAGCATAATATTGCAATTAAGGTAGTTCCGCTTTTTATAAAGGATTATGTTGTAGGACAATTTGACGCAGCTGCCAAGAAAGGTGTTACCACATCAATATCAAACATGGGAATGATCAGGATGCCGGCAGAGGTTACTCCTTTTATTGAGAGATTTTCAGCATTTATGACGGCATCTAAAGAACAGATAACCATCTGCAGCTTCAGGGATAAAATGGTATTTGGTGAATGCTCGGCGTTCACTTCACATCCCACGATGCTTAATTTATGCAGAAGACTTACTTCAGAGGGAATCGGCGTAGAGATCAGCACTAATGATTTTAATGTACAGCATCATGAAAAGAAGAGTAAGGAGAGTAAGTAATGTACTATTGCCCAAAATGTAAGATAACTATAAGGGGAGACAAAACCTGCTGTCCTTTATGTGAAGGTAAGATACTTAGCCGGCAGGATATTTTGCGAACCGGCATTGATGAAAAGATGTATGATATCGATGATTTCTCGGATGAAATTGATGAGCCCTATCCGACTCTTCCTGAGAGAAGGATCAATGGAGTAACCTTCGTCAAGATATGCACATTCCTTCTGGCAATTATCATCGTAATGGGAACTGCAATTAAGTACCTGTTTGGAGATGCGGTTAACTGGGTAGGAATGGTAGTGCTTGGCAGTGTGGTTTTATGGTTTGATATTCTGGCGATCATGAGATATCGCTATAACGTATTAAAGGTTCTTTTTATAGAAATGTTATTGACCAATATAGTAGCCTATTACATTGATAAGGTGACGGGGTTCTATGGCTGGAGCGTCATGTGGATGATACCTTTGGCACTGGTTATGCATGCCGTTACATGTTGGGTCATTGCTAAAGCAATAAAGCTCAGAATCGAGGAATACATAATTTATATTGTGCTGGATGCCATACTTGCCTTTTTACAGGCATACTTTATCTGGACCAGAGAAAATACATTTCCATATACAGCGGTATTTGTTATGGCCGGATTTGCGATCGCACTGGTGGCAACATTCCTGTTTGGATTCAGGCAGCTGAGAAGTGCTACTCAGAGAATGTTTAACGTATAAAAAAGTTTACGAGGGGTGTATGAGTTACAAGGAAAGAAGAAAACTTGCCAAGATGAAGCTTGGGCAGCAGTTTGGCGATTTTGTAGAGAACTCAATAGGTAAGACAATCGTTGATATGGATCTTATTGCTCCTGAGCTTCCGGAGGAACCTGAAAATAAAAAGTGGTACAGGGTCATTATTCCTGAAGGAATGTCAGGTGATGGATCACAGTATCATGTTTATGTGAAAATTGCGGATCCCAAGAAGCTGTGTATTTTCTTTTCAGGAGGCGGCGTTGCCTATAATGAATATACTGCGGCAAGGCCTATCACTGGTGGAAAAATGGCGGCGGATCTTCCTAATTACTACTGGAATAATCTAAGGCCTTTTACACAGATCATGAATATCGATATGGGTATCATGAATCTTCGCGATGCGGAGAATCCTTTCAGGGACTGGAGTATTATTGATATAGCCTATGCTACGGGAGATTTTCATATTGGGAATAATGATTTTCCCTATGAGGGAGAGGATGGAGAGCAGCATGTTCTTCACTTTCATGGTTACAGGAATTTCCTGGAAGCAATGAAAATATCAAAGGAGCTGTTTGAGAATCCTGAAAAACTCCTTATTGCAGGTAATAGCGCTGGTGCTTTTGCTGTACCTGCCCTTGCTGATGAAATAATGTCAAAATGGTATCCGGAGGCAGCAGATGTAACACTTCTTTCTGACAGTGCGCTTCTATTATATGAGAAATGGGCATACACTGCCAGAGAAGTCTGGAAGGCGCCTTCTTCTATCTGCGATGCCATAAAATCAGATAATATTACGCTGTCCTGGTATAGAAATCTTTATGCAAAGTACGGCGACAGAATCAGATATCTTTATTCAAGTTCTACGAGGGACTATGTTCTTACTGCATATTACAATGATATTACCAAGAAGAAATATAAAACTGATTCCGATGTTCAGGATGCATATTATCTTCAGCTGAAGGAGATGGTTTTGGAGTTAAAAAAGCTGACACCATCCTTTGGAATGTATATAGATAATTGGATCCTTCCTATAGTTACAAAAGGAGGAACTGTCCATACGGCTGTGAGAGAGCCATATTTTACTAAATTCACACAGGATAATGTGACTATGGCAAGATGGCTTTATGATGCAGTTAATGGCAATGTATATGATATAGGGATGGATTTGCTATAAACATTTAGAGGTTTTTCGCCGATATAAGTATTGTAGTTATTAAAATGGTATGGGGAATTTTGCTTATGCGAAGGCGTAGGGGGAATTTAAAAAAGACAATAAGAAATACTATCCTTACGTTATCCTGCATTACCTTTCTGGTAATGACAGGTATTTTTGCTATCGAGATATACCAGGAGCATAGAAGCACTTCTAATATGAGAAAAGTTCAGGCCATGGCAGCAGTCTCAGTTTCAAATTCAAAGACTGTCATGGAGGAAAAAAGCAAATCTTCCGAAGAGCAGATTACGAATCTTGTTTCTCTGAAAATAGAATACCTTTATAAAAAGAATAGAGATTTAAGCGGCTGGCTAAGGATTAATGGCTCAGAAATCGACTATCCGATAATGTACAAAGAGGGAGATAATGATTTTTATCTTCAGCACGATTTCTTTGGAAATGAAGATAGGAACGGACTTCTGGTTTTGGATAAGAGATGCAGTTTTGATATGTCTGATAATCATCTGCTCATACATGGTCATAACATGAAATCAGGTGCACTGTTTGGAACGCTTAAATACTACAAGGAGGATGACTATCTTAGAAAGCATCAGGCTATTGAACTGGATACACCGTCAGAGCAGAGATTTTATGAAATAATAGCTGTTGTTGATACAACTGCGAATGGCGAAAAGAATGGCTTTAATTATGCAGACTACATAAATATAGGTGATGAGGAATCCTTTGATAAATATGTTGCCAATCTAAAAGCAAGATCCATGCACAAGATTGCAGCTACAGCAACTTATGGAGACCAGCTTTTGACACTATCGACCTGTGATTACACCATGAAAAACGGAAGACTGCTTGTGGTTGCCAAAAGGGTCGGCTGACAGGAAGGAGACAGGATTATGAGAAAATTTAAATTTCTATTGGCGTTGCCTTTATGTGCGATGCTTTTATTTACACCTGCCACATCTATCACAGCAGGTGCAGTTACAGTCGATATAAATGATAATTATGACGCAGGACTACTTGGTGAAGAGAGTAATTCCGGAGGAGATCAGGGGGATGAACAGACGCCTGCAAACGATAATGCAAACGCAGCGGCAAGTGAACCGGCAGGCGCTACCAATGCTGCCGATGCTGCGAACGCTGCATCTACGGTACAGACTGTGACGCCTGCTACTCCTACAACTCCTACAGATACAGCAACGACACCCGATCAGACTAATGATCTGCCAAGGACAGGTGATGACGATCGTATAACGATGACATTTATAGGAATGCTTGCAAGCTTTTCAGTATTCTTATTGGCACTTATGTCAGGGAAAAAGATAGGTAAAACACGCGACTAAAATCAATAAAATAATTAAAATGAATTTTTGTGCTAAAAATATTATTTTTGCTATAAAGTATCTGTAAAAACAATCCGATATACCAGATATAACAGAAAAGCCCAATATCAATGGAGTGATATCTACTGATATTAGGCTTTTTTTGAGCAGAGCACTTAGCGAGGTATTTTCGAGCTTAGTGCGAGCCATGGGTGAACACTTGACGAGGTATTAACGAGTCTAGTGAGAATCCCGGTTTACGGAGAGGAGGGAATTGCGGATGCTGAATTTGACAGAGCTTAAGCATGGGCAGGATATTTACACCAATAAATATAAGGCTGTTAATGCAAAGATAAATGATTTAAAAAATACACGAACCGATAATTTTGCAATCTGTTTTAATAATGCTGCAAATACTGCACAAAAGACCTCACAATCAGATTATTCCAAGGCGGAGTGGGAAGCTCAGAGAAAAAAGAATACCGCAATAGGCAAGCTCCAAAGAATAGATGGAGATGTAGCTGCATTGGAGAGGGTTGCACCTAATGCTTCAGAGGCTGTAAAAAGCGCCTGGATAGACGCTGCAAGAGAAACCGGATATAACGGCTTGGGATATGTTGATGGCAATAAGGAATCAGTCGCTACCAGTCTCTATGGAGAAATGAAAGAGAGCGCGAAGATGACTGATAATAACATATCAGGCGTTCAGGACATACTTGGCGGCACGGTAGATTCTGCAATAGATGCAATTAATGTAGCCAAATATGAGAGAAATAATTCGGAGATAACATCTGCAAATAAGGCTTATGTGTCTAAAGAAAATGCCTTTTATGACTCCTTCCTTCAAAAACTGAATGGCTTAAAGGATGGCAGCTATGTACCTGGTAGCTCTAGTACTTTTGACAGAATGAATAAAAATAATCAGGACATGTTCCCACAGGATGACAGCACTGTATCAGAGAAGTCAGATGTTCCTCAAAATTATTATGGAAGTGCCTTTTTCCATGAGACGACGACCGTGTCAGAGAATGGCGAGGAACATGATTTAAAGGCAAAGTATCCGGATGATTATGATCCTGTAAATCCTGTAGTGGAGGTATATGTCACCGGAAACGGGCAGGAAAGTCTCTACAAGGTTAATGTAAATGAGGTTGATCCTGAATCAGCATCCAAAACAGAACTTTACGGTTTATTTGCTTATGTGGAAGATGATAGGAATGTTCCGAGAAACATTGATCCTTACTCATCAGATATTTACTACAGCAGGCTCGATGGAAAAATAGAAAAGCTAAAAGAAGAAAGCTTAGTAGGACAGGATGAATCCCAGATGGCAGGAGGTTTTAGAACAATGGACAACCTTTCATACTGGGATAGGAGAGAGCTCATTGAAAGTGTTAATTCAGAAAATGAAAATTCCTGAAATTTTCTGAAATGTGTTGGACATTTGTTGGACTGCGTTTTATATGATGAGGCTGTAAGAAGAAAGAATAACAAAGAGTCCACAAACATTTTCATGGAGCCTGGTATCGTTCATGAACGAAGTGAGTGGGTAATGGTACTGGCATCCGACCGGACTTAGTCAGATTTTAGAGGAAGATGAAGAATGATCAACTACGATGGAAACTGGATCACTTTCGATGAAAAGGTACAGGAATAAAGCGGATAATTATTTTGATTATAGTTTTTTAATAATATATTAAGTGAATAATACAAAAATATATCGTATAATGATTGATGGGGTGAAGGGTGCATAACAATTTACCTTCATGGATATAAGGAGGTGGAAGCATGACGAGAGCAGAAGAAATGAATACTGTTGAAATGAACGCTAAAACTGAAAATGATATGGTTAAGACTTACGATGAAATCAATGATGATGAGCTTGAGCAGGTAGCCGGTGGAAAATACGTTGATAAATGTATAAAAACTGTGGTTGATTTTGCATTGAAGCCTAAAACAAAAAAGAAATAGCAATGTTAAAATTGGATACTGTAAGAGATGTTGTGACTGTCATACTAAATGGTGTGGCAGTCTTTTTATTTCATGGCTTCCTGTGAAAAAAACGCTCCGCGAGAATTTTGAAAGCGAAAGACTTATTATAGCTTTCGTGGAATTCCTATAGATTTCCAGATTCTTGAATCTGATGCTAAAGAATGTATAATTAGGAAAGGTATACGGGATGGATTTGCAGGAATATGAACTATCTGAGGGACTTATGATAATATGAATTCATTCTGAAAGTAATAAATATGGGAGAGATAAACTATATGTTTAATAAAAATAGAGCAGGAATTATTAGTGCGGCAATTGCATTAGTACTGGTTGCGGGCTGTGGCGATATTGGTGAATTAGGACTTACCAAAGATGATAAAGATGCAGTTGAGAGTGGAATATTTGAACCTGTGGGAGCTGAGAAAAAAGCTTCTGATACTGACGAAGATAGCAATGGCGCTTCAGGTCCCGGTCTGGAAAATGAAGCTACAGATTATTCAGAGGAAGAGACAAAATCAGATGTATCTGATAGAGAAGAAGTAGCAGCATCTGATAATGAATCAGAAAATAAGGCTGAAGATAACACAACCGGTGCAACTGAGGATGCAGACAGTAATGATTTAGACCCGGAGCAAATCACTGAAGCTTTAGAGAATAACATTTCTGAAGAGGAGCTTGCCGAGGCAAAGGAAGCAGGTGAGAAGGGGATACTTAATTCCACAGCGGATATTAATTTAAGAGATCTTGACGGAAATGGTTCTAATTATGCCTTTACATATGACGGCACAGATTACAGCGCTGTTTACACAACAGACAATTGGAGAGTTGAGGATTCCTATAAAATAAATAATATAGCTGATATAACCATAATCTGTCAGGCTC
This sequence comes from Butyrivibrio sp. LC3010, assembly GCF_000424385.1. Lineage (GTDB taxonomy): Bacteria > Bacillota > Clostridia > Lachnospirales > Lachnospiraceae > Butyrivibrio. The sequence continues at coordinate 113,944 of NZ_AUJU01000006.1, read as the reverse complement.
TTATCGATGTACACCCTATACATGGAAGAGACATGCAGAGCTACCGCGAAGCCTCTGATCTGGCTTTTGAATGGCTTCAGCACAATCTTGCATATGCAGCTCTTTCAGATGATAATTCACTCAAAAGCCATGCAAAGGATGTGGACCTGGACCCTGCTGATCAGGGAAGATCTTTCGAAGAAATGTATGAAGATCGTACAGGAAAAGAACTTGATATCAATGATTTCATAAGTGAAGAAGATCAGGAAAAACTGTTTGAAGCTTTAAAAGATGTGATTAATGGTCAGTAATTTTATAAGGTGTTGCCGGTCAGTCTATCCCCGGACTTGTTTTATTATGGGGGGTGAAGTTGATGGTATTGCCGGACTTCTTACAAGGGGAGCGTTGGAAGTGATCTAAGTTCACACGGAAAATAAAAAATGCCCTAGTCATGCGGACTAAGGCACAGCAGAACACGGGAGTCGAACCCGCCTCTTCAGCTTGGGAAGCTGACATACTACCGATGTACTAGTCCTGCAAATAACTATTTAATAATACCCAATATGTGGTATAATTTCAAGAGGTTTGAAGAAAAGTTTCTTTTTTATAATTCACAAATGAATAAAAAATTGAAGGGAGGAGAACAATGGTAGTAGACAAGGAAAAAGCTAAGGAAAAAGGCAAGGGGTTTGCTAATGAATTTCGTGAATTCATAATGCGCGGCAATGTTATGGACCTTGCTGTCGGTGTAATTATCGGAGGAGCATTCCAGGGGATCATTACTTCACTGGTTAATGACATCATTATGCCTGTGATTAGCGTACTTACAGGAGGAATCGATTTCTCTAACTGGTTTGTTGCTCTGGATGGATCTCATTACCCTAACCTTGCAGCAGCTCAGGAAGCAGGAGCAGCTACTCTTAATTATGGTGTGTTCATCACAGCAATTATCAATTTCCTGCTTATGGCTCTTGTTATTTTCTGCATAGTCAAGTCACTTAATAAGCTTAGTGACAAGGTTAAGAAGGAAAAAGAAGAAGAGGCACCTACAACAAAGATCTGCCCTCATTGCCAGAGCGAAATCAACATCAAAGCTACAAAATGCCCTTGCTGCACATCTGATTTATGATTGTAATGCAAAAATACATAGTGACAATATAAAGAAAATGTTAGTCCCGAGTATATATATCTTCAACCGATTATGCGCTTTTTGCAACCGGGGTGAAGTCATTACTCGGGACGTATTATTATATATGGATTTTCCAGCCGGTGTTGAGTTGGCGGCGGACTTCTTTCAGGATGTCATTATCAAGGTGCGGCCAGTCGATAATTTTCTGTGCCTTGTTTACCACAAGATGAGCCTTTTCCGCACATAGTGCAATGGGAGTATCAGAAAGCGAGTCGGAGTAGAAATTCTCAATTACAGGAAAATCACTGTCGATGATATATCTGGCTTTTCCTTTGCCATACATTAGGTTGTTGACAAAAACTCCGGTCTCCCTGTCATAATCTGTTGCGACAAACTTTATGTTCAGCCGCTTTGCTATGGGAGCAATAATACATGTGGGAGAAGCGCTGATGATCAGATCATCGGACCTTTTCTGTTTCAGATACCACTCAGATATGAATTTTTCGTTTTCATCCCAGAATTTTTCAATCTTTTCATCGAAATCATCTATTTTTCCCAAAACGGAAAAGAAATGTCTCATCATAAGATAAGTGGGGATTTTTCCTATTTTGTACAGCACAAGACTTTTGGAAAATGATGGCATGAACGAAAGCCAGAGCTTGGGGTCCCTGTGCATACACCATAATATAAAAGCTACAGTACTGTTTTTACTGTATATTGTTTCGTCGAAGTCATAGACGTTCAAGTAGTTTACCTCTCATAAGAAAGTATTTTTGAGGAGCCATTAGTAAGACCCCATATGAACTATTATAGTTCGATTGCATCCTTACATTTGATGCTTAACAACTTCATACTCGTTGTTATTTTGATAATAGGGGCATTCATTTCTGGAATTACCCATAAGTCTTGCATAATCATCTTCATCCATATCTACGCTGCAGTAGTATGCATCATCATCCTCATCATATTCATAATAATTACATTCATCACATCTAAATTGCATATATATCCTTTCTTAAATAGAACTATTTTTGCAGATAGTCAAACTGATCCAGCAACTCCGTTGGAACTTCATTACCCTCGTTTCTGACCTTCCTTATCATGTTGGAGAGAGGTCTTGCCAGACTTCCGGTGCGGGCGGAATGCTTCTTTATAAGCTCGGAGTAAATTGGACTGTCCACAAGCTTTTCACGGTATTCTCTGGAAAATGGGCAATAAGTAAACAGTATCTCTCTTGAAACCTTATTCAGGCGGGGAGAGGAGTTGGATTCAAACTTGATGTAACTGATATAATCTGCAATAAACACATTTTTAAAATTGTTACTGTATCGTTTTAAATCTCCCCTGAGCTTTTCCTTCATATCTGTTGATAGTGAATGATTCTTTTTATAGAACTGGAGATAATCGCAAAACATTGATGTCAGGGATGGATCAGTCACATCATTCCAGTGAACACCCTGCATGGTCTTGCACATTTCCCACCTGAATTCGCCGCACAGACGTATCATAACATCCTCAAGAGTCTCCGTGTTGAAAATAGAAATGATAAATCTTGCGGGAGTGGTTCTTCTCTTGCCCTCTATTTCCTGCCAGAGAGAAGCACGGCTTCCCATATTTGGCATTAGTATAGTATAAGGCATAATGTCTTCGTCGACAAATGCCTGAGTGATTCCTATTTCGGGATTGGAATAAATGGTCTGCCTGCAAAACAGAGAAAAATCTATGGTTTTTATAGATTCATAGAAATCATTAATTCTCTGAGTGGTGATATAAGCGCTCTCGAGTGGACGTATTACATTTTCAGCGTCAAAAACGGGAACAAAAGTGGTCGGCCTTCCGAAGGTCATTCTGTTTCCAAGAGCAAAAAGATTTTTTATTTCGAACTTAAGTCTTTCTAAGGGATTCAGTTTCATGAATTCCATCTGTTCTTCGGAAATTTCGCCGTTTGTTTTAAGCGTTCTCAGTGCAGTGAAATAATCCTCATCAAACTCATTCCTGGAGGGCTCAAGCTCCATGGAATATATTTTTTTTAACCATTCATAGATGGTAACAACACGGCCTTCGGGATCGGGTGTATAGGTTTTCATAAGGGCATAGAGCTGCCTTGTGTTTTCAAGCCCTGCGAGATTTTCATCGACAAAACCAAACATTAGAAACATCATTATTTCTGATGGAACATGGGGGTCCTTCAGGCTTCTTAAAAAGACAGCGGTGTAGATGCTGTAGAAATCTTTGGCAACATTTCTTCTAAGGAGCCTGCTTTCATCGGTAGTATCGTTTCTGACCGGTGAATTCTTGAATTCAGTGACAGCCTTTTTGAAGTTTTCTGTTACTTCTTCATCGGTATCTGCATATTGCAATATGGTATTGAGGGCATTGTGAATATCTATGCTCAAGACACCGTCATCAGAGCCGTTTCTCTTAAGGTCATCCGACTTTGCTTTTGCAAGCTGCATTGTCTGATAGAATTTACCGGTTTCTTTCTGAAAACCGCGTTTATATTCCCAAAGCTTGTCCCTGCAGGCAGAAATAAAACTCAGGGCTTCTACGGCATTCATAATAAAGCCGTTTGCTATATCGGAAGAGCAGCAATAGCAGGCCTTTTTCATAAGATCCTCTTTGGAGTTCAGACTTCTGAAATACTTTTCCTGCCATTCGCTTAGGGCATACTCTTTTACCGGAGGCTCAATGTCATCAAGCTCCGGGAAAGTCTCTATATCCATTCCTACAGAAACTGCCATCATGGGATAACTTGCTCTGTCTGTGTCTAATCGGTCATATTCTGATTGAATCGTTTCATAGTCATCATTGTATTTATCAAGACTGAGAACGACGGTTTTTACGGATTGAGCCGCCAGAATGGGCGCTATTTTGGGATTGCATTTTACTACTTTATATATGTCACTAATATCTGTAAAAGTGTATGAGAAGATGGAGGAATCCTCATTGGCAGAATAGGTGAAAATATATTCAGCTCCGGGTTTTTCGGCAACACCCAGTATGCCACCGGTGCCAATTGTGATTGACTGGCCATTGGCTGAAACAGAAACGGAGCCTTTTACGACGATTTCCAATGATTCTACTTTATCCCCGGATCTATGTATAACCTGATTGGAATTAAGAGTTATAAGTCCCATAACACTCCTTTAAAAGTGATAAAATGAACAAAACTTTTAGCCTATAGCTATAATCATTATAAACGAATTTTTGATAGTAATTTATTAAAGTTTGGTAAATATATTTGGAATTCATTAGAAAAAACAGGGTGCTTGGAAAAAAAATAACTTGAAATGGCATTTATAAAATTATATATTATAATTAACAAGGGAGGAGAATGGAGTACATTTTGTACTCCAACTTCTCTTTTTTTATTTTACCGGAGTACTTAGCGAGTTTACCCTGGTCGAATTATGAAAATTCTTAGTTTCGCCTGATTCCCTCTGTGGAGGCGATTTTTTTGTATTGATTAGATAGAGGAAAAGTATGCAGTTCTCTTACCAGTTTGATGTTGCCGGTATAATGGTAATACTTACTAGTTTAACATGTGCATGGATCCGACCCAAACTAATGAAGAACTTCGGATTTAACTTAAAGCTTCTGATTTGTTCTGCAATAGTTTACAACGTGTTGGATTCATTAACTGTTATTCTACTAAAAATTGCAAAGCCGGAATCATATTATTTTACATATGTGATGCTGCTTATCTATTTCTGCGTGCTGTATCTGATACCGTATTGTGCGACACGGTACTTTTACCAATTATGCGGCGAAGAAGGCAATCTCCTCCTTCTGAGAGGGGCTCTTGCTGTTATGATTTTTTTCGCTACATTTGGCAATATTTTCTTTAATTTTTTGTTTTTCCTTGATAAGGAAACCATGTCCTACAGCCATGGAACGATGATGTGGGTTACCTTTGTCTATTATATGCTCTGCGCTACTCTTGTGGGACATTGTGCGGTCAAACATTCAAGGTATCTTGGTAAAGTAAGGAAAAGACTTCTAATAACAGTTTTCTTTATAACCATTTTAAATCTCTTTTATCAGGCAGCTTTTCCTGAGGAATCCCTGACAGGTCTTGTAATAGCTCTTGCACTTGCCATGTTTATTGTTGTTTTCTGTTTTGTTGATGTTACGGTTGATGAGCTGACAGGACTTAATAACAAGACGGGATTTATCAGATCCTGTGACGAGCTCATGCATCAGCAGAGCATGGAAGGTTATTCCATGGTTAAAATTCAGATTTATCATATGCAGGAGCTGAATGAGAGAACCGGTATGGAAAATGGTGACCGTGTGCTCAACATTCTTGCGGAAAATATTGAAGAGTGTGTCAATAAAGCAAAGCATAAAGCTGTGTGTGGAAGAATAGGCGGTGATACTTTTGCAGTGCTGACAGATGAGGAGGTTTCTATAAGCACAATAGCCAGTTCGGATATAACAGAAGCTATTCAGAATCCTCTTACGGGGCTTGATTATGCTGTGTCTTTTTATGCAGGTGTGTACAGGCTCGAAGAAGGGGACAAGGATATAGATAAAATGCTTGATCATGCGGGATATGCACTAAAATGGGTATCCGGTAATTTCAAGACAAATGTGGCATTTTATGATGATGATATACGAAAAGAGGATGAGCATAGAAAGATAGTAGAACAGAGGGTCAGAGGGGCTATTCTGGACAGAGAGTTCAAGGTCTATCTGCAGCCTGTGTGTGACACGATGACCAGACAGCGAATCAGTGCAGAGGCACTTGTAAGGTGGATTGATTCAAAAAATCAGATGATCAATCCTTCAGATTTTATTCCTATTTTGGAAAAAAACGGCTTTATCACAGAGCTTGATCTTTATGTGCTAGAGGAAGTCTGCAGAATGCTTCGTGACTGGATTAATCAGGGAGCGTCTGTTGTTCCGGTATCTGTCAATTTCTCAAGAGTTGATGTTGATCATCATGGCATAGTTGAAGAAATTGTAGCAGTTGTTGATAAATACGGACTTGATCATAAGCTTATAAAAATAGAGCTTACTGAAAGCGCTTTTAATGACAATATGGACAGTATCATAAAAATGCTGTCCAAGCTTAGAAGTTATGGCTTTGTGATAATGATGGATGACTTTGGAAGCGGATATTCCAATCTTAATATGTTTAAGGATCTTCCTGTTGATGTTGTCAAGATTGATATGTACTTCCTTAGAAATATTGAAAACAGTGAGAAGGGAATGATAGTCCTTGAGTCAGTGGTACAGATGGCTAAGAGACTGGGACTGAAAATTGTAGTAGAGGGTGTTGAAACCCAGGAGCAATATGATTACATAAGAAAACTCCACTGCGAAATGATACAGGGATTCTATTTTGCAAAGCCTATGCCTTCGGAAGTATTCTCTGATCAGGTGACAGCAGGTTAAAACCGGCGGGAAACATTTTGGAGTATCAAAAAGATGACAATATAGCTGCCAAATGATTCAGCGGCTAATTGTGATAAGTGTTTTGGCATATTCATTTATGGTTTCTCTACTGTTTATAAGGTCATAAATATTTGATGAAACTATCGTCTCTGAAAGAAGAGAGTACTCTTCTTCTGATAGTGCTTTATATGCATCAGAGAGTTTAGAAATTACAGGGATGCGGGAGCATTCCTGAATTTTTTTTAAAAGCGGGGATGCGTTTTTATTAAGCCCCAGAATTCTTGCATAGGAAGTAAAAGAATCCTTATCTTTTACATAAAGAGACATGTTTTCCTTTGTAAGTCCGAGAAGAATATGTAACAGAGCACGACTTATCCTTGTATAGGTAAGGTCCTTTGATTTCAGCTTATCGGTGAAGCCTGTAATTGATGAAAAACTGCGAATATTGGCATTTATCTTATCTGAAAAATCTGAGGATACATCGAGATATTTATCAAATCCGGCATTTTTTTCAGATATAAGCTTATAGTGAAGGAGCGTTGAAAAATTATCAGGAGTACAGATTTTCAGCGCCTTACTTTCGCAAAGCTCTTTTAATAGGTCAAATACCCCGGTGGGAAGCTGGCTCTTAAGATTATTTACAGAAGCACTGATATCTGCATTGTCTTCGATTAAGCTCCTAAGAGCTTTTGCGGATGCAAACACATCAGGATTATCTGAGATGGTATCTTCAGAGTAGGAGGCTCCTTCTCTTTTTATACAAAAAGGAACCATACTGCTTTTTTGTATGGTGAGAGCTTTTATATATTCCGTTCCAAGTATATCGTTTGGCTCTGAGAGAAAAGATGCATCTTCTCCAAGATACGCAGATAAAGCGGCAGCTCTGGCAACCGCGTAGTTTTTTCCTGATTTCAGATTTTCCTTAATCATAGCTGAAAAATCTGAAGGTTCATTTGCAAGGACAGTTGATATTTTTTGGAGAGCTTCGATATTACCTGACTCTGAGCCAAAGCCAAGATAATCGATGCAATCCAGTTTATCAAGTATGGAAATGGCTCCTCCGGCGAAAAATTCTGCGCTGGATGTGCTATAATATATTGGCAACTCTAAAATGAGGTCAGCTCCACATGAAAGGGCCATTTTAGTTCTTGTGTATTTATCGAAAATTGCAGGAGCGCCACGCTGAGTGAAATCTCCGCTCATTATAATGACAGCATAATCTGACCCGGTCTGCTCTTTGAGCGCGCGGATCAGGTATTCGTGTCCCTTGTGGAAAGGATTAAATTCAGCTATAATTCCTACAGTCTTCATAAAAAATATAATATCATGGAGGTTTAATAATGAAAATACTGGTTATCAATTGCGGTAGTTCTTCCCTTAAGTTTCAGCTTATAGATTCTGAAACTGAGAAGGTAATCGGAAAGGGGCTTTGTGAGAGAATCGGCATCGACGGCAGGATCAGTTTTACTCCCGGTGATGGTGATAAGATTACAAAGGATACAGCAATTCCTGATCATAACCGCGCAATAGAACTGGTTATAGAAGCACTCACAGATTCAGAGACAGGAGTTATCAGTTCACTTTCAGAGATTGGCGCCGTAGGACACAGAATCGTACATGGCGGTGAGAAATTCACTAAGTCTGTAGTAATTGATGAGGAAGTAATAAAGGCAATTGAGGAAGTTTCAGATCTTGCACCGCTTCACAATCCAGCTAACCTCATTGGGATAAGAGCATGCCAGAAGTCCATGCCGGGTGTTCCCATGGTGGCTGTTTTTGATACTGCTTTCCATCAGACCATGCCTGAGGAAGCATATCTTTATGGAATACCTTATTCATTTTATGAGAAGTATAAGATCCGCAGATATGGTTTCCACGGAACAAGCCATTCTTATGTAAGCAAGAAAGCAGCTGAAATGCTTGGAAAAGATTACGGCGATCTTAAGACTATTGTTTGTCATCTTGGAAACGGAGCATCAGTATCAGCAGTTAAAAACGGTAAATGCGTAGACACTTCAATGGGTCTTACTCCTCTTGAAGGACTTATCATGGGAACCAGAAGTGGTGACATCGATCCTTCAGTAGTTGAGTTTATTATGAAAAAGGAAAAATGTGACGCAGCTGAAGCTGAGAATATTCTGAATAAAAAGTCAGGTGTTTACGGACTTTCAGGTAATGTATCCTCAGATTTCCGTGATCTTGAGGACGGTTACAATAACGGCGACGAGGGATGTATCAGAGCAATCAATACTTTCTGCTACCGTGTTTCAAAATATATTGGTGCTTATGCCGCAGCAATGGATGGAGTTGACTGCATATGCTTTACTGCAGGCGTAGGTGAGAATGGACCTCTTGTAAGAAATATCATCTGTGAGAGACTCGGATTTTTGGGAGTTGAGCTTGATAAGGAAGCTAATGAGGTTCACGGAAAAGAAAAGATTGTATCAACTGATGCTTCCAAGGTGAAGATTCTTGTTGTTCCTACAAACGAAGAACTTGCCATTGCCAGAGATACTAACGAACTTTGCAGGTAATGAGTTACTGTTCAGACAGCTCTGCGCACTTGCTGCGCTGAGCGTGAGAATGTTCTACGTCTTGAATATAGGATTTGCCCCTTTGCCGAAGGCAACTGGAATGGGCAAATCCAGTTGCTGTGAGCACCGTAAGGTGTGAACAGTAACGGTAATGAAGCGATTTGAGATGAATTAATATTTTTTTCATTGACAATATGTGAATTAGTGCATATAATAGCAAGAGTGTGTTGACAAATGCAAATGACCATTTATGGTTCATGATATGAACGCTGTAAGGAGGTGTTACCGAATGTCTATCTGCCCGAAGAATAAGTCTTCTAAGGGTCACAGAGACCAGAGAAGAGCAAACTGGAAAATGACTGCTCCCACACTGGTTAAGTGCAGCCACTGTGGCGCGCTTATGCAGCCTCACAAGGTATGCAAAAAATGTGGCTACTACAACAAGAAGAGCGTTGTAGCTAACGAAGATTGATAATCATTATGAACATATCAAACCCGGGATTCTTATGAGTCTCGGGTTTGTTGCTTTTTATTATGTTTTTTAGTAAACTTTTGTCAAACATTTTTAATTAGATTGGGGAGTAACAATGGCTGATTATGTAAGAGTTGCAGTTGATGCAATGGGAGGAGATAATGCCCCCTTTGAAATTGTCAAGGGCGCAATTGAAGCACTGCAGGAATCTGACAGGCTTAAGATTTTTCTCGTGGGTAAGGAACAGGTTGTTAAGGACGAACTTTCAAAATATACTTATGATGCTGACAGAGTAGAAGTAGTCAATGCTGAAGAAGTTATTGAGATGGCAGAGCCTCCGGTAATGGCTATCAGAACCAAGAAGGATTCTTCTATAGTCAAGGCCATGTTTCTTGTAAAGCACGGAGAGTGTGATGCATATGTATCTGCCGGAAGTACAGGAGCTACCCTGGTAGGCGGACAGGTTATAATCGGAAGAATCAAAGGGGTCGAGAGATCACCTCTTGCACCGCTTATTCCCACACAGAACGGTGTATCACTTCTTATTGACTGTGGTGCTAATGTTGATGCGAGACCTTCTCATCTGGTTCAGTTTGCAAAGATGGGATCTGTTTATATGGAGAACTTCTGCGGCGTTAAAAATCCTAAGGTAGGAATTGTAAATATCGGTGCCGAGGAGGAAAAAGGTAATGCACTTGTAAAGGAGACCTTCCCTCTTTTGAAGAATTGTCCCGATATTAATTTCATCGGTTCAGTAGAAGCAAGAGATATTCCTCTGGGAGTCGCTGACGTAATTGTTTGTGAAGCTTTCACCGGAAATGTTGTACTGAAGATGTATGAAGGTGTTGCTACTACACTTCTTAAAGTGGTAAAGCAGGGACTTATGAGCAATCTCAGAGCCAAAATCGGAGGACTTTTGATAAAGCCTACTCTTAAGAAGGTTCTAAAAGACTATGACATGGATCAGTATGGCGGAGCACCTATGCTTGGACTTACCGGACTGGTGGTAAAAACTCATGGAAGTGCCAAGTCTGTAGAGGTTAAGAACAGTATTTTACAGTGTGTAACCTTTATGGAACAGAATATTGCAGAAAAGATTAAAGAGTCTATTACATCAGAATCGTAAAAAATACTTGTAAAGGAACTATATATGGTATTATAGTTTTATAACATGGATATTTTCTGTGAAATAGTTATAAAGATTTAAAGGAATGGAGAAGTTATGGAATTCGAAAAACTGAAGGAAGTTATTGCTAACGTATTAAATGTTGATGTGGATGAGATCACAATGGACACAACATTTACAGATGATCTTGGTGCAGATTCACTTGATGTATTCCAGATTATTATGGGCATTGAAGATGAGTTTGACGTAAAAATTGATGCAGAACTTGCTGAGAAGATTTCTACAGTAGGTGAGGCAGTAGAGCTTCTGAAAAAGGCCAGAAACGAAGGCTGATAGGTTCATAATATTGACTAGAAGGTGATATGGAGCAGAGCTCACCAGTTTGCTTTGCGTCATATCACTTTGTTGTTTTTAGCAAGAGTTAATAGAGGAGATTTCTATGATAGGCGATAATGAACTTAATGATTTACAGGAAAAAATCGGATATCATTTCAAGGATAAAAATCTTTTACTCCAGGCACTGACACACAGTTCTTTTGCAAATGAACAAAGAATCAATAAGCGTGGGGATTATGAGAGGCTTGAGTTTTTAGGTGATGCGGTACTGGAGCTGGTATCAAGTCATTATCTTTTTAAGACTTACCCTGAAAAAAGAGAAGGTGAGATGACTAAAATGAGAGCAGCTATGGTTTGCGAACCTGCTCTTGCTTATTGTGCAGCTGCAATTCATCTTGAAAAATATCTCATTCTTGGTAAGGGCGAAGAGGCTACAGGCGGCCGTTACAGAGAATCAATTATTTCGGATGTAATGGAGGCTATTATCGGCGCTATCTATCTTGATAGTGGAATAGATGCTGCCAGGGCTCATATAGAGAAATTTATTTTGGATAATCCCGAGGAAAAACAGATTTTTTATGACAGCAAATCAGTCCTTCAGGAGCTTGTGCAGAAGGACAGTACCGCAGAACTCAGATATGAAATTTGTGGCGAAAAAGGACCTGAGCATGATAAAATATTCGAAGCTGCGGTTTTCGTAGGTGATAAAAAATTGGGAGAGGGGTCAGGAAGGACTAAAAAAGCAGCTGAGCAGAAGGCTGCATATCAGGCTATCCTGGAACTGAAAAAAGAGTAAGATGTATTTAAAAAGCATTGAAATTCACGGCTTTAAGTCGTTTGCAAACAAGATAAAGCTTGAATTCCATAATGGTATTTCCGGAATTGTGGGACCTAATGGTTCAGGTAAAAGTAATGTTGCGGATGCTGTGAGATGGGTTCTCGGTGAACAGAGAATTAAGCAGCTCCGCGGCGGTACTATGCAGGATGTAATCTTTGCGGGAACGGAGCTGAGGAAACCCTTAGGCTACGCTTATGTCGCTATAACGCTTGATAATTCAGATCATGCGCTTCCTATTGAATATGATGAAGTAACTGTCTCCAGAAGGCTTTATCGCTCAGGAGAGAGTGAATATATGATCAATGGTAACTCATGCCGTCTTAAAGATGTCAATGAGCTTTTCTTTGATACAGGTATCGGTAAAGAGGGTTACTCTATTATCGGACAGGGCCAGATCGACCAAATTCTGTCCAGTAAGCCTGAAGACAGGCGAAATCTTTTTGATGAAGCGGCAGGTATCGTTAAGTTCAAATCCCGTAAGGATACTGCAGTTAAAAAGCTTGAGCAGGAGAAGCAGAATCTCACCCGTGTAAATGACATACTCTCAGAGCTTGAGAAACAGGTTGAGCCTTTGGAAAAGCAGTCAGAAGTTGCAAAGGTATATTTAAAACATAAGGAAGAACTGAAGACACTTGATGTAAACATGTTCCTTCTGGAAAATAATGCTCAGAAAAAGACTTTGGAAGAGTCTGAGGAGAATCTCAAGATAGCATCCAAAAATCTTGAAGAAGCCAGGACCAGGTATGCTGACACTAAGAACCAGTATGAGGAGATTCAGGTTGAACTGGAAGGGCTGGATCACGATATTGAGGAGGCCAGAGCCAAGATTACCGATACTTCCGTCATGAGGGAAAAGCTTGAAGGTCAGATCGGTATCATGAATGAGCAGATTCGTTCAGCCACAAATGAGGCGGAGCATTTTGAAAAAAGAAAAACTGACGAAGAAGCCAGAATCGCTGAAAAAGAAAAGGAAAGAGAGAAGGTTCTTCTTGTTAAGAATGAAATTGACAAGGAACTTGAAGGGTTATCAGCTGACAGACAGGAAGCAAGGAAAAAGCTTGATGGCATAATATCTCAGATCAGCGAAATCAATAATGAAATTGAAAACTGCAAGAGCAGGATCATAGAGACTCTGGGTGAGCGTTCTACCATAAAATCAAAGCTTAGCTCACTTGATACAAGGCAGGAGCAGATAAATATCAGGAAGGCGGAACTTACCGGAAAACTCGTCAAGGCAAGATCCGATGAATCTCAGCAGGAAGAGATCATAAAGAAATTACAGGCTGAATTCGACCAGATTACAGATGAAATCCGCTCAATGAATACCAGGAAAAAGGATTCAGAGAATGAGCTTAATGGTATCAGAGATAAGCTTTCTCAGAAGGATGCGAAGCTTCGCGAGGTTCAAAATCTCTATACACAGCAAAAGTCCAAGCTTGAAGCACTAAGTAACCTTACAGAGCGCTATGAAGGCTATGGCGGCAGTGTTAAGAAGGTAATGGAGCGCAAGGATGAGAATCCGGGAATTATCGGTGTTGTTGCTGATATCATTAAAACACAGCCAAAATATGAGACGGCTATTGAAATAGCCCTTGGCGGTAATATTCAGAATATCGTAACGGATGATGAAGATACTGCTAAGGATATGATTGAATACCTCAAAAAGACCAGAGCCGGAAGAGCTACATTCCTTCCGCTTACAAGTATCAGGGATCCTCAGGAATTCAAGGCCCAGGAGGCACTTGGTGAAAAGGGTGTGCTTGGTATGGCTGATGAACTGGTTGATACTGAGGAGAGATACAGAAGTGTTGCCAAGGCGATGCTTGGAAGAATAGTGGTTGTCGATACAGTAGATAACGCTGTTAAGATTGCCAGAAAATATAAATATACTATCAGAATGGTTACTCTTGAGGGAGAACTTCTGGTTCCGGGTGGTGCCATCAGTGGTGGTACGTTCAGGAACAACTCCAATCTTCTCGGAAGAAGAAGAGAGATGGAGGACCTTGAGAAGAACACCAAAAAGTGTAAAGAGGACATCTCTCTTTTACAAAAAGAAATAGAGAGCACCAAAAATCGTAGAAACGAGCTGCGTGTAACGATTGAGGAATTAAGAAATACTCTCCAGACAAAATTTATCGAGCAGAATACTGCAAGAATAAACGTGGAGAATGAGAAGGAGAGACAGAGTCAGCAGAAAGGTAACTATTCTGATCTTAAAGCTGAGAATGAATCAATTGAGCAGCAGATGGTTGATATCAGGAAAGAACGCACTGAGTATACAGAGGCGCTTGAACTTTCCGAGAAGACTGAGAAGGATGAAGCTCAGAAGGTATCTGATTATCAGGTAAAACTTGAAGGCCTTCATACTGAAGAGGAGAAGGAATCGGAGAATGTATCCTCATGGGATATTGAGTATGAGAAGATACTTCAGAAGGAAACCTTTGAGCAGCAGAATCTTGATCGTATAAACAGCGAGATAAATGGTGAAAAGGCAGCTCTTGAGGAAATCCTTGAATCCATAAAGAAAAATAATGAAATCCTTACTCAGAGGAAGAAGGATATTGAAGAAATAAGGCTCACGATTGAGAGTTCAAAGGATGTGCAGACTGATGTAAGCAAAGAGCTTGAAGTTAAAAGGGCAAGAAAGGAAGAACTCACTGCTTCCCAGAAGAATTTCTTTAAGCTGACCGAAGAACTGAATCAGACCATGAATGGTCTCGATAAGGAAGTTACAAGGCTTGGTGCAAGATGTGAGCGTGCAAGAGAGTCCATCGAAACTCAGATCAATTATATGTGGGATGAGTATGAGATTACTCTCACGGATGCTGCAAGCTTAAGAGATGAAGAGATGACGGATATGTCTGCCATGAAAAAGCAGATAGCCACACTAAAGGATGCCATCAGAAAGCTGGGAGATGTCAACGTCAACGCCATCGAGGATTATAGAATCCTGATGGAGCGATACACATTCCTGAAGACTCAGCATGATGACCTTGTAACTGCTGAGCAGCAGCTTAGAGAAATAATTACCGAACTTGATGAATCCATGAGAAAGCAGTTCATGGAAGAATTCACCAAGATTCAGACAGAGTTTGATAAAGTATTTAAGGAAATGTTTGGAGGCGGAAAAGGAACCCTGGAGCTTGTAGAGGATGAGGATATCCTTGAAGCAGGTATCAGAATCAATGCCCAGCCTCCGGGAAAGAAGCTTGTTAACATGATGCAGCTTTCCGGTGGTGAGAAGGCACTTGCAGCGATAGCGCTTCTTTTCGCAATTCAGAATCTTAAGCCTTCACCATTCTGCCTGCTTGATGAGATTGAGGCGGCCCTTGATGAAAACAACGTTGTGAGATTTGCTCATTATCTGCATAAGCTTAAGTCAACACAGTTTATTGTAATTACCCATAGGCGTGGTACAATGGAAAGTGCTGACAGGCTTTATGGTATTACCATGCAGGAGAAGGGCGTATCAACGCTTGTAAGTGTTAATTTGATTGATAAGGAGCTAACTGATTAATGGCTAACAGTTTCTTTGAGAGACTATCCAATGGTCTGACAAAAACTAAAGAAGGCGTAGTAAAAGGAATAAACAATGTTCTTAGTAATTTCTCAACAGTGGATGAAGAGTTTTACGAGGAACTTGAAGAGACCCTGATCATGGGGGACATTGGAATCAATGCCACCAGCAGGATTATGGACAAGCTCAGAGAGCAGGTCAGAGATAATCATATTACCGATACCTGGGCATGCAAGACACTTCTTATTTCCAACATCCGTGAACAGATGAAGACGGATGAGGAGACTTATGAGTTTGAGAATCATAAGACAGTTATCTTTGTTATAGGAGTAAACGGCGTAGGTAAAACAACTTCTGTCGGGAAGCTTGCTGCTTTGTACAGAAGAAGTGGTAAGAAGGTCCTTGTGGCTGCAGCTGATACCTACAGAGCCGGCGCGACTGAGCAGCTAAGGGAATGGACCGAGCGTGCACAGGTGCCTCTTATTGCAGGCAGAGACGGCGCGGATCCCGCCAGTGTTATATATGATGCGGTTTCAGCTTTCAGATCAAGAGACTGCGATATTTTGATCATAGATACTGCAGGACGACTTCATAATAAGAAGAATCTTATGGAAGAGCTTGCTAAGATGAACAGGATTCTTGATAAAGAGCTTCCGGATGTTCACAGAGAGAACTTTATCGTTCTTGATGGTACCACAGGACAGAATGCCATTTCCCAGGCAAGAGAATTCGGTGAAGTTGCTGATCTTACAGGCATTGTTCTCACAAAGCTTGATGGTACGGCAAAGGGAGGAATAGCAGTAGCAATCGTATCAGAACTCAATATTCCTGTTAAGTATATTGGGGTAGGAGAGAGTCTGGAAGATTTGGAGAGATTTAATTCGAACCAGTTTGTTGATGCATTATTTGCCTGAAAAACTGTTATGAATTTAATTAGTAAAGGAAAAGGATACGATCGAAGCCGGTAAAATGATGACTATCGATCTTGGAGGAGGATGTCATGTCTGAGAAAAATGAAAGTCTCACACTTCCTGCATTTGAGGAAGCCTATGAGGATGTAAAAAAAGTTACACTTGAGACAAAACTTATCTACAGTGATTACTGGAGTGGTACTACAGGTAACAAGGTTTATCTTAAACCTGAGAATCTTCAGAGAACAGGTGCCTACAAGGTAAGAGGTGCTTATTACAAGATTTCTACCATGTCTGAGGAAGAGAGAGAAAAGGGGCTCATAACAGCATCAGCCGGTAATCATGCACAGGGTGTTGCATATGCTGCAAAGAGCTACGGAGTTAAGGCAACAATCGTTATGCCTACATCCACACCCCTTATCAAGGTTAACAGGACAAAGGCTCTCGGTGCTGAAGTTATACTTCATGGAGATGTCTATGATGAGGCATGTGAGCATGCTCTTAAGCTCGCAGATGAGAAGGGATACACTTTCGTACATCCTTTTGATGACCTCGATGTTGCTACGGGACAGGGAACTATAGCAATGGAGATCATAAAAGAGCTTCCCACAGTCGACATGATACTTGTTCCAATCGGCGGAGGCGGACTTGCTACAGGTGTTGGAACACTGGCAAAACTTCTCAATCCCAAAATAAAGGTAATAGGTGTTGAACCTGCAGGTGCAAACTGCATGCAGGAAAGTATAAAGAACGGTAAGGTGACTACACTGCCTACTGTTAATACCATTGCTGATGGTACTGCAGTTAAAACTCCCGGTGAGAAGATATTCCCCTATATTCAGAAGAATATAGATGAGATAATAGCTGTACCGGATGAGGATCTGGTTGTATCATTCCTTGATATGGTTGAGAATCATAAGATGGTAGTTGAGAACTCAGGACTTTTGTCTGTTGCCGCTTTGAGACAGCTTGATGTCAGGGATAAGAGAATCGTTTGTGTGTTGTCAGGCGGAAATATGGATATCATCACTATGTCTTCTGTAGTACAGCAGGGACTTATTATGAGAGACCGTATTTTCACTGTTTCAGTCCTTCTTCCTGACAAGCCGGGACAGCTTGCAAGCGTTGCCGGCGTAGTTGCCAAGACCGGTGGTAATGTTATCAAACTTGAGCATAATCAGTTTGTATCAATAAACAGAAACGCAGCAGTGGAACTGCGTATTACATTGGAGGCATTTGGAAGCGAGCATAAGATGGAAATTATGAATACCCTCGAAGAAAACGGGTATAAGCCCAAGCTTGTTCGTACAAATATTTAAAGCCTATGAAGTATACTGAAAAAATCACAAAGAAGGGAACAGACTATCTGCTGATTACATTTGGAGCATTCCTCTATGCAATCGGCACAAGTCTTTTTAATGATCCCAACAATATCGCGCCCGGTGGAATAACCGGTGCAGCGATTGTTCTGAACAGAATCATTTCATTAGGAACAGGTACGTGGTTTATGATTATGAATATACCGATACTGTTCCTGGCAATTTATAAGTTTGGAATACGATTTACAATCTCCACGGTATATGCCACTATAGCAAACTCTATTTTTACTGACCTGCTTGCGAAATATGGAACAGGCTTTATAGTAAAAGATGTAATACTTGGTGTCATATTTGGTAGTGTCTTTGTTGCCGTGGGAATAGGTATTACATTTAAATGTCATGCGACTACAGGTGGTACTGATGTTATAATAAAGGTGTTAAGATTAAAGTATCCACATATCAAGACCGGCGTTCTTTTTATGATAATAGATATTTTTGTTATCGCTTTTGCGGGTGTTGTTCTTAAGGATATGAAAGTTGTGCTTTACTCATTTTTGGGTGTCATGATCACATCATATGTTATTGACTTTGTATTGTATGGTAGAGATGAAGCAAAACTTATTTATATTATTTCTGATAACACGGATAAGATAACTGCAAGACTTCTGGAGGAACTTGATGTAGGAGTGACTCATGTCTTTGGACAGGGGGCATACAGCGGAGAGGACAAAAAAGTCATTCTCTGTGCCATTAAAAAGAGGCTTTCTCCATTGGCTGAGGATATTGTCCGTGAAGAAGATCCCAATGCGTTTATGATTGTAACAAGTGCTTCTGAAATATTTGGTGAAGGCTACAAGAGCTATTTTGATGAACGGATATAATACCTATGAAAAATACTGATAATCCTAAACACAATAGCAAAATGGTTAGAAATACCAAGAACCTGATATCTGTTATTTTCCTGAGTCTTGTGAGTATTCTGGCTCTTTCGACCTGCATAGGGCTGCTTCTTAGTAATGCAGCTACCAGACGGCAGGCAGATGCATCCCAGAACGAACTGGATGTTCTTGAGAGCGAAGGTTACTACACCATGGCGCAGGCTTCCTCGCTTATTGAAAAGGCAGAGGCCAATGCCAGAAGGCAGGAAGGGGACTTACTGCGGAATAATTTCAGGGAAAAACTTGTGGAAGGAGACAGAATAGGGGCTATAAGGACACTGTTTCCTGATGAAATAGTCACAGAGTATGGCGGACAGTATTTCTTTACACCGATTGCCGAAGATGTTAATAAAAGTCCTGTTTTACCCGATGAATTCACACTTTTATCCGATGGCAAAATCAGCTATAACGGAGCAGACGAGAGTATAAGAGTGACGCAGGGAGTTGATATTTCCAAGGCGCAGGGAGCTGTTGAGTTTGATAAAGTCAAGGAATCCGGTGTCGATTTTGTTATGGTAAAGGCAGGAGCCAGAAACTCCTCAGACGGGAATTTACAGGAGGATGATAATCTAAAGTCAAATCTCAGAAATGCACTTAAGGCTGAGCTGGAAGTGGGCGTATATTTTTATTCCCAGGCTGTTAATGAAGCTGAAGCAAGAGAAGAAGCACAGTTTGTTCTTGATTCAATTGAAGGATATGACATAACATATCCTATCGCTATTGATATAGAGCAGTTTAATACAACTGATGTGAGGACTTCGAAGCTTTCGGGAAGAATATACACTGAAATCGTGAGAGGCTTTTGCGATACGATTAAGCAGGCTGGCTACAGACCTATGATATTAGGCAATATCAGAACCTTCAGTGAACTGGTGGATATACATGAAGCTTCCCAATATCCTATTTGGATTTCGTATTTTGGATATCCTCAGTATTTTCCTTATGAATATTATATGTGGCAATATAATAAAAACGGGGATATAGACGGGATACACGGTGATGTTAATTTAAATATATGCATCACAACAAAGTAAAGTAAAAATACTTGACACAAAAAAGATTATGCGATATTATAAGCATCGTGCCTATAGTATCGCATTTTATTTCTATATCGGAAGATATAAGGCAGTAAGAATTAGAGCCTTATCTTTTGAATATTGTTTATAGAGGAATATGGAGAAGATTGTTGAGCAGGGGCTTTTATATGACTTTTATGGAGAGCTTCTGACAGCCCATCAGAGGCAGGTATATGAGGATGCAGTCTACAACGATCTTTCGCTGGTCGAGATTGCTGAGGAATATGATATTAGTAAACAGGGTGTACATGACCTGTTGAAGAGATGTACTAACTCTCTTGAAGGATATGAGAAAAAACTTCACATGATAGAGAGAACAGACAGAATCAGGAAGCAGCTTGGGAATATGTCAAAAGCCGTTACTGATTATAAGTTACAGGATGATGAGCTGAGGGCGAAGATCCTTGAAGCTATAGAATTGATAAAAGAGGAGTTGTCATAATTTATGGCATTTGAGAGTTTATCAGATAAACTTCAGAACGTATTTAAGAATCTTCGTGGCAAGGGCCGCCTTTCAGAGGAAGATGTTAAGACTGCAATGAAGGAAGTTAAAATGGCTCTTTTGGAGGCAGATGTTAACTTCCGTGTAGTTAAGTACTTTGTTAACAAAGTACAGGAGAGAGCAGTCGGTGAAGATGTATTAAATGGTTTGAATCCCGCTCAGATGGTTGTGAAGATTGTCGATGAAGAGTTGACAAGCCTTATGGGATCAGATATTACAGAGATCCAGTTCCAACCGGGAAAGAGCATTACAGTAATCATGATGTGTGGTCTTCAGGGTACCGGTAAGACCACGACAGCTGCTAAGATAGCAGGTAAAGTTAAGCTTAAGGGCAAAAAGCCGTTGCTTGTGGCATGTGATGTATACAGACCTGCTGCAATAGATCAGCTGCGCATAAATGCTGAGAAGCAGGAAGTTGATTTCTTTTCAATGGGAACGGATGTCAGCCCTATAGAGATTGCGAAGGCAGCAATTGCTCATGCTGAGAAGAATAATGAGAACGTAGTTATTCTGGATACAGCCGGCCGTCTGCAGATTGACGAAGAAATGATGCAGGAGCTTGTGGCAATCAAGGAAGCAGTTACTGTTCATCAGTCACTTCTTGTTGTTGATGCCATGACAGGTCAGGCGGCAGTTGATGTTGCAGTTCAGTTTAATGACAGGATCGGCATTGACGGTATCGTATTGAGTAAGATGGATGGTGACACCAGAGGTGGTGCTGCACTTTCCGCAAGACAGGTTACAGGCAAGCCTATTCTTTATGTTGGTATGGGAGAGAAGCTCTCTGATCTGGAGCAGTTTTATCCCGACAGAATGGCTAGCAGAATCCTTGGAATGGGTGATGTCCTTAGCCTTATAGATAAAGCTGTGGAAGCTAATCGTGAGCGCGATGAAGAAAAAGAGCGCGAGATGGCTTCTAAAATGAAAAAAGGTAAGATCGATTTTGAGATGTACCTTGAATCCATGAAGCAGATGAGAAACATGGGTGGCCTTGGAGCCATAATGGGAATGCTTCCCGGAATGGGAAAGATCAGTGATGATCAGCTTCCTGACGAGAAACAGCTTGCAAGAATAGAAGCCATTGTGCTTTCTATGACACCTGAAGAGAGAAAAAATCCCAAGCTTATGAGTCCTCAGAGAAAATACAGAATTGCTAAGGGCTCAGGAAACGATATTACTGATGTGAATCGTTTCATAAAGCAGTTTGAGCAGATGCAGAAGATGATGAAGCAGATGCCCGGACTTATGGGAAAGAAGGGTAGAAGAGGCTTGGGAGCCCTTGGTGGACTTGGTAAGGGCGGCTTTGGCAAGTTCTTCTAAATATATTTGTAACTGATATGCAGATTCGGATTTTTACCGGGTTTCATATATATGATGATTGCGGAGTAATTCGTTTATCATAGCTATTAACATTTTATTTTTATTTAAATGGAGGATTTTTAAAATGGCAGTAAAAATTAGACTTAAGAGAATTGGTAAGAAGAAGGTTCCTTTTTA
The DNA here is from genome assembly GCF_000424385.1 of Butyrivibrio sp. LC3010. Lineage (GTDB taxonomy): Bacteria > Bacillota > Clostridia > Lachnospirales > Lachnospiraceae > Butyrivibrio. The sequence goes on along the minus strand of NZ_AUJU01000006.1, from coordinate 92,370 downwards.
TCGTATCGTTGTATCTGATTCTAAGTTCCCTGTAAACGGAAAGTTCATCGAGGAGATCGGAACTTATGATCCTAATACAGATCCCAGCACATGCAAGGTAAACGAGGAACTTGCTAAGAAATGGCTTTCAAACGGAGCACAGCCTACAAACGTTGTAAGCAAGATTTTCAAGCAGGCAGGTATTAAGTAATCAACTTCGCATTTAACTAGGGGAAAATTCATGAAAGAATTGGTTGAAGTAATTGCAAAGGCTCTGGTTGACAATCCGGATGAAGTTGTGGTTAATGAAAAAAAAGAAGGACGAAACATCATCATTGAGCTGCACGTTGCACCTTCAGATATGGGCAAGGTAATCGGAAGACAGGGCAGAATAGCAAAAGCCATTCGCTCAGTTGTTAAAGCAGCATCTACCAGAGAAAATCTTAAGGTTGACGTTGAAATTGTCGATTAATATCTATACCCGGAGTTGAGCTTTCAGCTTCGGGTATTTTTATCATACGAAGAAATTCCATTGAATTTCCTATGTGACATAAATTGCTCCGCGGGGTTCGCACTCGCGCGAGAGGAGTATAAATCTTCAGACCTTTTGAGGAGCGAACAAAAAGGTCTGTTTCGGAGTAAATAATGAATTTTTATATAATGACACTTTTCCCAGAGATGGTCATGGAGGTATTAAATACCAGTATTCTTAAAAGGGCCATGGATAAAGGAACAATATTTGCCAAAGCGGTAAACATTCGTGATTATGCTGATAACAAGCATAATAAGGTGGATGATTATACATATGGAGGCGGTGCAGGTATGCTTATGCAGGCACAGCCTATTTATAGCTGTTATCAGGCTATTTTGAATGAGATAAGAGAAAGAGAGCCGGATGCAAAACCGAGAGTTGTATATGTGACTCCTCAGGGCAGCGTTTTTAGTCAGGCAGCTGCAAGAGATTTTGCTAAGGATAATGATATAATATTTTTATGCGGACACTATGAAGGAATTGATGAGAGAGTCCTGGAGGAAATAGTTACCGATTATGTTTCCATAGGTGACTATGTTCTTACAGGCGGAGAGCTTCCGGCGATGGTAATGATTGATGCCATCTCAAGGCTTGTTCCGGGAGTTCTTAATAATGAGGAATCAGCCCAGACAGAATCCTTTGATGACGGGCTTTTGGAGTATCCGCAGTATTCACGTCCGGAGGTTTGGATGGACAAAAGAGTTCCATCTGTACTTTTGTCGGGGAATCATGCTAATGTAGATGTGTGGCGTTTTCAAAAATCCCTGGAAAGGACCAGGGAACGCAGACCGGAGCTCTATGATAAATATATTGAGGAGCACCCGGAGCAGTTCACACCTAAAGCACTTAAGAAGCGTAACAGGATACTGGACAGAATTAATGAAGAAATGTAAATTAAACATCTATCAGCTGTATAATAATAGATGTAATGTAAATAAAACATTTATCAGTTGTATAATGAATGTAATGAGGTTAGAACAATATGACAGAATATTTTCAGATAGGGGTAATAGCATCGACACACGGTCTTAAAGGAGAGGTTAATGTTTTCCCCACGACGCAGGATCCGGAGAGGTTCCTTGATCTTAAGAAGGTAATTCTTGATACCGGACGAGAGGGGAAAAAGGAACTCACTATTGAAAAAGTCCGCTTTAATAAGAAATTTGTAATTGTAAAATTCAAGGAATTTAACGATATAAATGAAGTAGAGCGCTTGAGACAGAAGGAGCTTATAGTACGCAGAGAGGATGCTATTGCTCTTGAGGAAGGTGAATATTATCTTGCCGATCTTGAAGGAATGACAATAGTTGATGAGGATGGCAAAGAACTTGGAATCCTTAAACAGGTCATACAGACAGGAGCAAATGATGTATATGAGATGAAGCGTACCGATGAAGACGTGGCAGAAGGCTCCGAAACTGTTATGATTCCAGGAATTAAGGAATGCGTAAAAAATATCGATGTAGAAAACAAGGTCATGACGATCCATGTAATGGATGGGCTTTTTGACTGAAACTGAAATTAGGGAATATAATAAAGTAGCCTTACCAGGTAAGATATTAAATTATAATTTATTTTAGGATTTGTCGTGATAAAGCCATGATTTGGAAAGGCTTCGATAACATGGCAGGATTATGAATCAAACGTGCCAAATCATATTATAGGAGGGATAAAGGATGGTAGATTATACGGAAGGCGCCGGATATCAGTATCATATTCATCTTAAGGAAGGCGATGTTGGAAGATATGTTATTTTGCCAGGCGATCCCGGCCGCTGTGAGAAGATAGCAGCATATTTTGATGATGCCAAGCATGTGGCAAGTAATCGTGAATATAATACGTATACAGGTTATCTTGACGGTGAGAAGGTAAGCGTTGTCTCAACAGGAATAGGCGGGGCATCAACGTCCATCGCGGTTGAGGAGCTTCATAAGATAGGTGCGGATACTTTTATCAGAGTTGGTACTTGTGGCGGTATGCAGCTTGATGTTGTGGGTGGAGACCTGATTATCGTTAATGGTGCAATAAGAGCTGAGGGTACATCAAAGGAGTATGCTCCTATTGAATACCCTGCTGTAGCTACATTTGAAGTTACTCAGGCTCTTAAAGAAGCTGCTATAGAGCTTGGTGCAAGACACCATGTAGGCGTGGTTCAGTGTAAGGATGCATTTTACGGTCAGCACGAGCCGGAGAGCAAGCCGGTATTTTATGAGCTTCAGAATAAGTGGGAAGCATGGAAAAGATGCGGCTGTCTTGGTTCAGAGATGGAATCCTCCACACTTTTCATTGTCGGACAGTGGCTGCGCGCCAGAACCGGTGCAATCATGCTGACAGTAGCCAACCAGGAGAGAGCAAAGGAAGGCTTGGATAATCCTCAGGTTCATGATACAGATGCTGCAATAAGAGTTGCAATCTCAGCTATAAGAAAGCTGATAGCTGATGATAAGAAAAACGCTAAATAATGCAGAAAGAATGCAAATAAGTTTTGCTTTGGGATAACAATATGAAAACATATGATGAATTGGTAGAGCTGGCTCTTGAAGCCAGAAAGATGGCTTATACTCCCTACAGTCATTTTAAAGTAGGTGCGGCCCTTATGACTAAGGATGGCAAGGTATACAAAGGGTGTAATATTGAGAATGCATCCTATACACCTACTAACTGTGCTGAGCGCACTGCTTTTTTTAAGGCTATCAGTGAGGGAGATACAGAATTTTCTGCCATAGCAATTGTGGGTGGCTTTGAAAATCAGAAAGAGCTTAAATTATGTACACCGTGCGGTGTCTGCAGACAGGTAATGCGTGAGTTTTGTGATGATGATTTTAAAGTTATACTGCTCACAGATCAGACAGATGGGGTTAATAAATATCAGGTCTATAATCTTACTGAGATCCTGCCTCTAAGTTTTGGCCCCGTTGATATGCACATAAAGTAAAAATCCTTGACGGCAGCTTGCTTTATATGCTATTATCATGTAGTTGCGAAAATGACGGTCCTCTGGTACGCAAGACATAAATGTATTTAAGAACGTCCATTTATATAGTATAGGAGAAAGCAAATGAATACAATCATTGCAGAAATCGAGAAGGAGCAGCTTAACCAGAACGCTCCTGAGTTCAACACAGGTGACACAGTTCGTGTCTACAACAAGATCAAGGAAGGTAACCGTGAGAGAGTACAGATCTTCGAAGGTACTGTAAAGAAGATCCAGGGTGGTTCTAACCGCGCAACTTTCACAGTTCGTAAGATCTCAAACGGCGTAGGCGTTGAGAAGACATGGCCTCTTCACTCTCCTCTTGTAGAGAAGGTTGAAGTTGTGAGAATGGGTAAGGTTAGAAGAGCTAAGCTTAACTACCTTAAGGGCCTCACAGGTAAGAAGGCAAAGGTCAAGGAAAAGGTTCGCTAAGAATAATTTCTTTGGTAAGGGCAGTTACTTTTTAGTAATTGCCTTTTTTCATTTGAGCAGAGCACTTAGCGAGGCTTTTGGTTTTGTTAAGTTTGCCAGACAGAACACTTTAATCTTTTAAGCAGAGGGTATTATGTATCGAAAAAAAAGATATCAGTCAATGTTCCGTGAAAAGAAGAAGACGGTTACTCCGGAGCTTTTAAAAGAAATTGCCTCCTGGGTATTTTATACCGTAATCGCAGTTTTTGTTGCGTTTGTTCTTGTAATCTCATTCGGAAAAAGGGTGAGAGTTATAGGTGATTCCATGGAAAACTCATTGTTTAACGGGCAGAGTGTTCTTGTGAATCGCATAATATATAAGATCGCTTCACCTAAAAGGGATGATGTAATTGTCTTTCTTCCAAACGGTAATGAGAAATCTCATTACTATGTGAAGCGTGTTGTTGCCGTTCCGGGTGAGACTGTTAAAATCGTTGACGGAAATTTGGTAATAAATGGCGAAACAGTCGTCACTGAAGATGATGAATATGATAAAATGGAAGAAGCAGGAATAGCTGAGAACGAAATTAAACTTGGGAATGGAGAATTCTTTGTTCTTGGCGACAATAGAAACAGTAGTGAGGATTCCAGAAGTGCCAACATTGGCGTTGTGAAGATCGCTACAATAGCAGGTAAGGCCTGGTTCTCTTACGGAGCTAAGGAAGGGAATAACGGTCTGATAAAGTAATAATGACTCATATGGGGAGGCTGTTAAGAATTACCCATATGACAATGATTAAAGGAAAATATATGAATAATTATCAGTGGTATCCGGGACATATGACCAAGGCCATGCGTATGATGCAGGAGAATATCAAACTGGTTGACCTGATCATAGAATTGACCGATGCCAGAATACCGATGTCGGGAAGGAATCCTGATATTGATAAACTGGGACAGAATAAATCAAGATTGGTCATACTTAATAAGTCAGATCTGGCAGATCCGGAGATCAGTAAGGAATGGATTGAGTATTTCTCACAATCCGGTGCCAGAGTCATGGAGATGAATTCCAAGACAGGTTCTCAGGTGAGGCAGGTTCTTGATAATGTGACAGAGAGCTGCCGTGAGAAAATTGAAAGGGATAAGAAGCGTGGAATCGTAAACAGACCTATAAGAGCTATGGTCGCAGGTATTCCTAATGTTGGCAAGTCCACATTTATAAATAAGATTTCCGGTAAAGCAGCTGCAAAGACCGGGAATAAGCCCGGTGTTACAAAGGGTAAACAGTGGATCATGCTCGGCAAGAACCTTCAGCTGCTTGATACTCCCGGTGTTTTGTGGCCTAAGTTCGAGGATGAGACAGTAGGTCTTCATCTTGCGCTTATAGGTTCCATGAATGATGAGAACCTCGACAAAGGTGAACTGGCAGTAAATCTGATCAGAATTCTGGAGAAATGGTATCCGGGAACGTTAGCCGATAAATATGGTGTTACTGAGGAACAGAAGCTTTTATTTGAAACTGATCCGTATGAAACACCTGAATCATCTATACTTACTGCTATAGCAGATAACAGAAAGCTGATAAAGCAGGGTGGAAAGGCAGATGTGGACAGAGCGTGTGCTCAGCTTTTAGATGATTTTAGAAACGGTAGACTTGGAAAAATATCATTAGAGAGGCCAATACTATGAATAAAACGCAGGAATTTATAAAAAGTGCAGGAAGTACAATACTTACAGTAATTATTGTCTGTGCTATAACATTGCTTTTTATGAAGTTTGTGGCACAAAGAACAGATGTTGACGGCGAATCCATGATGTATACACTTCATGATGGAGATGCACTTATGGCGGATAAGATTACCTACAGGTTTTCAGATCCCAAGCGCTTTGATATAGTAATTTTTCCGTATCCGCAGGATCCCAGCGAATATTTCATCAAGCGTGTTATAGGACTTCCCGGTGAAACTGTCCAGATTGATTATGACGGTAATATTTATATTAATGGTGAGATTTTAGAGGAACATTATGGAGCAGAGGTAATACAGAACCCCGGAAGGGCTGTTGAACCTGTTGTTCTCGGAGAAGACGAGTATTTTGTAATGGGAGATAACAGAAATTACAGTATGGATTCAAGAGAACCCAGTGTAGGTAATATTAAGGGCTCCGATATTATTGGCAGAACATGGCTTAGAATATATCCTTTCTCATCCTTTGGAATCATAGATAAGAATAAGGAAAATATAAAAAATGACTGAGAAAATAGGGGATATTAAAGCTGCACTTTCACTTGCAGATGACATAGAAGCATATAAACTCTTTTGTGAGAAATATGAATCTGATGAGAGGGCAGGAGTCATTAAACTCGTTGAGTCAGCAAGGAAACATATAGCGGCTATTGAAGCTGAGAAAAAGCGGCTCTTCGATATGCGTTATTACGAGAGATTACATTCGGATAAGAAATATATATGCGGTATAGATGAGGTCGGAAGAGGACCTCTTGCAGGGCCGGTTTATGCTGCAGCAGTTATTCTGCCTGCAGATGCAGAGATTCTTTATATTAATGATTCGAAGAAATTATCCGAAAAAAAGAGAGAGGCACTTTATCAGGAGATCTACGAAAAGGCCATTTCTGTCGGTATTGGATACAGTACTCATGAGAGAATCGATGAGATCAATATACTCCAGGCGACTTATGAGGCTATGGCAAAGGCTGTGGCAAATCTTGCTGTTAAGCCGGACGTACTTCTGATAGATGCTGTTCATATCCCACAGCTTGAGGAATACACCCAGGAGTCCATTATCAAGGGAGATGCCAAAAGTGTATCAATTGCAGCAGCAAGCATTATAGCCAAGGTCACCAGGGATCGTCTTATGGCTGAACTGGATGATAAATATCCGGGATATGGTTTTGCTCATAATAAAGGTTATGGAAGTGCTGATCACATCGAAGCGCTTAAGAAAAACGGTCCATGTGAGATACACAGAAGATCATTTATCAAAAATTTTATGTGATTTGTTCGGATTTACTTATTTTTGAAGAAAGAGAGCCTGCATGAGTATCATTCAGAATGTGACCCAGAAGACGCCTGTTGTTCAGGTTGAAGGGCGAGTTATTAATCAGAATGCTGCAAAATCGCAGGAATCTCTGCGCTCTTTGGAAACAGGAGAGCGTTTATCTGGCAAAATCATTTCCATGACTGACGAGGGCGGTGTCAAAAATGCCCAGATAAGGCTTGGAGATGACACAGTTATATCTGCAAAACTTCAAGATGGCATGTATCTCAAGGAAGGACAGACAATTTCCTTTGAGGTGCGCGGTGTTTCTAATCAGATAACACTTACTCCACTTTATGAAAATACATCTGTTGATTCGACAACCTTAAAGGCACTTAATGCTGCCGGCATAGAGGTGAATCAGGATACAGTCAATATGGTAAAGTCTATGATGGAAAATGGAATGGGAATTGACAGAGATTCCCTTAATTCCATGCATCAGCTCATAGGCTCCCATCCTGAGGCTGATGTCTCATCAATTGTTCAGATGAAAGCTCTTAACATACCAATTACAGATGAAAATATCAGTCAGTTTGAGAGCTACAAGAATTATGAGCATCAGGTTGTGGAGACAATGAAATCCATTATGGATGATTTGCCCGGGGCTTATAATCAGCTGGTTCAAAGTGGGGAAGGTAAGGCCGCCAATGATCTCTATGGTGGAATTCTTGATATGCTTGCAAAGGGTGCAGAGCATATGGAGAAAACAGCTGTTCAAAATGAAATAAATGGTGCACAGCCTCAAGGTGAGATGGTTGAGACTGGCCTTCTAAGTGGGAAAACTGATAGTGAAGCAGCACTGGCTGAGGGCGGAGCTATTAAAGATGTCGCAGTTGGTCCCGGTGCCGAAGGCGCTGTTAATAATACGGAAGGTGGAAAGACAGAAATCTTATCTACACTTGCAGAGGGTGAAGCTGAGGGCGAATTGCTGACAGAAGCCAGGGCGGATTCTCAGAATACATCCGGAACAGCAACTGCTGATAAGGAGCAGGTTTTAATGGAAGCTGCAGGGAAAAGTTCCGATATTGCAGGGCAGGAAAAGGTTGGAGAAGCAGCTTCCAAAGAAGATGTTACGGGGAACGCTTCAAGTGCGGATAATGATCAGAGGAGTGCTGCAGATTCTTCGGGGATAAAAGGTTCTGAGCAGAGTATATATGACAATCAGGGGCAGAGCCTGCCAAAGATTACACTCAGTAATAATCTGGCGAATATCATAAGGGAGCTTAACACAAGTACCGGTGCCACCGGGGAAGAGATTCAAAAGCTTATTGAACAGGCCAGAACAGGGAATCCTGAAAAGATAGATCAGATGGCACTTTTAAAAGAGCTTTCAGAAGCGTATTCTAAATCGGCGCATACTTCGGAGGCGGCAGATCAGGCATTTTCCAGGCTTTTTAGCAATAATGAGTATAATAAGCTTATGAAAAATATCATGCAGGATGAATGGATGATAAAGCCTGATGAGGTGAGGCTTAAGGAGAATATTGAAAATCTGTATGCAAGGCTGAATTCTCAGGCTAAGCAACTTACCAGTCAGCTCACAGCTGCTCTTGGAGCAGATAATAAGGTTGCTCAGAGTGCCGCCAATCTTCAGAATAATATAGATTTTATGAATCAGCTCAATCAGATGTTCCATTATGTTCAGCTGCCGCTTAAGATGGCAGATCAGGACGCGCATGGAGATTTATATGTATACTCTAATGGCAAAAAGAAATTCGAACCCGGAGATGAAGTCAGCGCGATCCTGCATCTTGATATGGATAACCTGGGCCCCATAGATGTTTATGTTAAGATGAAGGACACCAATGTAAAAACCAATTTTTATGTTGCTGATGAAGAAATAATCGATCTGATACATGAACATATCGGAGAACTAAATGACCGGCTGAACAAACGAGGCTATACTATGGAAGCCAGAATGATGCTTCATACCGATATGGATTCCGACAGTGAGGATCCTCCGGTTAGCAGTATACTTGAATCTAAAAAGACAGCTTTTTTGTCAATGACTACTTTTGATGCACGAGCGTGATATCCCAATGGAAAAAATGTAATTCTTTGAGGAGACTTACTATGGCTGAAAACAATCTGAAGGGAACAGGGAAAACTAAAGATGGCAAGCCAAAGCAGGCGATAGCCCTTGCTTACGATCCTAACGAAGACGGCGCTCCCCGCGTTATTGCCAGCGGAAAAGGAATTGTAGCTGAAAAGATCATAGATGCTGCAAAGGAGCAGGATATACCGGTTCATGAAGACAGTAAGCTTGCGGATACGCTATCCAAGCTTGAAATAGGTGAGATGATACCGCCTGAACTCTATGAGGTTGTAGCGGAGATCCTTGTCTTTGTGGATGCCATGGATAAAATCAGAGCAAAAGAGACAGCAAAATGAATAAAAGAGAAACAGGGGCCTATTATGAGAATCTGGCCTGTGAATATATTGTTGAAAATGGTGCCCGGATTCTTAATAGGAATTTCAGGAATAATAAGGGCGAAATTGATATAATTGCAAAGGATGGTAAATATCTTGCATTTGTAGAAGTAAAATACAGATCAGGAGATAGATATGGAGCAGCTGAGGAAGCTGTGGGATTTAGTAAGCAGAAAGTTATCTGCCGTGTTTCGGACTATTATATGAAACGATTTGGAATTGGCCTGGATAGTCCTGTCAGATATGATGTTGTAGCCATAGAGGTTGACGAAACATCCGCTATTCATATAAGATGGCATAAAAATGCTTTTTTATATATCCCATGTAAAACATGGTGATTTTTATCATATAGGAGGTTTTAGTAATTTGCAGAACGTACTTGTTTGTGATGATGACAAAGAGATAGTTGAAGCTATCGAGATATACCTTAAGCAGGAAGGAATTAATGTTTATAAAGCTTACAATGGTCTTGAGGCTCTCGATATAGTACAGAATAATGAAATACATGCGGCTATCATAGATATAATGATGCCTGTTATGGATGGAATTCAGTGTACCATGAAAATAAGGGAGCAGAGCTCTATTCCGATAATAATATTGTCCGCTAAATCTGAGGATGCAGACAAAATACTCGGTTTAAATATCGGTGCTGATGACTACGTTACCAAGCCTTTCAATCCTCTTGAGCTTGTAGCAAGAGTTAAATCCAATTTAAGAAGATACACACAGCTTGGCAATGTTGATAACAAAGATTTGGATGATGACTACATCTTTAAGGCAGGGGGACTTGTACTTAATGATAACTCTAAATCTGTAACGGTAGATGGGGAGGAAGTCAAGCTTACCAAGATTGAATACAATATTCTGATGTTCCTTTTGAAGAATAAAGGAAAAGTATTCTCAATCAATCAGATATACGAGAATATCTGGAATGAGAATGCGGTTTCAGTAGATAATACAGTTGCCGTTCATATCAGACATATTAGGGAAAAAATTGAGATTGATCCAAAGAATCCCAAGTATTTGAAGGTTGTTTGGGGCGTAGGATATAAGATAGATACCGAGGATTGATAATGTTTGATAAAATTTTCAGGCACAGGACAATGTCCTGGATCAGCAGGTACATACTCAGAATATTCCAGCACATATGCATCGCTATAGTAGTTGCAGTAATCTTTTATATTTATAAGGGGTCCTCATTTGTAGGTACAAACGGTATCGTTTACAATCTTCAAAATGAGGATAGTGCCCTTAATTATATTGATTCTTCACTTTTTAATAAGATTCTTGTGAACAATCTGAAAAGTGTTGTGGAGCTCTCAGCATACCAGACCCTGTTTGAGATAGATGGTGAATATGATGGAGATAAAAGCATTGATGTAACAGCTTTTATTAACAGAAATACCATTCTTCAAAGTGAATATATTACCGCAGTTTATCCGGTATCAAATCTGATAAAGTGGTCTCAGAATGGATTTGAGTATGAGGATATGAATTTTACGACAAAAGAGAGCAAGGATTTTCTTTCGCCTACAACTGTCTACACCCAGTTAAAAAAGAATAATGCTGAAGGTGGTATGAACAGTTTCCTGAATTCTCAGCTTGATAATAATGCAGTGAGAACAAATGTGAAGGAAGCGGATGCAGACGGTTCCGGTTCTCATACAATTCTTATTCCGAGATATCAGACAGTATTCCATGAAAATATTGAGAATCTGGTTTCGAACTGGGATGAGTATAATGAGCTCTGCGCCAATATCACGGAAGCTGCTTCAACGATGGCAGCCTGCCACGACCGTTACACTGAGCTTAAGAATAAGTATTCATTCTATAAATCAAATTTCAGATATTATATTACCAGAACCATTAACGGCAGAACGGAAGTGTATACCAATGTTGAATCTCTTAAGAAAAGCACAAACGGGCTGAATCTTAAGGATGTATTCAAATCATACGGAAGATATATTTATTACTGTCCTTATGACATTGAGTATTCAACAAATACAAAGATAAACGAGGATGACCTCAGACAGTTTTTGGGCAATTATCAGTATGCATATCCGGATCAGATGAAGTTTTATTTTGCAGTTGATGCCAATAAGATTTCCAATAATGATGATTTTAAAATCGGTAAAGAAGCATTCAACAGATATATGCCATATTACAGGCAGCTCCATATGATTATTGGATTCTTTATCGTTGTGTATGTAATTACTATTTTGCACCTTTGCTATTATGAAGGACGTATTGAATATTCAGATGGCACAGTCGGCGGAATAGAGAAAATCGATGTGATTCCGATAGAAATTGTTGTGGTATTCTCTGCGGTAATAATCGGAATTCTGTTTGGATTCTTTCAGTTTGCCATAAATAATTATGCTTCTGTTTACAGCAGTACATTTTATATGGCAGGCCTTGCCTGTGGACTTACTTTCCTGGCGGACAATGCTCTTTCATATGCATTTTACAGCATAATAAGAAGATCTAAATCAAACTATTTATACAGGTCATCTTTATTCAGACTTCTGGTGGAACTGTCCAGACGAATCTTTGCGAGGATGACGCTTAAGCAGAATCTTTTCACAAGGACTATTGTGCCTTATGTAATATCAATTGCACTGCAGTTTTATCTGGTGCTTAATTTAAAGCTTCTCGGCATTATAATTGCACTTATAATTGATATTGCGGTAGCGATTTATATTATAAATCTTAATAAGGACAAGTTCATGATACTTGATGCTCTAAGGAGAATAGGGCAGGGCGAACTGGATGTTAAGGTTGATGTGAATAAGCTGCATGGAGCAAATGTGTATATCGGCGAGGAACTCAATAAGATTTCTGTTTCAGTCGAGGATGCAGTTAACCGAAGCATGAGAGATGAAAAGCTCAAGGCGGATCTTATAACCAACGTTTCGCATGATATTAAGACACCTCTGACCTCGATAATAAATTATGTGGATCTTTTAAAAAGAGAAAATATAGATGATCCGAAGGTTGTTGAGTATATCAGGGTTCTTGATAATAAATCGCAGAGATTAAGACAGCTTACCGATGATCTTGTTGAAGCATCCAAAATTTCTTCTGGAAATATAACCCTGAATATGGAAGAGTTTAATTTTGCAGAATTCGTTAATCAGGTATTGGGAGAGTTCTTTGAGAAGTTTGACAGCTTTGATCTTGTGCCGATTTTGAAATGTGAGAAATATGATGTCTTCATCAGAGCAGATGCAAGGCAGCTGTACAGAGTTATTGAAAATCTGTTAAATAATGTGTGTAAATACGCACTTTCCAATACCAGAGTCTACATGGATCTGGTGGTTAAGGAAGAGGATGGCGTTCATAGAGCAGTATTTTCCGTAAAAAATATTTCCAGAAATGAGCTTAATATAAATGCTGACGAGCTTACAGAGAGATTTATAAGAGGAGATATTTCAAGAAGTACAGAAGGTTCGGGACTTGGTCTTTCTATTGCAAAGAGTCTTACAACTGCAATGGGAGGAGAGTTTGAGATAATCCTTGACGGAGATTTGTTTAAGGTGAACATATCATTTGAAACCGCGAAATTCAGTAATGGAAATCCTGCTTCAGAAACACTTGAATAGGGTAAGAAAAAAGAGGACCTGTTAGTCAAACAGGTCCTCAGTTTTTGCTGAGCGCGAATTGTATTTTTCCAAAATGCTGTGGAGCTTTTCGGTAGGTGTGATTACATTACTCAGTGAATCATCATGATTCATGAAATCAATGATTGTTGCTAGGAATTTACTCATATCAGCTACATGGTAGTATTCTCTGTCAGTAAATTCAGGATTCTGATAAATAAGATTGGTGGTTATAAGTGCATCAAAATCACCCTTCTTATATCCTTCATCAAATACTTCTATGCCGTTTGTGAAAAGACCAAAAGTAGTGCAGATAAATACACGATTGGCGCCTTTCTTCTTAAGCTGACGGGAAGTATCAATCATACTTGATCCTGATGAGATCATATCGTCAATGATAATTACATCCTTACCATCAATTGATGAACCAAGGTATTCGTGGGCAACTATAGGGTTTGAACCGTTTACAACCTTACTGTAGTCACGTCTCTTGTAGAACATACCTGTATCAACATTAAGAACATTTGCAAAATATACCGCTCTGTCAAGGGCTCCTTCATCCGGGCTTATAACAGTGAGATGCTCTTTATCTACGGTGAGATCATCGATCTCTGATATAAGAGCCTTCATAAACTGCGGTGAAGCCATGAAATTATCAAATCCTGATATAGGAGCAGCATTTGAAATTCTGGGATCATGAGCATCAAAGGTTATGAAGTTGCTTATGCCCATTTTATACAGCTCTGAAAACATTACTGCAGCATCAAGGGACTCACGATTGTTCTTATTGTGCTGTCTTCCTTCATAAAGGAAAGGCATAATTACATTGATGCGCTTCGCTTTACCTGTCATGGCAGCGATGACTCTCTTAAGATCCTGATAGTGATCGTCCGGAGAGTAATAATTATCATGACCGAACATTTTATAGGTCATACTGTGATTCATTACGTCGGTAATGATGAAAACATCCTTACCACGAACTGATTCCTGGATCTGGGCTTTGCTTTCGCCGCTTCCGAATCTGGGATTGGAATATTTTACCCTGTAATCATTTTTGACATATCCCTGAAAAGCGGGATCGTTACCGGGTGTGTTGTGCATTCCGTGTCTGAAAGAAACGAGATGTGAATTGACGAGTTGTCCCAGTCCGCTTGCTGAATCCATTACCATCAGAGCAAGTGGTGCTACTGGTATTGAAGAATCTAACTTATGAAAATCAGGCATTTTATCTCCTCTATGTTTATATATTTAAAAATTCACATACTGATTTTTACGCTACTATCTTATTGTATCTTTATATGAAAATCAAGATGAAACAAAGTATTATGGTTATTGTGAACGCATTAAGGTGAACAGTAACAGGTATCTAATAGTTGCAAAGTGTGGTACAATCTTTACTATGGATAATAATGGACATTTAATTAAAAAGGTTGAACCCGGAAGCATAGCGGAAGAATTAGAGATTGCAGCCGGGGATCGTTTGATTGCAATAAACGATAAGCCCATAGAGGATATTTTTGATTACCAGTACATGGTGCAGGATGAGGAGCTTACTCTGCTTGTCAGAAAACCGGATGGAGAAGAGTGGGAGCTTGAAATTGAGAAGTACTATGATGAGGATCTGGGAATAGAATTTGACAACGGACTGATGGATGATTACAGGTCCTGTTGTAATAAATGCATATTCTGTTTCATAGATCAGATGCCTCCCGGTATGAGAGAAACACTTTATTTTAAGGATGATGATGCAAGACTGTCATTTTTACAGGGTAATTATGTCACACTGACCAATATGAGTGATGACGACATTGACAGAATTTTGAAATACCATCTTTCTCCTATAAATGTTTCTTTTCAGACGACCAATCCTGAGCTTCGCTGCAAAATGCTCAATAACCGCTTTGCGGGAGAGGCTTTGAAAAAGGTTGATAAGCTATGTGCTGAAGGCTCCGGAATCGAACTAAACGGACAGATTGTTCTGTGCAAAGGTGTAAATGACGGAAAAGAGCTTCACAGATCTCTTACGGACCTGTATAATTACAGACCTAATCTTAAGAGCGTATCTGTTGTACCTGTAGGTTTATCAAAATACAGGGATGGATTGTATCCCTTAGAACCATTTGAGAAGGACGATGCCAGAGAGGTTTTAAAGGAAATTGAGTACTGGCAGAATAAATCCTTTGAGGAATATGGGGATCATTTTGTTCATGCATCAGACGAATGGTATATGATAGCACAGCTTCCCATACCCGGAGCAGAAATCTATGATGATTATGGTCAGCTTGAGAACGGTGTTGGTATGGTGAGGCTTCTTCTTGATGAATTTGATGAGGCGCTGGCTGATATTAAGGAGCATGGGATTGAAGGTGTTTCACTTGATGAGATAAAGGGTGAGGTTTCCACTGCCAGTGGTAAACTTATATATCCGTTTATCCGTGAAATGGCGCAAAAGCTTACTGAAGTGATACCCGGACTTACAGTGCACGTTCATGAGATCACAAATAACTTTTTCGGTGAGAGGATCACGGTGACGGGTCTTTTAACCGGACAGGATATAATAGAGCAGTTAAAAGGACAAAAGCTCGGTGAAGCCCTTGTGCTCCCTCAGAATATACTTAGAGCAGGAGAAGATTATCTTCTTGATGACGTGCATATCTCTGATATAGAAAGAGAGCTTGGCGTGAAGATAAGAATTATTAAAAGCGGGGGAATGGATTTCATCAGGGGACTTATTTTTGATAATGACTAATAAAATATGAGAACATTGGACTGACCTAAGGAATAAATGACATAAGGACTACTCCCATAAATGGGTCCCTCCTCATGTCAAATTACCGCAAGTGGTACACCCCCTTAGATTGAAGAGGATAGTAATTTATGAAAAGAAAAAATATTGTTGCAGTAGTAGGAAGACCTAACGTTGGAAAGAGCACACTTTTTAATGCGGTTGCAGGGAAAAACATATCTATAGTAGAAGATACTCCCGGAGTTACAAGAGACCGTATTTATCAGGATGTTGAGTGGCTTAATTACAATTTTACACTGGTTGATACAGGCGGTATAGAGCCTGATACAAATGACACGATTCTGGCTCAGATGAGAGATCAGGCTGAGATTGCTATTGAGACCGCGGATGTAATTATTTTCATGTGCGATGTCAAGCAGGGACTTACAGATGCGGATTCTCAGGTGGCTGATATGCTGAGGAAATCCAGAAAACCTGTCGTTCTTTGTGTTAATAAGGTTGACAGTTATAAAAGAGATTCCATGGATGTATATGAGTTCTACAACCTTGGAATAGGTGATCCTTTCCCGATAAGTGCTGCCAATAAGCAGGGGATTGGTGATCTTCTTGAAGAAGTGACCAAGAATTTCACAGCTTCTGACGGAGAGGAAGAAGAGGACGATTCAATAAGAGTAGCCGTTATAGGTAAGCCGAATGTAGGAAAGAGCTCAATAATCAACAGACTCTGCGGTGAGAACAGACTGATCGTGTCAGACGTGGCAGGAACCACAAGAGATGCCATAGATACTGAAGTTAAGTACAACGGCAAAAAGTACACATTTATTGATACTGCCGGACTTCGCAGAAAAAACAAGGTTAAGGAAAAGCTTGAGGAGTACATGATTCTTCGAACGGTTACTGCAGTAGAGCGTGCCGATGTTGCAGTAATAGTTATCAATGCTGACGAGGGTGTTACCGAGCAGGACGCCAAGATCGCAGGAATTGCCCATGACCGCGGAAAAGGTGTAATCATTGCGGTTAATAAGTGGGATCTTATTGAGAAGGATAATAAGACAGTTAATGAGTTTACAAAGGATGTTAGAAATACATTATCCTTTATGCCTTATGCAGAGATCATATTTATTTCTGCCGAGACAGGACAGAGACTTGTTAAGTTATACGATATGATAGATGCTGTCAGTGAGAATCATGCCATGAGAGTTGCAACGGGTGTTCTTAATGAGATACTCATGCAGGCAGTTGTCATGCAGCAGCCACCGTCAGATAAGGGCAAGATGCTTAAGCTCTACTATATTACACAGGCTTCGGTTAAGCCTCCGACCTTTGTTATTTTTGTTAACGATAAAAAGCTGATGCATTTTTCATATACAAGATATATAGAGAATCAGATTCGCGGATCTTTCGGCTTTAAGGGGACTCCTTTGCGTTTCATCATCCGTGAGAGAAATAATGAAAAGAATGATAAAAAATAATAGCCTTAAAAGCTAGGGGAGAAGTATGATTGTAAGAGCGATATGTTTATTGATTGGTTACGCCTTTGGACTTATCCAGACGGCAGTTATCTACTGCAAGATGAAGGGCGTAGACATTAGAAGTGTGGGGAGCGGTAATGCCGGAACAACCAATACACTAAGGGTTCTTGGAGCCAAAGCAGGATTTATAGTGCTTTTTGGAGATATGCTTAAGTGCATTCTGGCAGTGGTTGTTTCTTCAATTGTCAGTCAGAAATTACTTGGTGCTGATTATAATGATATGAAATATCTCTTGAAGATTTATACTGCTGCAGGGTGTGTACTTGGACATGATTTTCCTTTTTATATCAAATTTAAGGGAGGAAAAGGTATCGCCTGCACCTTTGGTTACATAGTGGCATTTAAATTCACATTTGTGATCGGATCACTTTTAGCATTTTTGATACCATTTAATATTACTCATTTTGTATCACTTGGATCACTTTGCCTTTATGCTGTTTTCTTTATTCAGCTGATAGTAGAAGGACAGATGGGAATGCTTGGGATGTTACCTCAGGGATGCCTTATAGAAATGTATATTCTTGCCTTTGCCATGACAGTTCTTGCTTTTTATCAGCACAGAACCAATATTGGTAAACTTATAAAGGGCGAAGAGAGAAAAACTTATATTTTCAAGAAAAACAAAATCGACTAATTTTTCAGAGGGAGACTAATTTTGGATAATAATAGTATAGCAGTCATAGGAACCGGAAGTTGGGGAATAGCACTTGCATGGAGACTGTGGAAGAACGGAGCAGAGGTCACAATGTGGGGAAGAAGCAGGGAATCTGTTGAAAAGCTCCGTAATGACAGAGAGGATAAGGATAAATTACCGGGAGTAATCCTTGACGGCGATATTAAGATTACTGATAACATGGAAACTGCACTGAGGGATAAGGACATGATCGTTATTACAGTACCTTCAGTTGCAGTGAGAGAGGTTTGTGGGAAAATAAAGCCTTATCTCGTAGCAGAGGATGAAAGACATCAGATCATCGTGAACTGTTCCAAGGGAATTGAAGCAGAATCATTGATGCTTATGTCTGATGTTATTCTGGATGAGCTTCCGGGAAGTGATGTGGCTGTACTTTCAGGACCTTCCCATGCGGAAGAGGTGGGCAAGAACCTTCCTACTTCAATCGTTGTCAGCGCATTTTCAAAGGAAACTGCGAAAATAGTGCAGAACACATTTATGGCTGATACTTTCAGAGTTTATACAAGCCCTGATATGCTTGGAATAGAAATTGGCGCTGCGCTTAAAAATGTTATTGCCCTTGCTGCAGGAATCTGTGACGGACTCGGGTATGGTGATAATGCCAAGGCAGCACTTATCACCAGAGGAATAGCAGAGATCTCAAGACTTGGAGTTGCAATGGGAGGAGACTTTGAAACCTTTTCCGGATTATCCGGAATAGGCGATCTCATTGTTACCTGTGCGTCAATGCATTCAAGAAACAGAAGAGCCGGAATCCTTATCGGGCAGGGTAAGACAGCTGAGGAAGCTATAAGTGAAGTCAAGATGGTTGTAGAGGGAATAAACAGCGCTGCAGCTGCCTTGGAACTGGCTAAAAAGTATGAGGTTGAAATGCCGATTGTGGAACAGATAAATGAAGTTCTCTTCAATCACAAGTCAGCAACAGATGCCGGTATAGATCTGATGAGCAGAGATAAAAAGGACGAGAATGACCTTCAGGGATGGTAAAATGTTTTGAATATTTTCTACCAACTTTAGGTTTGCTCAGGGATATATATTAAAAGAATTGTATTCATGCGTAGAAATATAATTTCACTAAATATTACATTTTTCGTTATTTTGTGTTATTATACTTTACGCATGTTTTTTTATTAAATTCACTTGCGATATTAAAAATCCTGCGTTTGGGATTAATCGGAAGTCATGACGAGGGATGCTTCTGGTAAAGTGAATTTTTTTAGTAATGGAGGATAGAAGAAAAGTATGAAAAAAACAAAGATTTTTAAAACACTCATCGGAACGGTACTTACATTTGCATTAACATTTGCTGCAGTACCTCAGACAGCAAGCGCTGCTGCTTATTCATCAGATAAGATTAACACAAGTGCTCAGGCTGGTCAGTCTTACACAATCAAGACATATTTCCCCGGTATCGGCTTTCAGAAGGTTAAGGTTAACTTCTCTACAGTCAGCAAGGAGGACGGATATTACCGCTTTGGCAGAACTATAACTCCTGCTAAGAAGGCACAGGTAGTAATGAGATGTTCTTTACCTAAGGCAACTCAGAATAAGATCAAGAATAACGTTGTTAAGATTTACAAGGCTAGCAAGTACCATTATGCAAACAACAAACTTTTCTCAACTGTAATGGATGCTAATACAGGAATTGCTTTCAATAACAGCAACCTTGCCGGAAAGCTTTTTGAGGTAAGCTCTTATACATCAGATTCCAGCTCAAAGGTTTTCAGACAGACAGCTGCAGGTTGGCGAGTTAACTATACAATCCAGACAAATGTTTCAATCAATTATGATATTATTTATCCTAGTCAAAACGAAGGAAACATCCTTGTAGGTACGGCAGGTGCAAGCAAAGAAGTTAGCTCAAACAGCACAAAGATTACTAATTTCATGCATGGTAATACACCTATCACAAATTCTGTAATGTTTAAAAAGAAGATGAAGAATCTTTCTATCTGGACAAGACTTTAATTGTTGTAAAGCACTTGGCGCGGCATTATAGAGCCCTGTGTTTGATAAAAGAATTTCTATTAACCCTGCAATCCGCGAATTGGATTGCAGGGTTTTATAATTATATTGACAATTAAGAAAAAATGGAGATAATAGTTACTTAAAGGCTATGAACGGAATAAGTAGTTTTTAGTACCGACCACAGAGAGTTGCCGTTTGGTGAGAGGCGCGGAAGAGGACTGAAAATGAATACCTCCGGGAGCTGCACGGAAGAATGACATATATCTAGTAAGCCGTGACGAGAACCGAGCGTCAGTCGGAAGAGTATGAAGAGATTTTTAATCTTTAGTACTTGCTGAGGCATATAGTGTGAACTGTATGTAAATGAAGGTGGTAACACGGATTATTATTCCGTCCTTCGTAATCATTATTAGATTGCGGGAGGCGGTTTTTTATTGCCTTCTGCCAGAAAACGGAGGTGCTTTATGCAGATTTATGAAGAATTACAAAGAAGAGGTCTCATTGCTCAGGTAACAGATGAAGAGCAGATAAGAGAACTCGTAAATGCAGGAAAGGCTACATTTTATATTGGCTTTGACTGCACAGCAGACAGCCTGACTGCAGGACATTTCATGGCTCTTACTTTGATGAAGAGACTTCAGCAGGCAGGAAATAAGCCCATTGCTCTTATCGGTGGTGGTACAACAATGATCGGTGATCCTTCAGGAAGAACTGATATGAGAAAAATGCTCACAAGAGAAGACATCGATCACAATGCTGAGTGCTTCAAGAAGCAGATGGAGAAATTCATTGATTTTGGCGAAGGCAAGGCTATGATGCTCAATAACGCTGACTGGCTTATGAACCTTAACTACATTGAGCTTTTAAGAGAAGTTGGTGCATGTTTCTCAGTTAATAACATGCTTCGTGCTGAGTGCTACAAACAGCGTATGGAGAAGGGACTTTCATTCCTTGAGTTTAACTACATGATCATGCAGTCCTACGACTTCTATTACATGTTCCAGCATTACGATTGCAATCTCGAATTTGGCGGAGATGACCAGTGGAGCAATATGCTTGGCGGTACAGAGCTTATCAGAAGAAAGCTTGGTAAGGATGCACACGCTATGACAATCACACTTCTTACAGATTCTCAGGGTAAGAAGATGGGTAAGACCGCAGGCAACGCAGTATGGCTTGATCCCAAGAAGACATCACCTTACGATTTCTATCAGTACTGGAGAAATGTTGATGATGCTGATGTTGATAAGTGCCTTAAGATGCTTACATTCCTTCCTATCGAAGAAATCGAGGAGATGGAGAAATGGGATGATTCCAGAATAAATGAGAAGAAGGAAATCCTTGCATTTGAGCTTACAGAGCTTGTGCACGGAAAAGAGGAAGCTCAGAAGGCTCAGGACGGTGCAAGAGCACTCTTTGCAGGTGGCGGAGATCTTGCTAATGTTCCTGCAGTATCTCTTAAGGAAGAGGACTTCAGAGACGGAGTAGTTGATATACTTCAGGTACTTGTTTCTTCAGGACTTTGTCCTACAAGAAGCGAAGCTAGAAGAGCTGTTCAGCAGGGCGGCGTTACCTTTGCTGATGAGAAGGTAACAGACTTTAAGACCACATATACTAAGGAAACATTTGCAGGTGATGGTGTTATGGTCAAGAAGGGCAAGAAGTCATTTAAAAAGGTAACATTATAATGGTTTTATTCTTTGACATAGATGGTACTCTTTGGAATTACAAGAATGAAATAAGTGATAAAACTATAGAAGCGATTCGCACTGCCAGGAAAAATGGGCATAAATGTTTCATTAATACCGGCAGGGCGAGATCCTTCGTCACTAATAAGAATCTTCTTGGAATCGGGTTTGACGGTATAGTTTCTTCCTGTGGAACCATGATAGAGTATGACGGAAAGGTGGTATTCAATCGTCTTCTTCCGGCTGAGGATGCAATTTACTCTGTTGATACAGTTAGAAAATATGGATTCAAACCTATTCTTGAGGGTCCTAATTATTCTTATCTGGAATTGTCTGATTTTAAGGGTGACATGTATGGTGATAAGCTAATAGAAGAGATGGGAGAGCGTCTTAGAGGCATAGATGAATACTGGGGATTATGGGAGATACAGAAGATCTCATGTGCAACAGATGTTCCTGCCAAAAAGCGAAATGCCTGCTATGATGAACTGTCAGATATCTATGACTTTATAATTCATTCTGATAAGGTCGTTGAAATGGTGCCAAAAGGCTTTAACAAGGGCGTCGGTATCCAGAAAGTATGTGATCTTTTAGGTGAAGATATAGCTGATACTTTCGCTTTTGGAGACAGTATAAATGATAAAGAAATGCTGATTGCGGCAGGGGTCGGAGTCGGTATGGGTGAAACATATCATGACCTTACCGGATTTGCGGATTACATCACGACATCACTTGATAATGACGGTATTTGGAATGCTATGAAGCATTTTGAATTAATCTAAAAAAGAACTTCCTTTGGATTTAAAATCTTAAGGAAGTTCTTTTTTATTCAATAGGAAATTCCTTCGGATTTCCTATTAAATAAAAAGCGCTCCGCTATGGATGCGACTGGTGCGCAGATGAATTTTGCAAGCTAAAGCTTGCGCGCACCAGCGCGCAAAGAGTCGCGAGCGACTCTTTGTTCTTTAAGCAGAGCACTTAGTGGGGTGTTATTCGAGCTAAATGCGGGTTTGCAAAATACTTTTGAAGCTTTATCTCCAGAGTGCCCAGAGAAATACATACGCGCCTATAACAGCAGCCAGAGTGAAAGGAATACCGATTCTTGTGAAGTCCTTGAAGCTTACTTCATAGCCTTCCTTTCTGAGCATTCCAACACCTGCGATATTGCAGCTTGCACCTACAGGAGTTATGTTACCGCCGAGAGTTGCACCGCACAGAAGTCCGAAGTAAAGAAGATATGGTGCAATTCCAAGTGATGCTGTAACACCCTGAAGAACAGGAAGCATAGTTGCAACATAAGGAATGTTATCAATAAATGCGGAGATGAGAACTGATCCCCAAACAACTATAGTGAACAGAACGAAGAGGTTGTTTCCACCGGCCTTAACTATGAGAGCAGCGAGGTCATCTACAAGTCCCATATGTGTTACGCCGCCGATAACCATGAATAATCCTGTCAAAAGAAGAACTGTGTCATAGTCAAGATTCTTAACAACATTTTTAATACGTTCTGTATTATGATCTTTGAGATATTCCCAAACAATTCCTACAAGTGAGCAGAGGAGGCAGATCATACCATTGGTGATCTCCGGCTTATTCGGAATAAATGATGCTGCCATAAGAAGTACAACATGTGCAATCATCATGATTGTAGGAACATAGTCTGTTACGACAGTCTTTTCTTCTGCTGATACAGGCTCCTTATCCTTTCTGAAAAGGAACATCATGATCGGAACGGTAAGGAGAGCACCAAGCTCAACTGCAAAGAAGATACCAAGTCTGCCGTTCATCCAGAAGAAATCGTTAAAGTCCATTTTGGCATAAGCACCAAGCATAATGGAAGTTGTATCACCAACAAGTGTTGCTGCACCTTGAAGGTTAGATGATACTGCGATTGAAATTATCATCGGAACAGGATTGATCTTGAGCTTTTTACAAATAGCCAGACCTACAGGTGCAACCATAAGAAGTGTGGCAACGTTGTCAATGAATGCGGATATGAGACCTGAGAACAGGGACATATAAATTGTAACCCACATTACATTAGGAGCAAGATCGAGAAGATGATCCGCTATGAGATTTGGCATTTTTGATTCGATAAAATAATCGACCAGAAGCAGTGTGCCAAAAATCATTAAGAGAACATTCCAGTCAACGACCTGTAAAACTGTGTTAAATGGAAGGATTCCGGTTACAATGTAGATTGCGGCTACTAACAGTGCTATGTAAGCACGCCTTTTTGGAAATGCGATAAGCCCGATATACATGGCTACAAATAAGATAATTGCTAGTGTTTTCATTTTTTAATTCCTTTCAGTATGTTTATTTTCTTATCTGCATTAAAAAAAGAGACAACTACTGCAGATGATGCAGTAAAAGTCTCGTTAATTACAACATATCCGGGGAAACATCTTCCCGTACTGACGGATGAATGTTACATGCATATGCATGGTAACTACTCCCTTTTACTTTCTATAAAATAACAAATTTGCGCATTTGCGTCAAACATAAATAATACGTTGAGGGGATATAGGAGAATATGGTATAATATTATGGTTTATGTAATGAAGATGGTTTATATAGTGTAATTGAAATGAGGAGATATGATGAAAAAATATTTATCTATTGTAAGCGCGTTGATGCTCAGTGTATCTGTGCTGACCGGATGTGGCAATAATTCATCTGCAGATTCATTACAACAGGAGTCTGTTCAGGAAGCTGCTGTAGTTGAGGAAGCTGCAAATGAGGCAGAAACTGAAAATGAGAATAATGAAGCAGAAGAAGCTGAGCAGGTTTCTTCTGAAGAAAATGCAGATACAGAAAGCTCTGAAGATTTGACTGATGAGTCAGCAAAAGACGCTGAAGCAGACGAGACATCTGAAGCTGTAGAAGAAACTGCTGAAAATACTGATGATGCAGAAGATAATAATACTTCTGAGGCTCTTGTCAGAGTAGGTTCTCTTAAGGGACCCACAACCATGGGACTTGTTAATCTTATGAAGGATTCTGAAAACGGAGAGTCAGAAGGAAAATATGAATTCACTATGGCTACTCAGCCCGATGAGCTTATGGCAGGAATCGTTGCAGGTAACATTGATATCGCACTTGTACCCGCAAATATGGCTTCAGTTCTTTATAACAAGACAGAGGGCGATGTAAGTCTTGTAGACATTAATACACTCGGAGTGCTTTACTGCGTAACAGGTGATGAAACTGTTAAGAGTGTAAAAGACCTTTCAGGTAAGACAGTAATTACTACAGGTCAGGGAGCATCTCCTGAATATGTATTGAGATATCTTCTTGATAAAAATGAAGTGACAGACTGCAACATTGAGTTTAAGTCAGAGGCTACTGAGATAGCAGCCATTTTAAATGAGGATGCTACAAAGGTGGCAATCCTTCCACAGCCTTTTGTAACAGTGGCAACTGCAAAAAATGATGCTATTTCAGTTGCATTCTCACTTACAGATGAATGGGATGCAGTATCTGACGGTTCAAAGCTTCTTACAGGTGTAACAGTAGTAAGAAATGAGTTTTTAAGTGAAAATGCAGATGCTGTAAATGTTTTTCTTGAAGATCATGTAAAGAGCGCTGAAAAAGCTGTTTCCGATGTAGATACTACAGCAGAATTAGTTGCGGAATATGGCATAATTGAGAAGGCTGAGATAGCAAAGAAGGCTTTACCTGAGTGCAATATCGTTTGCATTAGTGATGAAGCTGCAAAGACAGCACTTTCAGGTTATCTTCAGGTTCTGTTTGATCAGGATCCCAAGTCAGTAGGCGGAAAGCTTCCTGAGGATGACTTTTATACATTGAGCAAATAAATTAAACTTTTTTTCTGAGGGAACGGTTTGAAGAAAATAAAAAAGGCAGGTATTGTCATATGCTGGCTTATAGTATGGCAGCTTATAGCAATTCTCATTCATAACAAAATACTTTTAGCAGGTCCGATCGAAGCTGCTGCGGCTCTGGCAGGAATGGCAGGGACGGCTGATTTTCAGTCATCGGTTGTGACATCTGTACTACATATTGTTGCCGGGATAGCACTTGGGGCTCTTATAGGAATAGTTCTGGGAGGAATATCACTTAAATTTGAACTGATTGGAGATTTTGTATCTCCGATAGTTACAGTACTTAAGTCAGTTCCTGTTGCAAGCTTTGTGGTACTTATATTAATATGGATAGGAAGTGATAACCTATCAACTGTAATAGTAACTCTTGTTGTATTTCCTATAATATACCTTGCAACCACAAGCGGATTTACTGCCGCTGATAAAAAACTTTTGGAAATGGCTCATGTATACAGAATGCCGGTAATAAATAAGATAAGATTTATTTATATTCCTGCTCTTATACCTTCATATATCGGAGCGTTTTCGGTTGCGGTGGGCATGGGATTCAAAAGCGGAGCTGCTGCTGAGGTTATCGGACAACCACTTATGACAATGGGTAATGGTCTGTACAGGTCAAAGATAAATCTGGATACAGCTGAGGTTTTTGCCTGGACGTTTACTATAGTATTAGCATCATGGATAGTGGAGAGAATTTTTTATTTATTGATAAGCCTTATTAGGAAAATACTTATTCCCGGAGCTTCCTCTGTGGCTAATGACGCTAAGGAGGTGCAGAGATGACAATCGATCTGGAGAATATATGTAAATCCTATGGCAGTCTTAACGTACTTAAGGATTTTAACCTTGAGATAGAGGAAGACCATTCATACGTTATAACCGGCGAGTCCGGAAGTGGGAAGACGACTTTGATAAGAATACTGCTCAGCCTTGAGGAACCGGACAGTGGCAGAGTCCATTTCATGGGTGATTACAAGTATCCTTATTTGAATGCGGGAGTTGTTTTTCAGGAGAACAGACTTTGTGAGGATTTTTCAGCTGTTCAGAATGTTGTGATGGTAAACAGCAAAAATTCAGTGAAGGTTGCAAGGCAGGAGTTACTAAGACTCTTACCTGAGGATTCAATCGATAAACCTGTATCACAGCTATCAGGAGGGATGAAGAGACGAGTGGCTATCGTCAGGGCATGTTCTATCCCTACAGATATGCTCATACTGGATGAGCCTTTCACAGGACTTGATAGTGAGAACAGAAAAAAAGCGATAGAGTATATTCGCGAAAAGCAGGGTAGGAATCCGCTTCTTATAACTTCACATGATATGGAAGGGCTGGATTTTTGCAGACGTATTAGTTTGTAAACAGGTAAAACTATGATTTATAGAGGAGATTTCAATGGTAACAAATGACAAAGGATTAGTAAGTTTTAAGCACAAGATTATGGAAGAGGTTTGCCGCCTGGCATGGAAGGGCGAACTTGACGAGGAGCATAAGGATACTCTGACATATGAGATGGCTCCCGGTCCGAAACCGGAGTACAGATGCTGCGTATATAAGGAACGCGAGATTGTACGTCAGAGAATCAGACTGGCATGTGGACAGAGCACAACATATAACAAGGAGTCAGATAATGTAGTACAGGTTATCGACCCTGCATGTGATGAATGTCCTATTTCAGCATTTTCCGTAACTGATAACTGTCGCTTCTGTATCGGAAAGGCTTGTCTCAATTCATGTAAATTTGATGCGATTCATCCCGGTGACATGAAAATGCATATTGATCCTGCAAAGTGTAAGGAATGCGGTATGTGTGCAAAGGCATGTCCTTATGGCGCAATCGTTCATCTTGAGCGTCCTTGCCATAAAGCATGTCCTGTTGGTGCCATTACATATGATGAGTATGGATATTGCAAAATTGACGAGAGCAAGTGCATAAACTGCGGACACTGCATACACAACTGTCCTTTTGGAGCTATCGGTTCAAAGACATATCTTGTTCAGATAATCGATGCTATCAAGTCAGGTAAAGAAGTAATTGCTATGTGCGCTCCTGCAACAGAAGGTCAGTTTGGTGAGAACATAACCATGGCATCTGTTAAGAAGGCACTTGTAAAAGTCGGATTTTCAGATATGGTTGAAGTTGGTCTTGGTGGAGATATGACTGCTGCTTATGAGTCTAAGGAATGGGCAGAAGCATATGCTGAAGGTAAGAAGATGACTACGTCATGCTGCCCTGCATTTATCAACATGCTTAAGAAGCACTTCCCTGAGCAGTATGAGAACAATATGTCATCAACTGTATCACCTATGTGTGCTATTTCAAGATATTTAAAAGTTACACATCCCGGTTGTGTTACAGTTTTCGTAGGACCTTGTATTGCTAAAAAGTCAGAGGCTCAGGATCCTGATGTTCCGAACAATGCAGATTACGTTGTAACCTACGGTGAACTCAGAGCACTTATGAGATCCAAGGATGTGGAATTCGAGCCTGTTGAGGATGAGTATCAGGAGTCTTCAATCTGGGGTAAGCGCTTTGCTACAAGCGGCGGAGTTGCTAATGCAGTTATCGAGTGCATGCAGGAGAGAGGACAGGACATCGGAGAATTAAAGCTTCATCGTGCAGCAGGAGGAATTGAGTGTAAGAAAGCACTTACTCTTCTCAAGATGAATAAGTTCCCTGATGATTTCATTGAAGGTATGGTATGTCCCGGAGGCTGTGTAGGTGGTCCTTCAAAGCATAAGACTGAGATGGAGATCACCAAGGCAAGAGCAAGCCTTCTTGCAAAAGCTGATGGAAGAAAAGTACTTGAGAACCTTAAGAACTATCCTATGGATCAATTCTCAATGCATAGAGATGGTAAGCAGATTGAACTTCCGGATTGATCAATTGACATATAATGTGTAACAAGGCGGCCGCATAGATAATATGCGGCTGTTTTTATCATATAGGAAATTCCGTTGGATTTCCTTTATGATAAAAAGCGCTCCGCTATGGATGCGCACTCGCGCGATAGGAATATGTTGTCTTCAGCAACCGCGCTCGGCGCGAGAATGTCGCAAGCGACATTCTTTCATTTTTGCCATTTTTTACATAATTGTCCGCCGTGTTTTCACCATTATTTGAAAATCATTCTTTTAACATTGTTAATTATCACCTTATAATAATTGATTAAATTTATGATTGACATTGATATTTTTTTATCTATTCTTGAGTATATTTATCTTTTGGGTATATAATCTTAACGCATAATCAATATTTTGATAATTTGTAAAATATTTTACTACACATTTTATAACCTAATCAGGTTAATCAATTCATATTTATAGGAGGAATAGAAATGTACGGTTTTGGAGAAATGATTTCCAAGCTTAAGGCAAACCCAAAAACTATTGTATTTACAGAGGGTGAAGATCCCAGAATATTAGAAGCAGCTTCCAGATTGCTTGCCGGCAATTTTTTAAAGCCAATCCTTCTTGGAAGTCCTGATAGAATTAATAAGACAGCTGAAAATGAAGGCTATAATATAAGAGGCGCAGTTATAATTGATCCTACAAATTACGAAGATTTTGAGGCTATGGTTGATGAATTTGTTGAACTTCGTAAGAGTAAGGGCATGACTCCTGAGCAGGCAAGAGAGATTCTTTCTCAGGCTAATTATTTCGGAACCATGCTTGTTAAGATGAAGAAGGCAGACTGTCTCCTTGGCGGTGCAACATATTCAACAGCTGATACTGTACGTCCTGCACTTCAGATCATTAAGACTAAGCCTGGAAATACAGTTGTATCATCCTGCTTTATCCTTGTTCGTCCTTCTGCAGTAGGGGACAATGAAGTAATAGCAATGGGTGACTGTGCGATCAATATCGATCCTACAGAGGATGAGCTCGTTGAGATCTGTGGAGAGACAGTTGAATGTGCTAAGGCATTCGGCGTTGACCCCAAGGTTGCTTTCCTTTCATTCTCAACAAAAGGATCTGCTAAGAGCCCTTCCGTAACCAAGATGCAGAATGCAACTAAGAAGGCACAGGAGAAATATCCTAATCTTCCTATCGATGGTGAGCTTCAGTTCGATGCTGCAGTATCACCTAAGGTTGCAAGAGTAAAAACTCCCGATTCACCTGTTGCAGGCCATGCAAATACCTTCATTTTCCCTAATATTGATGCAGGTAACCTTGGCTATAAGATTGCACAGCGTATGGGCAATTTTGAGGCATATGGACCTATCCTTCTTGGTCTTAATGCTCAGATCAATGACCTTTCAAGAGGATGCAACGCTATTGAAGTTTACTCAATGGCTATAATAACTGCCAGCCTTGCTTAAATGATTGGCAGGTTTAGAAACTGAAGTTTGTAAAAGTATTTACCGACCTGTTTCAACTGAGATGGGCCGGTAAATTTTTGAATAAAAACCGTTAGCGCACAATTTGTTTATCAATAAGGAGTCTGGTGCCGGCCATAAACGAAATAAGAACCGTACTGGCATCCGAACGGACTTAGCCAGATAATAAATTGTCGTTATTAAAGGAGAATACATGGAATACAGAGACTACATGGTAAGAGCAACTGCTGCAGATGCACAGATAAGAGCGTTTGCGATCACTTCCAGAAATCTTGTGGAAGAGGCGAGAAAAATCCACGATTTAAGTCCTATATGCAGTGCAGCATTAGGCAGACTTATGAGTGGTGCGCTTATGATGGGGGACATGTTAAAAAATGATAAGGATGCACTGACAATTTCTATAGAGGGAGATGGACCGATAGGAGGGCTTCTTGCAACTGTCAATAACAAGGGACAGGTTAAAGGATATGTCAGAAACAATGAAGTTGCGCTTCCAAATAATGAAGCCGGGCATCTAAACGTAGGAGGAGCAGTGGGTAACGGTACTCTTACGGTTACAAGAGATCTTGGACTTAAGGACCCCTATGTTGGAACAATTCAGCTCCTTTCAGGTGAAATTGCTGATGACCTTACCTGCTATTTTGTTGAGTCAGAACAGATTCCTTCATCTGTAGGTCTCGGCGTACTTGTTAAGAATGACTTTTCAATAATGGAGGCAGGCGGATTCATTGTACAGCTTATGCCCGGAGCTTCTGAAGAGGTAATAAGTAAGCTTGAGAGTAATATTCAGGAGATGAAGTCTGTCACTGATATCCTTAGAGATGGAAAAACACCTGAGGATCTTCTTGAGCTTGTTCTTAAAGGCTTTGATTATGAAATCACTGACAACAGACCTGTTTCATATCACTGCGGATGTGACAGAGACAGAGTTGAGAGAGCACTTATCCTTCTTGGCAAAAAGGAACTTGAAGACCTTGCTTCGGAGGGAGAAGATATAGAAATTAAGTGCCAGTTCTGTAAGAAGGCATATTCATTCTCTCCTGATAATTTAAGAGAAATGATGCAAAGAGCAAGATAAATCAAAGGCAAGATTCTTTCTGCGTTTTTGCAAAGACCCGGCCTATACGAATACCGAGTTTTTAATAAATTCAATATTCTAAAAACAGAAAACCTTATCCTCAGGACAGATATTCTGAGGATAAGGTTTTAGTTGTTTTATCGGGAAGTTCAACTATTAGCTTTCCGTTTTTATCTATATCAATTGCTTTGGCAGTATAAGTACCTTCATCGGAATTAATGGTTACTGTTTTGCCAAGAGATTTTAATCTTTTCTTATATTCTGCAATGATAAACTCGGGATCTGAGAATTTTTCAGAATTAGATGAAGAGAGCAGTTCATTTAGAATATATGCGATCAGTTCATTCCTTGAGATGGGTTCTTCGCCGCTTTTAAAAAGACTTCCTATCGGACTTTTCGCATTCTCAATAAGACTATCGGAACTAAAATATATGCCTATTCCCACAACCACATACTGCATATCACCGGTATCAAAATCACCACCTGATTCTGTAAGGATTCCGCAGACTTTTTTATCATTAAGGTAAATCTCATTCATCCATTTAATTGACGGAGAAAGACCCGACGAAGCTTCAAGTGCTTTACATATACAGACTGTCGTAAGAGGCGTGATGAGAGAGCAGTTTGAAAAAGAAAGATTCTCAGGACGCAGTATTATACTCATATATATGCCGCCCTTTGGAGAAGTGAAACTGCTTTTTCTTTTACCGGTGCCATTTGACTGAATCTCTGAAATGATAACGCTTCCATGTCTGGCATCAAGGACTGCAGCAGATTTTGCTGTCTTATTTGTTGACTCCAAGGTTTCGTATATTGTTATGTCATTGATGTTGATACTTTTATCGAGGTATAGAGAAATCTCATCTTTTGAGATTCTGTCTGCTTTTCCGGACAAAAAATAACCCCTGCGGGATGCGGCTTCAATCCGGAAACCTTCTCTTCGCAGGGATTCTATTGCTTTCCAGACACTGTTTCTTGAAAGATTAAGTTCACTTGCTATTGTTTCTCCGGAGGAAAACTGTCCTCTGTTATCTTCAAGATATTTTAAAACTTTACTCTTTGTGTCCGGCATTATTCATATCCTCTTTGCATCTGTATGATTAAGAACCGATTATTGTAAAACAGATGCCAGTCTTTTTTTGAGTTCGGGACCGAGGATTGCAACAATTATAATCTTAAGAATTGCAGTAGGAATAAAAGGAATAACACATGCTGCAAGACCTGCTAAAAATGATGTTTTTGAAACAACCATAAACCAAACGGTTCCGAATACATAATTGATTGTAGCACCAATAACAAGACTTAGCACCAGTAAAACATAATATAAATAAGTTTTTGAAGTTCCTTTATTACGACTGAGTCTGATTCCGATTTCATCACCAAGACCTGCTGTGAATGACAGTACAGGGAAGGAGATCAGGAATCCGCCTGTAAGGCTGAGCAAGGTTCCGATACCACCGCTAAAGCCGGCAAATACAGGAATACCAACCGCTCCAAGTAAAAGGTACAGAAGTGTTGAATAAGTTCCTTTCTTTTTACCGATTACAATTCCTGCAAGTGGAATGATAAGTGTTTGAAGTGTCATTGGTACGCCTGCAGGCATGGGAATGGAAATCTGTGACAAGACACATATGATTGCTGTGAAAACAGCAATAAAGCATAAGTCCTTGATTGATGCTGACTGTCTGTTCTCCAGTACAGCCGCCTGGTTGTTGTTCATTTCTTCGTTCATTTTTAGCCCTTCTTTCCAGTATTTTTTTATGAATTTGAAATAGTAAATAGTTTATTGTCACCCTGATTTACTTTTAATAGCAGGTGACAATGCTAGATTATTATGAATTGTATGTATTGTCAACTACAATTTGTAAAACAAGGTGACAATACTAAGTACTATATATAGGACGATTGAAGCTAAAAACTCTAAATATGGGATAGTTTGTTATTTTATAAACAAAATTTAAAAATAGGCGAAAATATCATTCAATTGAGTAGAATTTACTGAAAATAGTGACTAATTTACGAATAACGAAATATTATCAAAATAATAAATAAATATTGCTAAAATGTATTGACATTTATTTCTGATATTGATATTATCATATTACCAACAGACGAGCAGATAAGAGCTCAGTGATAGCAAAGGTAGCGCGTGCTTTACCGGAGGTATAACAATAGAGTTTTATCTGTTTTGAGAATAGAAGGTGAGATGAGGCGGCGTGTGCTTCACCGATTCGATCTCTTCTATTCGTTCTATTTTACTAACGAATCATTGGACTATAGGAACGGCGAGTAATTCGGATGCCGGTGGTCAAAGAAAAACACGATGCGCAACGTGGTTTTTGATGGAAGATTCGTTGATATAATAAACAGAAAAGGAGACAAGTCCATTGGAAATTCAGAACTAAAGGGCACTGATCGAAGGATCGGTGCCCTAATTCGTGTTCTGAATAAAATGTTACTGTTCGCACCTTACGGTGCTCACAGCAACTGGATTTGCCCATTCCAGTTGCCTTCGGCAAAGGGGCAAATCCTATATTCAAGACGTAGAACATTCTCACGCTCAGCGCAGCAAGTGCGCAGAGCTGTATGAACAGTAACAATTAAATACCTACTATAATTAATCTAGTTGCAAACCCTACTCATTTGGTGTATATTACGAAACTATGGAACGGATAAGTATCTGTTTCTACTATTAATCATTTTATGTTGCTTATTTATGAGCGCATGGTGAACAAAAATTACTGAGTTTAAGAGGGGCATTTATGGCAACTAAGAAAAAGAATCTACTTATAGTGGAGTCTCCTACAAAGGTGAAGGCAATTAAGAAATTCCTTGGCAATGGGTACGAGGTCGCAGCGAGCAACGGACACGTACGTGATCTGCCCAGAAGCCAGATGGGAATTGATATTGAGCATGATTTTGAGCCTAAATATATTACTATAAGGGGTAAAGGAGACGTTCTTGCAGCACTCAGAAAGGCTGCTAAGAATGCGGACCACATATATCTCGCAACTGACCCTGACCGAGAGGGTGAGGCGATTTCATGGCATCTTATGACAGCACTTAAGCTTGATGATCCTAACCGCTTTTCAAGAGTTACTTTCAATGAGATTACACAGACGGCAGTTAAGGAAGCAATGAAGCATCCTAGAGATATAGACATGAATCTTGTTGATGCACAGCAGGCAAGGCGTGTTCTGGACAGAATGGTGGGATATCAGATTTCACCTCTTCTCTGGGAGAAGATCAAGAGAGGCCTCAGTGCCGGAAGAGTGCAGTCAGTAGCACTTAGGATTATTTGTGACAGAGAGGATGAGATCAATTCATTCATTCCTCAGGAGTATTGGTCGCTGGATGCCACTCTTAAGGTTAAGGGTGAGAAGAAGCCTATCGTAGCACATTATTATGGAAAGAACGGGAAAAAGGTCGATATAGCTTCTAAGGCTGAGCTTGATGAGATATTGAAGGATCTTAAGGGCAAGAAATTCAGCATAACAGAGATTAAAAAGGGCGAGAGAAGCAAAAAAGCGCCCCTTCCTTTTACAACTTCAACATTGCAGCAGGAAGCTTCAAAGGCACTGAATTTCTCAACTCAGAAGACCATGAGAACAGCTCAGCAGCTTTATGAAGGAATAGATATGGGTAAGGCGGGCACCGTCGGACTTATCACCTACCTGCGTACAGATTCCACCAGAATTTCAGAGGAAGCGCAGGCTGCAGCGCAGAATTACATCACTGAAGCCTTTGGCGAAGAGTATCTTTCCGAAAAGATACAGGGTGGAAAATCAAATGCGAAGATTCAGGATGCTCACGAAGCAATTAGACCTACAGATGTAAATAATACACCTGTTGCTGTCAAAGAGTTTTTAAGTCGTGATCAGTTCCGCCTTTATCAGCTTATCTGGCGCAGATTTATCGCGAGCAGAATGGCACCTGCAAAATACGAAACTACATCTGTGAAAATTGATGCCGGTGAACATCGCTTCACTGTTGCAGCTTCAAGAACAGTATTTGACGGCTTCATGAATGTGTACACAGATGAAGATGATCAGATTGAAAAGAATACACTTGCTAAGAGAATTGATGAGAA
Source organism: Butyrivibrio sp. LC3010 (assembly GCF_000424385.1). GTDB lineage: Bacteria > Bacillota > Clostridia > Lachnospirales > Lachnospiraceae > Butyrivibrio. The sequence goes on along the minus strand of NZ_AUJU01000006.1, from coordinate 57,404 downwards.
TTCAGAACTTGAACTCCAGGATTTTGAGGAGAAACAGCACTTCACACAGCCTGCTCCTCATTACACTGAGGCATCTCTGGTTCATGACCTCGAAGCTCTCGGAATCGGAAGACCAAGTACTTATGCACCTACAATCACAACGATTCTTGCAAGACACTATATCACCAAGGAAAACAAGAACCTCTATGTAACAGAGCTTGGTGAAGCAGTAAACAGAATGATGAATGAAGCATTCCCTCAGATTGTTGATGTTACATTTACTTCTAACATGGAGACACTTCTTGATAGTGTTGCTGAAGGTAAAGTTAAGTGGAAGACCATTGTTGAGAATTTCTATCCCGATCTTGCAGAAGCGGTTGAGAGTGCTCAGAAGATACTTGAAAAGGTTGAGATTCAGGATGAGCCTACAGATGTTGTCTGCGAGAACTGTGGAAGGAATATGGTCATTAAATATGGCCCTCACGGTAAATTCCTTGCTTGTCCGGGATTCCCTGAGTGCAAGAACACAAAGCCTTATTATGAAAAGACAGGAGTTTCCTGCCCTAAGTGTGGAAAGGACATTGTTCTTAAGAGAACAAGAAAAGGCCGTCTCTACTATGGCTGCATAGATAATCCTGACTGTGACTTTATGGTATGGCAGAAGCCTTCTAAGAAAGCATGCCCCAGATGTGGAGGGCTTATGCTTATAAAGAATAACAAACTTGTCTGCAATGATCCTGAATGTGGTTACATTGAGGACAGAAATAAGGATGATGAGGATTGATCATCAGGTTCATGCCTTTATGTAAATAAATATATGTATTTCAAAAGCAGCTTAGGAGAAATCATAGGCTGTTTTTTATTACATAAATTGTACATAATGGTACAAAAGAGGAGCTTCCTGAAAGTTTATCGGAGTTGTATCTGTGTAAGCTACTTTTGTATTTTAGATAATTTCTTTGAAATTTTACCTATAAAGGTGTATTTTGTAGTGTATATTCATTAAATTTTAATTAAAATATGTACAAATTGCTTTGATGTAAACAATATTATGTGCTACAATCTGATTAGTTGTAGTACATTTGTATAAATTGTCAAACGTTTTCAGATAAAAGGAGTTTCTTTTCATGAGTAGCGTACAGCTTTTGGATAAAACCAGAAAAATTGGTAAACTTTTGCACAACAGCAATTCCGGTAAAGTGGTTTTTAATGATATTTGTACGGTTTTGTGCGATATTCTTAATTCTAATATGCTTGTTATAAGCAGAAAAGGAAAAGTTCTGGGAATTGGAGAAACATCTGCTGTGGATTCGCTTGGTGAGATGCTTGTCGATGATGTGGGAAGCTTTATTGATCCGATGCTCAATGAAAGACTTCTTACTGTTTTGTCTACGAAAGAAAATGTAAACCTGGAAACTTTAGGATTTGAAGATGTTGATATGAGAAAATATCAGGCTATCATAACTCCTATTGAGATTGCAGGGGAGAGACTTGGTACACTTTTTATCTATAAATGTAATGAGCCATACGATATAGACGATATTATCCTGTGCGAGTATGGAACCACTGTTGTGGGACTTGAGATGCTAAGGGCTGTCAATGAGGAGAATGCAGAGGAGAGCAGAAAGCTTGCGGTAGTTAAATCCGCAATAAGCACACTTTCCTTCTCGGAGATGGAAGCTATCATACATATCTTTGATGAACTAAACGGAATGGAGGGTGTGCTTGTAGCCAGCAAGATCGCTGACAGAGTAGGCATCACCAGAAGCGTAATAGTTAATGCACTAAGGAAGTTCGAAAGCGCAGGTGTTATAGAGTCAAGATCATCAGGTATGAAGGGAACCTACATTAAAGTATTAAATGACGTGGTATTTGATGAAATAAAGAAACTTAAGGCACAGATGTAATAGTATGCCGGCAAACAGCCGAAATATAATATGCAGGATGTGAATTGATGAAAGGATTTATCTGTTTTGGATAAATCCTTTTTCGATATAACACAGTTAAAATTTTAAGAACATAATTAAAACTAATTCTTGTGCTTTGGTGTTACAAAAGCACAATATAAAGTACTATTTTTCCTAAATATCTTGTAATTTGCACAAAATCATTTTAATATGATAGTAAGGATTAAAAGGTAAATTAGGTTTGTTATGCGCAAGGAGGGGGGCATATGATCAACAGTAATGCATATGATTATATTAATGTACTTGATAAGACTGCTGACGCTTCCTGGATAAGGAATGAGGTTTTGTCCAATAACCTGGCTAATGTTAATACTCCCGGTTATAAGAGACAGGACGTTGCTTTTGAGAGAGAGCTTGAGAGAGCACTTGGAAATTCCAGATACAAGACAATGGATGCGAAGGTTTCAGGTCTTAAGATTAGCAGACTTAAAGCACGACCATATACTGACTATTCTAATTTTTCTTATAGAATGGATGGCAATAACGTTGATATTGATACAGAGAATGTTACTCTGGCTGCGAACCAGATCAAGTATCAGGGCGTTATGCTTGGCATACAATCGGAGTTCAAAAATCTGCAAAGTGCCATGAGAGGCCAGTAAGGTGCCAAATACCGTTAGCGCACGTTCTTCAGGAGCTTACGGTATCCGTATCCGACCGGACTAAGGCAGATAAACCGGCGTTTATAGAGGAGTAGCTTATGATCAGTACAGGTAATATTTTTGATTCATTCAATATCAATTCTTCAGGCATGACTGCGGAGCGCTTCCGTATGGACATTATTTCCCAGAATATTGCTAATGCCAATACTACAAGGGACGCCACCGGGGATGTATATACCAGAAAGGTAGTCACCTTTTCTGAGAAAGGAACGCAGACTCCCTTTTCAAAGATTCTCAATGAGAGACTGGATCATTACAGCGGACGTGGTGTAAAGGTTTCTTCAGTAAGGGATGACACCTGGACAGATTACAAGATGGTTTATGATCCGTCACATCCGGATGCTGATGAATTCGGATATGTCACCTATCCCAATGTAGATATCGTAACTGAGATGACAAACCTCATTGATGCCCAGAGAGGATATGAAGCCAATGCTACGGCGTTCAGCTCCAGTAAATATCTTATGAACCAGGGATTGTCCATAGCTCAGGGCTGATAAAGTTTTAGGAATTGCAGCAGGGGAACTGCAAGAAGCTGGTTACCGTTAGCGCACGTATTTTTGGCGCTTACGGGATCCGTATCTGACCGGACTTAAGGCAGATATTAACCAGCGTATATAGAGGAGGGAGTAAATGGCAGATATTGATATTAGTCAGATAAGAAATGTTCACTCAGCAGCTATCAGAAACGCTGAAAAAGCTGATTCAAGAGTTTCCAATCCACTTGGGGACAGGTTTGGCAATGATAACTCTTTTACAAATATTTTCAGCAGAGCGGTTGAGAATATCAATACGACCAATGCATATTTATCTGATGCTGAGAATGAGGAGATAAAGTGGTCTCTCGGCGAGACAGATAATACGCATGATCTTGCTATTGCATTGCAGAAGGCTGAGACTGCACTTCAGTACACGATTGCAGTAAGAGATAAGATGCTTTCCGCATATAAAGAAATTATGCAGATGCAGATTTAATATATTTGGATTTTGCAGATGCCTGAACAGGCTTTAAGCATGTGTTTACAGGTGGGGATTTTTGCAGAATCTTTGAGGATTTTTTGGTAACACGGAGGAGAGTAGTATGAGAGAACGTCTTTTGGGACTCAGGGATAGGATCCTTGAGTGGTGGAATCGTTTTACAATCAGACAGAAGACGCTTATAGGGGCAGGTGTTGCAGCTGTACTCCTGACAGTTGTAATTCTGGTTACGGTTTTTAACCAGCCTCAATATATACCTATCGCTACTGCGGAGAATTTAAAACAGTCCAATGATATTATCGAACTGTTTGATGAAAATGGTATCAGATATAAAATGTCAGATGACGCGCTTAGATTCGAGGTTTTGGCCTCAGATAAAACTAATGCGTCTCTTTTGCTTGCTACGAATAACATTCAATCTGATGAATATACAATTGATAATGTAGTAAACGGAAGCTTTTCAACCACAGAATCTGATAAACAGAAAAAATATATAGAGTATCTTGAAAAGAAGCTTGGAAGTGATTTTGCAGCTAACTTTGATGCAATAGAAAGTGCAAAGGTTGAGCTTCATATACCGGTTAATGATGGCACTTTATTATCTAAGAATGAAGAATCTTCAGCCAGTGTATTCTTGAGGCTCAAGAACCCGGATGCTTTTTCTGAGGATAACGCAGCATTCCTTGCAAAGGCCCTTGCCGGTGCCCTTGGTAATAATACAACTGAGAAGATTACCATCATGGACAGCGAAGGTAATCTGTTGTTCTCCGGCTCCGAAGATACATCTGCTGCAGGACTTGCAAGCACACAGCTCAATGCCAAGACCAAGGCAGAGGCACAGATAAGGAATGAGATAATCCGCGTTCTTCAGGGAACCAAGCTATATAATGAAATTGAAGTTGCAAGTAATCTTGTACTTGATTTTTCAAATATTAAGAAGACAACCCACACCTATACCCCTGCTGAGGGACAGACACAGGGTGTTTTAAGTCATGAAGACAGTTATAATGCCAATAATGTAAACGGCACCAGCGGTATTCCGGGAACGGATACTAACAATGATGATGAGACTTCCTATATGCTTCAGGATAACGAGAACTCAACATCAACCATTGAAGAGGAATCTAAGGATTACCTTCCTAATGAGGAGATTACAACAATTGATACTCCTTCCGGAAAGGTAAATTACGAGGAATCTTCAATATCGGTAACTGCAACAACCTATGTTGTCTACAATGAAGATAATTACAATCCTGATGACCATGATGGAATGACATGGGCAGAATTTAAAGAGAATACCGGTGTATCTCAGACGGAGGTTTCTGAGGATACTATAAACATAGTTGCAAAAGCATCAGGTATTCAGCCTGCCAACATTTCAATGACTGCTTATACGCAGCCGGAGTTCTTTGACTCAGAGGCAAAGGGACTTACATTTACGGATGTGCTTCAGGCGATATTGATACTTCTTATCCTGGGACTTCTTGCTTTTGTTATATGGAGAAGCATTACAACGAGAAAGGAAGAGATTCAGATCGAGGAAGAGGAGGAAGAAGTTCTTCCGGAAGAGCTTTCTGTCGAGGAACTATTGGAATCCCAACCTGAAGAATTCTTCGAGGATGAGGTTCCTGAGGACGAGGAAGGCGGACTTGCTGACATAACGATGGAAGAGAGCAGCGAGACCATGAAACTTATTGAGAAATTCATTGAAGACAATCCTGAGGCAGCTGCAATCCTTCTTCGCAACTGGCTTAAGGAAGACTACGAATTATAATTTAGTTATTTGTTTGAACAAATTTAGAGGGGAGCACTTACTATGGCAATTGACGGTGAAGAGTTTGATGATGACGAGTTAGATGGTGCCGGTAATATGGGAGGTAATCTCCCGCCTGTAGGCAATTACGATCCGTCTCTTACTGCAGATTTATCAGGAACGCAGAAGGCTGCTATCCTTTTGATCGCATTGGGACCGGAAAAATCATCTGCAATTTTTAAACATTTAAAAGAAGACGAAATAGAGGAACTTACTCTCGAAATAGCTAATACCAGAAGCGTAACGCCGCAGATCAAGGAAGCTGTCATAGAAGAGTTCTATGGAATATGTCTTGCCCAGCAATATATTGCTGAGGGTGGTATAAACTATGCCAAGGAACTTCTGGAGAAGGCTTTGGGTGAAGACAAGGCGATGGATGTAATCAGTAAGCTGACTGCATCCCTGCAGGTTAAGCCCTTTGAGTTTATCAGAAAAGCGGATCCTTCCCAGCTCCTTACCTTTATTCAGGATGAGCATCCGCAGACTATTGCTCTTGTTATGTCCTATATGTCCTCAGCTCAGAGTGCTCTGATACTGGGTGCGCTGCCTCCGGAGAGACAGGCGGATGTTGCAAGACGTATAGCGACGATGGATAGAACAAGTCCTGATACTATCAAGGAAGTAGAGCGTGTTCTGGAATCAAAACTTTCATCACTGGTCAACCAGGATTACACGGTTGTCGGTGGTGTGGATGCTGTTGTTGAAATCCTCAACGCAGTTGACCGTGCGACAGAGAAGCACATCATGGAAACTTTGGAAATCGAGCAGCCTGAGCTTGCTGATGAGATCCGTAAGAAGATGTTCGTGTTCGAGGATATCCTTCTTCTGGACGATCGTGCCATACAGCGTGTGCTGCGTGATGTTGATAATGCTGACCTTGGTCTTGCCTGCAAGGGATCAACAGAACAGGTACAGACTGCAATCTTTAATAACCTGTCCAAACGTCTTGCTCAGATGATCAAGGAGGATATGGACTTCATGGGACCTGTTCGTATGAAGGATGTTGAAGAGGCTCAGCAGAAGATTGTTAATGTCATACGTAAGCTTGAGGATGCCGGTGAGATTGTAATCTCCAGAGGCGGAGGTGATGATCTGGTTGTCTAATCAATCTAATTTACTTAAGTTCGGTTGGTATCAGGTTGATGAGAACGATAAACATATCATTGATAACAACGAGCTTTCTGAGAAAAAAATAGAAAAATATCAGGCAGAAGAAGCGCGTCGAAGGGAGGCATTGGAGAAAGGTGAGCCAGTGCCTGCTTTTGGTGGTTTTGAAGAAGGCCTTGGATTTGAACAGATAGATGCTTTTGATGGTTCTTCAAATATAATAGGCAATACCAATTATGATCAGGAGGAAATGGGGGAGTTTTCAGAAGGACTCACAGATTCCTTTGATCCGGAATATGGTATGGGATATGAAGGAAATGAAGCCGGATTCTCAGATAATCCTGATTTTATTAACGAGAATAATTTAGATGCCTATAACGAGGGCAATTTTGAGAACTTAGATGGTGATCCTGCAATGGGACAGGAGATGACTGATGGTATTGGCAATCAGGGAATGCAGTTTTCTGATGAAGATATCGATCCCGGAATGCAGCAGATTGAAGAACCTGTTCAGGAGCCGGAGCCGCCACAGATCAATCTCGAAGAGATACAGGCACAGATTGATGAACAGATAAGAATGGCGGAAGAGCAGGCTAAACAGATTATCGATAACGCTAATGCTCAGGCTAACGAAATAGCGAAAAATGCTGAAAACCTTAAGAATCAGGCTATCGAAGAGGGCAGGAATGCCGGTTATGAAGAAGGCAAGAGAAAAGCTGAGGAAGAAATCGACCAGATGAAGGCAGCCGCTGAAGCAGAGATAGCTGAGGAAAGAAAAAAACAGCAGGCGGATTTTCAGCAGCTGATTGCCAGTATCGAACCGGATATGGTGGATACTCTGACTCAGATTTATGAGCATGTTTTTAATGTTGATCTTAGAGAGAACAAAGATATAATTCTTCATCTCATAAGAACAACTCTTGGTAAGGTTGAGAGTGGATCAGATATAATATTGCATATTTCTTCAGATGATTATGACCTTGTGATCGATGAGAGGGCTACTCTTGATGAAGCAATGGCGTCACCTAATTCAACGCTTGAGATTATTGAGGATCCTCTGCTAAATGAAAATGAGTGCATAATAGAATCTGACGGCGGTGTATTTGACTGCTCTCTTGGCGTGGAGCTTTCGGAACTTTCAAGAAAGTTAAAGCTTCTATCTTTTGACAGGAGTAAACGCTGATGGCAAATGGACTTATTGATTATTCTAAATACAAAAAAGTAGCTAATAATATGTTCTACAGGGTTCGCGGTAAGGTGGTGAATGTTGTAGGGCTTACTATTGAGTCGGCAGGACCTGAGGCTAAGATGGGCGATATCTGCTACATCTATTCCAAGAAAAAGGATGGAGAGGGTACTGCCAGACCTTCCGGCAGAGGAACTATGGCCGAAGTGGTAGGCTTTAAGGATAATCATGTTCTTCTTATGCCCTATGAGAATATAAGCGGCATAGGTAATGGCAGTATTGTTGAAAATACTGATTCGCCTTTAAGAGTTAATGTCGGAGAGGGGCTTCTTGGTAAAACCCTTGATGGCCTTGGCAGAATAGATGGAACCAACTATGGAAAAGGGACCATGCTTGAAAATGGTATAGCTTATTCTGTAGAGAATCAGCCGCCAGACCCCATGACCAGAGATCCTATATCCGATGTTTTGTCCCTTGGAGTTAAGGCAGTTGATGGCCTTTTGACAGTTGGTAAGGGACAGCGAATCGGTATTTTTGCAGGTTCAGGTGTTGGCAAATCAACACTTATGGGTATGTTTGCCAGAAATACCAATGCGGATATAAATGTTATCGCTCTTATAGGAGAGCGTGGAAGAGAGGTAAGAGAGTTCATTGAGCGTGACCTTGGACCTGAGGGCATGGCGAGATCGATAGTTGTTGTGGCGACTTCAGATAAGCCTGCGCTTGAGAGACTTAAGGCAGCTAAGACCGCTACCTCAATCGCTGAATATTTCAGGGATAAGGGAAAAGATGTTCTTCTTATGATGGATTCTCTCACACGTTTTTCCATGGCGCAAAGAGAGATAGGCCTTGCAAGTGGTGAGCCGCCTGTTTCAAGAGGATATCCGCCCAGCGTGTATGCCGAGATGCCTAAACTCCTTGAGAGAGCGGGTAAATCCAGAAATGGTTCAATAACAGGACTTTATACAGTACTTGTAGATGGTGATGATTTTAATGAACCTATCACAGATACCGCCAGAGGTATTCTTGATGGTCATATAGTTTTAAACAGAAAGCTAGCTCAGAAAAACCATTATCCTGCTATCGATGTGCTTGCAAGTATTTCCAGATGCATGAGCGCAATTGCTCCCGCCGAGCAGAAGCGTGCAGCCGGAAAACTTAAGAATGTACTTGCGACCTATGCAGATGCAGAAGACCTGATAAATATCGGAGCATATAAGAGTGGTGCCAATAAGAGCATCGATTACGCTATATCCAAGATAGATGCGGTTAATAATTTTCTTATGCAGGAAACTGATGAGAAATTTACTTACGAAGAAGTGTGCGCCCAGCTTACAAGTATGTTTAAAGAATAATTAAGAGGTTTTATATGGCAAGATTCAACTACAGGCTCCAGGGAGTTTTGAACCTAAGACTCCAGCAGGAGGAACAGGTGAAAATGGAATTTGCCCAGGCCTCTAAAGAGCTGAATGATCAAATTGAAATATTAAACGGACTGATCGCTACCCGGAATGATTTCATACGTGAAGGGTATGAACTTAGAAATGCGAATGTGATGGATGTCCGGCAAATAGTTGACAATAATTATTATCAGAGACAGATGGATGTAATTATAAAGGATCAGGAGGTTAAGGTTGATTCCTATCGCGCCAAATTTGAGGTTGCAAGAATGAAACTCACCAGGGCGGTGCAGGAGAGAAAAATGCAGGAAAGGCTAAAAGAGAAGGCCTTCGAGCAATTCGTTGAAGAAGAAAAAGAAGCGGAAGCTAAAGAGGTCGATGAGAGGACCAGCTTTACATACACTCAGCGTAGCAGAGAGGAAGAGTAATGGCAGAAAAAGCAGAAAAGCAGAAAACTGAGGCACCGGCTGAACCCAAACCGATTGATCCGGATAAAGAAGCCAGACAAAAGCTGAAGGAAGACAAAAAAGCTTTAAGGCAGGAAATGAAGGAACAGCGTAAGGCAGCAAGGCTAAGGGAAATAGAACTGGCTGAAAGAAACGCTGAGCTAAACGGAGATGATTCCGGCAGCGTGGCTACGCTTATAGTTACCTGTGTGATCATTCTGGTATGGATAGCAATCATGTTAATGCTGATAAAGCTTGACGTTGGTGGTTTTGGATCTAATGTCCTGGCACCAATCATAGGTGATGTACCGGGGCTTCAGGCTATACTCCCGGAGGGAAGTTATACTCCGGTAGCTCAGAAAAAGGCTGAGGAAGCAGCCAACACACCTATCGTAAATCCCGTAGATGAAAAGCTTGCTAACAGCCTTGATGAGGCTAATCTTTATATCAAGCGACTTGAGGAAGAGCTTAGAAAAGAAATGGAAGATAACACCGCTCTTCAGGAGGAAAACGAAAAATTACAGGCAGAAGTCGAAAGACTGCAGCCTTTTGAGGAAGAACAGGCAAAGCTTGAGCAGGAAAAAGAGGATTTTTATAAAAACATTGTCTATGCTGATAATGCACCTACCCCTGAGGAGTACCAGAAGTACTACGAAATGATAGAGCCTGATGTGGCGGCTCAGATATATGCACAGATAATTCAGGGAAGTGCTGATGATGTCGAGCTTGAGCAGTATGTAAAGGCTTATTCATCCATGAAGCCTAAAGAAGCAGCAGCCATTTTTGATTCAATGGTTGAGAATGATACGGGTGATGCAGTCAGGCTTATTTCTAAAATACTTGGTGAGATGACTGCTGAGAACCGCGGAGCAATCCTTGATAAGATGACTGAGGAATATGCAGGTAAGGTTACGGATTACATGGAGCCAGCTGCTCATAAAGCCACGGTTTCAGGAGTGGGAAACAGTAATTGACAGATTTCCGAACGCTGTTCTTATTGCGTTTGGGAAAATATGATATGTAGTTTATAAAATTTTAATTTTTTTCGGCCATGTGGGTAAAGTTTTTTCCTGCATGGCCGATATATGTTGTGTAAAGCTATGGGGATAGTGTACCCATATTGTATTTTGTATGAAAGGAGGAAGTGAATTTGATTACAAATGCGATTCCGGGAATTACAAACATAAATGCACTGGTTAATACCGCACCGACAAAAGGAATTGCTGCATCAAAGGAGCAGACTGCAGATTTTTACAAGACCCTGAACAATGCCAATACTCAGAAGCAGGCATCGGCCATATCATCATCGATAGCAAAAACTCTCACAAATACAGGAGCTGTATATGAAAATAATAAAAATGCCGCTGCTTATGAGAGAACTCAGGATTTGAAGCAGTCACAAAATGTATCAGGAGAAAATGCTAATTCTCAGAATGTTAACAGAACTGATACAATCAGGACCGCTGAGAACAGAGGAGTTGCTGAAAATTCAAGGGATACAGGAGAAGAAGTAAAGAATGTAAGAGAAGCAGCTGAAGCTCCCGAGGAAGTTACAGATCAGACAGAGGAACAGGAAGTAGTTACTGAAGTTTTCATTCCGATTCCTGAAAATCCCGAGGGAGACGGGGCAGTACAGGTGGTAGATGAAACCCTGACAGCTCTCGAACAGGCGATGCTCGATGATAGCAGACAACTTATGCAGCAGCTTGCTGACACACTTGGCATGAGCATCGAAGATATCGAGAATGCCATGGCAACATTAGGGCTGACTAATGTAGCAATCCTTGATCCCACTAATCTCACGCAGATTATCGGAGAAGTTACAAATGCTGATGATGTGATGGCTATTGTAACCAATGCAGATCTTTACCTCAATGTGCAGAATATGCAGGATGCGGTTGATACCACAAGACAAAATCTTATGGAAGAGTTTAACCTTACAGAGGAAGGATTAAGCTCAGCACTGCAGAATTTCAACGAGAGCCTTGCAGAGAAAGAAGCACAGAGCCAGATTCTTGCAGCTGCAGAGGAAAATGTTAATGCTAAGAACCCAGCAACCCTTGAAACACCTGCTGCAACACTTCAGACAGAAGCGGTCAGACTTGATATCACAGGCGGTGAAGGTGTCATCAAAGAAGTTACATCTGAAGTAGCAAATAATGAAGTTATGGCAGAAGATGCTTCCGCTTCAGAAAACTTGAGAGGCAGGGGAAATGATGCAGAAGTTCCTGACTTTACTCTTAAGGTGGAAGCGCCTGTTGCAGAACAGGTAAAGAGCAGAGAAACCGGTAGTGAAAACAGCCAGAACAACGACAACAGTAATCTCCAGCAGAATACAGACGGCTCAATGTACAATCAGGTAATGAACCAGATATCATCCTCACTCTCTGAGGTAGTTGAGACTGAAAGTTATGGGCAGATGGCAAGGGCCAACACTCAGGACATTATGGATCAGATAACCGAGTTCATTAAAATGAATGTTAAGGCTGATTCAACAACAATGGAGATGCAGCTTCATCCCGCAAGTCTTGGTAATGTGAATGTAATAATTGAAGCGGCAAGAGATGGTAATGTAGTTGCGAAATTCCTGACACAGAATGAGGATGTAAGAGCAGCTATTGAGAGCCAGCTTCAGCAGCTTCAGGAAAGATTAAACGAACAGGGCGTAAAAGTAACCGCAGTTGAGGTTACTGTTAATGCGGGAGCATTTGATCAGACACTTAATGACAGCCAGAGTCAGAGAGAGGATGATCAGGATGCGCAGGAATCAATCAGAAAGCCCATGAGAAGAATAAGGCTGGATGATCTTACAGCAGAGGACTTTGAAGAAATTGACGAGGAAGATCAGCTCACAGCAGAGATGATGGCTATCAATGGTAACACAGTAGACTTCTCAGCATGACAAATTGTCGGAGGTGACAAAATGGGAGTAAATGCAGTAATTGAAAACGGTAAACTTGTTGATACTTCAAACAAAGCCGAAGATGCCAAAAAAGCGGCTGCTTCCAATCAGGGTTATGACAAAAATGCGTTCATGAATATTCTTTGTGCACAGATGAAATATCAGGATCCCTTAGAGCCTACTTCCAACACAGAGTATATTAACCAGTATGCGACCTTCACTCAGGTAGAGCAGATATCCAATATGGCTGAAGCGTTCTCAATGTCCAGAGCGTCAGATCTTGTAGGAAAAACTGTAATAGTGACGAATGAAGGCGGCGAGAAGGTTCAGGGTAAGGTTGATTACGTGACCTACAAGAGCGGAGAGGCATATCTTAACATCGATGGTACAGACTATAAGATGGATGATGTCAATTCCGTTGCGGATACACATTTTGCTGAAATCCATGATCAGGCAGATGACCTTGATACATTGATGAGCAAGTTCCCTGCATTTGAAAATATGGTATTTACCGATGCACAGAAGGTATTCGATGCTTATGATTTTTACAAGCAGATGGATGCGGATGCGATTGCTCTTATTGATAAGAAAGACATCGAGAAGCTTGAACAATATTATCTGAAGGCGAAAGAACTTCTTGAAGAAGCACAGAAGAACGACGCTGAATATCAAAAGAACAAAGCAGCAGAAGATGCTAAAAAGGCAGAGGCGATTACGGAAGATAAAGATGCTTCCACAGATAGCGGAACAGATGAAAACGCAGCGACAGCACAGCAGCAGTAAGGATTCTTTATTTGCCAATTATTAATTTTTATTAAATATTGTTGATATGCCTTAATAATATGACTTATGTGCCGAAATATAAATCGGCAGAGCAAATAAAGGCTTAGTGTTTTGTTTATAGAAAGGAGTAAGCCGTGACAATAGATAAAAGCGGATTCCTTTCAATTGAACAGGTTCAGGGTAAATACCTTGGTCAGACTGAAAAGGTCAGAGGCGGGAATACCAATATTCAGAATTCTGATTTTGGAAAAATCCTTTCTCAGATCGAAAATAATCAGGCAGGCGTTAAATTTTCAAAACATGCCTCCAACAGACTAAGTGACCGCAACATTGAGCTTACACAGGATCAGATGAACCGCCTGAATAATGCAAGAAATCAGGCCAATGCGAAAGGAATAAACGAATCACTCATCCTGGTTGATCAGCTTGCCTTCATCGTTAATGTTAAGAGCAACACAGTTGTAACGGCGATGGATAGCCAGGAAACTGGCAACAACGTTTTCACCAATATAGACGGAGCGGTAATCGCATAGGTTCTACTAAAGAGAAGAATGAATGAAAAATGACCGGACCGAGGCTGAAGGGCAGTCAGCCGCAAGCTTACCGGAAGTGGTAAGTGTCTAAGGAGGCCATGAATTCCCGACTGACAGAAGGAATTCAAAACGAAAATTCTCTTCATTCCCAACTTGCAATAGAACATGTATGCCGTCCCCGAAAGGGTGCCATATGGTGCTCGGTTTTTCAGGAGGACATGCCTTATGATGAGATCACTTTTTTCTGGTGTAGCAGGACTTAAGACCCACCAGGTCAAGATGGATGTTATTGGTAACAACATCGCAAATGTTAACACCACATCCTTCAAATCCCAGTCCATCACCTTCAGTGATTTGATGTACCAGAACACACAGCGTGCATCAAGAGCCACTGAGAGAACAGGTGGTACAAATGCCAGACAGATTGGTCTTGGCGCAAAATCAGGTGCTATTGCAACTGCAATCACCCAGCAGGGTGCAACAGAAACAACAAACAATCCGTTTGATATGCGTATAACAGGAGATGCATTCTTCGTAGTTAATAACGGTAATCAGACGATGTTTACAAGGGATGGTTCCTTCTACGTTGACGGTGCAGGAAATCTTGCAATGCAGTCAACAGGATACTTCGTATATGGCTGGACAGCTGTAGAAGATCCTGAGACAGGTGCCATAAAAGTAAATACCAACGGCGGAGTTGGAAAACTTCAGATAATGACTCCCGAGAATATGACTTATCCCCCTGAAGGAACAACAGAAGCAGTTGTAAGTGGAAATATCGATGCTCACGATACAAATATAACCAGCGATAATGGTAAGACAGTATCTCTTGAATTCTATGACAACTTAGGATATCTCTACACAGCAAAATTCGCAGTCCGCGATGTCAATGACCTCGAACATACATATACAATGACTCTTGAGGATATTCTTGATTCCAATGGTAATACAATAGGTGCGGAAAAGCTTAGTCATGTAACCTTTACCGACGTGGCTGATAATGATGAACAGACCAGAAATATCAGAGATCCCTGGACAAAGGAAATCACATCAGTAAACTATACAGCAACAGTAGGAACACAGTATACAAGCTATAAGACAAATACCGGATCAACAGCATTCAGTAAAGTTCCAACAAAGGGTGTTGTTTCAGCATTAAACGAGGATTTCCCTTCATTTCTGTCAAGCGTTTATGGACCGGATGCAGCCGGCGCAACAGCTACAGATTATTATGAGATAAGCAATGATGGCAAGATAACGATTTATCCTGTAACAAACGGCAATCCCGAAGCTGCTACACTTGCTCCTTATTATGTGTCAGGTGATACAACAGTCAATGTTTCTTACTACGGACCAAATGGCGGAAATCCTGTAGTAGTTCCAAAGACAGGAGATTGGGCTACACTTGATGCCGATAAGAAGGCAGCACTTGTAAGTATGTTTGGGATAGACGAGCCTACCATTCAGAGAATGGTAACAGAAGGAAAAGAGCCAACATATACAATATCCAATGACGGCGTAAGCAAGATTACCTTTACACCTTATGAGGTTAATTCAACTACTGCAGCTGCACTTGGAATTACTGTGACTAAATCCGGTAACAGTAAGGTAAAGATTACAACATCAACCGGCGGAACAGATACAATTACAAAAACAGGGCTTGTTACAAGCTTAAGCGCTGAAATGAAAACAGCCCTCGGATTTGCGACAATAACAAATGCATCTGCAACTTATACTATTGACTCTGAAACAGGAAAAGTAACATCAAAAATTCCTCAAACAGCTGATCAGGAAGCATATGAAAACGATAAAAAATATGCGGTTGACGCCAAGTCAGTTGCTTCTACAGGAAAAATTTCATTCATAAACCTTAAGACCGGAAAGCCTACAACTATGGATGTGGAAGGTACTACAATCGGCCTTACGGCAGCAATGAAGACAGTTTTTGAAGAAGTTTACGGTTTTGTACCTACAGAAGATGATGTTACCTACAGCCTTTCAGCAGATGGCGGAAATATCAGAGTCGGAACAAGAAATACAGCTACATTCTCAGGACCGTTTGACATAACAACATCAACAAGAGAAGTTGATCTTAGTGTTGCAGTTGATCTCAATGAAACTACGGCTACATACACAAACGAGACAGATGATTCAAAAATTTATGAGAATATTCCAAGAACCGGTTATGTATCTGAGATTTACAACGCAACTCCTACAAGAGATTTCTTCTCTGATGTATATAACTACAATCCGGATCCCGGTGCTGATAACTTCGAGAATCTGACATATCATATTCTGGACGACGGGTCACTGCAGGTAGTTAACAACTCTATAACAATGAAATATGATGCAAATACCGGAGCTATCGTTTCACCTACAGAAAAAATCATACTTAACTTCGATCAGGACGCAATCATTGATGGTCAGCCCAAGATGGCAGGCTTTACCGATGTAAATATGGACCTCACATCCACAACAAATTACAACACAATGGCAACCTCCACAATCGGTGCAGTAAAGGGTGATAAGGAAAGCCTTAAGACCGGACGTGCAGTCGGTGAGATGAATGGTGTAACAATAAGTAAGGACGGAACAATCTACGCAACATATTCAAACGGACAGACAAAGCTTCTTGGACAGATCGCAACAGCTGAATTTGCTAATGCATCCGGTCTTGAGAAAAATGGTGACAACCTCTATACTCAGACTCTTAACTCCGGTGAAGCAACTATACAGGATGTAACAACAGATGGCGGTTACATAACCACAGGCGTTCTGGAAATGTCAAACGTAGACCTTTCAAGTGAGTTTACCAGCATGATCACAACACAGCGTGGATTCCAGGCAAACAGCCGAATCATAACAGTTTCAGACACACTTCTTGAGGAACTTACAAACCTTAAGAGATAAGTAAACTCTTAGAGGGATAGAAAGCAAGGGCGCTCAGATTGAGCGCCTTTGCTATTTGCAAGTCGACTTGGAGAGGTTTTTTCGAACCTGGTTGAGAATGATAGAAGATGGGGAATGGATATGAAAATAAATTTCGCATTTCGCATTAAATTGTGAAAAAATATTTCACATGATGAATTTGAAGACGTTTAAATTGCCCTGAATTATAAAATTCGGATAAACAAATTGAAAAAATTCTTTAAAGCCATTTTTCTTAAGCGCAATGAATCCAAATAAAACCAAAACTATTTTAATAAATCACGAGATGTTGTATAATTTTACTTGGAGTATGCACTATATATTGCATGAAAATATATTTCATTAATAATACAAAAAGATGAAAATAAAATTCAAATGTGATATTTTTGCGCGATTTAATGAATACAAATATGATAACTACATGATAAAATGGTTCTATAGAACATTTTTTTGTAAATTTATTTCAAGTTGATGCTTTAATCTGAGGTATTTGGTGTGATAGAGATTACAAGAATGGATGGCCGGATAATTCTGGTCAATGAGAATCTTATTGAAACAGCAGAGGCTACACCGGACACGGTTATCATCATGGCTAATGGCCGTAAATTCATTGTTCAGGAATCATTACCTGAGATAATGAGAAGATGTAACGAAAGACCAGGATATGATAGTAGCGCACCACTGGTATCAACCAGTGAAGAAGCTGTTCGGAGCCGAATAAACGATGCAATACACAGAGGCTGATAATTAAGATATTGAAGCGTGTTCGCAAGAGATTAAATTGAGGGGGTAAACTTAGTGGATATAGCGTCACTACTTGGTGTAGTTCTTTGTTTCATTTTCATGATTTTGAGTATCGTGTTTGGTGCAGGAATCACCGGTGTTAAATACTTCGTTGATGCACCGTCTGCAATGATTACCTTTGGAGGAGCTTTCATGGCGGTTCTGGCTTCAAGAACCATGCCCAGCTTTATCAACGGACTTAAGTCATACACTCTGATTTTTAAGGCGCCGGCTGATGATACTAAGGCAGTAATAAAGCAGATAATTGATCTTTCAAATACAGCCCGTAAGGAAGGACTTCTTGCACTGGAGGAGGCGGCCAGCAATATCGAGGATACTTTCATGAAAAAGGGAGTCGGACTTATCGTTGATGGTACTGAGCCTGAACTTGTTAAAGCTATTCTTGAAGCTGAGATAGATGCCATGTCTGAGAGACATAAGGAGAATTATACATTCTTTGCTGATGTTGCAGGTATGGGACCTTCCTGGGGAATGATCGGAACACTTCTTGGACTGGTTCTTATGCTGCAGAACATGTCAGACCCTTCATCAATCGGACCGTCCATGGCCGTTGCGCTCATTACTACATTCTACGGTTCGGTTTTGGCTAACTGGTTCTGCTATCCTGCAGAGAATAAGTTAAAGGCAAGAGATAATGCTGAATATACTCTTAAAAGTATAGTAATTGAGGGACTCCTTTCTATTCAGGCAGGAGAGAACCCTCGTGTTACTGAGGAGAAGCTTAAATCATTCCTGTCCCCTGCTAACAGAGCGGCTTATGAGGCAGAGAATGGTTCCAGCGACGGGGGTGGAGAGTAATGGCTAAAAAACCAGAGGAGATTAAGCCCGGTCTACCGGCCTGGCAGGGTACTTTCGGTGATCTGATGAATCTTCTCCTTTGCTTCTTCGTTTTGCTGTTCTCCATGGCTACAATGGATGCACAGAAGTTTGAAGAAGTTGCATCATCTTTTAGTTCCGCGTTTGGTATTTTTAGCGGAGGTGAAGCTGCCCTGGGTCAGGGAGCACTTGTAGGAGATGGTATTTCTCAGTTAAACCAGTTATCAAATTATATTATTTCAATGGGCATTTCACAGTCAGGTTCTCAGAATGAGGAAGTGACTGATACAGAGGGTGAAAATGCCAGCGAGAATGGCGGAGCCGGAATCAGTGAAGAGGGTGACAGTGCAGGGATTATGACCGGACAGGGAGGCTCTGCATCCGGTTCGGAAGGCAATGCGCAAGGCTCCGGATCAGAGGGAGACCTTGAGAATGCCGGTATGGACAGCAATTCTGATAAGACGGGAGCCAATGCTGATGAAGCCCGGGAGGCTGCTGAAGCTGAACAGATGAAAGCTTCTGAAGCTCTTGCGGCTCAGATAAATGAAGCGCTGGATTCAATGGATGTTTCTAATCAGATTGATGTTAATTTTACCAGTCAGTTTGTGCAGCTTACCTTGCAGGGAGCAATTCT
Organism: Butyrivibrio sp. LC3010; assembly: GCF_000424385.1. Classification (GTDB taxonomy): domain Bacteria; phylum Bacillota; class Clostridia; order Lachnospirales; family Lachnospiraceae; genus Butyrivibrio. The sequence continues at coordinate 38,466 of NZ_AUJU01000006.1, read as the reverse complement.
TTTTGATACCGGTGATGCGGTCTTAAAAGATGGAGCTAATGTGATACTTGATAAGGTAGGTTCCGTGCTTGAGAGATATGCCGGAGGAACTATCGAAATTGAGGGACATACAGATAATGTTCCAATGCACAGATCCTATGGTAAATATACGAATAATGATGAATTAAGTGATGGCAGAGCGCTTTCAGTTTTTTATTATCTTTTAGAGAATACCAACCTTGAACCTTCAAATCTGAAGCATTCAGGAAGAGGTGAGTACGAACCGGTGGCTGATAATTCAACCCCTGAGGGACGTGCGAGAAACAGACGAGTTGAGATTAGAATTTATAATCCGCTTAGTCCAATGTATTAATAGGTATGATTACAAAGCAATCGTGCCAATACATATTATGAGGGAGAAAACAAATGAAAAAGAACCTGCTTGCAATAATTATTCTGGCTCTACTTTTGGTCAATACCGGTATGACAGGTTTTATGATGCTGACGGTGATGACTACCAATAATCAGGCTGTGGCTCTTATAGGCGACATAGCAGCTGCGCTTCAGATAGAAGCTAACGGAGGAGAGAATGGACAGGGATTTTCAGGATCCGCATCCGGGAATGTTGATATTGCCAACGTTGGTTCTTATTCAATACCGGACATGACGATTACACTTAAGGACAGCGGTGACGGCAAGACACATTACATGCTGTGTACAGTGGTATTGTCAATGGATACCTCTAATGAGGATTATGCAAAATATGGTACGGCTGAATCAATTGTTACTTATCAGGATATGATCAAATCAAAGATCACATCCGTTATCGGTGCATATACGCTTGAAGAGATCAGACAGCACGAGGATGACGCCAAGGCTACACTGCTTGAAGAAATTCAGGAGCTCTTTGGTTCAAACTTTATCTATGATGTGAATTTCTCAGGCAATGTTTATCAGTAATTAATTGGGGAGTATGAAAAGAGTTTGTTATGTTTTGTTTTTGTTGTAAAAGTGAGGTGATCTACGCTTGAGTGAAGTATTATCACAGAATGAGATAGATAATCTACTGGCGGCCTTAAATACCGGTGAACTCGACGTGGATCAGATGTCCGCTGCGGACGAGAAAAAAGTCAAGGATTATGACTTTAAACGACCTGCCAAGTTCTCTAAGGAACACTTAAGAACCCTGGAGATGATCTATGAGCATTATGGAAGATTGTTATCTACAACACTTCCGTTGTATCTTAGAAAAAACGTACAGGTATCTGTTGCTAACTCTGAGACGGTTACTTATTCGGAGTTCAGTAATGCCCTTAGTAATCCTGTAATTTTGGGTATCATCAACTTTTTACCTTTGCAGGGAACAATTATTCTTGAGCTTCAGGCAAATATAGGCTTTGCCTTCATTGACAGAATGCTCGGGGGAGAGGGCCAGGGACTTGAAAAGACAAGACCCTTTACTGATATTGAGATACCGCTTATTGAGAAGCTGATAACCATCTGTATGCAGCTTATGGTTGAACCCTGGGAGAACGTTCTTGCGATAAATCCTATCATGGAGAGAATAGAGACCAATCCGCAGTTTGCGCAGGTTATTTCTCCGACAGATATGATTGCCATTGTCACTCTTAACATTAAGATTGGTGAAGTTGAAGGTCTTATGAATATATGTCTTCCATATTTTACTTTGGAGAGTGTAATGGACAAGTTGAACACCAAATTCTGGTTTTCAACAATGCAGAAGCATGATGATGACACATATGGGGATCATCTTGAATCATTGGTCAGACATGTGGATGTTCCGGTCAAGGCCATATTGGGAAGATGTAATGTATCAGTCAGTGATTTTGTTCAGCTCCAGAGGGGCGATATAATCAGACTGGATAATCAGGTAAACAGTGAACTTCAGGTATATGTCGGTGATATTTATAAATTCACAGCATTACCGGGTACGACAAAAGATAAGTATGCCGTCAGGATAACGTCGGTAGTAAGAGAGGAGGAAGAGTAGCAGCATGGATGGAATGCTTTCACAGGAAGAAATAAATGCACTGCTCGCCGGTATGGATACGTCAGGAGGTGGCGATGCCGGTGGCTCTGATGCAGCTGCTGCAGATGCTCCGGCGGGGGACGCCCCTTCAGGCGGCGGTGGCGGCTTTGTAGCCGGAGAGATAGATGAGAGTCTTCTGAATGATGATGAGAAGGATGCAATTGGAGAGGTCGCCAATATAAGTATGGGCTCTTCTGCAACTACATTGTATTCCCTTGTTAATCAGAAGGTTAATATCACTACGCCTCAGGTTGAGCTTGCAAACTGGAATACGGTTCTTAATAATTACGAAAAGCCCTGTGTATTTATTCAGATTAAGTACACGGTAGGTCTTGAGGGAACCAATATCCTTATTCTTAAGGAAAGAGACGTTATGGTCATCACTGACCTTATGATGGGTGGTGATGGAACTAATACAGATGGTGAAGTAGGAGAGCTGCAGTTATCTGCTATTTCTGAAGCAATGAACCAGATGATGGGTGCGGCTGCAACATCGCTTTCAACCATGATTGGTCAGAAGGTAGATATCAGTCCGCCGGAGGCAACACTTCTGGATATGATTGATGATGATCCCAGTGAGATATCAGAATTCCTGACAGGGACATTCTGCCGTGTTACCTTCAAGCTTCAGATTGGTGAGCTGGTGGATTCAACATTGATGCAGCTGTATCCTATCGACTTTGCTAAGAGTCTAAAGGATACCATCAGTACTGAATCAGCAGAGGATACTGCTTCTGCGGCTGTTCCACCGCCGTCACCTGCGCCTGCACCTGCTCCTGATATGGGAATGCCGACACCGGATCCTTCAGCTATGCAGGGTGGAATGGCAGGAATGGCAGGAATGCCGGGCATGGATCCTTCCATGATGCAGGGCATGCAGCCTCAGATGGGTATGCCTGGTATGGGAATGCCAATGATGCCTATGGGTATGCCGATGATGCAGCCTCAGATGATGGGTGCAAATGTGCAGCCTGCGCAGTTCCAGAGCTTTGCTCAGGGTAATCCTATGATGGCTGCAGGGGAGAACATTGGACTGATCAAAGATGTTCCTCTTGAAGTAACGGTTGAACTTGGAAGAACTGCCAAGGCTATATCGGACATTCTTGATTTTGCTCCGGGTACAATCATTGAGCTTGAAAAAGTAGCCGGTGAACCTGTAGATGTGCTAGTTAATGGTAAATTTGTAGCAAAGGGAGAAGTAGTGGTAATTGAAGAAAGCTTCGGTGTCCGTGTTACAGAAATTATCCAGTAATATTGGAAGGACTAAATAATGAATGTATCATCGGTATCGCAGCTTATTACTGTGCTTATACTATTTTTCCTGGTTTTGGCTGCGACCTATTATGTGACAAAATGGATTGCCAGATACCAGAAGCAGACGAATTTTACTGCAAATATGGAGATCATGGAGACCTGTAGATTGTCTTCTTCCAAATATATGCAGATAGTAAGGGTTTCAAAAAAGTATCTGGTGATCGCAGTTTGCAAGGATACAGTAACTGTTCTCACGGAACTTTCTGAGGACGAGTATGATCCGCCGGATTTTAAGGCTAATGATCCGGTAGATTTTAGTAAGGAATTTGAAAAGGTTTTAGAGCGGTTTAAAAGCAAAAAGTAAAATGCAAATGGTTTTGACTTTTGATTTGTTCTAAGAAAATTTAGGTATGAAAAAAATTAGGGGAGTAATTGATTTAAGGCTGTTATTAAAGAGAGGCATTTCATTGTTATGCCTTTCTTTTGTAATGGCTTTTTGTATTTTTAATAGTGGTTCGGTTGATGTACATGCTACAACATCTTATGTTGATGATACTCACAACACAGATCCTACGGTTGACAGGGATACACATCTTACCGGAACCGATGGAGAGAGAACCAATATCACAGCGCCCGGTTCATCTAAGGATGCTGATGATCTCCAGGAACTTAATATAGCTAATACCGTTACGGTTACATATAACAATGGTAATGGTGAGCTTAATGGAGCGCTGAGAATTCTCATCACTCTGACACTTATAGGTTTGGCGCCGATTCTTTTGATAATGATGACTTCTTTTACAAGAATCATCATTGTCCTGCATTTTACAAGAGCAGCCATAGCTACACAGACATCACCTCCAAACCAGGTACTGCTTGGTCTTGCGCTGTTTCTGACTTTCTTTATCATGCAGCCGACTTTGAATGAGATCAATGAAACGGCTATACAGCCTTTTGATAAGGGAGAGATTTCGCAGCAGGAGTTCTTTGATACAGCCATGATCCCTATAAGAGATTTCATGTATGGTCAGACCCAGACCAAGGATGTCAGACTTTTTATGGAGATTGATAATATTGAGTGGGACGGGGAGCTTGATAGTATTCCCAATGCAGTTCTTGTTCCAAGCTTTCTTATAAGTGAGCTCAGAACGGCGTTTATTATCGGATTTTTGATTTATATTCCGTTTATTGTTATTGATATGGTGGTTTCTTCAGTACTTATGAGTATGGGTATGATGATGCTTCCGCCTACCACAATTTCAATGCCCTTTAAGATTCTTTTGTTTGTTCTTGCTGATGGTTGGAATCTTATTATCGGAAGCCTTGTTAAGACGTTCTATTAAAAAGAAGGGAGTTCTTTATGACAGTAGATGACGTGACTGCCATTATGGCAAGTGGTTTGTTTATGGTAATCAAGATTGCTGTTCCTGTACTTTTGGTATCTCTGGTAGTGGGACTTTCTGTGTCCATATTTCAGACAGTAACATCAATTCAGGATCAGACACTTACATTCGTTCCTAAGATTATACTGACATTTGTGGCTCTGATGGTTCTGGGAAACTGGATGCTGACAGAATTATCCGGGTATGTTGTGAAAATGTGGTCGGATTTTTCTTTATATATACATTAGCGAGGGAATGAAGCTTTGATAGACTATACCTTTACCTATGGTGATTTGGAGATATTTCTGCTCATACTGGTAAGGGTGACAATGTTTGTTTATATTGCGCCTTTTTTCAGCATGAGTAATACGCCTCATCCCGTCAGAATAGGTTTTTCATTTCTATTATCGGTGCTTTTGTATGGATTGGTACCTGTGAATACGCTTGATTACAACACTATCTGGGGATTTACACTAATTGTACTGAAAGAATTTTTTACAGGTCTGCTGATAGGTTTTGCAGCACAGATATGTACATTGATATCCAATCTGGCAGGACAGATATCTGACATGCAGATAGGCTTGTCCATGGTTCAGGTTATGAGCCCCGGATCCAGGGAGAATGTAGCGGTATCTGCGGCACTTTATCAATATGCATTTATTGGAATGATGCTTGTAAGCGGATTGTACAGATATTTTATATCTGCACTGGTAGACTCGTTCAGACTTATTCCTGTCAACGGAGCAATATTTAATTCGGACAAGCTTTTAAATTCAATGCTTAAATTTGTCAGTGCTTATATGATCATTGGATTTAGAATATGTCTTCCGATTTTTATCGTTACTTTTGTAATGAATGTCATTTTAGGTATTCTTGCAAGAGTAGCACCTCAGATGAACATGTTCGCGGTAGGCGTTCAGCTTAAGATGATAGTTGGACTGTCTATGATGTATATAACAAGTATACTTCTATATAATGCATCGGATTTTATTTTTTCCAATATGCGGCAGCTTATGACGGAGTTTATAAATGATCTTATGTGAGAATCAGGAAAAACTGAATATTGGACTCATGATTTCCTATGATCTGCAGTTTTTTGCTGATGGTCCCGGTGGAGAAAAAACCGAGCAGCCCACGGCTAAGAAGCTTCAGGATGCCAGACAGGAAGGACAGGTGGCAAAGAGCCAGGAGATAGGTCATGCCGCCGGACTTATGGCGCTTTTTATCATGATCAGGGTCCTGTATCCGTATATGGGGACCAATTTTTCCAATACCTTCAGATATGTATATACGCAGATACCGGATATTATTGTGATGCATAATGGCAATATGCCGTTTACTAATCTCAGGGTTATACTTACCCAGACGCTTTTGAGAATTCTTCTAACTGCAATTCCGTTTCTTGCGGTGGCTCTTATCATTGCATTTATCTGCAATGTAGTACAGGTAGGATGGAAGATCACCACAAAGCCATTACGTCCAAAGCTCAGTAAGCTTAATCCGATAAAAGGCTTTAAAAAGATTTTCTCAACAAGAAAAATCTTTGATCTGGTTAAAGCAATTGCCAAGATAGCTGTCATTGGTGTAGTTGTATATACATATTTTCTTAGTTATACAGCTTCAATATTTACTCTGTATGACATGCCTTTAAGACAGGGAATCGGTCTTATGGGTAATACCATAGTAGAGGTTGGCATCAGAATTGCTGCGGTATACGTTGTCATTGCTGCGATAGATTATGTATATCAGAAGCGCAAGTTCAGAAAAGATATGATGATGACCAAACAGGAAGTAAAGGATGAGTATAAGAATACTGAAGGAGATCCTCAGATCAAGGGACAGCAGCGCCGCCGAATGATGCAGGCATCCCAGAGACGTATGATGCAGGAACTTCCCAAAGCAGATGTAGTCATCACGAACCCTACTCACTATGCGGTAGCAATATCCTATGATGCTGAAAAATATGATGCTCCCAGGGTTATAGCAAAGGGAGAGGGATATCTTGCCCAGAGGATCAAGGATATAGCCAAAGAAAACAATATAGAGATAGTAGAGAATAAACCTCTTGCCCGTATGCTTTATGCAAATGTTGATGTAGGTGAATTTGTTCCACCGGAGCTCTATCAGGCAGTTGCCGAAGTGCTGGCATTTGTATATCATCTCCAGGGTAAGGTGTGACCAGGTAAGCTGCTGCTCAAACAGCTCAGCACACCTGTTGAGATGAGCTTGAAAATATGTAAAGCTTTTAGCTTCACATTAACTTCATTCTTGTGCCTAATTTTATACTTGAATACAATATATAGTGTGCGATATACTAATTATGTATAAGTATAAATAATTGGGGAAGGGGGATGAATATGCTTGAAATTATCAGAAAGCGTGCATTTGATTATGGTGTGGCGCTGTATTTTGTTGCTGCAATCATCATGTTCATTGTGCCGATTCCCACATGGCTTATGGACTTTTTGCTTGCTTTTGATATGTCGCTGTCCTTTGTTATTTTGTTTACGGCGATGTTTTCAAAGGAAGTACTGGATATGTCATTCTTCCCGACAATCCTTTTGTTCACCACAATTTTCCGTATTGCACTGAATATATCGTCCACGAGACTAATCCTTACAGGCGGTGACGCAGGTAAGGTTATTGAGGTTTTCGGTTCATTCGTTGGTGCCGGAGATCTTATTATTGGTGCGATTGTTTATATTATTTTGATCCTTGTACAGTTTATGGTTATAAATAAAGGTTCTGAGCGTGTTGCTGAAGTATCAGCACGTTTTACATTGGATGCTATGCCCGGTAAACAGATGGCTATCGATGCAGATTTGAATACCGGAGCAATCACTGATCAGGAGGCCAAGGAGAGGCGTGAGAAGATTCAGAATGAAGCAAGCTTTTTCGGAGCCATGGATGGTGCTACTAAGTATGTAAAAGGAGATTCTACTGCCGGTCTTATTATTACTGCGGTAAATATTGTCGGTGGTATTCTCATGGGCGTTTTGAGGCAGGGAATGCCGATAACAGAAGCCCTTGATAAGTATTCTATTTTAACAATGGGTGACGGCCTTGTTAGTGCCATACCTTCACTTCTGGTATCTCTGAGCACAGGTATTCTTGTTACTAAGGGATCCAAGGAAGCGGATTTTGGTCCTGCACTTATTGGACAGCTATTTTCTGCTTCGAAGACTTTGTACCTTGTTGGCGGACTTATTGCAACACTGGGTCTTCTTACTCCGCTTCCCAATATTCTCTATCTGCCCCTTGGTGCAGTTATCGCAGGCCTTGGATTTTTCATGGACAGACACGAGAAGATTGCGGCTACAGAGGAAGAAGTCATGGCTGAGGAAGAGCAACAGGCTGAGGAGATAAGGCAGCCTGAGAACGTCACAAGCCTTCTTCAGGTGGATCCGATAGAGCTGGAATTTGGTTATGGTATTATTCCTCTGGCTGATGTCAATCAGGGCGGTGACCTTCTTGACCGAGTTGTAATGATCCGTAGACAGATTGCTCTTGAGCTCGGTACTGTTGTGCCGATCATTCGCCTGCGCGATAACATTCAGCTTAATCCGAATCAGTACATTATTAAGATAAAAGGTATTCAGGTAAGTGACGGAGAAATTCTGTTTGACCATTACATGGCAATGAATCCCGGTAATGTAGAGGAAGAGATAACTGGTATTCCTACCTTTGAACCATCTTTCCATCTGCCTGCAACCTGGATCACGGAGAGCCAGAGAGAGCGTGCCGAATCTCTTGGTTATACGGTAGTAGATCCGCCTTCAATCATTGCAACACATCTTACTGAGGTTATCAGAAATCATATCGCAGAGCTTCTCACAAGACAGGATGTTCAGAATCTTGTCAATAATCTGCAGGAGAGCAATCCTGCTCTGGTGGAAGAGCTTACGCCTAAGCTGATGAGTCTTGGTGAGATTGAAAAGGTATTGCAGAATCTTTTGGCAGAGGGAATCTCCATACGAGATCTGGTAACTATATTTGAGACTTTGGCTGATTATGCACCCTCAACCCATGACAGTGATATTCTTACGGAATATGTAAGACAGAGTTTGAGGAGAGCTATATCAAATAAATATTTTTATCCCGGTGAGACTACAAGTGTCATTACCCTTGATCCCAAGATAGAGCAGGAGATAATGCAATCGGTTAAACAGACAGAGACCGGAGCTTATCTGACACTTGATCCCACGAGGACAAAGGCAATCCTTAAATCTGTAGGAGAACAGTCCAAGAAGCTTGAGGATGCCGGAATGATACCGATAATAATGACTTCGCCAATAGTGCGAATGTATTTTAAGAAAATGACAGAGGATTATTACAAGGATTTGATCGTACTTTCATACAACGAAGTTGAACCTAATGTAGAAATGCAATCTGTAGGAATGGTAACGGCATAATATGATTATAAAAAAATATACCGGAAAAACTGAATCAGAGGCTACAGAAATCGCAAAGAAGGAGCTGGGAGAAAATATTGTCATCATGAATGTCAGGCCCATGAAGAAAAGTGGACTTTTCGCTATTTTTTCTCCGCCCAAGATTGAAGTAACAGTAGCTCTTGAAGATGAGCCTTCAAAAGTGATGAGAGCAGTTAAGCCTGCAAAAGAGCAGAATAAAGCCGTAAGGCCGCAAAAGCCCCAGTCAATGGCGGACAAACTGCTAAAAGCCCAGGAACAGGGAGAGATTCCTCCGTTAAAAGTAACTCAGGTAGCGACTCCTGAGCCTGCAATTGCTCCGCCCAACGTAAGAGAGTTCTCTCATGCGCAGGATGAGAGCAGCGCTATAGAGGAAAAGCTTGACAGTCTTCACAATCTTTTAGAGAAAAATCTTAAGAATGAGAAGGAAGAACCCAGAGTAGAAGCACTTGATGAAGATATAGATGATGTGCGGACTGAGAATACTGTTTCCGAAGAAACGCTTTCTTTTGTGAGAGTTCTGTATAATACCCTCATTGAAAATGAGGTTGATGAAATTTATGCAAACCAGCTTACCGATGAAGTTGAAAAGGTCAGCAAACCCAATATTCCTATGGAATATGTGCTGGCAAATGTTTATCAGAAGATGGTTCTTAAGTTTGGACCTGCTGACAAGATAAAAGACAGTCAGGACGGCGCTATAGCAGAAATATTCATCGGCCCTACAGGCGTAGGTAAGACAACAACCATTGCCAAGCTCGCTTCAGAGCTATGCATTGCCAAAAAGAAAAAAGTGGCACTTCTTACGGTTGACACCTATAGAATTGCTGCTGCTGAGCAGCTTCGCACATATGCTACCATTATGGATATTCCGTTCAGGGTAATTTACTCCATAGAAGAGATGAAGCAGGCTGCAGAAGATTTTAAGGACTATGATTACATAATGGTAGATACTGCAGGCCACAGTCTTCACAATGAAGAACAGAAGGAGACAATGATAGGTTTTATCCACGCTCTGGAGGAGTGTGTTGAAACCGAAAATTATCTGGTACTAAGTGCTACCACCAAATACAGAGACTTGATAGAGATAGCAGATGGCTATTCGGAACTTGTTAAGTACAAGCTTATATTCACTAAGATGGATGAGACCAGGTCTGCAGGTAATCTCTACAATATTCATATGCACACCGGAGCTCCCATGTCATATATTACAAACGGTCAAAATGTTCCGAGTGATATTGCTGTATTTGATGCACAAAAAAGTGTTAAGGGTCTTCTGGGTGGAAAATAGTAGAAGAATTTAGGATATTTTGATAGAATAGAGACAGGATTATTTTTATGGATCAGGCACAGCAGTTAAGAGAAATTATTAAAGCAGAAAATGCAACTCAGCGGCCTTTGGCAAGGATTATAACGGTTACAAGCGGTAAGGGAGGCGTTGGTAAATCCAACGTTTCAATCAATCTTGCAATACAGTTCAGAAGGATGGGGCAGAGAGTAATAATACTTGATGCGGATTTCGGACTGGCTAATATCGAGATCATGTTTGGAACTGTACCAAAGCACAACCTGAGTGATTTGATATACAAACACAAGAATATAAAAGATATTATTACATGGGGACCGGAAGGTGTTGGATTTATATCCGGCGGCTCCGGTATTTCCGGTATGTATAATCTGGAGAGAAAATATCTCGTTGATATTATTGTTAATCTGGCGGAGCTCGATGCCATAGCAGATACGATAATAATTGATACAGGCGCAGGAATTTCCAGTGCAGTTATGGAATTTCTGGTTGCCAGCGGAGAGATTATTCTTGTTACCACACCGGAACCTACTTCGATAACGGATTCCTACTCTCTGCTTAAGGCGTTAAACCAGCAGGACAGATTTTCAAGGGATAATACGATTATCAAGGTTGTTTCAAACAGAGTGGCAACCGGTGAGGAGGGACAACAGCTGTTTAATAAACTGAATGCTGTTGTAGCGAGATATTTAAAGCTCCCGCTTAAATATCTGGGCGCAATACCTCAGGATCAGATGCTGGCAAGAGGAGTAATGCAGCAATCGCCGGTATCAATTCAGTATCCTAATTCGAAATCCTCAAAGGCTTTTGAGCAGATTGCTGCGGAACTGGTGAATAAAAATGAGATTGAAAAATATAAGCCAAGAGGAATGGCTGCATTTTTCTCACATATAATAACAGGGCGTAAACTTAATTCTGAGAAGAACACCGGAGATAAGGCTTCCGGTCAATAATAAAAGGTAAGAGGGGTACCTACATGCTTGCGGACTATATTGCGCCAGGCAACAAAATTGAACTGAAGGCCATCGGGAAGGTCTGGATGGACGATGACAGCCGCACTAAAAAGATTCACCTGAGTAAGATTACGGATATTTTATCAGAGGATAGAATTGAAGTTCTTATGCCAATGGATAAGGGAAAACTGGTTTTATTGCCGGTTGATGGTGAATACAGCTTGTGCTTTTACAGCTCAAGAGGACTGTTTCAATGTTACGGAAGGATAATTGACCGATACCGAAGTAATAATGTATATATTTTGGTTCTTGACCTTCTAAGTAATCTACAGAGACTCCAGCGTAGAGAATATTACAGATTCAGCTGTGCTTTGGAGCTTCGGTCGCGTATTTTTACGGAGGAAGAAGTTGAAGCCATAAGGCGAAACTGGGGATTACTACTTGGAACCAACAAACCATTACAGCGAAGCGTTATAGTAGATATAAGCGGAGGCGGTTTGAGGTTTGTTGCTAATTTCCAATACGAAGAAGGTAGCACAATTTATTGTTCTTATCGATTACCCGGAAATATTAATAATATAGAGTACGAAATGGTGTGCACCGTACTCAGGGTACAGGAACTCGAAAACAGGCCAGGACTGTATGAGCACCGCATACAGTACACCTACATTGATGAGACTTCCAGAGAGGATATTATTCACTTTATCTTCGAAGAAGAACGAAAAATTAGAAAGAAGCAAAACTAAATGTCGAAAAAAATTTTATTAGTTGATGACTCTGCACTCATGAGAACCGTCCTTGGTGATATAGTTAATTCAGATTCTAGATTTCAGGTTGTAGATAAGGCTAAAGACGGGGTAGAAGCCCTTGGGTTACTTAAGACCAAAACATATGATGCTGTCATATTGGATGTAAATATGCCGCGTATGGATGGTATTACGTTACTCAAGGAGATTAACAAAAATAAAATCAGGGCTAAGGTTATGATGTGTAGTACAGACACCAAGGAAGGGGCAAAAGTAACATTGGATTCATTAGAACTGGGAGCACTTGATTTTATTCACAAACCGGATCGCGCCTCGGATTGTCGTGGCGACGATTTCACCAAGACGCTTACAAGGACACTCGCAGCAGTTTGCGAGTCCAGAGCGCCTGTCAGTGCGAAGGCTTTTTCAATCGATGAGATCAAGGCCTCTCGTAAGATGGTGGATATTGTCGCTAAGCATGCAGACAAGGTCACAGGTAATCGTATTGTGGCGATTGCCAGTTCTACGGGTGGCCCTCGTGCGCTTCAAGCGGTAATTCCGAAACTTCCCAAAAATCTGAAAACACCGGTTGTACTTGTGCAGCATATGCCGGAGGGCTTTACAGCTTCACTTGCAGAGAGATTGGATTCTCTTTCTGAGATCAAGGTTAAAGAGGCTGCTGAAGGAGATGTACTTCAGGCAGGAACCGTCTATATTGCAAAAGGCGGCAAGCATATGCACATTATTACATCAGCCGGAAAGCATACCATACACTACGTGGATGGCCCTACAAGAGAAGGCGTTAGACCTTGTGCAAACTTCATGTATGAGTCTTTGATGGATTCCGATTATGACTCTATATGCTGTGTTGTACTTACAGGTATGGGGGCAGATGGTACTGAGGGAATAAAAAATCTGAAATCAGCAAAGAAGGTTCATGTCATTGGTCAGGATGAAGCATCCTGCACAGTATATGGCATGCCTAAGGCAGTGGCAACAGCTGGTCTCGTTAATCAGGTAGTAACACTTGATGATGTAGCCCAGGAAATAATTTTGAACGTTGGCGTTAAGTAATCGTCTTGCGTTGTAATTGTTCCCTGTGTAATAGAACACTTTGGCTTGCAGAGTGTAGAAAGGATTACATTTGGCGGAACATTTATCGGGCATGACGCACTTCCTTGTGAAGCTGAGAGCAGAAGTATCCTGATTCCTTTATTTGACGCTTGCGTGACGTTTATATGGAGGTATAGGGATTATGGATGTTTCTCAGTATCTAGGCGTCTTTCTTGATGAAGCAAAGGAGCATCTCCAGACACTGAATGACAGTATCATGCAGTTGGAGCAGGATCCGGAGAACGAAGATTGTATTAATGAAATTTTCCGTTCTGCACATTCCATGAAGGGAATGGCAGGAACCATGGGCTATAAGAATATGCAGAATCTTACCCATGATATGGAAGATGTATTTTCAGACGTTCGTAATGGAACGCTTAAAATTGACTCTAGTATGATAGATACATTGTTCCAGTGTCTTGATGCAATTCAGGCATATGTGGACAATATCACGGAGTCTCAGGACGAAGGAACTGAGGAAAATGCTAACCTGATTAAAGCCTTGGCTGATATCAGAGCAGGCGGAACAGGCGGCGGAGCAGCTCCTGCTGCAGCACCCGCACCGGCAGCTGCTCCTGCACCGGAAGCAGCACCTGCACAGGCAGCTGCACCTGCAGCGTCAGCACCTCCTTCAGATGCCGATCCTACAAAGGATTACAGAGCTATAAAGATTGATCCTGATACCAAGGGCACCTTAGAGGATGCTAAGAGCCAGGGCAAGAAGCTTTATGGTCTCAATGTGAAAATTCAGGAGAGCTGCATCCTTAAGGCAGCAAGAGCATTCCTTGTATTTAAGGGTATTGAGGAAATTGGCGAACTTATTATTTCAGAGCCATCAACCCAGGATATTGAGGATGAGAAGTTTGAATTTAATTTTAGTCTAATTATTTCTACAGACGAAGAAGATAAAGATAAGATCAAAGATATTGTTAAGAGTGTTTCTGAAATCGAAGATTGTGAAATCGGAGATTATGATCCTAACGCAGCAGTAAGTGCTGAAGAAACAGCAGCACCTGCAGCAGCACCTGCAGCTGCACAGCCGGCTCAGGGAGCAGCGCCTGCAGCAGTACCTGCAGCACCTGCGGCTAAACCTGCTGAGAAGGCACCAGCAAAGGATGCAGGAGGTAAGAAACCTGTTGGTAAGCCTGTTGTTAATCGTACAGTTCGTGTTGATATTGATAAATTGGATGTCCTCATGAACCTGGTTAGTGAGCTGATTATAGCTAAAAACTCTTTGATTTCTGCAGCGAATTCTGCAGGTATAGTAAGTGGCAATGTAAACGAGCAGATTGAATATCTGGAAAGCGTTACTACCAATCTTCATGAATCTGTCATGAAAGTTCGAATGGTACCTATTGAAAGCGTACTCCAGAAATTCCCTCGTATGATAAGAGATCTTAATAAGCAGCTTGGTAAGAACATGGAGCTTACCATGACCGGTGAAGATACTGAAATGGATCGTACCGTTGTTGACGAGATCGGTGATCCTTTGATGCACCTTTTGCGTAACAGTGCTGACCACGGTATCGAATCTGCTGAGATTCGTGCAGAGAGAGGCAAGCCGGAAGAAGGACATATCTTCCTGCATGCTTTCCAGGATGGTAACAGTGTTGTTATTGAAGTCGGTGATGACGGTAATGGTATTGATGCTGAAATCGTAAAGAATAAAGCTATTGAAAAGGGAATTGTAACTCCTGAAGAAGCTGCAACTTTAACTGAGCAGCAGTGCATAGATTTCCTTTTCCATCCCGGATTTTCAACGGCTAAAAAGGTTACCGAAGTTTCAGGACGAGGAGTTGGTCTTGATGTAGTTAAATCAAAGATCGAATCTCTTTCTGGTGAGGTAAGTGTTAAGACTAAGCTTGGTGAAGGAAGTACATGGCAAATCAGACTACCTCTTACTTTGGCTATTATTCAGGCTCTGATGGTTGTAGTTGGTAATGAAAAATATGCTATTCCTCTTGATTCAATCCAGAGTATTGAGGATGTTGCACCGACAGATATTAAGACTGTTGAAAATAAAGAAGTTATCAATCTTCGTGGAAGCGTAACTCCTATCATTCGTGTAAGTGATGCACTTGATACCGAGACTACCAAGAATGAAGATGAAGATCTTGTTGTTGTAATCACAAGAAAAGGTGATCAGCAGTTCGGTCTTGTAATAGATGAACTGATGGGACAGCAGGAAATAGTAATCAAGCCTCTTGGCAGATACATGAATAAGTGCCGTATGATCAGCGGAGCTACGATACTTGGAGATGGTGAGATAGCACTCATTCTTGATACAAATCAGTTGGCATAAAAGTGAGATAGAAAATCTCTGATTTTCGTTATCGAACTTTGTTCTGGCGAGCGAAGTGAGAGCAGAACTTCTGTATTGAAGTAAGCAGAACTTCCTCATACAACGAAAGGATAATAATATGAATGAATTAAGAGATACACAGGATGTCGGCGAACTGATTCAGTATATTATCATCAAACTCGGCGACGAACAGTATGGAATAGATATTAAGTACATTGATAATATTGTACGCATGCAGCAGATAACAAGAGTTCCTCAGGTTGCTCATTATTTAAAGGGCGTTATCAACATTCGTGGTGTCATCGTTCCTGTGATGAGTCTTAGACTTAAGATGGACATGGCTCCCGATGAAATAACGGATAAGAGCAGAATTATTATTCTTAAAGCAGAAGAGGATACTCTTATTGGAATCATCGTAGACCAGGTTAATCAGGTTCTTACTCTTGGAAGCAAGAGTATTGAAAAGGTTACGTATAGCGCAGATAAAGGCAAGAAACTTAACAGCTTCATAAGTGGTGTAGGAAAATATGAAGGCGGGCTGGTTTCAATTCTTGATCTAAGTATGGTTGAGATGGAAGAAGACAAGGCAAAGGCATAATGGTTGAAGGAGTCGGTTACCGTTAGTGTACGTCTCTTTGGCGCTTGCGGTATCCGACAGGACTAAATTTACTTTTATAGAGGAGGAAGACCTTTGAGTGAGATGAGTTTGGAGAATATGTCTGACCAATACTTTGATGTTCTTAAGGAACTGGGAAATATTGGTGCGGGCAATGCAACAACTGCACTTGCACAAATGCTTGGTACAAAGGTAGATATGTCTGTACCACAGGTTAAGCTTCTTGATTTTAAAGATGTCGGTGACCTGATGGGCGGTGCTGAACAGATTATGACTGGTATTTACCTCGCTGTAGAGGGTGATATCAATGGTAGTATCATGTTTCTTCTTGGCATGAAGGCTGCAAGACACCTCGTAAATATGCTGATGGGAATCACTGATAAGGATGAGAATGTCCCGTTTGATGACACGGAACTTTCTGCAATCAAGGAAGTGGGAAATATCATCACTGGTTCCTACCTGAATTCACTTTCCATGATTACAAATTTGAAGCTCCTGCCTTCGGTACCTTTCCTGGCTATAGATATGGCTGGAGCAATTCTTTCAGTACCTGCAATTGAATTTGGTATGATGGGAGATAAGATTCTTCTTATCGAAACAAACTTTTTTGACACTGAAGTTCTCAGCGGATATTTCATCCTGCTGCCTGATGTAGACGGTTACAGTAAGATATTGACATCCCTCGGAATGGGAGATGTCAGCATTAGTGGATAAGGAGCTAAGTGAATGAGTCAAATTATCAAGGTTGGTATGGCCGATCTTAATATTTGTGTCAGTCCTGACGGAATCACGACACTTGGACTTGGCTCCTGTGTAGGGATTGCTGTAAGGGATCCGGTGACAAAAATAGGCGGTTTGGCGCACATTATGCTCCCTGATTCTAAGGAAATCAAGAATAATTCCAATATTCCAAAGTTTGCGGATACCGGAATTGATGAACTTATTAAGCAGGTTGTGGCAAAAGGTGCCAGCAAGTCTCGTCTTGTTGCAAAGATAGCTGGCGGAGCCCAAATGTTTGCGTTTAATTCAGGTAATGCGACCATGCGTGTCGGAGAAAGAAATGTTGCAGCTACTATAAAGAAACTTAAGGAACTTGGTATTCCGATTTTAGCTCAGGATACTGGCAATTCTTATGGACGTACTGTTATTTTCTATCCTGAAAATGGCAACTTTGTTATCAGGGCAGTGGGGAAACCGGAAAAGACGATATGAGTGCTGAAGACAATACTGAAGAAGTTAAAACCAAAAAAACAGTTGAAAAACAGACCAACGAAAATCAAGCTGATGAAGCCGGCGAGGAAACTCCTGAAATAGTTAATGAAGACAATACAGAGGAAGCGCCGGAAGAAGAAAAGAAGGAAAAAGAGAAAAAGTATCGTACAGAGACTATTACGATTACTGAAGCTCCTAAAACCAGGCTGATAACTGCTTTCGTAATGCTTGTGGGCAGTGGATTCATTGCAATCTATACAATGCTGCAGCATTACGAAATCGGAGCCTGGATAAGGACTCTCTTTGTGTCTGTAATTATTTTTTTCATTGTCGGCAGACTTTTTGAGCTATTGGTTGTTCATTTTGATACCCTTAATTCGGATAAAGAAAAAGCAATCAAGGCACAGGAAGATGCAATAGCTCAAAGACTGGCTGACGAAGAGGCTGCCCGCATTGCCGCTGAAGAAGCCGCAGAAGCAGAGCGCCTTGCAGCTGAAGAAGCTGAGAGGCTTGCAGCTGAGGAAGCAGAAGGAAATGAGAATAATACACCGGGTGAGTATGATTCATTCGGAGAAAGCGATGATTTCGATTTAGGTGGAGACCTTTCGGAATTTTAACAGGGATAATTAACTTATGGATGAAGCTGGAAGAAGTAAGCTTTGGAATGAATATCATAAGAATAAGGCACCTGAGCTCAGAGAAAAACTTATTTTGGAATACGCTCCGCTGGTGAAGCTCGTTGCAGGGCGCCTTTCCATGTATTTGGGATTTAATGTTGAGTACGATGATCTTGTGGGCTATGGAATTTTCGGACTTATTGACGCTATAGACAAATTTGACCTTATGAAGGATGTTAAATTTGAAACTTACGCCAGTGTCCGTATCAGAGGTGCCATTCTCGATCAGATCAGAAAAATGGACTGGATTCCCAGAACTATCAGGCAGAAGCAGAAGAAGATTGAGGCTGCCATTCACGAGATAGAAAAAGAGCAGGGACACCCTGCTACTGATACTGAAATAGCGTCTAAGCTGGGAATTTCTGATGATGAATATGTAAACTGGCAAAATCAGATGAAAGTCACAGGTGTTGTTTCCCTCAATGAGTTTATGGAACAGGGAAGCGATGTGCCTGAGGACACTAATAATCTTGCATCCAGTTTCGAAAAGCCTGAAGAGGCAATAGAAAAAGAAGAATTAAAGAAGATGCTGGCCGAGAGTCTTGCACTTCTTACCGATAAAGAAAAGAAGGTTATTTTGTTATATTATTACGAAGAACTTACTTTGAAAGAAATAAGTAATGTTCTCGAGGTTTCTGAATCCAGAGTATCACAACTTCATACAAGAGCACTTCAGAAGATGCGTGAAAAACTCGGAAAGTATATGGGAATTCTCACACAACTTGGCTGAACGCACGATTTAGGAGGGGATAATGAACGGTTACTTTCAGCTAATCACAATGCCCACATCCACAGGAATTAGAGTTTATGAGCCCACCGATGGCGGCGAGACTTTGAAATATGATGATGTAAAAGAATACCTTGATGAGAGAAAGGTCAGCTATAAACCGGCTATATTAAACGAGGCTATTACGGAAGCAACAGGAGAGATTGTTGTTTTAAACGATAATTCCTGTTTTCCAGAAAGAGAAAGCTATAAGCTTACGATTTCTCGAGACCGTATGGAGGCCTCGGTGTTTTTTTATGCGCCATCTGAAAATGCAGAATATATGAATCCACAGGAATTTCTGAATGACCTTGCATCCAGAAATATTGTGTACGGTATCGATGAAGAGGCGATATTTGAATATTTTTCACACAGAGAATACTGCAAAGAAATAGTTATTGCCAGGGGGACAAAAGTAAGAGAAGGCAGTAATGCGAAAATAGATTTACAGTTCAATGCCAATCTTCATGCAAAACCGGCCATGCGTGAGGACGGTAGCGTTGATTATTTTAACCTGAATATTATCAATCATGTTCATAAAGGGGAAGAACTGGCTATTCTTACGCCGGAAGATCCGGGTGATGCCGGGAGTAATATCTATGGAGAAGTACTAAGACCTCACCCTGTAAAACCCAAAAAGCTTGTTGCAGGCAAAAATACTTATCTTTCTGATGATGGTCTTATTTTGTATGCTGACACTGACGGACATGTTACTGTTAGAGATGGTAAAGTTACAGTCAGCAATGTAATTCAATTTGAGAATGTTGATGTTGCTACCGGTAACATAAATTACGACGGTAGTGTTGAGGTAAAAGGAACCGTAGCCGCAGGCTTTTCAATAAAGGCAGGAGCTAATATCCATGTTAAAGGTGCTGTCGAAGGCGCCAGTCTTACGGCAGGTAATGATATCATCCTTGAGCGTGGAATAAATGGCACTGGTAAAGGTGAGATAAAAGCCGGTGGTAATATAGTTACAAAATTCATTGAAAATGCTAAAGTAAGTGCTAAGGGGAGCATTACAAGCGAGAGTATATTACATTCCAATGTTTCCGCCGGAACTGAAATCCGTGTTTCCGGTAAAAAAGGATTCATAGCAGGTGGAAGAGTAACAGCCAGAGATAAGATAATTGCAAAGGATCTTGGAAGCGATATGGGTGCAACTACTATAATTGAAGTAGGTGCTGACCCAAGCATAAAGGTGAGAATCAGGGAGCTTCAAAAGGCAATATATGATTCAACGAAAAGGCTTGAAAACATAAGGCCTACAGTCGAAGCTGTAACCAAGAGACTCCGCAGTGGAAGCCGTTTGTCAGCAGAACAGACGAGGCAGGCTCAGCAACTTATTACTCAGAACAAAATTCTGACTTCTCAGATTGATAAGAATTCCAAAGAGCTTGAAGAATTGCAGCAAAAACTTGCTGATTCAAAGGAAGCGTATGTTGTCGTTGAGGGGACTGCATATCCCGGGATTACTATTCATATTGGGGATCAGCAGACAACGATTAAACTTGAATCTACTTATTGCAGATATGAGTTAAGAGATGGGAAAATTAAGACGGGTCCAATCTAATTATGTTGAGTAAATTTGTCGATATATAATACATGAAAAGGGGGAGATATAGCGGGAGAAGGGAGGTAAATATGTCGATAAACAGGATTGATTTTCAGGGCTCTGTTGTCAGAACAAATGATATTTCACAGATAAAAGCCAATGAAGATAATAAAGCATTTACTGATCAGAATGCTTTTCAAACGGAATTTAATAAAGAAGTTGACCAGAAATCAACTTCCGTAACGAAAAAAGAAAATGCTGATCAGAAGCAACAGGAAAAGCATGATGCCAGGGAAAAAGGAAAAAATGAGTACTTTGGTAATGGCGGCAAAGGAAGAAATCACTATAAATCTCCGGAAGAGCTTGAAAAATTGACGGAAACTCTTATCGGAGCTGATGGTAAGCCTTTGGATATGCATATTTCCTCAGGGTTTGACTTCAAAATTTAAACACTTTATAATACTAGATAATGTATTCTGAATGGGAGCGGAATACAAAATCAGAGTGGGGATTATATGATTAGCGTTACGGAAATAATTTTAATCGCTGCCGGGATCCTGGCGGTTATATTAGGGTATCTGATTCCTAACGGAAAAGATTCTTCAGGCTTTGATTTTGATGGGGCAAATCAAAGAATTAATGACATGGTTTCAAAGGCTATCAAGAATTCACAATCTCAGATTGATGATATGCTTGATGATTGCATGGAGGAAGCAATCAGTAAGGCTGAGCGCGCCATGGATCGTGTGACTAACGAGAAGATGTCTGCTATTAGTGAATATTCAGATACTGTCATGAATGATATCCATAAAAATCATGATGAAGTTGTTTTTATGTATGATATGTTGAATGACAAACACAAGAACCTCAAAAACACTGTTTCTGAGGCTAATCGTGCTGCAAAAGAGGTGAAGGAAGCAGAGGCTAAGCGTCAAGCAGAAATTGAGGCTGAAGCGAAGCGTAAGGCAGAGCTTGAGGCTGAAGCTAAAAAGCAGGCTAAACTTCGTGAAGAGGAAATGAAGAAGGCAAAACGCGAAGCTGAGGCAAGAAGGCTTGCTGAACTTGAGGAGGAAGCAAAACGTAAGGCTTTAATTGAGGCAGAAGCCAGAAGAAAGGCTAAGCTTGAAGCTGAAGCAAAGCGCCAGGCAGAGCTTGAGGCTGAGGCAAAGCGAAAAGCAGAGCTCGAAGCAGAGGCAAAGCGTCAGGCAGAGCTTGAAGCACAGGCAAAGCGACGCGCAGAGCTTGAAGCAGAAGAACAACGCCTTGCTGAGACTGAAGCTGAAAATCAGCGTCAGGCAGAGCTTGAAGCACAGGCCAGACGCCAGGCAGTTCTTGAAACAAAAGCGAAGCAGTTATCAGGATATGCAGCAGATACATTTGTAAATGATGAATATGATAATAATACAGGGAATATGGCTGTGATAACGCCTGAGAAGAATATACAGGGCACTCAGGAAGAAAGGTTTTATGATTCCGGTGCAAGTTCTCCGTTTGCTGATGAGCCGCATTTTTCATCACTTTCAGATATACTTGACAGAGCAGATGCTGCGGCTGCAGCAAAAACCAATAACAGGGTTATCGGAACTGACACAGCTATGAATAATGCTGAGGACGATGGATATTATTATGATGATTATCTTGACGAAGATGAATATAATAATGTAGAAGTTCCTGCAAAGGTAGTTTCAATCAGCGATGCTCCGAGGAAGAAGGCAGAAGTAGTTGAAGAGACTAAGGCTAAGGATTCTGTAAGTGATCCTGTTTCCAGAAATCAGAAAATTTTAGATATGCATAAAGCCGGTAAATCAGCCGTAGTTATTGCCAGAGAGTTAAGACTTGGAATCGGTGAGGTAAAGCTGGTTATAGACCTTGCAGGTAAGCATAAGAAAAGCCGTACTTCAATAATGTAAATGATTTTGGTAATGCATTTCAGATAGATCTTTAGTAATAAAGTATGATTCTTGTGGGCTATTTCCTCTTTTACCCGCAAGAAGTCATTATTTTATTCTAAATAAATAAAATAACAGCTCCGGGGGAAGCAGATAATTAACTATGAAACTAAAATACTATTTAAGAGGACTTGGACTTGGCACAGTTCTTACGGCGATCATAATGGGAGTTGTGCTTGGAAAACCGAGTAAGAATATCACGGATGCGGAAGTCATAAAAAGAGCAAAACAGCTTGGAATGGTTGAGGCTGAAAGCACATTATCAAGTTATTCGGAATCATCAAAAAATCCGGAGGAATCAGACGAAAATGTTTACAGTTCATCCAATAAGGAAGTGGATAAAGAAGGAGAAGAAATATCTGAAGAAGTCCACGAAGGGGAGCCTGAAGCAGGTGATGCAGTTTCGCAAGTGGTACAGGAAGCGCAAAAGAGTGGTGAAACTGGAGAAAGCAGTGAAAGCGTTGAACCCGAAGAAGATGTTAAGCTCGCTTCTAATGAAGCTGGTGGCACAGTTTCGACAGATGTGGTCGAGGCGAAAGGACAGGAAGGCATCGGAGCAGGCACAAATGATGCTTCAAATGGAGCAGTCGCAAAAGCTTCAGAAAAAGCAGATGAAAGCAGCTCTGAAACAGTAAATACAGCCGCAGAAACAACGATAATTACTGATGAATCCAATGCGCAGAATTCCGGGCAGTCAGATAATACTGAAAACGCTAATAATACAGCTTCTGTAAATAATACTGAAAACGCTAATAATACAGCTTCTGTAAATAATGCTGAAGCTACCAATAATACTGTTCCTGCCAATAGTACTGAAGCCGCTAATAATTCGACTTCAGCAAATAATGCTGAAGCAGTGAAAAACAGCGAGCCTGTTAAAAATGAAGAACCTGTGCAGAGTGATACTGAAGTTCAAGGCACGGAAACGTCTTCAGATTCATCAGCTGCCGGCAATGATATCAATTATATCGTTGTTGATCTTCCAAGCGGAAGTGAATCAGATGACTGTGCAAGAATCCTCAGGGAGGCAGGAGTTATCGATGATGGGGTGGGTTTTAACAAATATCTCATAAGCAGCGGTCAGGACAGACGTATAAGATCAGGCTCCAAGCAAATTCCCAAGGGAGCATCCTTTGAGGAAATAGCAGCAATAATAACAAAATAAAAGCTTGTCAAAAGCCCAAAATCATGGTATTCTAATGAGGCTGTGAGCGTTTGGGCTTTTATTATGCCCATTTTTAGCTGACAGAGTCACAAATAAACACGCACATCCAGATTTTATCCGGTGTCCTTTTGGGGATAGGATGAGATGCTTTCGAAGGAAATAACGCCCCTTCGGTTACAAAGTAACAGATGCGCGGAAGATTAACCAAATGGAGGTAATAACATGAGCGTTGTATCAATGAAACAGTTACTTGAGGCAGGTGTACACTTTGGTCATCAGACAAGAAGATGGAACCCTAAGATGGCTCCTTACATCTTCACAGAGAGAAATGGTATCCATATCATCGATCTTCAGAAGTCAGTTGTAAAGGTTGACGAGGCTTATAAGGCAGTATTTGAGATCGCTTCACAGGGTGGTACAGTTCTTTTTGTTGGTACAAAGAAGCAGGCACAGGATGCAGTTAAGACTGAGGCTGAGCGTTGCGGTATGTACTATGTAAACGAGAGATGGCTTGGCGGTATGCTTACAAACTTCCGTACAATCCAGAGCAGAATCGAGCGTCTTAAGAAGCTTGAGAAGATGCAGGAAGATGGAACATTTGATGTTCTTCCCAAGAAGGAAGTTGCACAGCTCAAGAAAGAATATGAAAAGCTTGACAAGGTTCTTGGCGGAATCCGCGACATGAAGAGAATCCCTGATGCTATTTTTGTAGTAGATCCTAAGAAGGAAAGAATCTGCATCCAGGAAGCTGAGGCACTTGGAATCACACTTATCGGTATCGGTGATACAAACTGTGATCCTGATGAACTTGATTTCATCATCCCTGGTAACGATGATGCTATCCGTGCAGTAAAGCTTCTTGTTGGCAAGATGGCTGATGCTGTTATCGAAGCTAATCAGGGTGCTGAGAACCTCACATCTGAGGAGCAGGCTACTGAGGAAGAGGCTACTGAAGAGTAATTCTTTAGAATTTAGTCTGGCTCAGCCTTATGGCTGAGCGTATTATCAAAAAAAGAAAACTTTATATTATTTATAATTGGAGGACTTAATAGATGGCTATTACAGCAGCAATGGTTAAAGAGTTACGTGAGTCTACCGGTGCAGGCATGATGGAGTGCAAAAAGGCACTTACTGAGACTAACGGTGATATGGATGCAGCAGTAGAATTCCTTAGAAAAAATGGTCAGGCTAAGGCTGAGAAAAAGGCTAGCAGAATCGCAGCTGAAGGTCTTACAAGAGTAGCTGTAAAGGATGATAAGACAGCAGCTGTTGTAGAGGTTAACTCAGAGACCGATTTCGTTGCAAAGAACGAGCAGTTCCAGAATTTCGTAGAAGCAGTTGCTAAGCAGGCTGCTGAGACAGATTCTAAGGATATGGATAGCTTCATGGCTGAGAAGTGGATCCTTGACGGTTCTAAGACTGTTCAGGAAGCACTTGTTGAGATCACAGCTGTTATCAGTGAGAAGATCAGTATCCGTCGTTTTGAGAAAGTTGTAGCTGAGAACGGTGTTGTTGTTCCTTACGTTCATGGTGGCGGAAGAATTTCAGTTCTTGTAGAAGCTGATACAGATGTTGTCAACGACAATATCAAGGATGCTCTTAAGAACGTTGCAATGCAGATTGCAGCTCTTTATCCTAAGTATGTTGATATGAATGATGTTCCTCAGGAATTCAAGGATCATGAGAAAGAAATTCTTCTTGCTCAGGCTACAAAGGAAAATGAAGAGCTTCCTGAAGGCAAGAGAAAGCCTCAGCAGATCATCGAGAAAATGCTTGTTGGTCGTCTCCAGAAAGAGCTTAAAGAGATCTGCCTTAATGAGCAGGTATATGTAAAGGCTGAGGATGGCAAACAGACAGTTGCTCAGTACATAGCTCAGGTTGCTAAAGAGAATGGTGCAAACCTTTCAATTAAGCGTTTCATTCGTTTTGAGACCGGTGAAGGCATCGAGAAGAGAGAAGAGAACTTCGCTGAAGAGGTTGCTAAGCAGGCAGGAATGCAGTAATTCCTATTTATTTCATTAGAAATAAACTGCTCCGCAAGGATTATTTTAAATGTGATTGCCCTTGCCGTTAAGCTGACGGCAGGGGCTTTTATACATATAAAATGTTAACAAGCTAAAGTTTTGCTGGGAGCATGTTACCGTCCATGAACAAAGTGAATGGTACGGTATCCGTATCCGACCAGAATTAATCAGATATAAACTATCGTTTATAGAGGAGGAATTGGTACAGATGGGAGTAGTTAATCTGAAAGGTACAAGCTCCGGTATTATACTGGAACTTGATCCAAAACTTCCTTTTGACGTTCTGATCACGGAAATAGCTAATAAGTTTCGCGAATCCCGTTCATTTTTGGGGAAAGCCTCTATGGGAATCATCGTTAGGGGCAGGACTATAATTGATGAAGAGGAAAATGAAATTTTAGGTGCTATTAACGAAAACAGTGATATAAATGTCACATGTGTTTTAAGGGAAGATCCTGAAACGGACAAAATATTTGCCAGTTATATAAAGGAAGAGGTGCCGGAAGTTGTCGAACCAGCAGTGACTCAGGAAGTGCAACAGGAGACCTCATTTGATGAGGAAAAACTTATAGAAGATAAGAATTCAGCTATAATTCATGCCGGAAATCTGAGATCGGGACAATCAATAACCTATGATAAGAGCGTTATTATAATGGGTGATGTTAAGCCTGGTGCATCTGTTAATTCCAAAGGCAGCATATTTGTTCTTGGGGCATTAAGGGGAAGTGCTTATGCCGGTACAGATGGTAATGAGAATGCATTTGTTATGGCTCTTGAGTTTAATCCCCTGCAGGTTAGAATTGCCAATTCAATAGCAATTTCACCTGATTCTGAGACAGGGCCAAAATTAAAAGTGAGAAGGTTCAGGAAAACCGCTACGGTTAAGAACACTGAAGTAGCATACATTTTAAATGGCCACATTGTAAAAGATATTTACGGCGCAGCGTTTTTGCGCGATAATCGATTTATATAAGTAATACGGAGGATGGAATGGGAGAAGTAATAGTAGTAACATCCGGCAAAGGTGGTGTCGGAAAAACAACAACTACAGCAAATATCGGTACTGGACTTGCTAAACTTAATAAGAAAGTAGTACTGATAGATACTGATATAGGCCTTAGAAATCTTGATGTTGTTATGGGCCTTGAAAACAGAATAGTCTATAACCTGGTAGACGTAGTTGAGGGAAGCTGCAAAGTTAAGCAGGCTATGATAAGAGATAAAAGATTTGATACTCTTTTCCTTCTTCCTGCTGCACAGACTAAGGATAAGACCAGTGTAACACCTGATCAGATGAAGAAACTTGCAGATGATCTCAAACAGGAATTTGACTACGTTATTATGGATTGCCCTGCAGGAATTGAGCAGGGATTTAAGAATGCTATAGCAGGAGCTGAGAGAGCGATTGTTGTAACTACTCCGGAGGTTTCAGCCGTAAGAGATGCAGACAGAATAATCGGTCTTCTCGAAGCTAATGAAATTGGAAAAACTCAGCTTATAGTTAACAGATTAAGACCTGATATGGTTAAGCGTGGCGACATGATGAGCGCTGAAGATGTTATTGATATTCTTGCTGTTGACCTTTTGGGCGTAGTACCTGATGATGAGAATATTGTTATTGCTACAAATAATGGTGAACCACTTGCTGGTGACAGTTCACTTGCAGGTCAGGCATATATGAACATCTGCCGCAGAATACTTGGTGAGACCGTACCATTCCTTAATCTGGAGGATAAAAAAGGCTTATTTGCAGCAATAGCAAGTGTTTTTCGTAAGTGATAAGGGGGATAGGGCATGAAACTGACAGATATTTTCAAGAAAAAGTCTTCAGGACAGGCTGCCAAGGACCGTCTAAAGCTGGTTCTTGTTTCAGACAGATCAAGCTGCTCTCCCGAAATCATGGAGAAAATCAAGAATGATATTCTCGACGTATTATCAAAATATGTTGAGGTAGATCAGGCAGGGCTTGATATTAAGTTGACTCAGATGGATACTGAGGGAGCTGATACTGATGCAAAGAGCGTTCCTGCACTGTATGCTAATATTCCTATCAGGAATATGAAGCACACAGCAAAAGACTAATGCAGATAGTGTGTTTCTTTTAAATTCTTTATTATGTAAAGGGTGCTTTAGGGCATCCTTTTAATATGAAGAATTTACTTTAAATTTTGATTATATTTTTATAAAAAACATTGAAAAAAACAGAGATTATTGATATTATACAGTAGAAAGTATTATTGTACGCAATTAAATATATATTATTTGAATTATTAGGAGGAAAAATGAGTAAAGAAAATTATGATGGATTAAAACTGGAGAATCAGTTATGCTTTCCGCTATATGCATGTTCTAAGGAGATCATCAGAGCATATAAGCCTTTTTTGGATGAGGTGGATTTGACATACACCCAGTACATAACCATGATGGTTTTATGGGATAAAAAGGAAATGAACGTAAAGTCACTTGGAGAGTGCCTGTATCTCGATTCTGGTACACTTACACCTGTGCTTAAGAAACTTGAGAGCAAAGGCTACCTTAAGAGAACCAGGTCTAAGACTGACGAGAGAAACCTTCTTGTATCAATTACAAAAGAGGGAGAAGCACTTAAAGAAAAGGCAAAGGACATTCCTTCTAAGATAGGTGGATGTGTCAGACTTTCTGAAAATGATGCCAAAGAACTCTATAGATTGCTCTACATGGTCATTGATAATGTACGCTAATTATTTATGAAAAATTTGTTTTAATTATAATAATTTTTTATGTAAAATTTCATAATTTGTGGTAGTATATTTAAGGCATGTTTTGAGCTCTTTTGCTTATAGACTGTTAATATTTTATCCTGAAAGGGGTGGAGATTCTTTGACTATTTCAATTCTTAAAGCAGTGAGTTTCCTTATTCTATTTCCGTTTGTGATTGCAGTAATGATGTTCTGCATAAGGAATTCATCTCTACTGCGTAATTTTGTTGCAATTGTGGGCGGATTCAGCGTTATGGCTACGGCAATCATGGTGGGTATCAGAGTACTTTCCATGAAAGGCACAACGCGTAATACATATCTGACTTCAACTGCACCCCATGACCATATAATAATGGGAGGAGAACTCCTTTTGATGGCCATAGTTATTTTCCTGAGTTTAAAGTATAAAAAGTATTATGCGATACTTTTATCAATGATCGGAACAATTCCGGTTTTGGCTATGGATCTCTCAGGTTATGCTGTTGAGGGGAATGCTCATTTAAGGGTGGATTTCCTTTCCGCAGTAATGATCCTTATCGTTGGTATAGTTGGTATCCTTATTTGTATCTACGCTGTTGGATATATGAAGGATTATCATAACCATCATACTGATGTAGAGGACAGATCAAATTACTTCCTTGCACTTTTATTCGTCTTCATTGGTGCTATGTTTGGTCTTATTGTTTCTGATAATCTTGGATGGATTTATTTCTTCTGGGAAATCACAAGTGTATGTTCTTTCCTTCTTATTGGATATACAAGAACAGAAGAGGCTGTTAATAACAGCTTCAGAGCATTATGGATGAACTTGCTGGGTGGATGCGGCTTTGCAGCTGCTCTTTTACTTTGCAATTTCAAATTTGGCATTTCAAATCTGAGTCAGCTTACAGCAATCATACCAAGACAGAACATGGTTGTAATGGTACCTGTTACTCTGATTGCTTTTGCTGCGCTTACAAAGAGTGCGCAGTTCCCTTTCTCCAGATGGCTTCTTGGAGCGATGGTTGCACCTACACCCAGTAGTGCACTTCTTCATTCAGCTACAATGGTTAAGATTGGTGTGTATATGCTTATCAGACTTTCACCCATGCTCAAAGGAACCTTTACAGGTGTCATGATCACAGTTATAGGTGGATTTACATTCTTTGCCGCTTCACTTCTTGCAATTACTGTTAGTGACGGTAAAAAGGTACTTGCTTATTCAACAATATCAAACCTTGGACTTATTACAGCCTGCGCAGGCACAGGAACCACAGAAGGTGTCTGGGCTGCTACAATGCTTATACTGTTCCATGCTGTCTCCAAGTCACTTCTGTTCCAGACAGTTGGTGATATTGAGAACTGCATGCATAGCCGTGATATAGAAGACATGCATGGTCTTATTATCAAGCTTCCAAAGCTTGCATTCATTATGATCATTGGAATCTGTGGAATGTTCATGGCTCCTTTTGGAATGCTTGTATCAAAGTGGGCAGCTCTTAAGTCATTCGTTGATTCCAATTCTGTATGGCTTGTTCTGTTCCTTGTATTTGGTTCAGGTTCTACACTTTTCTACTGGGCTAAATGGCTTGGAAAGATTTGTACTGTAATTCATCAGTCATATGAGCTTGAAGACATCACTCCTAAGAGTGAGATGATTTCGCTTATACCTCTTACATGTATGATCATTGTTATGTGTTTTGCATTTCCTAAGATGTCTGACATAATGATACAGCCTATTCTTAATGAGGCATTCCATAAGAACATACCTAATGTTATCGGTGGTTCTGATGTTATCATCATGATGATCATGGTTGCCATGATATTTGCTATTCCGATTGGAAGCAGATTACTTGCAATTGGTAAGAAGAGTAAGATGACTATGTCTTATGTAGCCGGTGTTAACGCTGGTGATGACAGACATTATATCGATTCATTCGGTAAGGCCAGACCGCTTTATATGTCAAACTGGTACATGACAGAATATTTTGGAGAGGATAAGCTTCTTGCTCCCAGTATTGTAATCTCTGCAATAATTGTGATTGTAATGCTGATAATTGTATGCGGAGGTGCTTTCTAATGGTTATGACAACAGTTATAAAGGTAGTTCTTTATATTTTACTTGCTCCTATTATTGGAGGACTCATGGAAGGTATCGACCGTGTTGTTTCTGCTCGTATGCAGAGAAGACAGGGCCCACCGCTTTTACAGCCCTTCTATGATGTCTATAAGCTTCTTGCAAAACAGACAACCGTTGTTAACAGCATTCAGGTTCTGTTTGTTATAGCTTATCTGATATTTACCATATTTACCGGTTCGCTTTTCTTTGGCGGCGGTGATATGCTGCTTGTATTTTTCGCTCTTTCAATGTCAGAGGTAATGATGGTACTTGCTGCATATTCAACAAATGGTCCTTACAGTGCACTTGGTGCCAATCGTGAGCTTTTGCAGATGATGTGCTATGAGCCCATGATTCTCCTTGTTGCAATCGGATTCTATGAAGCTAACGGAAGCTTCATGGTTAATGATCTTGTACAGGCTGCTAATCCGGCTATTTACAAGATCCCGGGTATGCTTATTGGATTTTTGTTTATCTTAACAATAAAATTCAGAAAATCTCCTTTTGACATGAGTACATCTCATCACGCACACCAGGAGATGGTTAAGGGTCTTACATCAGATATCTCAGGTACCAACCTTGCATTTTATGAGATAGCAGAGTGGTATGATGAGGTACTTATGATGGGTATTGTTGCTATGTTCTTTATTTACAACAACCCTATCAGTATAGTTTGGGCTCTTATTGCATGTGTAATTTTCTATCTTATGGAGACACTGATAGATAATGTATTTCCTCGTGTTAAATACATGGCAATGCTTGTCAGCAGCTGGGTTGTAATTCTTGTTAGTGCAGGAACAAACCTTCTTATCCTCAGTGTAATAGGTAAATAAAGGAGAAACTATGAAAATTTCAAAATCACCCTGGGTGTTACATTATGATGGATCCAGTTGCAATGGATGTGATATTGAGGTTCTTGCAACAATGACTCCACTTTATGACGTTGAAAGATTCGGAATTATAAATACAGGAAATCCTAAGCATGCAGATATTCTTCTTCTTACAGGAGGAATTAATGCCCAGACAGCACCTGTTGTCAGACAGCTTTACAATCAGATGCCTGATCCTAAGGTAGTTATTGCCTGCGGTATCTGTTCATGTGACGGAGGTATTTTTAAGGAGTGCTACAACATTTTAGGAGGATCAGATAAAGTTGTTCCTGTTGATGTTTATGTACCCGGTTGTGCTGTAAGACCTGAAGCACTTATTGATGGTGTCGTTAAGGCACTTGCAATTCTTGAAGAAAAGAGAATTAAGGTTAAGGAATCAATGAAGCAGGGTTACTGCACAGTTGATTACAGTAAGATTGCAGTACGTATGAAGGCAGAGGATTATGATCCTGCTACACAGTATGATGCTGTTCTTACAGAAGAAGCACTTCGTGAGCAGGCTGAAGCTAAGATTGCTCAGACTGCAAAACCGGCACCTAAGCCGGCAGCACCTGCGGCAGCGGCACCTGCAGCTGCACCTAAAAAGGATGAAGGAGGAAACGCCTGATGAATATGGATTTAAAGATTGTTAAGGCGGAAGAAATCATCGACGAGGCGCAGAGACTTAAGTTTGATGGATATCATCTTATGCAGCAGTGTGCAACACGTACCGCTGATGGTTATGAACTTGTTTACAGCTTTGGCAAAGCATTAGAGGTTTGCCAGGTTAAAATTATACTTGCGGAAGATCAGCCTATTAACAGTATAAGCCATGTATTTCCATGTGCTTTTCTTTATGAGAATGAAATGCATGATCTGTTTGGAATAGATATTCAGATGATCAGTCTTGATTATAAAGGCTCATTCTACCGCACTGCGATAGAAACACCATTTAAGTAATTGCTTGGCGAAGTTTTCATGAGCTTAGCGTACCACTTAGTTCCCATATAATTGGTTACGGAACTAAGTGGTGATAATAACGAATTAGAAAGAGGAGATTCTATGTCAACTAGAAGTGTAATTCC
This sequence comes from Butyrivibrio sp. LC3010, assembly GCF_000424385.1. Taxonomy (GTDB): domain Bacteria; phylum Bacillota; class Clostridia; order Lachnospirales; family Lachnospiraceae; genus Butyrivibrio. The sequence goes on along the minus strand of NZ_AUJU01000006.1, from coordinate 6,200 downwards.
TTTTGGACCTCAGCATCCTGTTTTGCCGGAGCCCATTCACCTTGATCTGGTATTAGAGGATGAGAAAGTTGTTCAGGCTATTCCTTCCATCGGATTTATACATCGTGGCTTGGAGAAGCTTGTAGATAAAAAAGATTTTCATGAAATGGTTTATGTCGCAGAGCGAATCTGCGGTATATGTTCACTTGGACATGGCCTTGGTTACTGTGATGCTGTAGAGCACATCATGGATCTTGAGGTGCCGGACAGAGCAAAATACCTTAGAACTATGCTCTCTGAGCTTAGCAGAATGCATTCACACATGCTTTGGCTTGGTCTTCTTGCAGATGCATTTGGATTTGAATCATTATACATGGAATGCTGGAGAATAAGAGAAGAAATTCTCGATATGTTTGAAATTGCAACAGGTGGTCGTGTTATCTTTTCAATAATGAAAATTGGCGGACTTAGAAGAGATATACCTGATGATATGCTCAGAGATTTCCGTCAGAGACTTGACAGCATCAAGGAAGGCCTTGATATAGTTGCAAAGCCTTTTATAGATGACGTGGCAGTTAAGAACAGACTTGTTGATGTTGGTATTCTTACTCCTGAGAAGGCAGATTTACTTGGAACAGCAGGTCCTTTCCTTCGTGCCAGCGGAATCGCCCGTGATATCAGATCAACAGGATATTGTGCATATGGTGATATCGACTTCGAGCCTATTATCAGTACAGGTTGTGATTCTTACGCACGTACTGAGGTTCGTATAAAGGAGATATATCAGGCAATCGATATTATGCGTCAGTGTATTGATAAGATGCCTGCAGGCCCCGTTGATATTCCGGTTAAGCCTAATCAGTTCCCTAACGGCGAATATATGGCAAGAATAGAACAGCCCAGAGGGGAAGCTCTTTACTATGTAAAGGCTAACGGAAGCAAATTTATCGATCGTATGAGAGTAAGAACTCCCACATTTGCTAATATACCTGCACTTGTAGACGTTCTTGCCGGATGTGATCTTGCAGATGTGCCGATTCTTGTACTTACTATTGATCCTTGTATCAGTTGTACAGAGCGCTAACGCTAACACAGAATGAAAGAAGGTAGGAAGATTTGAGTCTTATAAATTTTAATACACAAGTAATTAAAAATCTGTTCTCAAAGCCTGCGACTCGTAAATATCCATTTGAGCCGAAGGAATATCCTGAGCGTACACGCGGACATGTACAAAATGATATGGACGTATGTATTCTTTGCGGTCTTTGTTCCATAAAGTGTCCTACACATGCTATCACAGTTGATAAGGCAGCCAAGACCTGGTCTATCAGACCTATGAGTTGCATTCAGTGCAGATGCTGTGTAGATAATTGCCCTAAGAAATGCCTTTCAATGGATACACATTTCACGGAGCCCGGTTCTGAGAAGGTTACAAAGACTTTCAAGCAGTCAGAAAAAGCTATTGCAGCACAGGAAGCTCTTATGAAAGCAGCTAAGGAGCGTGCAGCAGCCGCAGCTGCAGCAAAGGCAAAAGCAGCAGGAAATGCGGCCCCTGCAGCAGGAAATGCAGCGCAGCAGCCTGCAAAGCCAGCAATGACCGGTGCAGAACAGCTTGCAGCAGCTGCTAAGAAAGCACAGGCAGAGAAAAAGGACGAATAAAAATGATAGCACTAATCCGTGTTTCGGGAGCTGTACAGGGTATAGGGTACAGACCTTTCGTAGCAGAGCTTGCAACTAAATATGAGCTCAAAGGAGAAGTGAAAAATCTTGGCGGTATTGTAGAGATAATTGTGGATGGTGGTGAAAAAAACATAAGCTCATTTAAAGATAAGCTTTGGACTTCATCACCCTCCGGCAGTATTATTGTTAACATATCTTTAGAATATCTTAATGAGACTGAACCGGAATGTCTAAAAGACAGTTCCGGTTTTCGTATTGTTGAGAGTAGTGATGATGAGGATAATACCTACATTCCTGTTTTTCCACCGGATATCGGTATATGTGATAGGTGTCTTTATGAACTACAGGATAAAAATGACAGAAGATATGGATATCCGCTTATCAGTTGTGCATCCTGCGGGCCAAGATTCAGCATTTTGCAAAAGCTTCCCTACGACAGAGAGACGACCACAATGGGCGTCTTTTCGATGTGTCCGGAATGTGCAAAAGAATATAAGATGGGTAGACGCAGACATGCGCAAACCATATCATGTCATAATTGCGGTCCTCAGCTTAAGTTTTTAAGACCAGATAATTTAAACATAGAAGGCAATGAGGACGCTATCAGTGCAGCTGTTGAATTGCTAAGGAATGGCGGCATTATTGGACTTAAAGGAATAGGTGGTTATCAGTTACTTGCAGATCCATATAATTATGATGCAGTGAGTAAACTAAGAGAAATAAAAGGCAGAGAACGAAAACCCTTTGCTGTTATGTTTGATTCCATATCAGATATAAGAGAAAAGTGTGAAGTGTCGGAGCTGGAAGAAAAATACTTATGTTCATCTGCAAGGCCGATAGTTCTTCTTGATAAGAAGGCAAAGAAAATACTGAAGGCTAAATATCATTTACCTGAGGAATTGAATTTATCAGCAAAAGAGACTGAATTCTCCGAAAATGTCTGCGGTGAATCAAGGCAGATAGGAGCCTTTTTACCTTCAAGCGGTATTCATAAAATGATTACTGTGCAATTAAAAGCCATAATTGCAACCAGTGGTAATATATCCGGCGAGCCTATGATTATTTCTGATGATATATTTAGAGAGAAATTTTTGGATAAGATTGATGGGATTTTGTATTACGACAGAGAAATTCTAAGGCCCTTAGATGATTCTGTTCTGCAGATTATAAGACGCTGTGACAATACTGAAGTCCCGAGATTTATAAGAAGAGCACGAGGATATGTGCCTACTCCTGTTTTTCTCAAAAACAGACTGAAATGTAGAAACTTATATCATTCCTTTGGAGCTGATTTAAAAAATACGTTTTCAATAGGATACGGCGACAGAATTGTCATGAGCCAGTTTCTCGGAGATATGGAGAATTATGGGATTTTAAAGCTACAACAAAAGGAAGTTGAAGAATTTGATGCTATTTTCAGAACAGATAAATTAGATATTAAGGATGAGATAATTGTCTCCGATATGCATCCTGGATATCATTCATCCAAGCTTGCAGATTTATATGCCAGAAACAGGATGACATGTATATCTGATATGCATGCTCGTAATGGGCAGACATCAATTCAGGATGATAACGTACGAATAGAATGCATACAGATTCAGCATCATCATGCCCACGTAGGTTCAGTTATGGCTGAGAATGGTCTCACGGAGTGCATAGGCGTTGCATTTGACGGCACGGGATTTGGAGAGGACAAAACCATATGGGGAAGTGAATTTATGCTTTGCCGCAGTGGTGAATTTGTAAGAGAGGGATATCTTAAGCCTGTTCATTTGGTAGGACAGGATGAAGGAATGAAAAATGCAGCAATAGCGGCAGCATGTTACCTTGTTGAATATGATAAGGAGATTCCTTCTGATATTATGGAGCCTGGCGAGTCAAATCTCATCAGAGCTGCAATCAGTAATAATATAAATTCTTACCCGAATTCCGGAATGGGGAGACTTTTTGATGCCATTAGCTGTATTTTGAGGGTGTGCAAATATAATTCCTATGAGGGTGAATGTGCCATAAGACTCCAAAATCTGGCTGAAGAATACATTGAAGATGTAATAAACTGCTCTGATATAGATGATAAAAATCGTATAAATGTATTTCAAAATATGTCTCATTTACCGAAAACACCACTAATAGATATCAATTACCTAACAGGTGAAATGGATGTATCCGAATTGTTGGAATTTTTCCTGAACTCAAGAGATAGTGGTGATGCTGGGAAGCTGGCTTACATCTTTCATTATTCTCTTGCAGATGCTGTGAGAAAAAGGTGCATTCGTTTGCGGGAAAAATATGGTATCAGCACGGTATGCCTTTCCGGAGGAGTGTTTGCAAACAGGCTCCTTCTCGCAATGTGTGAGAAGTTCCTTTCAGATCTTGATTTTGTGGTATACTATAACAGCATTTTACCTACAAATGATGGTGGGATTTCAGCAGGGCAGATTTATCTGGCTGATTTGAGACAATATTGAACTTTACATTAACTGTAAAGTGTTTATAAGAAAGAGGATAAAAATATGTGCGTAGCATTACCGGGACGCGTTACAAGTATTGACGGAACCAAGGCGACTGTTGATTTTTCAGGGAACACAGTTGAAGCCGAGGCAGGACTTGTGAAGATTAAAATAGGTGACAGAGTGCTTGTTCATGCAGGATGTATCATTCAGACAATGAGTGATGCGGAAGCTGACGAGATAGAAGAACTGTTTAAGGAAATAGAGGATCTTTAATTTATATATGGATAAACTTGAGTATATAAAGGAACAATTAAAAAACTATGATGGCGAAGAACTCAGATTTATGGAGGTTTGCGGTACTCATACAGCAGCAATTTCTGAAAATGGAATTCCGAACCTTCTGTCTCCGAAAATACATCTTATTTCTGGACCGGGGTGTCCTGTATGCGTCACAGTTACTGCAGTGATAGACAGGCTCTGTGAATTATCCATGACTGAGAATACTTATGTTCTTACCTTTGGAGATCTGATAAGGGTCAGAGGAAGCAAGATGAGCCTTGCGGATGCAAGAGCCGAGGGTGGGCATGTGGAGATGCTGTATTCCCCCATGGATGCAGTGAAAATGGCTATCGAACGGAAGGACAGAAATTATGTTTTTGCTGCGATAGGTTTCGAAACCACTACTCCTGTATATGCCATGGTTCTTGAAGAAGCAATCAGGCAGGGAGTCAGAAATCTGAAGCTTTTGACATCATTAAAGACAATGCCGGAGGTTATCAGATGGGTTTGTAATAATACTGATAATATCGATGGATTTCTTGCTCCCGGACATGTATCAGTTGTTACGGGATCTAAGTTATTCAAGGAGTTATCGGAAGAACTTGATATGCCATTTGTAGTAGCAGGATTTGAAGGCCAGGGACTCCTTGCTGCAATTTATGCTCTTATGAAGCTGAAAGGTCATTCAGGCTTTAAGAATATGTATAAGAGCGTAGTTACGGAAAATGGAAATGGGGAAGCAAGAAGAGCAGTCAGCAAGTATTTTGAAAAATGTGATGCTTCCTGGAGAGGTATGGGACTTATACCGGGTTCAGGTATGAGGCTTAAAGAGGAATTTCTTCAATTTGACGCAGGAAGTTATGGACTTGATGATGATCATATGCCGCCGGGATGCAGCTGTGCTAAGGTTTTGACCGGAGAAATATCCCCGGATGAATGTCCTCTTTTTGGAAAGATGTGCTCACCGCAGGATCCTCACGGTGCATGCATGGTATCTACGGAGGGCAGCTGCTATAACTATTTTATATCTGGAAGAACAAAAAGATAATTGTAAGTACATTTGGAGTTGATTAGGAAATGAAAGTAACAATGGCACACGGAAGCGGTGGAGCTTCCACGTCAGAACTTATTGAAAATATATTTGCAAAGCATTTTAAAAACGAATATCTGGACCGCATGGAGGATTCCGCGGTTGTTCCCGGAAATGAGAGATTAGCGGTTACAACAGACAGCTTTGTTGTGACACCTTACTTTTTCCCTGGTGGAGATATAGGAAGATTGTCTGTATGTGGTACTGTAAATGATCTTCTTATGAGCGGAGCTACTCCCAAGTATCTTACCTGTGGATGCATACTTGAAGAAGGCATGGATCTGGATGACCTTGATAAAATCATAGCTTCTATGGCAAAAACTGCAGAAGAAGCCGGTGTGTCAATCGTTACGGGAGATACAAAGGTTGTTGAAAAACGTGGAGATTTTGGCGGTATAATGATAAATACTTCCGGAGTCGGATTCGTACCTGAAGGTTTATCATTATCACCATCAGGCTGTAAGGATGGAGATGTGATCATTGTATCCGGTAATCTTGGAGATCACCATGCAGCCATTCTTTCAGGCAGAATGAATATTAAAAACAATATTAAATCTGATAATGCTCCTCTTGTACAGATGGTAACAGGACTCATTAATGAGAATATAAAGCTTCATGCAATGAGAGACGTTACAAGAGGTGGTCTTGGTACCGTACTTCATGAGTTCGCTAATGCTTCTTCCTGCGAAATTCATCTTTATCAGGACAGACTTCCT
>NZ_AUJU01000005.1 GCF_000424385.1 Butyrivibrio sp. LC3010 | reverse complement strand
ATTTTCATGATTATTAACTGTCTTTCTGCGAAAGACACCAACGGGGTTATGAAACCCAGCGTCTTTCCCTGTTTTCTATTTTAAAGTTTCCTGTTATATTCTTTATTCGTAAGGCTGACATACTACAGAACACGTGGAGGTGAGTGGCGGGGCGGTATAGCGGCCACCTCGCATGATTATATGTTGTCGGTCATCTGTAAAGGCATCAACGAATGGCGCATACCGTAGCCCGTAAACTTATCTCTTCCGAAGTTGTCTCGATTTCGCCGGATGACCAGTCACTGTCAGCTTTACAACTATAAAATGTGACAGGAGGTTATCTATTGGCATTTAAAATCTTTCGAAAGAACTGCTGTGGACTTGATGTCCACAAAACCTGGATCTATGCATGCATTGGTATTACCGATGCAAATGGCCGCACTGAGTATTTTGAAAAAAGGTTCTCGTCCTTCTCAAGAGGACTGCGTGAACTTGCTGAATGGCTGGCCAAGTATCATTGTGTTGATGTCTGCATGGAATCTACTGGCAAGTACTGGATACCCGTTTTTAATATCCTTGAAAAGTCTTGTAATGTCGTACTTGCCCATCCCAAATATACAAAGCCCCAAAAAGGTAATAAAACCGATCGTAAGGATGCAAAATGGATATGTGACTTATTTATGTGTGACATGATCAAGCCTTCCTTCATTCCGCCAGCTGACATTCGTCATCTTAGAGATCTTGTGAGATACCGTTTCAAGCTTATCTGTATGATCACAGGCGAAAAGAATCGTGCCCTTAATTGTCTCACAGTATCAAATCTTAAGCTTGATGAAGTGTTCACTGATGTTTTTGGCAAATCTTCCAGATCCATAACTGAATATATTCTTAAGCATCCCGGGGAATGTTTCGATGTTACTCCTTTTGTTGACAGGCGATGTAAGCATCCAATTGAGGAAATCCAGGCTGCCGTTGATGGCGCTATCTGTAAGGAGCAAGCAATCAAGCTTCGTCAATGTCTGGATCACATAGATGAGTTAGAGAAACACAAGAATGAAATAGAACGGGAAATCTTTCGTGTTTCTGATCCTTACAACGATGCTCTTGCCCTAATTCGTACAGTTCCGGGGTTGGATAAAAATCCATTCACGGCAATACAGATACTTTCAGAAATAGGTGGCGATATGTCTGTCTTCCCCACAGACAAGCACCTTGTTTCCTGGGCTGGATGCTGTCCACGCAATGACCAAAGCAATTTCAAAATCAAATCCACTAGGATTTCCCGTGCTGGTATTTATCTTAAACCTGTATTGGTGCAAGTTGCAAATGCTTTGATCAAATCCAAGAAGCATCCCGAAATTACAGAACGTTATCGCCGTATCAAATCACATCGTGGTCACAAGAAAGCCATCATTGCAATCTGTCGTATGCTCCTGACCGCTATCTGGCACATACTCACAGATCTTAAGCCCTATACTCCTGATGGTTATTTTATTCAGAAGTCCGTTGAAGAAAAGAAAACTCTTACAACTGCTCAGGCTCTTAATCTATTGAAGTCCAGAGGTTTTATCATCAAAGATGATCTTGCAGAAGTGACATCGTAGATCTTTGCCCCAAATATTTAATTTTTCGACTACCTCCAGGTGGTTTATTTATCATGCCCTAAACTTTATTCCTATCCGCTACCTCTCTGTTTCAAACTTATCCCCTCGTTTCTATATTCTCAATTTTAGATTTCATCCAAGTACACAGCGAATGTTTACAAATGGTCCTTCCAGCATTTCCGCCTAAGTGCACTTTCGCATGAATGAAAACTACTACAGTTGAAAAAATTACCTATGCTAAGACACTACACCCAGTATGCCTTGTGATTTTCCACATATCTGTCACTTCCGGCGCCGAACCTTGTAAAATATATCTTTCTCTTTTTAACATCAACCTGCATAATATCAAAGCTCTCCTGGGTTCTGTCCCCAAGTCTGCGCTCAGGAACCACAGCCCCTTCCGGCTTGTGCTCAAGAAAGTATTCACACTTTGCACAGTTAATGGAAATAATCGGGAACTGTCCATTATTCAGATCATTAAAAAGATGATCACAATGATTGTGTCCGTTTATAAAAGCCAAAATTTTTTCAGCATGTTTATTCAGCACTTCAATTAAATGCTGCCTGTTTCGAATATCCTTCGCCCATGCCTGAAGTCTCACAAGTGGCGTCACGTGTGAAAAGATGATTGCCTTATAATCAGCAGGCATCATATTAAGCGCAGCATCAAGCCAGTGGATGCAGTACTCTGTAAAACCGTACCGAACTACTTCCCTTGGATCAAATGAATCAATGAATAGCATTCGCAAATGCATATCCTCAAAGTCAACGTAATACTGAGGCCTGTCAGGATACTTCACCTCCGGATTCCCACGAAAATAGTTATAATCATGATTCCCCGGAACTATGTAGAGTGGTACATTAAGGCTTTGCATATCCTGAATGCATCTACTTTCAAACTGCCTTGTTTTTTCAAGTGGCAGGAGCCCATCTGTCAGATCTCCCAAATGAATAATCCCAGCAAAAGGAGCCTTCTTACTCCCGGTTATGCGTTCGCTTAACGCCATCATACTTTTCATAGTATCATCCCAGGTTCCATTGATAACATAATGTGAATCTGACAGAAGAATGTAGCAAGGAAGGTCCTCATGAAGCCTTTCAGTTACCGCACCAGCCTCTTCCTGTATCCATGCGTAATCAGCAACTTCGCTGCGCCACTCATCCCACACAGAATCAGGCGCATAGTCATAGGTGTATATCCATTTGTAGTTTTCTTTTATCCTGATACTTATATCATCCATACTATTTATTGACATAGAACCATTCCAATAATTTAAATGTCACTTCCTACTTTACATCAGCAGGAATCATCTAACGGTTACTTTCCTAGTATTATAAAAGTGGAAAGTAATATTGTATTTTCACTTCCCACTTCCCGATTTTTTGCATCGTTACAATTCAGATACAATGCTTAGATGCCTCTGATTGTTATTCCAATTACTCTCCTGAATAAAATAGTTATGCAAACGCATACATAATCTAATATGAATATCAAAACTCACTTATCAAGAATTCCAACCAAACAGCTTTTCTTGCAAAAGCATATTCCATATGAAACTGCTCCAATATATCCGTCATCAAGAATGCCTTCCACATACTTTTTCTCAACTATCTGGTTTAGAGCCTCCTCCAAACCATCTTCCATCTCGCTGAATTTCTTTCTAATCTTCAACTCAAAAATATAGGCAGGATCCCTGGGACGTTTGGGATAAAGAACAATATCTGTTCTTCCATTTCCCTCTTCACGATTTGATTTTGGAGTATAGCCCGGCATCCAATAGAGAAGAGATAAGAAGAATCCATGATAAAAGCTCTCCTCACTATCGAAACAACTTATACTCTTAGATAGTAATCCCGACAAGAAATCTTCTATTCCTTTACTATTCTTCTTTATTATTGCATCATAAAATTTAGTATAATCAATTTCCTTTATTCTATTTTCAAACCACTGTTTAATCTGATTTTTATATATACTCCTGACTTCCTTATTGGGAATAGTAAGTGTCATATAAATATTATCATCCTGCAGTCGTTCTGATACCTTTTTCATATATCCGGTAAAATAGAGAAAATTCCATAAGTTGTCTTCGTTGTCATAGATATCCCCATACATAATATCCTCATGGACAACCTTTTCTACATTCCCTCCGGAAACAAGAGTATCCAGATTCACCTTCACGGATTCATCTGCATTCTCAATCATATCCTTTATGATTGAATTAGATGAAGTATTAGACCAATAGGCTTCTGGCAATCTTGATGGATCCAAAACATGATCATATACATACTTTGTCACGCTCCAGGGATTATAAACCTCACTATTACCAAAAAGGTACCCATCATACCAGTCTCTTACCAATTCTGCATCATCAGACAAATTATAATCCTTTAGCAGCTCATCAGTCTCTGCCTGAGTAAAACCAAAGTACTCTCCGAAATTCACAGCTCTTATTGAATTCATTGCCAGATTATTTAAGCCTGTGAAAATGCTCTCTTTGCTAATCCTAAGACAGCCTGTAATGACTGCTAATTCAAGGGAATTATTTGTCTTAAGTGCAGATTCAAATAATGATCTCACAAATCCAATCATCTCATCATAAAAGCCAAGTCTATATGCATTCTCAAGCGGAACATCATACTCATCTATTAGTATTATAACGTTCTTCTTATGATATGCCTTAAGCACTTCAGAAAGAGTTCTGATGGATGTAGAATACCTACCAGCCTCTGTTTTTATAGACTCATCTTTTTCCTCTTTTGTCTTAAGAGTCTTTTCTTTCTCTGCCCAATCAGCTGGTCCTTTTTTCAAATCCACAAAAATGTTCCTGACATTCTCATCAATTTCTTCAGACTGTTCTACGTAATTATGTCTGATAAACTCTCTTACTATTTCATCACGAAGCTTAAGAATTGATGTATAAAAATCGGCCTGCGCTGCACTTTTGAGCGAAAGATTTATTACAGGATACTGTCCCATTTTTGATAAGATATCCTGACCACAGGACATGATTTTCTTTCCCTTAAAATAGGGCATCTTATCAATAATCCTGCCATCGAAGTCTCTTTCCTCTTCAAAGAAAGTCTGAAGCATTGATAAGGCTAGTGTCTTCCCAAATCGTCTTGGCCTGGTAAAAAGTGTTACTTTGCCCCCTTCTTTGACAATGTCTCTTACCAACAGTGTTTTATCTACATAGTACAAACCATCATCGACAAAGTCTTTGTAGTTTTCATATCCTATACCAATCTTTTTCATAAACTAACTACAACCGCCTTTATTATCGATATTTACTATATTCTATTATAATCTACCGTTAATACATGTTCAAACAGTATCATAAAATTGCGAGTGTCCCAGTTCAATTCTTTTTCACCTTATAAAAAGATCACAGAATCAAAATGTGAAACCTGCATTTCTATTGGTGGTATCTGCATATAATCTCCATACCAATGCCGTAGTATCTTATCCGCATTCTTAGGGCCAAAAAACTCAGAGCCCTCAAACTTATATTTTTGCAAAGGAAACAGATCATCCAGTTCCATGCTCCATAGCGAAGTGTAAATATTTGCATAGACTTCTCTTTGCAATGATTCTTCTGTTTCATTTGGATAAAGCCTGTTAAACGCCAACGTTATCTGATCCAGGCGCTTTTCCCTGATTTCCAATTCTTTTGTATCTATTAGGCCAAGTTCCTTACGTCTATTAATATAAATCTTTCTTTGCTCAAGAACACAAGAAGGTATGTCACCAAGCCGCACCCTCTTCATCTTATATAGATCAATCGATAACCCATTATGAGCATACGCATTATCATGTGGATATTTCTGGCTAAACGCCTCTGACTTTAAATCCTTAACATGAGACCAGGAATGAAAATACTTAGGCTCTGTTTTCTCGTTTTCCAAAAATAAATCCTTTGGAAGCTCCAACTCCAAGCACCTCTGTGCATCATCATATGCTTCTTCAAAAACGCAAAAATCAAAATCATCATCCCATGGTATAAAACCTTTATGGCGAACAGCCCCTAACAGCGTCCCATAAACAATAGAATGCTGAATATCATGCCTTTCAAAATATCCGCAATTATATTTACAATAGCAAGTAATCTATCCTGACTTTTCTTAACATTCTGATTCATTAAACCCTCGTACCCTATTCCTTCATACTTCCTGAAATAATATTTTCACAACCAGTCTTAAGCTCAGCCAATAGCTTTTTCTCAGCATCATTATATCTGCAGCAGCTATTGTCTGTAATCGCATTTACAGCATCAAGAGCATAATCATAATATTCCATCGTATAATGCAGGAGATTACGCCCCCACTTATGATCTGGATCAATCTTAACGTTCTGCGGAAACTCAACAACATGAATTCCCGGCATATTATCCTTAACTACCTCGTATGCAAACGACATTCTCTCATTAAAAAGCTTTGCCGTCTCTATCTCCGCCTTAACCAAAGGATCTCTATCCACAGTTGTATAGGGAAGCCCCGCTTTTATTTCAACCAATATCAGCCTTTCAGGTGGACAAATCCCCAGTAACGCCTGACAAAAACTATAGAGAAAATCGAGACACATTGTCCTATCCATCTCCATCGGATTTATTATTTCATATTCTGATGGCACGACTCCTGATTCTATATATCTTTGAAGAAAACTCCTTAAATAATAATTCTCAGAGAACCATCCCTGATTCTCTGAGAATTATAAAAGCTTTCTTCTGAATTCAGCAACATCAAAAATCAGATAATCAAATGGTTCTTCAGCAATATATTCCAATACTCTCTTTTGAAGCTCCAGTTTCTGGCACTTCCCCCAAAACCTGCTTTTACCATCAAAAAGCCAATCATACTCATCTGTTAGAGGATGCAATAACGGAGATTGTGTAACCAGTGATATTGGGCTAACATCCTGAACAAAACGCTTAATATAATAGCCTCCATCATTATCATGAAGTCCAAATATATCCCTTATTACACAACAGCCTAAAAGACTTATTTTTATCTCGTCACGAATATGCATCTCAACGTCATCCATTCCACTTGGGAATTTCCAGCTCACCTTTTGGTAAGTCCTCTCTGCGAACTACCTTATTACCAATTTTCTCATCATAATAGTAATCCACATAAACGTAATAATCAGTAATTCCCATCTTCTCTAGTTGCTTCCCAATCTCCTGATGCCAGATACTAACGATGATCAATCTACTATCTTCATCAAGAACCTTCGCGATTTCTGCAGGGTTTCTTATTTCAATTCCATAGCTTTTCTTGCCCCATTTACCCTTATCATTATCAAAAGTACAGACTACCTGATCCTTCAGATCAAATCGCTCAAGCCAGACGCGCAAACTGTCAGCAGCACCGAATACGTATATTTTCTTCCCCTTTATTCCATCAAGCATTCCCGTATAACGCTTAATATAGACCTTGTAATCCGTTTCGGTATCAAAAAACCAGAATGAAGGGCAGCAACGCTGAGCGCCAAACGGCCAGTCCCATCCTTTATATACCTCAGTCAAAATCTTCCTATGTTTAGCAGGCCTTCTTAAAGTAATCCCCTCAAATTGAATCTCACCGGCAGGTTCAAACCACTCCTTTAAATAAACAGCTTTTTTCTTAAAAGAAGAAAGTGTAGGAGTCTGATAACATCCGCTTCCAGGTAACTCTGCAAGTGGAATTATATCTATCGGGATCCCATGATGTCCGCTTTTCTTCAACTCTTCCGCAAAAGCCCCTCTGAATGCAGTTGTTCCATCCTTACGAAGAATTCCTGAAGACGCCTTCACAATCGGCGTTATAGGAAACAGAATCGAACGTGAAGTTACTGAAGAATTCAAAGATGTGATGATATCCATCGCAGAACAGAACCCAAGAGCACATTTTGTATACATCGGTCCCTTCGAACAAACGCTTCCAGACATATTAGAAGCGCGCTCTACCCGCCTTGGATACAGAAAAGACTTCTTAAGCGTCCTGAAAATAATAGACTTATTTATCAATCCCAAACGGTCAGGTGGCGCGAGCGGTGCCACCAGAGCCATGCGTATGGGTATCCCTGTTACAACCCTTTCAGACAGCGATGTAGCATCCTTCGCCGGAGAGGATTTCATTTGTAAAGACTACGAGGAAATGATAAGTGACGTACTCCATTACATAACTGATCCGAAGTACTACAAGAAGCAGTCAGACAATGCCAAAGGACATTTTGGCACACTGTTTTCAAATGATATCAAGAGTGATATGCAGACAGTAATTGATAAAATACTTGAACTAGCAAAGACGCAGTGATTACACTGCGTCTTTGCTATTACAGATATACCTCTGGTTCGTTTATAAATACATCCGTAACACCGGCATTTTCAAATCGCTCAAAATCCATCCTGCCACCTGTAGGCTTGGATGGATAAAGATGTCCTCCAAACCATACCCTGACCGTTCTCCCGCTAACCATATCGGCAGGAATATCCAGGCCATTCCCGCTTGGGTGAAGAGCAATGCTTCCTCTCTCAAGCTTAAGCAAGTCTTCAATTCCAAGTGCCATGAACAGACAATTGGACAACGCCCCATTAAGCACTCCCAGCTTAGCTGCAGGCTCCAATTCATGAACCTTTAGAAGTGAATTGGGATAAAAACTGGAATATACTATCTGCTCCTGAAGGCCATACTCTGCAACCAGCTTTACAATCTTTTCTTCCATTCCGGGATAATGATAGACACTGTTTTTTAACTCAATATTCAGCTTCAGTCCATTAAACATTCTGGATTTTAATAAGTCTAATACTTCTCTCATGGTTGGAATGTGCTCAGCCCTCTCTTCGCCTGTTCTGATATGTAAGGTCTTAAGTTCAGATAAGGAAAAGTCCCTCACAAAACCTATTCCATCTGTGGTTCTGTCCACCTTCTCATCATGGATTACAACAAGCTCACCATCATTCGTAAGCTGAATATCCAGTTCAATTCCTGATATACCCTCTATATTCATCGCCTTCTCAAAGGAAGTTAACGTATTCTCCGGATAATTCTGGCTACAGCCTCTGTGCGCCCATATCTTCATTATATATTCCTCCAATAAGCCTTGTGATTCTCAACATATCTGTCACTTCCGGCACCAAATCTTGTGAAATACATTTTCCCATTCTCTGTATCAATCTGCAAAATATCAAAGCTCTCCTGGGTTCTATCCCCCAAAGCCCTCTCAGGTACTACCGCACCCTCAGGCTTATGCTCCTGGAAATATTCACACTTTGCACAGTTAATAGAAATAATCGGAAACATGCCATTGTTAAGATCATTAAAAAGGTGATCACAATGATTATGACCATTTATAAAAGCCATTATTTTTTTGGCATGTTTATTTAGGACATCAATCAATTTTGCTCTGTTTCTAATATCCTTCGCCCAGGCCTGAAGCCTTACAAGCGGCGTAACATGAGAAAAAATCACCGCATGCAGATCCTCCGGCATATTGCTAAGAGTTGCATCAAGCCAATGAATGCAATAATCCGTGAAGCCATATCTCACCTGTTCTTTAGGATCAAAGGAATCTATAAAAATCATGCGAAGCTTTTCATCCTCTTTGTCCACATAGAACTGCGGAACTTCCGGATAAACCACCTCAGGGTTACCTCTGAAATAGTTATAATCATGATTGCCCGGAGTTAGAAAAAGAGGTGCACCCAGGCTTTGCATACCTGCTATACATTTTCCCTCAAACTGTCTGGTCTTATGAAGTGGCAATAGACCATCCGTCAGGTCCCCCAGATGAATTATCCCTGCAAGAAGACCTTGTCCATTTCCAGACAAATTCGTCCTGCTTATTACGCCCAACTTCTCAGACAAAACCTTCATGCTCTTAAAGGTGTCATCCCAAGTTCCATTGATAACATAGTGAGAATCCGTAAGCAGAATATAACATGGCAAATCGCTCTGCAATCTGCGAACTACTGATTCGGCCTCCTCATCTATCCAGCCTGCCTCAGTTTCTTCATCACGCCACGGTTCCCAGATAGATTCAGGAGCGTAATCGTAGGTGTATATCCATTTATAGTTTTTGCTATTAGTTATATCCGTTTGCATATCTATAATATTTAATCACGCACCAGCAGAATTATACTCATTTTCTATTCCCCAATAACCTAATGAATCTTAATTCCTTGACAAACAATCATATTTGTACATTTAATATTTATAGGAAGATGATGTTTACTACCGTATGGATTATTCCGAAGCGAGCTGCACACCTTCCTTTTTTGTTCTTACAGAATCGTATAAATATAATTTCCCATCATCCGCTCGCCTTACAAGCATATTTACTACAAAAACTTCACCACCCACACATAAACAACTCAAATACCCATAACCCTCGCTGTCGACTCCGGAACCAGTTCCTTCACTTCCCCGATTTTGCCCTCATCTCTCAGGAACTCTCGCACTCGTGAAGCGCTAATAACATCATTCCCACTCTTCTTCCTTGGAATCTCAACGTACTCGATGCCATATCGAGGCAAGATACGTCTCATAGTTTCATTATACTGTCTTGTAACATCATCACTTATTTCTTCACCTACAAATCGATACTTTATATTTAAACGAGGTGCAATCTTATCTGCAAAAAGTTTAATATCAAACTCCATATTGCTGGTAAGATCTTCATCATCGACTTTCAAAAAATACTCAGGAAATGTTCTTTGTGAGATTATAAAATCACCCGACGGAACAATAAGGACATTCTCCAAGTCAGCCACTCCGGCTTTAACACATGCCATCCTCACGTCAAAAGAAAATACTGACTGATCTTCCTGAACAACAAAAACAATTAAATAATCTACTCGTTTTAAAGCTTCTTCAATAAGATATCTATGCCCATAAGTAAAAGGGTTGCAGTTCATCACAATTGAACCTATTTCAGAGTACCTGCTACCATCAAACTCAGAAAAATACCGATCTATATACCTATCAATTATCGGATAAGAAACACCGTTTATCAGAGTCTCTTCCGTTTTTTTCCCTAAAGCAATATCACCTTCAAGTTTTCTATAAATCGCATCAGCGAGTAGCTTATATCCTTTGTGATTAACATGTTCAAGCGAATCTACCATCCAATTCGAAGGGACATCACCTTCCTCCATAACATCTGCTATATTAAGCGAAAGAATATTATCATTTGTAATGCCTTCAGTCTGTACAATTACAATATCGCCCTCTCTGATATTCGCAGAAACAATCTTATTAAGAACACCATACATGCTATCCCAACAACCAAGGTTTCTCACCAATGCCTTGTATCCATCCCTATTAAGCCTTTCCTGCAGAATGCTCTCAATTGTATGCCTATCATCAACACGAAAACCGGTCGCAAAACACCGTCCAAAAAACAGGATTCTCCTATCATAATTTTCAGGCTGGCCTACTGTCACCCTCTCACCATTTACAACATTATAAACATCGCTCTTACAATCAATAAGCTTGTGTACTCCGCTTGTCTTAATGATTGGAAAACCTATCCCAAGAATTTTATCTACATATTCTTTATCATATAGATCATCAAAATAGTCTTCATACCACTGTGGCAAAATGACATCCGCTCTTGGAATTCCAGCAGTAGCATATTTTTCATTAAGCTCTCTGTCTATTCTCCTGTAATAATCACTCCCATTATCCCTGCAAAATACAGATAGCACGGTTGCCCCCCTATTAGCAAGATTAACCAGAACCTCCTCCATACAGGATAAAGCATTATATGTATTAAAATGATCCTCGATACGTCTTATAGTCAGAGCCTTATACCAATTGTATCGCCTTCGATTCACAGCTTCATAATGAGCCCCAATACCCCAACCTTCATTTTCATCAACGACTATTATGTATTTAACATTATTATAAACGTCATCTATTTCGCTCTTACTAATCTCCACCACTTCACAACCAAGAGTCTGAAAGAGGACTTTATACTTATCAAAAAACTCCTTCTTTTCTATAAGATTGCCACCAGTTGGACGAACCATTGCAATCTTACTATTTTTTGAAAAAAACTCCTTCATACAGCTGCTACCCAAATACTCATCAGCATATTTAAGGTATATTCTGTCATCCCATCTCTGATATTCACCATCAATATGCCCATTATCAGCTATTATCGGAATAACCTTAAGATTAGGCTGTTTATAAAAAGTCTCCAACGCCTCCATATAGCAGCCACTTTTTACAGTAATAACATCCCTTTTGATAGATACTTTATCCTTAAATGCTTTATTAGCCTTTAGAATATCACTACCATCAACACAGCCATAAAAATCACCATTAAGATAAAAATAAATACAAAAGGTGGGATTCTTATCAAGTATCCCTCCTATCTCATCCAGTGATATTTCTGTCCTGGCCGTGTCCAACTCTATTATATTTAAATACTTGGCTTCAGCTTTAACCATCTTTTATCTAATTAGAACACAACTCAAATAATGCCTTAATCCAAAAACTTCACAGAATCAAAATGAGCAACCCGCCTTTCAACCGGAGGCAGATTCATATATGAATTGCCATACCAATGCTTTAGCATCTTATCACCATTATTTGGCCCCCAAAATTCCAAATCTTCAAATTTGTATTTTTTTAAAGGGAAAAAATCATCTATCTCATGCCTAAAAAGCGAAGTGTATATATTACAATATATATATCTTTCGGTATCCTCATTATTTTTTTCGGATTTAACAAGTATCCTATTATACCAGCGTTCACGAGCTGCTTTCCCTTCCGTCACACGTCTTTTATACTCTTCGTCGCTCATGAGACCTAATTTCTTTCTTTTCTCAATATATATATCATACTGCCTCTCAGCTTCTTCATACATATCTGAAAACTTCACCTTTTTCATTCGATATAAGTCAATTGAAAGGCCATGGTGTGCATATGCATTGTCTTGAAGAAAGGCTTTACTGTATGCTACGGTATTTAAATCCTTTACATGTGCCCATGCATGAAAAAATAGAGGCTCTGTTGTCTCATCCTCAACAAACAGATCCTCCGGTAGTTCTTTGCGTAAACACCTTATTGCTTCATCATACACCTCATCAAAAACACAAAAATCAAAATCATCGTCCCATGGTATAAACCCCCCATGCCTTACTGCCCCTAGAAGGGTTCCATATATTATAGAATGTGGTATTTCGTTACTGTTCAAAATGCCTTCAATAGTATTAGCCATATACAGTAGTCGTTGTTGCGCTCTCGTATTTTTTTCATTACTCATATTAAATCACCCAAAATTGAATTCATCTTATTCATAACGCATACAGAATAGTCTCACACTCGCTGAGCTGATAATGTCTCAGCCATAATTTGTAATCATTATTAAGAGATAACACCAGTTCCGGAAGTTCCCATATATCTTCAGGCTTATGATATATACTTATTGCCATTCTGGGATGATCACGTCTTATTATCTCTTCTGCTCCAAGAAGCGCTTC
The DNA here is from genome assembly GCF_000424385.1 of Butyrivibrio sp. LC3010. Lineage (GTDB taxonomy): Bacteria > Bacillota > Clostridia > Lachnospirales > Lachnospiraceae > Butyrivibrio. Next base: position 198,423 of record NZ_AUJU01000005.1, on the reverse strand, counting down.
TTTTTCAGCCCCCTCCACATCAAGTTTAATAAACGTGACTTTATCATCCTTAATCACATCATCGATTGCAGCAGTTTTTATTTGAATAGTTCCCTCTCCTTCCGTAATATGGGAGCCCTGCGTTCCTGACTCTGAAAATGAAAGAGTTGTTTCCTTGCTCCAGAGGCCTCTATTTATAAGATGCATTTTAGGCATTAACAAATTATTATCCTTTACCTTTTTATTTAGCCTTTCGTAATTTCTTTTGTCTGGTTCAAAAGCATAGATTGAATTATAATTCCCACTACACCATTCAATAAAGCGGTCGCATGTTGCACCATCATAGGCTCCGCCATCTACAAAAACCTCATTTTGAACAGGTGCGATAATACCTTTCTCAAAATACTGAGTTCCACAAATTTGCTTACATACATCTCCCAAATTGATGATACGTTTTTCATCAACACCATTATTCTTCAGTTCTGATAATATCTCTGAATTATATGCAGTTGAGTTGACTGCTATAAAATAGTCCTCATAATTCTCATAAAAATCTTTATTAGAAATCACCGGTTTGCCATATATATTTCCATTGGCTATTTTCACAGGATCACTATCGCAAAATGCTTCAAATTTCAAATCAGGAATCCATCTAATCCAACTACGGTATTCATTCCCTGCGCCACGAATAACAAGTTTACCTTTTGTATTTTTAAGTTTAGTAATGACCTTGCTTTTCTCGCCTGCATCTACAACTAGTTCAAGCAATTGGTCAATATAGCAATTATCCCTGGTCTCTGACCATTTAACCCGTTTATCAAAAATTTGTCTGCTGAAGTCATCCTGAAGATGATTGCTAATCAACTCTATTATCTTAGCATCCATATATTAGTATCCCCTCATAGAATTATCCATTATTACTAATTCAACAGTTCTGCTAAACAATGTTGATCTTTAGCATGTGATTTACCTTTAATTCGGCATATTCGCGGATTGTTTGTATAAGAAGACTTATATTATTTCCAAAATAATCAACGTAAAACTTACTACTATTATCATAATAATGATTGTTATACTTTATATTTGTCTTGGCAAATTCCTTAGCTGAAATCTTTGATTTTACTTTTTCAAATTCATCTTTCTTATTTTCCGCTATAATCAATAACATTTCCAGTTCAGGTAATGTACAATACCTTTCAACACATACAATTTTATTCGCATATTCTTTAGGAATTGCCAGCTTATCGCTTTGCTTATCTCAAATTCTTAGTATCTTAACGTCACCCATATATGCATTCAATTCGATTCTAACCAAAGATGATTTCTTTATTTGTCTGGCATGAAAAATCACACTTCCCAATAGGTCATCCTCTGAAAATGCCAGACAATTATTAGCTAATAGCAAATCCATAATCGTCTTCTCATTTGGACCTTCACACATAACAAGTAGCTTCATCTTCTCAATTCCTTCTTAAGATCCATAAGTGCTTCATAATTAACAGCAGTATTAAATGCATCGTTATAAAATTGCTTACTTTTTTGAAGCTCTGACCTAATGTTATAATCTCTGTACATATTGAATAATCTGACTTTGCTATCTGCTCTTGTAACATAAATATTGTCCTGCCTATCAAACAAATCTAACAACTCGCAATAATGTGTAGTAAATATCAAAGAGGCATTATTTTTATTAACACTCTTGTCTTTATATAAGCTTATTATGTTCTCAACTAAAGTCTTATGAAAATGATTTTCTATCTCATCAATAATCAAATCATCACCATTTAGCAAAGATAAAGCTACAAACATGTATAGCCTTAGCCCCTTGTTTGTTCCACTGGAAAGTCTGGTATACAAAACCTCATCTGAGACTACTTCTTCCTTGCCATCAAACACTATTTTGTAATTATTCTCATCTACTTTTTCTAAACCGGAAATATTCTCATCAAAAATTCTAAGTATTTTCTTCAAAATCTCATTAAAGTTTTTTAATGTTTTCTCCATATAAAAAACCAACCTAAAAATATCCGGCCCAAAATCACTGCTCTTTATATATGCCGTACCATTCTGAATAGCATCTATCACAAAAAATGCTATTGATGTATCTTTAGGGAGTCTACTATCAAATTCACAAATCTCAAATCCATCATCGTCAAAAATCTTATTTACATAGGTTTTATAATATTCTTTCTTCATGATGATCTGATCTTCGAAATAAACTATTCCTGTAACATCATCATCATTAAGCTGTAACTGATACTTATATATGCATCCCTCATAAAAGAAATAGATTGTCAGTTTTGCTCCATTTAGAGAATACTCTTTCTTGCCAATTCTGAACCTGGTCAAGATATCATAACAAACATTCAATAAATCCAGTACTGTTGTTTTTCCCGAAGCATTTTTCCCCACTATCCCCACGGTAGAAAAAACATACAATTCTTCTGCTATTTCCTGTAATTCATACTCTTTATCTTCAGATGTTTTCCTTGCCGTAGGCATAAAGTCTATACTGAAACCATCTTCACAATTTTTAAAATTACTAGCCTCAACCCTCAAAATCTTCATGAATAATTCCTCTCATATAATTGATACATATATGATATAACAAAAACAAGATTCAAACAATAAATCTGTTTGAATCTTGTCAATCACTAATAATATTACGCATTCCTCTTAAAATATTATATTCAAAAATAAAAATTCACTATATCATCCAAAATAGCAATTATTAGAATTCCCACTTTGGAATAGATGTATCTCCTTTAGGTAAATCCTCTCTTCTGACTACTTTGTTCCCTACTTTCTCATCATAATAATCATCAATATAAACGTAATAGTCAGTTATTCCCATTTTTTCCAACTGACGACCTATTTCCTGATGCCACAGACTCACAATTATCACTCTGCTGTTGTCATCAATCATCGATTTTAATTCTTCAGGATTTCTTACATCAACACCAAATACCTTCTTTCCCCATTTCGCAGGTGAATTATCAAAAGCACAAACTACCTGACTATTAAGACCAAACCTCTCAAGCCATATACGAAGCGAATCAGCTGCTCCGAATAGGTAAATCTTCTTACCTTCAATTCCTTCAAGCATCCCGGTATATCTCTTGAAATATACGGTATAGTCAGTCTCAGTATCAAAAAACCAATACCCTGGCACGCAATGTTCAGCCCCCGAAGGCCATCCCCAATCACCATATGTCTCAGATAGGATTTTTCTCGGTTTAGCCGGAATACGCACAGTTATCCCTTCAAATTGCGCGATTCCTGCAGGCTCAAACCATTCATTAAGGTAGACGTGCTTTCTTTTTGTTCCTCCAAGAGTCGGAGTACAACATGAACCGGTACCCGGAATCTCAGAGAGAGGAATAATGTCTATCGGAATACCTCTATGCCCACCGGCTCTTAGATTCTCCAAAAATCCTCCTCTAAAAGCTGTAGTTCCATTCTTGCGAAGCTTAGCCATACGGATTAATCCTTCATCTAAAGGAGTCTGCAGATAATATCTATCATCAAACCACTCCTTATGAAGGCATAATGTCCTAAAATCATCTATTGGCATCGCTACATCTATGTCATCATCCCAAGGGAGGAAACCTTCCTCACGAATGGCTCCCAGTAGTGTACCAAATATGGCATACCACTTTAGATTATGTGCTTCACAAACCTTGGAAAATTCATCAAGCAATTCTAATTGAATTTGCCTTAGCTTTGAAATATTATCAATCATTTTCCACTTCCCCTATCTCCACTTTTGTAACTATCCCATATTACCCATATGCACCTATACTACGTGTATTGTAATAAAAACCTATAAAAAAGTTCAGAATATATCATCAACGTGTCAGTATACTGACATGAAACTTAAGAAATAAAATTTTCCACTGCTTCTTTTAGTGAACTTACCCTCATAATATTATGTGATAATTCTATTTCAGTGTCTGAAGATATCCAATATCCTCTCATATTCTTAATCTCACAGATTGTCAAGTCCCGCAGTTTATCCCCTACTGCAAATGAAGTATCCCAGTCTATGTCAAAATCATTCGCTGCATTTTCAAATAAACCTATCTTAGGTTTTCGGCAACTGCAATTATCCTCCTCAACATGAGGACAATAATACCATCCATCAATATGAACTTCATATCCGTCAAGCTCGTTATCTATCCAGTTTTGAAATTGAAGATATTCTTGTTCTGAAAAATATCCCCTACCAATTCCTGACTGGTTTGTTATAACTATTATAAGAAATCCAGCTTCTCTAAGTAGCTTTAGCCCTTCAATAGCACCTTCCATAAATATAAATTCGCAAGGTCTATGAACATATCCCCTATCAACATTTATTGTTCCATCTCGGTCAAGAAAAGCCGCCTTCCTCAAATGCCCCTCCTATATTTTCTGCACACGATCTGATATCCATATTTTTACATTTATGTAACCCTCTTGATAATCGGAATCATAAATTCATTTCTATTTATATTTATCGCTACAGCCATATCTATACCAGAAGGTTTTCTATCATTAACTACAATCCTCTCCCCCATAGGCATCTCAAATAAAATATTGTCATAACGTATTCCATTCTTTTTCAAAAAATCTATAGTTTGATCCCGATACTGTTCTTTACGAGATGTAAAAATCACAACCCTATCCTCTATCGGGATTTCTGAGATATATTCAGCAGCTCCGGGAAGTAAAGAGTCTACTCCATCTATAATATATCCGTTATGTTTCAATATCGTCCCATCCAAATCAAAAACCCATGTTTTGGGCAATGTTGACAGAACCAGTTCATCCTTATTCATAGATATTCACCATAACTATATCTTTTTACAATCACTATCTACATTAGTTTCTTTTTAATAAGTTCTTTTATATTTGTTGAGTTAGTGCTCTCAGTATATGGAAAGAAAACTAAATCTGCCCCATGTTTTCTAAGCCATTGTTGTGCATCTAACCAATATGGACTATCAACATAATCACTTCCGGAAAATTGCACATCATAATGAAACATAGGCCATGCTTCTTTTGGTCCGTTTAGATCAATTGGTATTTCTACAGCCTCATCCACATAACGGCACGCCTTCACCAACTCAATTCTTTCTTCAAATGGGACAAATGGCTCTACCCTTTTGTGTTTTCGCACACCCTCATCTGAAACAACCCCAACTATCAAATAATCACATTGCTCTTTCGCTCTTCGAAGTAAATTCAAATGTCCTATGTGGAATAAATCAAAAACACCGGAAACATAGCCTGTATGATACTTCTTTTTAGAAAGTTCTACACTTTGTGTCAAGTCACCGATAGGTTTCCGTTTTCGGGAATAGTCCTTTGAAGGATCAAAAAAACTATACTCAAACACCTTCAATTCATCCAATTGTTTCATAATTGAAATATAATTCTTTACACAAACTATAACTTTATATTCACCACTAGCAAACTCTCGTAAAATATCCGGAGATTGTACTTCAAGATCCTTCCATTTAGTCCCCCACTTTTCATTATTATTATCTATAACGGCATATACCGGATAATCATAATGATATAAATCATAAAATCGTTCAGCATATCTCCCGGTTCCAAAAACAATCAATTTGCGTGTATCAGCATTCCTAAATATATCTACAAATAAGCGATTATAATCATCTGCAGAATAATTCATTCTCTGCCTATTACTAAAAACAACATTTGTATCCCGTCTCCTATTCCTGTGATACTCTCCAAGGCTATTCTCGCCCCACACGCGCTGTAAAAATCTCCACTCCATCGATAACCACTTTTGCTTATCCTGCAAAAGCCCATATCTTTCATACATTACATCAGGCGATAGCAGCTTATGCAATTCTGCATTCCATCCCCAAAAAGAAGAAATCATCCTTGTGATAATTGCATTAGCAGGATAATCCTCCTCCATATATTCCTGATCAAAGAAAACAAATTCTCCACTTCTGAAAAAGCTATTTAACGGAACAAGATCAACATATCCTCTCTTTAAAACTACTCCCATTCGTTCTGATGGTATATCCAAATTCCATTTCTCAGCTTTCTTTACATTAACATGTTCAGACGATCCAATTATCTCATCCCTAAAATGATCCATGGCAACAAGAAAAGAATCAATATCCTCTTTCAATAATTTCTCCAAATATACCTGTCCTATAGGATCTTCTATATATTTCATAATGCAGCTATCATCTATTTGTGATAATTTAACTACAGGCACACCATTTTTTTCTAAATCTCCTGTATTATCAACCAACTCCGATATTCTCTTTGTACCCTCTTTATAAGCCGGACGTTTTTCCACTGTCATCTTACAATTATTTTTGTGAATAATTGTAAACAAAGCATCCTCTCTCGAACGCTCAAGGGATGCAGTAACATGAACGACATCAGAAAGTCTAGGGTTATCTTCTCTCAGACTACACTCTACCAAATAAGAGTTTGCCATCTCATGAAACATTCCATTTTGAACAAGTGAATTATATAAGCTCTCTTCTTCTAAAAAAATAGCTTGAGGATAATTGTATTCAGGAAAAACCCTGCCACATAAATCCTCATTTGGCAGATAATCCTCCCGATAGATCATTCTTGGATTATTTAAATCATTTATAATTGAATAAAATCTGGAAAAGCGTATGCCTGCCTTTTTCAGCATTTCTCTCATTTCTGCACAACTATACATTCTGCCTGAAAATATATCATCTACACTAGCGTAAGCTCGTTTATAATTTTCAATACCATCAAAGCTACGATTCGTGTATGGATCACGATCTCCACAAAAATATCTTATCCCGAATCGGTTATTCATCTTGATAAGTAGTATTGAAGAATCATCCATACATTTTTTGATTCGTTCAAATAATGCATCAAGATTATTTTTTTTCTCAAACTGCTCACTTAAGATAATATAATCATATTTACTATCGGCATTGTCTAGTTGATCTGGCACATATAGAACTCTGCTATTGGGGTAAAAATCATACCATCTAAGCACACCTTCTCTAATAGCCTCTAGTTGTTCTATTGTTTTTTGGGAATAATCAATATTCATTTAAGAAGCTCTCCAATATGTCCTCCGGGATGATTGCGCTTAAAATCAGAAAGCTTCATTTTTCTTTCCTTAGCAATCTGCATAACAAGTCCCTGCAAAATTATAAGATTAACAGTAGTTGAATTATTAGGCATAATATTCCATAAATCACCCTCATGCTTCAAGCTAAGAATAATACTGTTAGGAATTTCCCTAACTAATGTACTATCCTTCTCAAATGTCAAAAGCCATAAATCTATTTTTCTCTTTTTTAATAATCTTGCCAAATAAATTGACTCCTCAGTCTCACCACTCTTTGTAAGGATAATTACCATATCACCATCCTTGACTATTCCCATGTCACCATGTACAGCAGAATTAGTATGCAAGAATGCTGCATCCATCCCTAATGAAACCATAGATCCTACAAATTTTTCACAAATAGGTACATTTTTTCCCAATCCGGAAACAATAATTTTATGACCATTTTCAATTGCCTCTACACCTCTGCTAGTCATAAATCTAAACTGCTTTTCGTCTAAAGAGTGTACAGATTCATCTATTTCTTTTAACTGTTTCTCAAAATATCCTATCATGCCTTATACCCCTCAAAGAACATCTTCCAAATACCATAAGCCGTTATAAAAAGCTCCACATATAGAATCGTAATCCTGCCAGGCATAAGTTGTAAGCGAAAGCCATATAACAGCATGCAATAGCCTTATCTCATATTGATCACATCCCGTCAGATTAAAGAAGTCTTCTTCCATATCTTCCCAATGGTTAGAATCAATCTGTAAAGAAACTCCATCATCCTCAATATGGAGCCTGAATTTTTTTAAATTAAAAGTATCATAATTTCCAACTATCGAATAATAAATCTTTGCCCAATCATATCTGGCATCTCCATATAGTTCTGTAAACCCAAAATAACCTCTAGGATCAATAAGAACCGGAGACCCATCGCTTCTTATCATCATATTTGAAAAAGTACAATCGCCATGAATGAATTCAAACTTTTCGCATTTAAGTTTCTCAAGTGCTTTCTCAAGTTTATCCTTATAGAAAAAAACATTTCGGCATTGCTTTCCATTTACAGTTATATACCGCTCCAAAGCAAATGGCACCAAATCCTGTATATTCGATAACCTTGCAATAGTCTTATTATAATAGGCCTCCTTCAAGCTAAAGCTATCAGTGGCCATACCATCAGAACTGTGTAGTTTCTTCAATTCGCTTATAAGCTTTGTGAGAATCTCCTTTTTTTCTTTATAGCTGAAATTACATTCATAAATATTTTTTCCATCTATAAACTCCATTTTCAATGGATTCAAAGAGTATATTTGTGGCAAAATCCCAATATTTAATTCCTTGGCTTTCTCATACCATGCACATTCTCTCTTGGATAGCTTTCTCCCTTGTTCATCTACAGGTTCTTTGGTCAATACATTATCTGATACTGTAATTTTATTAAATGGTCTACACTTTGGCTGCAGCAGCTTCTCATATTCCTCTATAAGTCCATATTCCTTAGTTCCCTGTAAACTGATTTCACTAAAGTGAAGGTTGCTATCTCTCATCCACCTTACAAGTTCACCGCTTTTAGGAACATCTTCTACAACACTTTTGTCATGAAACAAAAAGAATCCTGCTACTCCATGTTCTTCAGATCGTTCCTCTGCAAATTCTCCATCTTCATATTTCCACCTACAAGGAAAATCTCCAGAAATCCCAACATAGTCATCTTCTGTTTTTTTATTACCTTGATAATCTTCTGGTAGGGAAAAATCTTCCGGCAAAATCAAATCAGACCATACAAGCATAAACGGTTCTCTCTGCGGAATATGTTCAATCGCCTGCTTAACACCTCCGCAAGTACCCTCTCCATCAGCATCTACTACTATATGCTTCACCTTAGCAAAGGCTGCCAGATACTTCCTTAAAACCTCTTTATGATAATCCGCGATTATGATAAATCGCTTGTCAGGATACTTTCGGAACAAATAAAAAATCATCGGAAGATTTTCAATAGGCACAAGTGCCTTCGGCTTATTAGTAGTCAAATACTTAAGCCTGCTGCCTTTGCCGCCTGCCTGAACTATAATATATTCCATATATTGTCTGCCCCTTCCATAAGAAACTTATCTGCTTTAAGAATCTAATATACTTTATTGCTCAAAAATCAATCTTCTTTACTTCGAATATTATTTATGGCCTCAATAGTTCGATTCCAATATTTATTCTTGAATAACGAATACTCTCTATCATAGTTCTGATAATAATCGTAATCATCTTTATTGAAAATTATGTTGTTATATAAATCCACGTATATAACATTTTCCTGAATAGGATTTGCATTCTTCGCATGATCAACAATTACAATATCCTGATACTCAACGTCATTCGTATTTTTTTGCATTACAACATTAGTACTATCCATTTTCATATTTATAGAATAGTCCAACCCAGGTACCAACTGCTCCAAGTGTTCTTGTAAATGTTCCCCTCTCCAAATATCCAGTCCTGCATCAACAGTGATTTGTATCTTTTTCTTTTCTTTTATAACATTCATCAATTGCGAATCTTTACAATTTGTTGTTTCAACAATTCTTCCCCTTAATGCCTTACCCCTTCTATCTTCAATGAAATCCTCTAATATATATTTGTTTACTTCATAAACGTCAGTACTTCCATCTCTTCTTGCACCATACATAAATGAAAAGCACTCGTTTAGTACATGTTCTGCAAATCTTTCTATATCCCACTTTGGTATATATCTTGCAAAAAATCTATACCTGTTCCTATTAAAGTAATATCTTGCAAAAGTATTCTTTGCTGAAGACCTGCCCATTCCACTCTTATGCCACGCTCTAGCCTGACCAAGTGAAACACATCTCAAACCAGATCTTCTTATTAGATACCCCATCTCAACATCATCAAAATAAATAAAACATTTAGGATTCATTCCTCCTGATGCCAAAAGAGCATTTCTGGTAATCATCGCTGCAGTCGTAGGACAAAAATCACTCTCTACAGCATTTCTTGACTCAGGATATTCAGGTGTATTCAACCACATTGAATATATATTATAATTTCTGAAATCTATTTCCCGCTCAAAGTCAAGTACCAAATCATCTCTTCCATTAACCATTATTTTAGCTGAGACCATTCCCACATCCATATGTGCTAACAAGTACTCATACATAAGATTTATGCTATATGGAGCCAAAAAAGCATCATGATCTACAGCCATTATAAATTCATAACCTTTATCTAAAGCATAATTAAACCCTGTATTGAAACCTCCTGCGCCTCCGAGATTTTCAGTATTTCTGATTATTGTTATCTTATTCCCAAAATTCTCTTCAAGAAGTTTTATTGAATCATCCTCTGAAGCATTATCTACTACGATCACATCATAATTATCACAGTCTGATTGCAAAATATGATTAACACAATTTACTGTGTCGTTTCCACCATTATAATTGCAAATAACAATGCCTATATCATTATGTTTCCTTTCGGATAATATTTCATCAAGTCTACGATCTATAGCATTAGAGATAAAAGCATCATTACCTTCATCAAACTGCAATTCTATGAGATTTTTTTTTGAGAATTCCATTCTTCTCAAGCTATAATATCTATATGGATGATTACCTATATCACCTACTTCGCGCTTCCAAGTGGGGTAAAAAATAAACTTCCATGCACTGGAAGTTGAAACTATGTCACAAAGCCCACTTCTTAAGCCAATAAAGAAACCCGCCTTATTAACAAAATCGATTACAATATCATAAGGCAAAAAAACACCTACTGTACCAGGAATTGCCTCTTCTTTATCGCTTCCAATATTGGTACATACATCAAACCCTTTATTTTTCAAACATTTGACAATCCGATACCAAGTATTATCAGTTATACTAGCAACGCTCGTCGCATATGGAGACAACAAAACTGTTCTACCTTTTCTAAGTCCATACTTAACAAAAATTTCATCTGAATTATTATTAGAAATCTTAGGTACTGTAATTTTCTTACTAGTTCTAAAAACAAAGCGCTGGAACATGGTATGCAAATCAATATCTCTACAGCCCCTTACCTGAAGTACATCTTCATGATCAATGCAATCATTCAAAACGATATAATTAGCATTTTTAAATCCAACAATTCTAGCATAATTAAGAAGTTTTCTTGAATTATCCATATTAAGAATATATGAATCTAATCCAAATAACTTTAGTACCTTTTTACAGGAATTAGATGTAACGGTTATTACGAATTTATCGATATTATGTTCTTTTACCATTTCTTCCATGTACATTCCTGCTAAGTAAGCATCACCTGTGCCAGAGTATGGCAAAGACATAATTAGTTCATTTGGGAATTTGTTTCTCAAATCTATGAATACTTTCTCTCCGGCACTAAAAATTTCCTCCGGAGTTGATGATATAGCATTTTTATATTTCACACATGATTTGACATACGCTAAAAAAATATTTTCATTAACACGATATCCTATTTTTTCAAGTTGTGAACACATTTCTCTTGAATATTTAGAAGACACTATTATCTTAATGTCATCCCCATATTCATCTTTAATTTTTTCAGGGGCTATAACAGGCAGTCCCTCCACCATAGTTCCTTGCTTCTTTATATCATTGTCTATAAATGCTACAAAATTATATTCATATAGCCTTTTTTTTATTTCCAAGGATGTTTTCATAACTCCAAACATCACTAATTTATCATCTTTTTTTATATGATCATTTCCAGAAATCATGCTAGCGCATATATCGTAATATTCTTCTTTTCTACCATAAATAGCCGTTTGATAAAAATAATCATCATTTTTCTTAGCATAATGAAAATATTGAGTTTTATCTTCCAAATCATATTTTTTTATCTCTACTTCAGGCGGGGTTCTGCGAAGTCTTAAAACTGATAATGCAGCAATATCTCTGATTTCCAATTCTGAATCATCAATAATTTTACCCATATCAACATCGGATGCCATTGTCAATGAACTGACCATAACACTGCCTTTGTACAAACAAATAGTATAAAGCCTGCATAATATACCAATCATGTCTCTTTCACATGGAATAAACAAACAATAAGAAGTGGCATTCTCTCTGATATAATTTTCCGTATCTAGAGGCGCAAAAATAAAAATTCTCCCTCTACCTGCTATAGGTACTTTACACAGGTAATGGAGAACATAATAATTTAGACTTTCGCTCTCATCCGACATTATTAGAATTCTGTCTTCATCACAGATAGAATAATCTGTCATACAAGTAATAAAGTAATCAAATCCTATTTGGAGTTCTTCTACCGAATATTCTTTTTTATATGTAAGTCTGTTAGAATTTGTCATCGATTTTTCCTATAATTTGTGCTAAACATTAGCTATAAAATCTTCAATACTAATAAATTCTGTTATCCCCAACTCCACCAATTGCCTTTTTACATTATCTATAAATTCAGGATTCCACATTGTTATGATTACATAAGGCTTATTAAGTTCTTTCAACTTTTCCGGAGCAATACATATTTTCTTTTGGGAAGAAAAGAGTTTCCCCCACTTAGTACTATCATTATCACATACATAATCGATATTTATATAATTACTAATCCTATTAAATTCATTATCAAAACACATTCCCAAACCAAAAGTAACAATACTATCATAATTGTTCTTTATTCCATCTAAAAACATCTTAGATGTCCTAATTAAAGAGGCTCTCTGTTGTATATATTCTAGCCCAAATGAATCATACCAACTATCAATACAGGAACTATTTACTTTTTGTCCAATTGCATCGATCAACCAATTCTTAGATGCGCTAATCACTTTATCAAGTATATTATTTATATGCTCATAATCCCTGTTAACATAGTTCAACACATCTTCAGTAGATAACCCCATTAATTCAGGGTATGTCAATGGTTTTTCTAAATGCAACATATTTGCTAAAGAGGACATCCTATCCAAGCATGCTTGATCCTTTGAAATGCTCAGTATATTTTTTTGGAATATAACAGAAAAACAATAAGCATGAAATGAATCTGAAATAACAAGTTTACATCCTTGCAATAATTTCAACCAATCCTCCACAAAAACATCATCCTCCGTTTTTACAGTCCAATTTACTATATCAAGTCTTCCAATATCCCCAACAAATACAACATCCCATCCTTTTTCCTCTGAAATCCCATTAATTAATTTAATTAGCTCATCATTTGGCCATATAATATAACAAAAAATATAATTCTCAGGAAGATTCTTTTCGGAGTACTTTATCATGTCATAATATACACTTTTTGAAGGAAGAAAAACCGGATCCAAAACCTGCTCAGCATCAACATCAAATAGATTGTTACATATATCAACTCCAAAATCTTCTCTGACTGATATTTTTTGAAATCTTCCAAGCATATATTTCATATATCTCTTTTCTTCAGGCAAAAATGTAGCATCTCTACGTCCAAATGAAGTAGCATAAGAGATTTTTAGCTTATCTGAATCCACATAAGGTAATGTATAAACATAGACTGAATCATTAAATACGCTCCAACTCCAGAGTTGATCTGACCCTACAATAAATATATCGCATATATCATTTAATTCCTTCATAGAAATCAGATCATAATAATTTTTTCCAGCTGCTCTAGCTTTATATGGATTTTTTCGAAACAGCGTTGGCATATTTCGTCTATCCACCATCAATACATCATATCCCAAATCTGTTAAATGACGATATAGTGCATATTGTGTTAAATGCGCGCCATAATTTCTCGCTACCCAAGCTCCACATACACAAATATCATATTTTCTTTTATTCGCTCTATCAATTGATTCATTTATAGGCAAGCCATTCCTATAATAAGTGAAAAAAGTATCCTGTTCATTGTATGTTCTACGTTTCCTATAAAACATATTGCTATGTTTTGTAAAATCAAAATCTACTTCTTTACATAAACAAAATTTTTCTTTTACCTGCTCAAATAAGTTTTTCCCTTTTCCAGAATTAGTAATGACAAGGCTAGTTCCTTTATTATCATTTAATGCACGCTCTTTCTTTTCAATATTCCAAAAATCTCCTATAGTAATATCAGCTGCCCTTGGAAATCCAGCATATTTACAATCAGCGCATGCTTCTTCCCTAAACATTCCTCTTAAAAATGAAATCATATATGGATCTCGATAACTATCGATTTCTCTGCCACTATCTAAAGTGTATAATACATCACCACATCTCCATCCATATTTTTTTGCTCTGAAGTCTATTTTAGATATCTTTCCATAGCTTTTTTCCAACTCATTTAAGTATCCTTTCCATACCCCTACAGGATTATTTCCACTACAAACAAGATCAACCGTGTATAAATTATCATACTCATATTTTAGGTAATTCCTTAATGCCACAACCTGACAAGGCATTCCGGAAAACAGTACTACTCTTCCTGTCTTCAACTCTTGTTCTATCTCCCTATAGGTCTTTCCGACATAGCTTTGTACATACTTACTTTTACGAAGTTTACCCAAATCTTCAACATTATCAATGCCAATATGTATAGGCACAAAATCACTACCAAAGGCACATCCATAAATTTTTCCCCCCATTGATAATATTTTCTCAGCCAAAATAGAAAAAGCTCCACCAGAGGAGCTTTTTCTTCTTATTTCATTTCTTGCCCAAATAGCATAGCACATAGGTGTTTCTTCATTATGATTTTCCAAAAGATTCTGTTCAGGACAAACTTTTGAGCATTTTCCACACTTAATACATTTTTCTTCATCTATTAACGGTTTATAATACCCGTTATCATCAATAATCATTCTTATAGCATCTTGGGGACAAATATTCTCACAAGCGCCACAAGCCATACACCTAGATGAAATATTCATAACTGGTCTCCTTAAAGAAATCAAACATATTCTTATTCTTCTTTATATAATCTACTCCGTAAAACTGTCATAACATAAATAACTATAGTGTTGCATATAAAACTGTTTCCATATTGTTATTATTATCACTGTCATTTCTGACATATAACTTATACTCAGGAACAAGATTATGAATAAAAATTGGAATAGTGTAATAATCTTCAAAACTATGATATATACAGATGGCTAATTTGGGTTTATATCGCTTAATTGTATGTGATAATCCCTTTAATGCTCCAAGTTCTGCTCCTTCTATATCCATCTTTATCATAGTAGGAGCAATATTCAAATCATCTCCCCTGATAGATGGCACTGTTTCACTACCTTCTTCTGCCACTTTTGAAATACCAGATCCTAATGTTTCAAATGAAATCATTTCATTCTTTTCTCCAACGGCCGCCATTATCAAAGATATATCTCGATATTTTCCTGTTACCCAAAAAGACCTAAGATAATTTATCTTGTCTGCTTCTATTGCATAAATATGAGAATAATTTGGACATATTTCTATAAATTCTTTTATCGTGTTTCCATCCATAACCCCACAATCTATATAAACTTCACCTTCATTAAATGTAAAGAATGGATGCTTAAAATACCCCAAATGAGAAATATATTTGTCAGAAATTGTAAAAACACTATTATTAAAAATTCTACTAACCATTTTCCCATATACTTCTACAGACGTTTGATCCTCTAGCAGTTCAATAACCTCATTATACTCATCTTCCTTTTGAGCAACTTTAAAAGCACGTGTATTGATTACTTTATTAAAATCAAAACGTTCATCTCCCCATTCCCAACGTCCGATGAAGTATCTCGTATAAATATTTATATTTTCTATTCCAAATCTATGAAGTTCTCGGTATTTAGCTCTAATCAATCCGCTTTGTAAAGTGGCTATTAAATAGTTTACTTTATTTCCAAACTTCAGTACTATATCTTCTACACTTGAAATTTCTACCCCCATAAGTCTTTTCCCTTGCTTCTCAGGAGATGCATCACACGCACCTACTATTTTTATTCCTTTTTTTAATGCCCAAACAGCAGCTGCTGTTCCAACATCCCCACAGCATACAATCACTAGCGGATTTGTAATAAATTTTTCTTTTAAATATTCAATTTCCTTTGAATCCTCATAGATGGCTTCCATCAGTTTGCTCATTTTTTCCCCCTTTTCATTGTTCACTTAAATTATTCGTCATTTTATTTTCTACTAATTCACAAATCAAATGTATAACCATTATATGGCACTCTTGAATTCTTGCTGTATTGTTACTTGGAATAATAATTTCATAATTAGCTTCACCCTTTATTTTTCCTCCATCTTTTCCAAGAAGCGCTATTGTGCCAGCCTCTTTTTCCTTAGCTGTCTTTACTGCACGATAAACATTTTCAGAATTCCCACTTGTGCTTATGCCAACAAATACATCCCCTTTTTTTACATGTCCTTTAACCTGTCTAGCAAAGACATCTTCAAAGTTATAGTCATTTGCAATAGCTGACATAGCGACAGCATCTCCATTTAAAGCAATAGCGGGCCACGGATCTCGCTCCATCTGAAAACGACCTACTATTTCACCAGCAAAATGCATTGCATCTGCTGCGGAGCCTCCATTACCACAAATAATAATTCTCCCTCCAGATTTAAGACTATCCACAATCATGGAAGATGCTTGACTAATACTATCTGCAAGCCATTTATCACAGATTATTTGCTGTCTTATTCCTATACTATCCAAAATTCGATTGTGTATGAGTTCCAAATCATTCATTTAGTATTCCTTTAACAAAGAACTAATAACCGTTTATGACTTGTTCTTTCTCGTTTATCTACCAATAATAAAGAAACTAATAAAAAAAATATATAAATATAAGCAAATACCTACCTACATATAATTTCATCTACTTCTTCATTTAAGTAAAAATTATGGTTAATTGAATAATAGTCGAACTTTTCCTCTATTTCTTTAGGATAATATACATGTAGGCTCTTACCTCTTGATGACAAACAATCACATAGTCCACTCCTTGATGAATAAATACTATGGCATCTTTGCCCTAAAGCAATTAAATCCCTCAAAGAAACATCTATCGTTTTTGTCTGTGGTAATTGATTCGCTTCTTCAATAGCATTGCATACTACTGTCAATCCCTGCTTCCTCAAGCCATCTACTATAATAGACCAATAATCATGAGATACCTGTGGATTAGACCTAGCCTCAGGTGCTATAAGAACAATTTTGTCCCATCCACCTAAACTATCAACAATTTTTATTAGATTTTCGGTAGGTTCAATCAAATACGTCTTTGGTTCTAATTTATTACAATTAATACCAAATGATCCGGCCCTAAAATCAACTAAAGTCTCGGTTTCACTTGCAAACTCCCTGTTTCTCCGTGCATAAGATGAAACTGAAACTATTCCCTGATATGGTATCCTTGAAAAAAGTTGCTCTATAATTCCACCATTTTTTTGATCTATTTCTCTTTTATTCAGTCCCATTTGTTCGTTTTCAGCCAAAAAACCATAGTAATCAATGGTTGAATATTCTTTTATACCACATAACTCAGCTATACAATCATGGCCTTTTTTTAAAATATAGTGGACTGGGCTTCCATATTTCTTTTCAATAAGCTTTTTTAATCCCATTAAGATAAATGTATCTCCCATATGCTGATGGCAAAAAACATTAATACAATTATCTCTACGAGCACTATTTACTTCATCAAATTGCCTTTTCTGAATAGAATAGTTTTCAAAGTATTCTTTCCTATCGCTCTCTCCCCATATAATTCTTCTTTCTGAATTTGAAATAAAATAAAAATTCCCATATGGTAAATCATTTAATGCAATCTGTTTCTTGATATTGGTATAGTGTATATTCGATATACTCACAACTACTCCAATATCAGCAGCTTTCAAAAACTGTGCCATTTGTGATAACCGTATTGTTTCATTTTCCTCTTTATAATATTCATCTGATTCTACAAAACCTAAAAAAATACATCCATGCTCGATAGCTAAATCTGCTAATCTACGTTGTTTTATTCCTTTTCCGAAAATATATACTTTTTTGTACTTTGAAAAAATGGACTCTAGTATATTCTGTTGCATATAAACCCTCTCTGATTTTTATTTAATATGTCAATATTTATTTTTTGCAAACAGCACTTTCCTATTTTTCCCCTATTCAGACAACTAGCATTCTTTCCTTTGCTAAATAATTCTTAATATAATCATCCACCCCATAATTAACAGATTTGAAATCAATATTGCATCCTAGTTTACGGAGTTTATTTATATTTGCCTGCGTATAATATTGATATTTTCCTTTCAAATAATCCGGCATTTCTATATAACGTATATTAGGTGTTTTATTTATTGCCTTAAATACAGCCTTTGCGAGATTTTCAAAACTATCTGCTTTTCCAGTTCCAACATTAAAAAGTCCACTTTTATCTGGATGATCCAAAAACCACAAAATCACATCACATACATCCTTAACATAAACAAAATCCCTTAACTGTCCTCCATCTGCATATTCATCATTGTATGATTTAAATAGACGAATCTCTCCATCTTGCTTAGCCTGAATATATCCATGAAAAGCCATACTTGCCATAGAGCCTTTAAAATACTCTCCAGGTCCATATACATTAAAAAACTTTAATCCAACATGCTGACTTGGAAAAGTTTTTGCTTGATACTTAACCCACAAATCAAATAATTGTTTTGAGTATCCATAACCATTTAATGGTCTAAAAAAATCAATATCCGTTTCATCATCAAAACCATTTCTTCCATCACCATAAGTTGCAGCTGAACTGGCATAAATAAATGGAATCTTTCGCTCAGCGCAAAGATTCCATAATGACTTAGTATATTCAAAATTATTATTCCATAAATAATCAAAATCTCTTTCTGTAGTTGAAGAACATGCACCCATATGAATTATCGCATCTATATTATTTAGTTCATCAATCCTACGCCAAAGATCCTTCTTATGTATATAGGTCGTATATTTCTTCCCACATATGTTTTTCCATTTTTCGGTAGATGAAATATTATCTACTATAATAACATCTTCTATACCTCTGTGATTTAATGCTTCAACTACATTACTCCCTATGAAGCCTGCACCTCCCGTAACTAAATAACTCACTAATTCCCCTCCGATATTTTTTCAATTAAATTAGTAGTAGAATAGCCCTCTACAAATGGTATTATAACTACCTCTCCACCTCTTTCCTCAACTAGATCAGCTCCTACTATGTCTTCTATTCTATAATCACCACCCTTGACCAAAATATCAGGACACAATTCATCAATAAGATTGTATGGTGTATCATCATCAAAAAAAATAATATAATCAACAAATCCTAAAGCACTTAGCATTTCAGCACGATCTTGTTGTGGATTTATTGGCCTGTCCTTTCCTTTCAAACGTTTAATAGATGAATCACTATTAAGTCCGACAATTAAATAATCCCCTAGTTCTGATGCTTTCTCCAAGTATCTAATATGACCAACATGAAGAATATCAAAGCATCCATTTGTAAATACGACTTTACCATTCTTTATACATTCTTTTAATTCTTGGATTTGATTTACTTGGAATATCGTTTGCCTCTTTTTATCACACCTTATTTCGCTAATAAAAACTGGTGCTGTTCCCATCTTTCCAACCTGAATGCCAGCAGCTTCATTTGCTAGTCTTACAGCATCAGATATTTCCATTCCATTAGCTATCCCAACAGCCAAGTATGCTATTGAAGTATCCCCTGCACCTGAAACATCATATATTTCTTTAGCTACAGAAGATATTATCCATTCCTTTTTTGAAGAGGCCATAACCATACCATCTGCACCACATGTTGTCAGTACATATTTGCACTTGCATTTATTAAGAAGCTTCCTTGATGCATTCACAACTTGTCCAATAGAATCCACTGTTTCTCCAGTTAATTCATGTAGTTCTTTTTTATTTGGCTTTATTAAATATGCTCCTTCATACTTCTTAACGTCAGGATCTTTAGCATCTACCAAAACTGGAATATTGTTTTCTTTCGCTAAAGTAATAATCTGTTGTGTAAAATAGAACGTAAGTAAACCTTTCAAATAGTCAGACAGAATAATTACATCAAAACGTGATATCTCTTTTTTTAGTTTGCAAATGAATTCATCTGCTTTATCAATAGATAACTCCTCTTTTTTTTCTATATCCATTCTAAGAAGTTGCTGATGATTATCAGCAATAAATCTTGTCTTTGTTATAGTACTATCTAAATACTGACACATAAGAGATGTATCTATATTATGCATTCTCAATTGTTTATCAAGTTTTTCGCCAGCCACGTCTCTACCACATACCGAAACAATAGAAGCATTCTGTCCTGCTGCTGAAATATTCACCGCTACATTTGCAGCACCTCCTGGAACTGAATGTTCTCCCCTTTTCAAGAATACTGGTACTGGAGCTTCCGGCGAAATACGGCTTACTTTTCCTTCACAATATATATCAAGCATAACATCGCCAATAACTAATATATTTTTCATATGTATCTGAAGATATCCCTCATTTTTAGCCTTGACTATTTTTTTCTTTCCCATACCATCTAGAAAATGCATCAAAAACTCGTTCTGGATGTATGGATTTCATACAAACCGGTGCAGGATACTTGTAGCACCTTGTATACCAATCTGGAATGACACCGAAACACTCCCGACAGATATCTGAAGTAATATTTGTATTTTCCTTATATCCAAAAAAAGCTTCCGGGGTTGGACCAAATAAAACAAAACACTTTGTTCCTAACTGCGAAGCCATATGTACCAAACCACCCTCACAGTCAAAATGACATACTGAGTTTTTTAGTACAAACTTTATTATTTCAAGATCTAATCCAAATAAATAATCATCTGCGCCTTCTATTGCTGTAACATCTTTTGAGCCAATCTGAATTATTCTAATATTGGGGTACTTACGCTTTATCATTCGTATGAGCGTTTTATAATAATCTGAAGGCCATACTTTAGTCTGTATCTTACCCGTTCCAGTTGTATCACTTGCTCCATAGTTAAATGTTACATAGTTTGTGCCAAGCCCTAGCATTCTGTAATTATGCTCATAGTTTATATCAAGAGGAAAGTCTATTGAATTATCATTGATATCAAACGCTCCGCTTACTCCTAGTAGCGTGTAACATGAAAGTCCTTTAAGCCTGGAACGTTCCAGTTGAATTCTATTCATATACTCAGCAGGATAGCAATAAAAAAAATCTGTAATCTGGTAAATGAATAATTTCATTACAGCTTCCGCTAATAACTTTGATTTCATTCTAAGACTAACTATATTACACGAAATAATAGCCGGCTCATAGTATGACTGTATAACCAAGTCGTAACCTGATAAGTCACATTTCCTTGGATTTTGATATATTATCTGACCAAGATTCTTTTGTCCATTAAAAATATGTTCTGGAAATTCTCTAAATACTGTAAATACATCTATTATACATTTTCCTGAAATTCTTGATATTTCTTTATATAATCGCAAAGAAATAATATTATCCCCCATTACTCCTCCTGGATGAAAACCTATCTTTAACGGCCTCTCAGGATTTTCTATATATTTGTTTCTAAAAAAAACCTTATCCCCAAATTCTTCAGGATAATAACAATTTAAGTCAGCTACAATTTTTTTTTCTTCTACTCCTTTTTCTTTTAAATAATCTATTATTTCTTTTTTTATTTTATTATTTGTTACAGATACTAATACATAATCATATTCAACATCATTAAAGGAGTAATCAATATCACTAACATGGACTGGAAAATCTGGTTTAGGAGATTGATCTAAAACATCAATAATCTGGCACCACTGAAGATTATGATTTTGCAAAAATAAGTATTCTCCATTTTTACCTGCACCATACATTATTACTTTAGAATTTTGTTCAATTTTATGTACCGGGAATGCTCTCTTCACCCAAAGCCTCCATAACACATGCTAGTAGCCTAATAAACTGATTTATAGTATATTTTCAGTTATTTATCTTTTTATTACACAAATTACACTCTTTGTATTTCTATACTGAAGAAAAATCATCCCATAAACTAGTGGGTTTCTGCCATATGATTTTTTCGTCTGAAACTGAGTAATCCTCTTTTAAACTGCTCTTTATTTGTTTTGCAACAGCTTGATCCATCACTGCTATTAAAATCAAATCAAAATCTTTACTTTTTATATATTCCGGTGCGCAGACTTTGGCAAATTCATAGCGATATTTCTCATAATGCTTATCAATCCATGCAACAAGTTTAATATCTGAATATTTGACAATCTGCGAATAAAAATCTTTTCCTACTGCACCTGCGCCATATAACACTATCTTCTTATCTATCAAGTTATCTATTTTTTTCAGCTTGTATCTATGTATTGTAGCTGCATCTTTTTTTTGCTGTACATACATT
The DNA here is from genome assembly GCF_000424385.1 of Butyrivibrio sp. LC3010. Classification (GTDB taxonomy): domain Bacteria; phylum Bacillota; class Clostridia; order Lachnospirales; family Lachnospiraceae; genus Butyrivibrio. Next base: position 175,965 of record NZ_AUJU01000005.1, on the reverse strand, counting down.
GATGAAAGCTTATTCCTAACTACCCACTTCTCTAGTTCATTATCAGGAAACTCTCTAAATTCATTACTATTTTTCACAACTCTATAGATATGATTAATGGATTCATCCACACTTACGATTTGCTCTCCTACATTCCTTGCATGCGACAAAGAATCCTCCCTTATTCTATAATGTATGAGGATATCATTTATAGAAGAAAGGCGTCTTGCAAACCTTATTGTTTCAATATAAGAGACAAAGTCTTCAGCCCTCCTTATGGTATCTGGAACAAGACTATATATTTTTATAAAAAAACTCTTTTCAAATATTTTTGTAAACACAGGACTATCAAAACCACTCCTATCCTGCATCCATTTAGTCAGAATAGCATTTCTATTAGAGTCATTAACATCATAAACAAAATCCTCATATCTTATTAATTTGCTTCTATCTCCTTCAAATTGAATTCCACATTGTACGACATCTGAATGATCTTCCGTAATTCTTTTCAACAGCTTTTCTACCATATTCGGTTCGATCCAATCGTCTCCGTCAACATTTACTATATAGTCTCCTTTGGCAATAACCATACCCGCTTTTCTCGCTGATACAAGCCCACCATTAGACTTATGAATAACCTTAATTCGTGCATCTTCACATTCATATTTATCACAAATAGAAGCACATTCATCTGAAGAACCATCGTCTACCAGTATTATTTCTATATTTTCCCATGTCTGCATTACAATACTTGAGATACATTTATCAAGATATTTTTCCACATTAAAAATGGGAATAATTATGGAAACCTCAGGCTTATAAGTCATATCCTTCCACATTCTTTCTATATAGTGTTAGCATCTAATTAGTACATTTTAAAAATGAGTTAATCCCTCTTTTATCTAACCTTCCTAAGCCATATGCTTCCATTAGGTGCAACGACAGAATCATAGTACTTATTCCAATTTGATAACATTTCTTCTACGAGATTTTTATGTTCCATTTCCATGCAACTATTAAAATGCTCTACTACATAATATCTTACTTAATTAGTTATCACATTTTCAAATAGTTCTATATGTGCCTCTACATAGTTTTCAATGTTGTATCTCTTGATAAAACTTCGGCTATTACCTATAATTTCTTCTCTATAATTCTTATTATCAACTAAATATTCAATTTGTACTGCTAGAGCGTCCGTATTTTCATAGTCCACAGCAATCGCATTCTGTGGTGCTCCACTCACTTCTTCAACTATTGTATCTTTGAAACATACAACCAAACATCCAGCCGCCATCGCTTCTATCGCCATTAGACAGAACGTCTCTTGCCTTGACGGTATTATAAATATGTCACAACGCTTATAAAACGATACCATATCTTCTTTATTAAACATCCATCCATGTTCGGTTAATTCAAATTTATTCTTTATATCATTAGGAACTTTTCCATTGCCAACGCAGCTTAGCTTTATAGTACTAGTTGTACAAACCTTGCGTAGTGCATCATAAAGAAGGTCACATCCTTTTATATACTCATCCTCTGCACGAAAGCCTATGGTTATTTCTTTTGAGTTCTTTTTCTCCTTTTTTTGATATAGTTCTAGATCTATACCAAAAGGAATGATATGTATTTTTGAAAAATGCTTTGTAATTGGACTACTATTTAAGCAACGCTTCATATATTCTGAAGCCACAATGATATGTGGATTAATTTTTCCCAAACATTCTTTTTTTATAGTCCACATAGTTTTAGTGTTATCTTCCTTCATCGGAAAATACTCATTATCATAATTATCACAATTGAAGCATTGAGTTTGCCATTTTTTGCACCTTTTAGGTGGATTTATACAATTACCAGTAATCATCCATAAGTCGTGAATCGTCCATACAGCTCTGGCATCCATTATTTCTTGATAATCGTATAATGAAAACATCTGATGATAGGTAAAATGGTAGTGTAATATATCTGAATTGATGTAATGTTCATTCTTTACTAGTGAAGCTGCATACGGATAATAAATATTATTTAAACACTGCTTCTCTTCAATAAATCGTATTCTTTCTCTTTCAAATAATGAAATATCCATACTTTCGACTGTAGCATCATTACTGTATTTGTCTACAACTAACATATACGCTTCATGTCCTGTTTTGTTCAACTTACAGTGTAGATCATAGCCATTAAATGCTCGCCCGACAAGATCACTATTGTTTATTTCTAGTATCCTCATACATTTTTTTCCTAATATCAAAATATGTGGTTCTTATTTTATTTAAATCTACTTCCTTCGAAATCTTCAAAGGATAATCACCTTTTATGTCTTCCCAATATAAGATTTTACTTTTAGGAAAAATTGTTTTCAAAAATCGATATATACCACTATTTTTTTTGGGAGAAATAATGATTTTCAATTCCTTCTCGTTCTTTACTTTTTCGCATTCTAAAGAAAAACAGGTTACTGAATCTATAGTTTCCCCTACTTTTCTTTTGTCGCGATCCAGAAAGCCATCCACTTTAACACCATAGTCTTCAAGTATATATAATATTCGTAACCCTTGTTTTCCCGCTCCATATATTATTAGCAAGATTAGTCCCTATTCTCTTCAATAAACTAGTTGTACATTGCCATTAAAAGCTAACAAAGTCGCTTAATTGTATTTCATTATCACATCGTGACCATAGTATTTTAGATTCTACACAATAATCACATAATTCAACCTGCTCACTCATAGCTCGATTTAATGATTCAGCATCCTTGAAATCGCTGATCAAGTATATTCCTTTATTTGGAAATTTAGTTCCAAATCTCCTATTTAGTGCACTTACATACATTAGTGTTGGACATCTTGCGATTCTACCATCTGCAATGTTAACGCACCCATCTGACATACAGTATTTTTTTAGGGATGTATTATTATCTAGTACAAGCGGTTTATTAAAGATATTCTTTATATCGTATGATTTTAAAATATATTCAACATTTGACTTCTGGAGCCTAAGAAGGATTTTATCAAGAATCTTATTAGTTGCTTCATAAATAGAAATCGCTAACACTACACGATTATCTCTAGCTGCATTCAATATATCTTCATCGCATGCTAAAAGCAAAGTACCATTAGTTACTATTTCTATATCGGACTTCTGAAAACTCTTTCTTGCAGCAATTATATACTCTTTCAACTGGGGATTAAGGAATGGTTCACCTCCTAAAATAAAAAAAGAAAGAATATTCGTACTCAACTGAGAAAGCATTTCTATATCTCTAATCCTTTCTCCAAAATCAAACTCATCTGAATTATATAAAGGTGAAAAATGCGCACATCCACGACAATTAAGATTACAGCTATCAATAGCATGTAACTCAACATGTGGTATGAGATCACAATCGTAGTTGTCAATTTTTATGCATTCATTGCCAAGGAAATCCGCTAGTTCTCCATACGGTGGATTATCCTTCCGTATATATAAATAAACGTCCTTAAATCCGTTGAATTCCAAAAAAAGGAAAGCTTCCATAGCTTTTTTTCTAGATCCAATAGCTATTACAATTGGCAACCTTTTGTCACATTCTTTAATATCGGTAACCGTGTCTCCATTCAATGTAACAGTTTTATTCTTGTCTAAAATTGCTGAAATCCTCGTGGAATGAGCATAATAATTATTTAAACGTTCAGTTAAATGCTGTCCAACTGATCCAGCTCCATAAACTATTATTTCCATGTCAATTCCTTGTTTATCTGTTGAGCTGCAGTAATAGTTTTATTATATATATTATTGCCAGAACAATAATTGCAGGCACTATAACAATTTTTTCTCGACATATCTCTAATTTTTTTTCTAATCATTTCTATAGGCTTTTCAATGTTGAAATCAATTACCTCATCCTCTCGGTTTTTGAAATATCCTAGTCTCTCTCCATGTGCCGCTCTTGGACATACATACACTTTTCCTCTATAGAATGAAGAGCAATTTTTATTGTCACAGCTCATGAATAACTCTCTAAGCTTTTTAGAATCGTAATCTCTAAAGTCGAGATTTCCCATATCTTTCCATTCTAGATAATCATGTACATAATACCTAATATTGTTCTCATCGCATACCGCAATTAATTTGTCCAGCTCTTTACTCACTCTTCCATAATTAGCAACATGTATTGACACCTTTTCATTTGCAATCAGTTCCATTACATCATCTTCTGGAATAATCGTTGCATTGGTAAAAATAATTATTTTTTTTATCTTTTCGCTATTTATTACATGTTTAAGAAGCGCTGCTAGGTCTGGGTAAAGGAATGTTTCTCCACCCAGTATTCTCAATTCCAATAATTCATCAATCGAATCCAAATACCTATCAAATGGAACCATTATCTCATCTAAAGATATATGCTCTGGTTTTTTATATAGTGGCATAAGACTCCCACATCCATGACAACTTAGGTTACAATACTCAGTTACTACAAGATCTATGTTAGATATTATTATTTTATAACTATTTAAACCACTGAGCTTCGCTTTATATCGTTCTTTTTTTTCAATAATTTCTTTTTCATACTCGTTGAAATAATCAGAATAACTACCTGCATCCAAAACTTCATCAATCGAATAATAGTCTTTTACATTTAAGCTATTTAATTTATCCATCATTTCTTGTATATGATTTAAACTCGCAACTAAAATAACTCTATCCATTATCTCAGGTATTTGTTCTGGAAGAATAACTGACTTGCCTTGAAAACTTTTAATCATTGTTGCATTTGAATCAATAAATCCTTCTACATCTATGCTGTTTTCGCTTAATATCTTTTTTGTAATAGAGCCATAAGTTCCGGCACCATAAATATATACATGCTTAGCTTTAAGATCATCAATACTAATTGATTTCAATTAAAAAATCCTTTCCTATATTAAGTATAATGTGTCACAATATTTGCAGCGTTCAATGTTCTTTCTTCCATCCAGTATTTTTTTTCTTATCTGCTCAAATTTCTCTCCATTCCAAATGTTCTCCAATGAGTCAGTATTTAAATCACCCATTGTCATCTTTCCAAGCGCATCGTTACAGCACAACGAAACTTTTCCATCTGGTCTTACTACCATCTGCGTGAAAGGAAGTATACAACTTGCATTTGGATACTTTTCTATATTTTTTACATTCGGCGCATCTCCACCTCTACTAGTCATTATTTCTTCTGTTTTTCTTAACACTATTGTCGTACGATATTCCAAATCAGAATTACCTTTACAATACTCAAGAATTTTTTTTACACTAGGAATAATTTCCAATTGTTGATTGTAGTTATCAATGATTAATTCATCTAAATACTTCATTAGCGATTTATACTTTTCCACAGTTAAAAGAGTCCCATTAGTACATAAGTGCATTCTTGCCTTAGGTAAGTGTTCTCTTGCATATTTGTGAAAGTCTATTATTCTTTCATCTAAGAGAGGCTCATTATTTGAAAATAAAGCGATGCGCCCTGAATATGAATATTCTTCTAATTCATTAATAATCTTCTCAAATAATTTGGGATCCATTATGGAATAATTCCTAGAATCTATCCTTGCATTCACTGGACAAAAAGAGCAAATACCATTACACCTATTTACAGTTTCAATTTCAATATGATTAAAAAAACTAATTTCTCCATTTTTATATAATTCCTGAGTGATAGAATTTATCTCCAATACTTTAGCGCCACCATCGGTATCATTCCTTCTATCTAAATACGGATTGTATATAATATCAGGAGTATCAAAGTACGCATTCTGACTATAAATCACATAGTCTTCTATTCCTAAATCGTTAAGCTGCTTTTCCATCGCCCGCCAATGTCTACTTGCTATAACAATAGTTGAATCATTTTGACTATCAATAATAGTATGAATATCTTTTATTTCAATACCTGCCTTGTATTTCCCACATAGCTCAGGGTTATTATCGATAAAAAAGCTTATGTTATCCCTTCCGAATTTAGCAACTGCTCTGTTTCCAAGCGCTCCAGCACCAAATATAATATATTTTTTCAACGCATTCTCCATAAATTCACTTTCAAATTCTCTGTATATAGGATATTTTTTATTAATGTTGCATCTATGACAGCGTCATAAGTTTTAGTATATTGTTAATATTAAATTTAAGTTCCTTAATAGATAAGTATTTTTCAAAAATCATCCTTCCGCGTTCTCCTATTACTTTTAATTCATCCTTGTGATCAATACACCATTCGATTTTTTTTGCAAGCCCGCATGAATCTTCACTTTTAAAAACTAAACCGCTAATACCATCATCAATATAAGTTGCTATACCAGTAGCATCAGAGGTCATGCATACTTTTTTGTGTGACATTCCTTCAGCAAGTACTGTCGGAAGCATGTCTTCTCTTGATGAAGAAACCACAACATCTATACTCTCATAAAGTGCACCCATCTCATCTTTTTCAAAGTATCCTTTATAACTTGCACAATTACTCGCCTTAATTCTACTTAACAGTGGATTTTGAGAATCGCAAGTGCCAACAAACCAAACCTCTATTTTTTTTTGTACATCTTCAGGAAGTAAATCTATTGCATCGAGCATAATATCCTGCCCTTTTATATAGCTAAAAGCACCTATTACTGCAAAATGAAGTTTTTCCCTTCGCTCTTTTTTTCCAGTACTTATTGAATAGCCATGTATGCCGTAATGTAAAATACCCACATTTTTTACCGTAGGAAAAAAATTTATAAAACTTTTTTTTGCCAAATCACTAACAGCATAAACAATTAAATTATCTTCCCAATCTGGTTTAAAATTATAGCTCTCTTTTACCGTGTTAATTCTAGATGGTGGATCATGTATCCATAAAATAGTCTTCTTTATACTGCATATTTCAGTTGCAAACAATATCAAGTCTACAGAATTTACTATGACCAAATCATATTTATCTAACCATTCATCATCCATTGTTTCCAAGTCAGAATAAATGTCTGTTGTTTCTATAACATCTACACCCTTTTTATTAAAGATTTCTACTTCCTGTTTAGAAATAATATCAACAGCTAAATCTACATTGTTTCTAAGTTCTAATAACACATCAATAGTATTTCTTACTGCTTCAGCAGCTCCTCCAGTACTCATCTGTGTATACGCCAATAAGACTTTGTAACCCTGATAGCTGGCGCAGTCTTTCGTACTATTATGATGAATTCTTTTTCGCATATATTTTGCCGCAAAGTTGTTATATTGAATAATTTTGGAATCACTAACTCCGTATGTCACTAATTGTTCTTTTATTTTTTGATAATGAATGCTCATTACAACAACATAATCATATTCTGTTTTTGTAATTGAACTCGGTTCAGCTATAATATGACCAGCGAATTCTGTGCCTATTTTTTCCCTATCATTATCAACTAATGCAACAATTTCATTTTTCTCGAATAAATACTTTGCTCGATTTTTGAAATATAGTCCAGCGCCAAAGAGAACTAACCTTATTTTCTTGCGTTCCAATGAAAAATCTATCATTTTATCTCATCATACCTAATTGTTATTCAAAGACACTTGTTTCCTGTCTTTTCACCAATACATTGTCGCAGAAAAAATCCTTTTTCAGATTATCAGAAAGTTCTATACCTCTATCACATATTTCATCCCAAAAATCATTCACAAATTGTGTTGTGATTTCTCCATCCCATAAATCGATATAATCCCTAAAAAAGGACTTTATACCTTCGTTGATGTTTACTCTGATTACCCACCTTTTTTGATTCTCCATTTTAGGTTCACATATATACGCCCCATCATCATTAACAGATGAAATCATTCCATATGGCGCTGTTAGGATAGATTCAACAAAAGCAGCCTGTTTACGTATAGAAGATTTTAGTGCCAATGGATCATCTTCTTCTTGAAAACATGGGATTAAAGTATTATTAATAGCACAACTATTTTCAGGACTTAAATTTGCAACTAAATAAAGACCTGTCAAATGCTTCTTTATAGTCCTTGAAAGATATAGCTGATTATTACCGTTGAACCACAGATCAATAACAAAATCCTGCTCAGATAACTTTTTATTCTCTAAGTATTTCATATACCTTTTCTTCTGTTTTTCAAGATCAGCTATTATATCTTTTTTATAAGATTCTAACCACCCATTAACTTTTTTATAATCAATCGGCATTGTTATATTTTCATGTGCATGTTCATCATCGACAGGAAGTTCATAACTCAACCTTGTTCTGCAAAAATATTTAAAATCACCTATAAATGAAAAAGAAATTAATCTTTCCCAGCCATCCGGTTCATCTATCGCAGAAACTAATACAATTCGTCTCGAAATTGCCAAATAATCTGATGATAAAGAATTGTTTGCCTTCTCAAGTCCCTTTGAATACAGATTCTGCATGTAGTCATAGTCTCTCTTTAGCCAATAACCATCTCTTGCCAAAAAGAATGGTCTGCCTCCTTTTTCTTTAGTTTGATCCATGATCCACTTCAAGAAAACGTAGATTAAAGAGCCAAAGTATACATAACCAAGCGTTTTGCTATCACCAATCACAACATGTCCGCTATTTTGCTTGAGTGCAAATGGATTTTCAAACAGCCTAGCAGCTATTAATCCAGCGCAAAAATCATCCTTTGTCAAAATTTTTGATAGTACTCTTGACATGGTAGATTTTTCCCAAAGTTGAAATGCACTTAATATATGGATACTATCAATACCCAGTTGTGAGGGAATAGCAACATCACTTTGTTCATTGTCGCCAATATGCAAAGCCTTTTTCTTCCCAAGAGTCTTTTTGTATAGTTCCCACAAATCCCCTTGCTTCTTGGTAGCCTTCTTTTCACATGAAATCCAGATATTTAAATTAGAGTCTACTCCTGCATTCGTCAATAATTCTTTAATAAATTCTATAGGCAAATACATATCACTAATCAGGAATACATCTTTATCTTTTGCAATTCTATTTACCAGTTCAACAATAGCAAGGCGAGGTATTGAAATATCTTTTTCAATAGACATCTCAAGTTTTTTTAGATATTCCTTATCGTCGTTAGATAAATTCAGCCTTTCTTGCACCAAATCATAAATTTCGTCAAAGTTCAATAGCTCATTTATACATATAGCATTTATCTCAGTTCTCGTCTTGGCAATTTCTCCATAAATACCTTTTTCTTCATACGCCCGTTTCTCAAGTATTAAAAAAACATCTTTAGGCAAAAGTGTCTTCCTCATTATGATAGTATCAAAAATATCAAATGAAACCACATCATAGTTTAATGCCTTTTGGTATATACCATCACCATCTAATTCCCAGTAAGGGTCAGCATCACGAATTGAAGAGTCTATGCTAATCGCTTGCTGACCACTCCTAAAGTATATTGGAATTTGGGATCCTGAAATGCGCCTAAGAATTGTATTCCAATACATTTCCTGAGTATTAATAATAATTAAGTCCGCATTTTTCTCTGCATATTTCAAATCTACAACTTTTATGCCATTAATCTCTTTTCCAATATTCTCTGGATCTTTATCCAATAGACCAACAAAATCAAATTGGTTACTGAGTTCAGATAAAATCGTCGCTGTATATCTCCCTATTCCATATAATACTATGCGTTTATCTTTTAACCAGGAAAATGCTGTTTTAAATTGTTCTATTTCGTGTTTATATGCTTGTTCCACTTAAATCCCTTACAATTTTTTTAACAACTCTTTCGCCCAAGGATCCAGTATATCCGCCTCTGTAGTAATATCATTCGGAATAGTGCATTGCTTACAAATAGGATGCATAAACCGCTTGCCTTCCAGTTGCATCCTTAGAAGTTGTTTTCTCTTTTCACTATTCCAAATGTTCACAAGTGAATCTTCATAAATATTTCCAAAATAGAAATCGTTGGGAATGTCACAACACGCTGCTGTTACTTTGCCGTCAGCTGCAACTCTGAATCTATAGAATGGTCGATTGCATACTGTATGTATTTCTTTTTGCTTGACATTTTCTCGACCATTGATGGCCTTTTCATAGATTTCGCCATCAATTGTGTTGTAATCAATATCCGCATACATAGGAATTATCTTCTCAATAAAAATGCTGTCAGCGATTGGTCCAAAAATTTCATTAAACTTCTTTTCGCCATCTGGAACGTCATCAATAGCTATATCAGCTATTTTCATTCGTACCGATATATTGCCACGATTATCAAAAAGATACTTGAGATTATCTACAAAACGGTCAAAGTCTACTTTGATCCCACAAGTCTTTTTATAAGCCGGTGCATCAAGACCCTGAAGTGAAATACGGATTATGTCAACACCTGAGGCAATCAGTTTATCTGCTCTCTCTTTATTTATGAGAAGACCATTCGTAGTGAAGTTGATTTTATCAGCAACTTCAGCTTCTTTTGCCATTGAAATCATCTGTTCTAGGTTTGGATTACACATGGATTCTCCAAAGGAGAACATTTCCATCACCTTATATTTACGTGGGAATTCTTTGGAGTCTGAGAGGATTCTGTCCATTAGTTCCAAGGACATGTTTCCTTCATATACACCGTGATTTGGCTTGGAATGTGCACAATAAACACAGCGGGCATTACACAGCGAAGACACCTCGACCTTTAGATTGTATGGAGTATCCAACGGTATAACATCCTTCAAAAAAGTTCTATCTTCATTTCTCCACTGTTTATATTCTGCCATGTTACTCTTCCTTAGATATTTTCTCAACTCAAAGTCAACTAAATCTCGCTCATATTAGATACCAAGAATCTTGGAATTGACCCAAAAGTAGCTTGACATTATGTGCCTATTCACGCATCGTAGCCATATACACATTCTCTTGGCTCTAGTTCATGTAAAAAGCCAACACATTTTATCATATTATTCATTGATCCACCCCAATAAATCAAACCACTCTTCTACTACAATCCCCCTTTCTCTAAAGTTGTTATGGTTGATACAAATAGTATTATTTAACTCCCCAAACATTCGGGTTCGTAGTAAAAGAAGATGCTTATTTTTAATTTCACAATAGTCTTTTGCTTCTTTGTATGTAATGGGCTCTCTCTCATAAGTCTCTTCCATAACAAATGCTAAATTGTCATAATCAACAGCTTTCCTTAGTCTGTTCCATCTTTTCAAAGCTCTTTGATATTCCTGATTCTCGTCATCCCCATGAAGAAAATATACAAATACATCATCGATCCTTCCAATTATTGTCTTTTGCCCGTTATATAATCCATAATGAGAAAAACTAATGTCTTTCGATAGATATTTTCGTGGTTCTTTACAAATTTTAATAAAATCCTTTGGTCCAATATGCGTATTTATAGTTGGTGATTTAAATATCACCCTTTCACCTAACATGTTATAAATCATTCCAGCATTACAACTGTTTGAAAGAATAGAAGGTAATTCTTTTCGTACAAGCTTTGCTCTAAAATATGATAGCATCGTATTGAAATCTATTCTCTTATCACCATGTATAAAATCATTATTATAGGGAGTGAGCAGGATAATATTTGAGCTGTTGACCGAATTAGAATATAGTTCAAAAATAGAATTAATTACTTTCTCTGGATCAGCTATTGCAGAAATTACACGAACATGTTGATTCAGAGTTTGCAGAAACGTTGGTGATTCAATAGGTAACAAAATCTCCTCAACCATAATACTTCGTTTTTTTTCTGAATCAACCTCTATATTTCGATCCAAAAAACCATTTACTTCAATCCCACATTTTATTAAAAACCACGCAACTCTATATCCAATTCTTCCTGCTCCATATATATAAAGAGGGCACTCAAAATCTTCGATAAATTTTCTAGTGTCATTAGTGGTTATTACCATTAGCTATGTCCTCCACTTATCAAGTGGTTGCATCAGAGAAACAATAGCCTCTATTGTTTTGAAGTTTTCTTCAATGACATATTTGGCATCTATCTCGATGTCAAACTCCTCTTCCAAAGCATTAACAAGATCAATTACTTGAAAAGAATCAAGCAATCCTGCTTCAAAAAGATTATCCCCTTTATAATCCCTAATCTCCTCGTTGATACCATCAATAACTTTTAATATCCTTTCTTCCATTTTGGCTCTCCTTAAAGCTTTAATATCACATCATATCTATATTTAGTAAGCTCATTAACAATGTCGCCAGCTTTATCACTCACAGAAACATCCTGTATTTGATCAAATCTTTTTGTTATTGTCTCAAAGTAGTCTCTACTAATCCATAACTCATCTGAACGATCAGTTTTAACCATATCAATATTTGGATTATTTGCCTTAAAAAGCTTAAGTTCATCTATAAACTCGCTAAGCTTTTGACTATCTAAAAGATCGCCCAGATAAACTATACCCCCGTGCCAATCATGGAAATACAATTTTCTATCACATCTTCAAAATACTCCATACTTGGAAAATACTGACATACACTATTAATGATGATAATATCCATCTCTTGGTGTACCGCTTCTTTTAACTTATCAGCAGAACAATTTATAAGTTTAATATTTGAAATGCCATTACTTTCAATGTACTCCTGATTAATTCGCAAGTTTTCTTTAGCCATATCAGTTCCAATATACTCTTTTACAAAAGGAGCTATTTCGAACATCGTTAACCCGGAGGCACCACCAATCTCTAAGGCCTTTTTCTCTTGTGATAGATAAGGTACGAGCTTATCCTTCGTATTACTGACGTATTGTTCCATTTCCTCTGAAGAAAAAGGTTTACCTCCAAAACTTGAGTACCACCCACCCCTAGAGATACTATCAGTAGATTTCACTGCAATATAATCCCACAATCTTGGATTTCGTAATCCTTTCAACTGTCCAGTCAATATGATTCCTCCTCAGAATTTTTATATCGTATCAATAAGTACTTACCATTCCCAAATTTCAGCGATATGACATTATTGGCTTTTGCATCTTCTTGGCAAATGCGATAACGAATCACTTCTCTCAGTTTTCCATCTATTATAAATTTTGCTGGAGGAAATACTGAAGCTTTGCCATAATCAATGGACCTTAACAATCTATAAATTTTATCTGGATTATCATGAATCGAAAACAATCCATTTTGTGGTATCTCATCGGAATAATAAATTTTTCTACTAGATTCTATGTCCTGATTAGTAACTTTTGCTTTTTCAAGTAAAACTAAATCAATACACTTCTCAAATCCACATATGGAGATCTTCATCTGATCACTCACTAGCTGATACGCCTTTTCATCTCCATCAATTTGGCAGAACTCTTGATTTATAATAGCGCCATCGTCTATTCCACTGGATACGTAATGCCACGTAATACCTGTGGTTTTTTCTCCCATATAAATAGCCCACGTAGCAGCATTTCTCCCTGGATAATTAGGCAAAATAGCATTATGAAAATTTATAATGACAATATGTTCTTTTTCTACAATTTCCTTCGGAAACAAATAGTAATTCCCAACACTTATTATCAATGATTTCTCAGTAATAGAAGAAAAGAATTTCGTAAGATTATCGTGTTCAGTCTCCCTTATATGAGCAATGCCAACTTTATCAGCAAATCTTCCGGCTGGACTATATAAAGCATCGCCATTATCAATGTATAAGATGTCATACAGATAATCCTTTTTCTTTCTTTCAACTATTCGCAAGACTCCCTCTGCCACGTTCCAAGAGCCAATCACAATAACTTTCTTAAATGATGTATAATTCACAACAATTCCTTTAAACGAACCCTATCTATTTTTCCATTCGCATTCATTGGCATATCTCTCATCACTATCACTTTACCAGGAAACATATATGCAGGAATCAAATTCATAAGCATTTGATTAATCTCTTCTTTAGGTATCTCTTTGTCAATAAATAGCGTGATTCTACAACGCTGTTCATCATAAAGGCAGCAGCATTGTGATACTCCCTCCAAAGAAGAAACTGCTGTTTCAATCTCTCCCAGTTCAATACGGTGACCCATATGCTTAATTTGATAATCTTTTCTAGACATATAGACCAACTCGTGCTTTTCGTTATACTGAACTATATCACCAGTACGATATATTTTTTCAGGATAAGAATCATTTATCGGATTTTGGACAAAAGCAGAATCTGTTTTCTCTTTATTATTGTAATAACCTTTAGAAAGACAACTACCTCTAACACATAATTCTCCTGGTTTTCCTTCATCTGAAATTAGTTTGTTTTCTTCATCCAACACCATTATTTCCGTATTTCGCATTGGTTTTCCAATAGGAAGCGGTTCATCATCCCTAAAGTCTCTGTCTACTATATAATAGGTACATGCATCCGTGATTTCAGTAGGTCCATACAAATTAGCATACAAAACATTCGGTAAAAACTTTCGCCAAATATTCAGCTGCTTATTTGGCATAACCTCACCACAAAATAGTATTCTTTTTAACGTTCCTGTTAAATCCACATTGCGAAGCGCTTTCAGTTTTGATATTACTATCAAAGCAGAAGGAACCCAAAAAATAGTACTTATTTCTTTTTCCTTCAAATAGTTTAACAATGGGACAGGTTGTGAGAATAGTTTCCTAGGAATAAGATACAGCGCCGCACCTGATTTCATAGATGAGTATATATCCAAAATAGAATTGTCAAAATAAAAAGGCGCTTGATTTCCGAAAGAATCATCAAATGAAATTGAAAACGTATCTACCACCCAGTCAATATAATCAATTACACTTCCATGAGATATACATACTCCTTTAGGCACTCCAGTGGATCCTGATGTAAATAAAACGTATAAAAGGTCTGTATCCAAAATATGTTCTTGTATTTCAAGCACATCTCCAAAATCATCTACACATCTAATATCTTCATAGACTATTATTTCTCCCTTGTAGTCCAATTTTTTAATGGCAGAAAAAAGATTTCTCGAAGTAATTATTAACCCAGGTTCTAGTATTTCAAGTATTTTTTCTACTCTTGCCTTTGGCATTGTCGTGTCAATTGGCGAATAAAAGTTCCCGCTATATGCAGTCCCCATAAAAGAAACTAAAACAGCTGCGCTTTTATCTAAATAAACAACAATCGGTCTCTTTGGCCCATAATTCATTTCAATTATCGCTTTTGCTATCCCGAGACTCTTTTTTCTATATTGACTCCATGTCATGCTGTAATTTTCGTCTATGATAGCCATTTCATTTGGATATCTTTTTGCAGTATTGTCTAGCCAATGTAATACATTTGTCTGCATAATTCTTAAATCATCACCTTCTAGTTACTCTTCCTCAGATATCATTCCTCAGCATAATTATCCAGTATCACGTCCACCACTCTCTCACTTGCATGCCCTTCCTCAACAACACAATATTTATGCATAAAGGACTCTACATTTTCTCTATATCTGTTTTCATTAAATAATTCTGCATTCTTATTTAATAAGTCATTATCTTCCGCTATATCAAATGGCAGTTCCTCTCTTTTCCACATAAACTGACCACGATTTTTAACATATTCCTGTACATCATCCGCGAAAAGTAATACCGGAATTCCAGCAAAAGCTGCATCGAATGCGCAGCTGCTATAGTCTGTTATCACCATGTCACATCCGCCCATTATTTCGCTAATATCAGGCATTTGACTTACATCTATCAATCTCTCATCCTCTGATAGGAGAGGCATTTTGTCCAATTTTGCAGACAATTGTGGATGAAGTCTTAGCAGCACCTTCCATTCACAGTTGTATTTGTCCGTTAAAGTTTTTATCAATCTGTCAAAGTCTATTTGTGGAGTCTCAGCTATTACCTGCTTTTTCCCTTGCTGATTACCTCCCCGAAAGGTTGGAGCAAATAGTAATAATTTACAGCTGATATCAAGACCGAGCTTTTCTCTTATAGCTTTATATAATTCATCTTTATTGTTAATCATTGGATCAATTCTAGGTGATCCCACCCTTAACGTTGGTCCGCTGTAAAGAAGCTTTTTAGGATATACATCATCACAATACTGTGAATTAGTCAGAAAGTAATCAGCCAAATTAGAATCCCATTCACTGACCATCCGCGCTATTGTAGGAAATGCATCTCCTCTGTATAGACCGACCGCCTTAAATCCAATTGTTGCATGCCAGGTTTGAATATATAGCTGGTCCTTACGTTTAAGTGTTCCATAAGGTTTTCTGTAATTGTCGATCCAGATTCTGGCTGTTGCCAGGTAATACACGGTATTTAAAGTACTATCTTCTACTTTCTTGACATACTCAGGAAATTCTTTTGTAGTATCATGAAGAAGCCATACTATCTCTAGATCAGGCCTTCTTCTATGCAATTCTTCAGCTATATATCTTGGATTGCAGCAAAAGCCACCATCTCCTTCGTAGGAAGAAAAAACCACCCTGTTCTTCTTGACAGGCAAAAGCCACATTATTCGAAAAAGCAAGCTTAATGTGCCTGCTTTTCTTTTTCTCATCTGTATATATTTATCATCACTACTTTTCATATATTTTAGATTATTATATATCGTCAACTCGTCTGGGAATTTCTACCCTAAGAAGCGTACTGGATATATTCGGCGTATGCGGAAGGTATATAACATCTACCCCGTATGGCTTTAAGTCTTTCTCAGTCTGTATCCACCTTTCATCGCCCTTCCAGTCATCACCGATAAATACAGCGTCGAAATGATATTTCTCATATAGCTGAACTTTATCCAGTGTGTCGACAATTACACATTCATTAACACTTCTGAGATTTCTGATGATCTCAGCTCTGTCTTCCTGCGAAATAACTGTTATCTTGTTCTTGTACTGCTGAACAAGACTGTCGGAATTAACACCAACTATAAGCTTCTCGCACCTCTTTGCTGCGTTATTTATAATGTGTAAATGTCCTATGTGGAACATATCATATACGCCTTGCGTATAGCCTAGTTTGTACACTATTTCTCCTGTTTTTATGTATTATAAAAGCGCAGCTATCGCTGCGCTTAACTATCTATTATCGACACTCTATTATGACTTATGTTCATGCTTCCAGTAGTTCTTCTGAGTTTCTGAGTGCCTCCGCGATTTCCTCCCATTTTCCTACCTTTATTGCACTGCTAAATACCTCCCTGACTTCTTCATTAGGAATATAAGTTTCATTTGTCCTGGAATCAAATCCTAAATACCCCATATGAATCAAGGCCGTCAAAACATCATCCTTTGATGAAAAACTGGTCAGATCATTTTGGAATGTACTGACATCAACCTGAATCTTTTCCCCCGAAAGCATATGAATGACTGCTTCTTTAAGTCCGTCTTTATTTAACCCAATGTAATCATTTAGTTGTCTAAATCCCGCAGTATTTTTCCAATAGGACTCGACTTTGTTAAAAGTAATAGCATCTACTATAGAATTTGGATTGTACATATGAACATAGGATCTGGTTCTGTCCGCATTAAGCGTTTCCATTTCATACCCGTCGTACCATTTCTCTATTTTTTCTAATTCCATATCATACTTTTCCAGGTATGGCTCTATTTCCTTTCTTGTAAATCCAAAGTATGGCGCCAGATTTTTGGGCGAAATCATTGTATATTCGCTAAAATTGTTCATCGCAGATTCACCATCATATTTTTTTATAGGCAATATACCTGTAATATAGCCTAATGCAACACACTTTTTAGCCTCCTCGGTTTTAAAAAATCCACGAAGATATTTAAGATAATACTCTATCAGTTTATTATCATCTTTTGCATCGCGAATAATGCAGTCCCATTCATCAATGATAATGATGAATCCTATTCCATCTTTCTTCCAAACTTTTTCAATAGCTTTAGGAACAGTAGTAATCGTCTCATCTATTATATCTGAATGTTCCTCCTTAAATTCATTCAGCACAGTATCGTTCATGTTGTCGACAGGATTTTCACCCTCTTTTGCGTCATTCAGGAAAGTAGACATGTCTATATGAAGAACATGATATTTGTTTAAAAATATTCCGAAGTTTTCTTTCTTACTGATTTCCAGGCTCTGAAACAATTCCCTGGAATTGCAACCAAGGCTGTAATAAGCATCCATCATTCCTGCCGCCATGGATTTGCCAAATCTGCTCGGACGGCTAACTGCGAAAAAGCACTTCTCTTTTCCAATATTCGAATTCAATATATCAAGTAATCCGGTTTTATCTATGTATATATCAGATTTGATAGCTTTTACAAAGCTCTCACTTCCTGGATCCAGGTACATTCCCATTAGGTATAATCTGCCTTCCTTTTAATGTTATTACATCTAAAGTAATATTATAAACATAGTTAGTAGAATGTTCAATTCAGTTTAGTTAACTTGATAGTTCTCCTCTTGTTTTGTTCATTCGAAGATATACCTATAAATTCTTAATAATGTATAGATTCCTGTTTTCCTCAGAAAAACGGGAATCGTATTGGACCAGGTCCTCGCGAAGCGAGGGGCGTGTCCTGCCGAAGGCAGGATTTTTGTGGGCGATTTCCGCTTTTGCCCACAAAAAGTCATCATTTTTTGTATTATAAAAGCGCAGCCTACGCTGCGCTTAATTTGTCTTATTCTATTATTTCTTATACCATTACCTTTGAACCTAAAATCATTTAAGTAAACCTGCTTCAGTTAACATATTCTCTACAAATTTTGTAGAAATGTTCATTCTATTAGCAATCTCTGCTATCGACATGCCATCCTCATACCTGGCAATTATTTTACCTTTTTTCTCATTCGCCTTAGCTATTAGTTCAAGTGCATTGATTTCCTGTTCTTCTGCAAGCATCATATCAATAACCTCCTGTTTAAAACTGGTGAGAAATCTTTTAATTTCAAAATCATTTGGCATCTGGTCTATAGCTTTAGTCACAGCGTTTTCTATGCCTTCCAGGTTCTTAGTTTTTTTTATTCTGTCAATGAGCCACGAATATTCACTAAGTGGTTTGCAGACCTGAAATATCTTATCGTTGTGCCCGCTATTTATATTAAGCATCCTCACCTTAACTTCAATGTCAGATCTACCTTTCTGCTCAGGTAAAAAACTATCACTTAATCGAAGTGTTGTCTCATCATCTACTTCTCTATCTCCATTATAGAATACCACAAGTTTTGGTACCGGTAACTGTATTATTGTTTCTCCAAAAATATCCAGCGAATTATCAGCAATATATTTTGAATACAGACTACTTAAATATCTTAACATCCTTAATGGCATATTGGGATTATATGTAGATTGATGTTCATACAAATTCATACTTCCTGCTATGACAAACGATGTGTCATTTTTCATACTTACATATAAGTAATTCTGAAGTGTATTGAATGCTATCTGTGTCTCATCCTCATAGTCTGAACCGTTAACAGCGTTATACAGTTGCAATGTCCATTTTCGATTAGCCTCTGTTCCAAAGATAAAGTTAAAGAGTCTGTCCTTGTGTTCCCTGTTAATAGTTACAATAGTGTCTTCTGTCATACATAATTATCCTCCTTTATGACTACCATTTCAAATATCCATAAAGGACGAAGAATTAATCAGATTTACTAATTACTATAATAAGCAATCAGCAGAACAAAACTTCATACAACAATCCCTGATAATTAGTAGTATTCATGGAACTATTTGAGCGATTTGCCCGGATACCTTTATGGCATTTGAACAGTAATCATATTATCTTTTAACTTTGCTATTGTCAAGTTGTATTTTGATTGCGCATTTTGACCGAGCTTCGCCACATCACACCAATCTCTTGATGTAACTACCTTCCCCTCAATATGTCCGCATCTTTGGCACCGTCAGTATAACCGCCCTGATACCTACAATGCTTCATAAAAATATCTAACAGCTGACTGCCTGCATTACATCTAAAAATACCTATCTTCAAGCCCTGCTGCCTGCTTTATTTCTTTAAAAATACCTACCAGCCTTGCTGTTGCCTTCGAATTCCCATGAATTTTTCTACGACTTTAGCCATAGCTATTGATTCCTGGGATGTTAGTTTATAATCCGTGCCACTTGTCTTATTGATTTTGCCAAGGAATTCCGCGATCTCATATCTAAAACCGCTGCCACCGATAAATGGTGAATCGTAGTGATCTACCTTATCGGGATCCTCGTATCTCACGTCAAAGCTCTGAATGAGCCACCAGGGAGATTGAGCAATTATGTATCCTTCTGTCCCTGATATTACAAGTTGTCCTTCAGACTTTACTCCGGCTCCTGTTTTTGATGTAGCCATTCGATCTTTATATAAAAACTGTACTCGCGTGAATCTGTCAATTCCGCCTTCACCAAGAATGGAATCTATCCTTATGTCCTCGTATTCTGTGCCAAATAGTTTAAATATTGGAAGCATTGTATAACTTCCATATTCCATAAACGCTCCGCCATATTTTACATCTGACATTTCTCGAGTGTTTTTCCCACCAATTCTTGTGAAACATGCATCTATATCACAAATATCTCCTATGCTCCCGTTTGTAGCTACTGTAAGGAGCTGCTGAAATCCAGGAAGATACGCTGCCCTTATTCCTTCCATCAGGACTACACCGTGATCATGTGCAAGTCCATACATCTCTACTGCTTCATCATAGGTGAAGGTCATTGGCTTCTCGCATAGTACATGTTTGTCTGCTAATATAGCCTTCCTGACATAATCTGCATGGGTCTCGTTAGGAGACGCTATATAAACTGCATCTATTTCATTTAAAAATTCATCAAAATAATCTGAAAAAGTAAGAACCGGATAGTTAACTGCAAAATTGCTAAGACTTATCTCATCCGGATTGTATGCCGCTACTGCCTCCACACCTGATACATATTTGGTTTCATCTATGAATCTTATGGCAATTCTACCTGTACCTACTATTCCCAGCTTGATCAACCTCATTCTGTCATGTCTTAAAAAAGTAGATGATATATTGGGGGTTCTCTCAAGATAGACCACATTGCAGTATTTTTTCAGGTAATCAAATTTCCCTTCCCAGTCAGACCCAAGCACAAAGGTATCAATTCCATACTTCTGTACGTCCTCTACCTTTTGCCCCACATGATCTTCAACTATGATTTCATCTGCAAAGCCTGTATGCCGCACATTTTCTATTCTGGTCATTATTGAGTCAACCAGATTAAGTTTCCCTCTTTGCCTGTCAAAATGTTCTGTGGTCACACCCACAATAAGATAATCTCCAAGTGCCTTAGCACGTTCGAGAATCCTATAATGTCCTTCATGAAATAAATCAAATGAACCGTAGGTTATGACCTTTTTCATTGGCGTGCCCTCTACCCTATATCACAGTTACTACTGATTCTTATGAGTTTTCACTGCTTTATCCACAAGAATACTTATTACTTCTTATATATATCGGACCATCTTTAGATTTTTATAATATTTTGAGTTATATTACTTTGACATCATCTGCTCTAAGCTCTATTCTTGCGGTAGTCCCATACATTTCAAATGAAGAAATCACGGTTCTGTGCTTCGCATTTACTTTTTCTACTGTAAAAATCTGTTCACCATATATTCCGGTTTCATCGACGACTTTATCGCCAACGTGGATTCCGATATCTATAGCTACAGTTCCTGTAAGCACATCTCCTTTATTGTTTTCATCGTTGTCGAATATATCTAACTGCCTTTGCAATTGCGGAAGAGCAGGATCATCATCTGTCCATAAGCCAAATCGTACTTTTCTCTTTTTTCCGAACATTTCTGCTTCAACTACGGCCATTCTATGTCGCATTTCCAATTTTGTTATATGATCTTTGTAATTTGCCAAAGGCCCCACAATTTTATCTATTCTTCCATTTTTAGCCATATGAACATAGCTAACATGCATCATTCCATCCGTAAAAAGTGTCTGAAGGAATTCTCTATCCTTATCCCCAATTGGTATGAATAACTTAGTACCATCATCTTCCACGGTTCCAAGAAGTTTGGTGAATTCTGGGACCTTCTTTAAATTCTCAAATATGTTCTGTGGATTATCACTTTCAACAAATATATATCCCGGAAAAAGTCGCCTGAAATATATGTTACACTTACCACCACTTCTTCTTACTTCTTCATAAAGTGGCACAAAACATTTCCCTTTCAGATCATTGCCGCTTCGGTTTTCTATTAGTAGTCTAAGCTCGTGTTCATCACCGCTCTTGACCTGAACCACGTACCAGGTGTCTGCCATTTATGTTCCTCATCTGTCCTTCAGCATTTTTTCAAAGACTTCTGCCCGTGCTACTGCCTCGCACTTCTCTCGATTAAGTAGTTCTTCTATATCCTTGTGACAGTTATTATGTTCTACGCCTTTCGGTATCTCTCCTGTGTCATGACTAATTCTTTTACAAAATTCCTTAAATTCGTATCTTAAGCCATCCCCTTCAAATTCACATTCATACTTCTCAATTTGTTTCGGGTCTTCATGGCGTACTTCAAAATATCTTGTAAGCCACCAGGGAGAAGGAACAAGTATATATCCTAGTGTTCCAGATATCAGAAGCTGACCTTCACTTTTAACTGTTAGTCCTGTCTTTGCCGTGGCGAATTTATTTTCATATTTAAATATAGCTTTTGTGTAGCCGTCCACACCCTCGCTATGCTTAACAGGAATTGAATGATAAAACACCTGCCTATAGTCTGTGCCTAGAAATCTAAATATCGGAAGCATAGTATAACTGCCAAATTCTGTGAACGCCCCACCATTTGTTATGTCAGTAAGTTCTCTTACATTTCCATCTGTAAGTCTTGTAAATGCTGCTTCTACGTCAATTACGCTGCCGATAGCACTACTTTTTACTACCTCTTCAAGTTTCTGAAATCCGGGACAATAAGCTGTTTTTATGGCTTCCATCAAAATAATGTTGTTACTTTCAGCTATTTCATAAAGATTTCTGACTTCACTGCCGCTTAGTACCATTGGTTTTTCACAGAGCACGTGCTTTTTCTTTGTCAGTGCTTTTCTAGCATATTCATAATGTGTTCCGTGCGGCGAAGCAATGTAAATCGCATCAACACTTTCAAGGAAGTCATCTATATCAGAATATGCGTGATCAATATTATATTTTTTTGCAAATTCTTCTGCGTGTTCTTTATCGGGATTAAATACAGAAAAAAGACAGAGGTCTTCAACCTCTTTTATTTCATTAACGGCTCTACCGGCAATTCTTCCGGTACCGATTATGCCAATTCGTATCATTTTCTCCCCTCAATCGAAAACGCTAACATACCATAATATAAAAACCACCGCATAGCAGCTTCATATTTCATCTCTGCTTTACGGTGGTTAATAATTCTATTAATTTGTTTCTGACTGTTGTTCTTTTTCCTTTGCAATATTACATCTAAGCAATCCTGTAAAGCAAAAATCAAATTTGAAGTTGTCACGGTGCAAGCTTTGAAAAATATAATAATATTATACCATAGTTTTCACAAAATTCTTGAAATTATATGGAAATTTTTAAAGTCATGTACAAATTCAATACGCTGACCGAAATTGTATATCAACTTTTCGTTTTTCATCACATCACAGCCTAATTCTAAATCACTGCCATTCTAGCTTCTACAATTTTTATCATATCTTCCTTCATTTTTTCCGGTAAATATGAGAATCCTATCTCATTAATGATTACATCTTTTGCACCCTTGATTTTACCGATCAAGTTTGTTGCCACTCTTTCCGTAAGTCCAAAATTGTCAGCAAGTATCATCCAGTCCTTTTTCCTGATATTTCTTTTTTTACCATTTAATGACAATGCCATTTGATCCAGATCTTCCGGAAGAAGTAGGTTCACTGGTAATAAATCATATGCAGGTGATAAACCATATATTCTATTTCCAGGAGCATTTTCGATAAGTGAAAAATTCTTCAAATGCATATCGGAATTACCGGTCACAAAACAAAACAAGAGCCTATAATATAGCTCTGCCAAATCAATTCCAATATTTTGTGAATATTTTTTTATAACTTTTCCGCAGTTTTCATAGGAGCCTCTATATTTGTCACTTGTCATTCTTTCGGAAAGTTGGCAAAAGTCCTCCATAGCCAGCATTTTGCTCTTATTTCTGTCAACTCTTTTAGTAATATAGGTGTAACTGCCATCTGTCTTGATAAGTGCGCAAGGTACTGTTTTTATACCTATAGCCTCGGCCATCTTCATTACCATGAACTCTGCCTCGGGCAGATACTTATAAATCGCAGATTGTGGTTTAATGATATATCCTGCTGGATAATCTATTATAGTCAGTTTGGATACTCCGGCATCTCTGCTTAAATGAACAGATAGTTTCTTCTGGACTCCGGGAATAGTAAGCCCTTTATTTACAGCTGCATCTGCCATTTTCTCAAATGTTTCATCATCAATATCCAATTCCGGAAGATGTTCTGTACCAAAGAATTTTTTGACACATTTCTTATGCCATCCTATTCTTACCGACTCCACATCTGCAACATTTATTTCCTTATTACAGCATAAACATCTCATTCAACAGCCTCCACACAGACATCTCCTATACAATCACGGCACGATGCAAGCATTAACCCAAATCTATCCTTACTGTCTACCTTCCAATTCCGCTCTACAACATTTAAAAGCCACCCCTCTGGTATGAGCCCATCAAAAAAAGGGAATAAGACATTTGATTTATACTCTTCACTTTGCAAAGGTAGTGTCAAGCTTACGGCTAATGCTCCTTCATTTTGTAAATATGACTCATAGTATTTGAACAAGTAACCATCATCCTCTTCGGATATTTCTCCCACCGGAATTCCCTGAACATAAACCTTGCCTATTCTACTCATAATTTTTCACCTGTAAATATTTTTAATCAAACATCTATATCGCGCGATAATTCCCCTGGGACTGCTTCCATTCCAAACATGGTGAGTGCCTGGTTAACTTTGTCCATGCGTACGGTCTCTTTTCCCTGTTCAAGTTCACGCACAAATCTAAGCCCAAGACCTGCACGTAGTGCAAATTCTTCCTGAGTTAAACCTGCCTTTTTTCGTTCTGTTTTTATATATTCTGCTATTTTATTCATAATATAAATTTACACCCTATAAGGTATAATTTCAACTCATACTAGTTATTTTATACCTTATAGGGTGTAATATTGATATTTTGCATTATTTTATACCCTTTGGGGTATATTTTTTCTTGGGGATACTGTTCCATCATATTCTGTACTCAAAAACATGGCTCTAATACTTGGCACAACTGTTGATTATTACAACAGCCTCGGCCATCTTCATTACCATACTCTGCCTCAGACAAATCCCTTTCACATTATCAAATCCTTCATATCACAGCCTAAAGCCTTACTAAGTTGCAAAACAGTTTCTGCCTGGCTTTTCCTTATATCTCTTTGTCTTTGCTCAAAAAGTTGAATCTGTCTTAATGATACTCCGGATTTAATCGATAATTCTTTTTGTGATATTCCCAGTCTGGTTCTATAACGTTTCAGTGCAGTATCAGGATAATATGTTTGCAGTTTATAATCTAGCTCTTCAACAAACTTCATAATATCCATTTCATGAAAAACAGGATACATTCTCAATAATTCAGAAAAATGCACAGCCTTCAAAATATAGGAAAAATGCAAATCTCTAACCCACTGATAGTAGGAAAGTACCCATCCTCCCCAATACTCAGGGCTTCTATCAATATACATTTTATCCTGCGGTATAGGTACATTATAACCTGCAGTTTCTAAAACCAATCTGACTATCTCAGGGCCGGTTTTCCCGGCTACATAGGTAGGATTTCCCTTTTCCATCTGGATGGCAATTGGTGAAATTGCAAACATACCGGCATATTTATCCGAATCTATACCAACTTCATTAATTGCAAAATCAAACATATGCCCCATTATGTTCTGTGCAGATTCGATATACATTTCATCGTAAGCGTGGATCTCCATTTTGCATGCCCTCTCTCATAATATCCAACATATATAGTTCACTTATTTCAGAAGCAGAACGTTTTTCCTCACGATATTCTTTTCTGGCTCTGCCGTCCCTTTCCATTTTCTGATTGTAGTAAATATCAACATCTGCCTCATGACTACCAATATATTTTATATTTTCAAATGCCTTCTTACTTATTAGTACAATTTGTTCGCCAAGTTCTCCAAGATGCATAGCCCGTTTTAATTTTTCCAAGGAAATAGCACCTGCCACAAAATCCTGTGCAAAAGTAAAATATGAATCATCTGCCCTATAGCCTATGACAACATCTGCCTCAGACAAATCTACATAGAAATTATCCTGTAAATAATTCTTTGCATCCGCAGAAATACTACTGTTTTGCCAATATGTTCTATGCTTGGTCAGAACTGCCAGCCAGTTAAGAATGTTATAAGGTTCTTCATTTAAGTTAAGAATTTTTAGTCCATCCATCTCTAACTCATATTCATTAGCATACCCACTGTTCCCCCTGCCACAAGCCCATTCCTTAGCCAGTTCAAGGCTTCTTGTACAGTAGAATCCTCTGCCATAATCATTTTTCATACTACCAAGTCCATACTCCGGCATTTCAATTATATGATCTGATCCATGGTAAATTGTCTCTTTCATAATATACTTTCTCCTTTAGCAGTATTATATCGCCACAGCGATATTCATTTCAAGCATCGCTTAATACTTGTGCAGATTGTCCTTATGATTTATAACCATACTAAAAGCGCAGCTTACGCTGCGCTCCATAGTCTTATCTCACCTTCTTTACTCCGTAACCGTCACAGATACATGTTTTGACATGCCATTCTGACAGCATACATACACATCGCAAGTCCCTGGACTGAGTCCTGTGATATTACCTTTTTTGTCAACTGCTGCTATCTCTGGTACATCTGATACATAACGGTATCTCGGAGCATGTTTTGTTGACAGAGCCTTCTTTTTGGGATCCTCATATTTTATTGATGCCTTAATCCTTGCACTTTGTCCTACAGCTACCTTAAGCTGTTTCGTAGAAAGTTTCAGCTTTTTAGGATTGGTATACTTATTAAGCTTTCCTGCAAAATGACAACTTAAGGTTTTACCTATGCGTTTACCACTGCTATCGTATGCTACCAGATACATCTTGTAATTCCTGGTCTGATTGATTTTTTTGCCTTTGAGAGTAGTAATTGCAACTTTCCTGCTCTTTGTGGTCTTTGTAGGCTTTTTGGAGTATTTTTTTCCACAATATTGCAAAAACAGATCAACTTTTCCCACATCACGTATCTTATCCCATTTGACTATGATCTTATTATTGGTCTGCTCTATTTTTATGTTCGCTTCAAAGACAGGCTCATCCTCATCTGCATATATGATTGCATAAGTTGAAAAATCATAGATTGTTGCGTTTATCTTGTCTGATAGTGAGCTTCCATGAATTCTTAATATTCCGTTATGTATGCTTACAAGATAAAAAGTTCTCTTCTTTTCTGTGGTGAGTAAATGTGCAGGAACTGTAACTGTCGCTTTTATATTTTTTCCGTTTAGCGAGCTGATTTTTCTCTTATAGCCGTTGCCGAGTTGGAAAAACATAGAAAAATCAAGATACATTCCAACTGTGGCATCATTTAATATCTTGGCTTCCTGCTCAACTTTCTGTCTGTCATCAGCAGTTACGGAGTTATCAATATTTGTGATTTCAAGCCACAGCTTTCCATCAGCGCCTTTACCTATCTCATTCTTTTCTTCATCAGTCGCTACCGCCCAGGCAACTTCCTCCGTCAGGCCGCGAACTGCTACATCAGGTGTATTTTCCTTGCGTTCTATATCAACATTCATTGTCCCCTGATCGGAAACAGGCAAAGGTTCTATAGTTGATATAGATTTAACAGTCACAATTGCCGCAGAGCTTATGGCAGATGCAGATTCTTCGCCTCTCGAATTTGTTACTACGCATTTGTAATAATATAGGCCTGCAGACATCTTTCCGGGACTTGGAATACTATAGTCTGCTCTTGTTGCTTTTGCTATAATGTTTGAATCTCCCGGTACAAAATCCGGTGATGTGCCTTTATACCACTGATAAGTCATGAGACCGACATTTTCTGCCCGAGCTGTTACCATGAGCCTTCGCTGCATATTGTCCCCTTCATACCATTCAAGGTTCTGGGGCCCATTTATAGTAGGTTTTCCCGGCTTTAGCGGCTTTACTGTCACAGTTGCTACACTGCTTGCAGAATGAACACTTTTCGATTCTAATGTATTTGTCACTACGCACTTGTAATAATATTTACCTATCGCCATGGTAGCAGGAACCGGTATAAAATACTCTGAACCGGTTGCGCCGATGATAATACTCTCATTTCCCGGCTCAAATCCCGGAGTGTTCCCTTCATACCATTGGTAAGAAAGTTTTCCCGCATCCTCAGTCGCTGCACTTACAGTTAGTTTTCGAAGCGTCCCGTCTCCCTCATACCATTCAAGATTCTGAGGCCCGGCAATTACCGGAGCCTTAGGCTCTACTTGAGGATCAGGAGTTGGCTCCGGATTAGGAGTTGGCTCCGGATTAGGAGTTGGCTCCGGATCAGGAGTTGGCTCCGGATCAGGTTCCGACTGGACCGGCTTTACTGTCACTATAGCCGCATTACTTATTGCAGATTCAACTGACGCCCCCTTTGTATTTGTCACTACACACTTATAATAATAAGTGCCCACTGCCATATTCCCGGGACTTGGGATAGTATAATCTTTGGCAGTTTCTCCATTTATCTTATTCGCATCTGAAGGTGTAAAATCTACCGAAGCTCCCCTATACCATTGATAAGTTAAATTCCCGCCATCAGATGACGTAGCAGTAACCGAGAGAATACGCTGCGTTTTATCTCCCACATCCCATTCCAGGTTTTGTGGCCCCGTAATAGCAGGCTTAACAGGATTTTGTTGTTTTACGGTCACCGTTGCTGCATTACTTGTTGCCGAAGCACTTCCCAGAGTCGTTGCATTTGACACTACAACTTTATAGTAGTAGATTCCTGCCTGCATAGATTCAGGGTTTGGAATAGAATAACTTGCACCATTCACTCCACTGATAACATTTGTACTTCCCGGAGTAAACGCAGCAGAGGATCCTCTATACCATTGATAAGACAGTGTTCCTATACTATCTGCCGCTGCCGTAACTGAGAGTGTCCGTTTCGTTTTATCTCCCTGTACCCATTCCAGATTTTGCGGTCCTGTAATAGAGGGCTTAATTGCGGTTTCAATATTCTGTGAGTATTCTACGAGCAAATTACTAAGGAAATTCTTTGCTGCATCGATGGCCTTGGCTTTTCTTTCCTGATCTCCATCTAAAGAACTACCAATATCAAACCAATTGACATCAGATATTGCTGTAATATGTCCGTTCCCTACTGACTGATCCACTGCCAAGACTTTTCCATTTTTATCCCTCATGAGCCATACCGCACTATTTGCAATTGTATTGGTAGACTCTATATGTGCATATTTTACAGGATATATACCTTTACACCCTTTTGTTAATTCCGGTCTTGCTGCATCGTTAAAACTTAATTCATTTTCCGAACTATCCTGACCAGGGTTTTTACTAATTTCAAAACCCCCTCCCAGTGCAGCAGCAAGTGTATTCAATGCCCCATTAAACTTGGAAGTTCCCCCGGCATATTCTCCATTCATCACAATTCTTCCGCCCGAATTTACAAAGTTCTTAAGAGGATTAACATTAGCATTATTAGTACCCAAAAGAGAAATATCCGAGGTTACAGTAGACGGCAAAATATAGACCATGTCCGCACCATTTAACACACTTTCGGACAAAACACTAGCATTCTTCCTGACATCAACGGTCACATTTGCTCCGGAAACAGACTTAAACAGGTTCGTAATAGAGTCAATCCATGCAGAAGTATTACTACACTCAGAAGGTGCCCACAATAGAACTTTATAATCCGTTTTGGCGGAAGCAGGAAGCACAGTCCCTGGAATAATATCTGAAAATATACCCACAGTGAACACTAATACAAGAACAAAGCTTATTACCCGATTTTTAATAAATGCAACTTTGCCCATACTGATTCCTCGCAAAATTATTCTGTAACCGTCACACTAACAAATTTTGACATACCATTCTGGCAACATACATACACATCGCAGGTTCCAGGACTAAGTCCAGTGATATTGCCATTTTTGTCAACCGCTGCTATCTCAGGTACATCCGATACATAGCGATACCTTGGAGCGTGCTTTGTTGATAGAGCCTTCTTTTTAGGATCCTCGTATTTTATCGAACCCTTTATCCTGGCACTCTGCCCTACTGATACAGTAAGTTGTTTTGTAGAGAGTTTTAGCTTTTTAGGATTGGTATACTTATTAAACTTTCCCGCAAAGTGACAGCTTAATGTCTTTCCTATTCGTTTGCCACTGCTATCATATGCTACCAGATACATTTTGTAATTCTTGGTCTGATTGATCTTTTTGCCTTTAATAGTAGTAATTGTAACTTTCCTGCTCTTTGTGGTTTTTGTAGGCTTTTTAGAGTATTTTTTTCCACAGTATTGCAAGAACAGGTCAACTTTTCCCACATCACGAATCTTATCCCATCTGACTATGATCTTATCATGGGTCTGTTCAATTTTGATATTCGCCTGCAGAACTGGTTCATCCTCATCCGAATATATGATGGCATATGTTGAAAAGTCATAGATTGTGGCATTTATCTTATCAGAGATTGAGCTTCCATGAATCCTTAACACTCCGTTATGCACGCTTACCAGATAATAGGTTCTCTTCTTTTCTGTTGTAAGCAGATTTGCAGGAACTGTCACGGTTGCCTTTATACTTTTCCCGTTAAGCTCACTGATCTTCCTCTTATAGCCCTTGCCCAGTTGGAAGTACATAGAAAAATCAAGATACATTCCAACCGTAGCATCATTTAGCACTTTGCCCTCCTGCTCAACTTTCTGCCTGTCGTCAGCACTTACAGAATTATCAATATTCGTAATCTCAAGCCACAACTTTCCATTAGTACCTTTGCTGATCTCATTCTTTTCTTCATCAGTCGCTACTGCCCAGGCGATTTCCTCCGTAAGTCCACGTACAGCAACGTCAGGCGTATTCTCCCTTTTTTCCACATCAACTTCCATTGCACCGGAATCATATTGGGGTTCAGGTGTGACAGTTTCTACAGTTTTTACCGTAACTGTTGCTGCTTTACTTATAGAAGTGGCCTTTTCTCCACCTCTCGTATTCGTTACTACGCACTTGTAATAGTATGAACCGGCAGACATCTTTCCGGGATTTGGTATGCTATAGGCAGCTCTGGTTGCTTTTTCTATGATGCTTGAATTTCCCGGAACAAAATCTGCAGAAGAGCCTTTATACCACTGGTAAGTCATTGTTCCGACATTATCTGCCCTGGCTGTTACCATGAGCCTGCGCTGCATATTATCTCCTTCGTACCACTCCAGATTCTGTGGTCCGCTTATAACCGGTTGCCCCGGCAGAAGTGGCTTAACCGTAATTGTTGCTACATTACTTACAGAATACGCACTTGCAGATTCTATTGTATTTGTTACAACACACTTGTAGTAATAGTTCCCTATCGCCATTGTTCCGGGAGCCGGTATGAAGTAGTCGGAACCTGTCGCTCCACTTATTATATTCTCGTATCCAGGTTCAAAGTCCGAAGTATACCCTTCATACCATTGATAAGTAAGAATACCACCATCCTCCGCAGCAGCAGTGACTGACAAAGTTCGTGATGTACCATCTCCCTCATACCATTCAAGATTCTGAGGCCCCATAATTACAGGCTTCTTGGGCTCTATTGGCGGATCCGGCTGGACTGCTTTTACAGTTACAGTAGCTGCATTACTCGTTGCAGACACCTTTGTTGTTCCCTTCGTACTTGTAACTACACACTTGTAATAATAAGTACCCACATTCATGGTCTCGGGGCTTGGGATTGTATAATCCTTTGCTGTTTCTCCATTTATCTTATTTGTATCTGAAGGTTTAAAATCTGCAGATGTTCCCCTATGCCACTGATAAGTTAAGTCTCCAAGATTTGTTCCTGTTACAGTGACTGAAAGCTTGCGATTAGAAGGATCACCTTCAAACCATTCCAGGTTCCCTGGTCCTGTTATGACAGGCTCTTCGACAGGACGCTCTTTTACTGTCACTGTAGCTGCATCACTTGTCCGAGATGCATTTGATGTTCCCACTGTACTCGTTACTATGCACTTATAGTAGTAGTTTCCAACCTCCATAGATTCAGGGCTTGGAATTGTATAACTTGCACCTGTTGCCCCGTTAATGATATTTGTACTTCCCGGCGTAAAGTCTGCAGATGTTCCTTTGTACCATTGATAGGATAATGTTCCTCCATTAGAAGCAGAGGCAGTCACCGATAGTGTACGCTGCGTATTGTCTCCCTCTTCCCATTCCAGATCCTGAGGTCCTGTAATGGTGGGTTTACTAACCTCTTCCATATTTTGCGAAGAATCCACAAGCAAATTTGTAAGAAACTGTGTTGCTGCCGTTTTAGCATCACCTGTTGGCGAAGAAATCCAATTTATATCAGAAATAGCTGTAATATACCCCTTACCAACCGCCTGATCCATAGCAAAGACCTTATCATCTTTATCCTTCATGACCCATATTGCACTTTTAGTGTTTGTGGAGGCAATATCTGCAAATGCATTAGGTCTAATATTTTCACAACCTTGTGTCAAGGACGGCTTTTCAGCAGTATTTAATGTCATAACAGTTTCACTACTTAAATCCTTAGCTTCTGTTCCAATACTAAAGTTTCCACCAAGTTCGCTTGCCAGATCGCTTAATGCTCTATTAAATGAACTGGAGAAATTTGGATGCTCACCATTCATTATTATCCTTCCTCCAACGTTTACAAAACGCTGAAGATGCTGAACATTAACATTCTGTTCCCCTAAAAGCGAACTAATTTGACCATTGGCAGGCAAAATAAAAACTAAATCTACTCCAGCCAAATCACTAGTCGTCAGCACTGTGTTATTAACCTTTTCCTGTAAATTTATACTAATCCCTTGTGCTTGCTGGCAACAATCCTTGATTGACGCAATCCATTCATCAGTTCCGTTCCCACTAGTTGTACATTTATAAGGCGACCACAAAAGTATATTAAAATTTGTCTTTGCCTCAGCAGTAATCACCATCCCAGGAACTATATCTGCAAATAGTCCCACAGTCATTA
Organism: Butyrivibrio sp. LC3010; assembly: GCF_000424385.1. Classification (GTDB taxonomy): domain Bacteria; phylum Bacillota; class Clostridia; order Lachnospirales; family Lachnospiraceae; genus Butyrivibrio. The sequence goes on along the minus strand of NZ_AUJU01000005.1, from coordinate 142,864 downwards.
ATATAGTCAGAGCAAAGCTAATTATTTTATTTTTAATTTTCACCATTTTATCCATACTTGTTACCCACCTTACATTTAATAAAATGCACATATTCCCACTCTTATATATAAGTTTAACACTTCCTGATTTTGTGTTTATTGAGCCATTCTAAAAAAGCTCTTAATTATTGGTAAACTTTGTTCCAAAATATATAAGAAGCGCCCTCCATCATGGAGAGCGCCCCAGCATAATTGATTTTGATTAATTTTGTTTCATTATTAGAGAGTTACTCTGATCAAGTTCTGCAAAATACCTTCGAATCAGTTTCGAAAGAACCTCACCAGCTTTTCTTAGTTTAACCCTGAAGGAGTGACATAACACCCTGTGTGCTCTGGTTTGCCTGAGCCAGCATTGACTGTCCTGCCTGTGCGAGGATGTTGTTCTTGCTGTAGGTAACCATCTCGTCTGCCATATTTGTGTCACGAATTCTGGACTCAGCTGCTGTTGTGTTCTCAACTACGTTATCCAGGTTCTTGATTGTGTGCTCAAGTCTGTTCTGAATAGCACCTAGTTCTGATCTCTGAGCAGATACCTGCTTAATAGCATCTTCAATAGCATCGATTGCATATGTTGCTGCAATTCCGGTGCTGTCTTCTACTGTAAGATTCTGGATGCCCAGATGAGCAGCTGTCATGGTCTGAATATTTACACTTATCTTGTTAGTCATGTCTGCATCTGATCCTACGTGGAGGCTAAGACCAAGGTCTTTTGCTACCTGAGCGGTACCCTTTGTGATGCTGAATACATATGTTCCACTAACACCAGCAGTACCATTTGTAATTGTTATCTCTTTTTTAGTCTCCTCATCTATAGATTTTGAACCGTTAATATTAACGCTAACTTTATTCATGTTCTTTGAATCTACGCCAACTCTGTTTGCCTGTAAAAGTGCATTCTTTACTTTAGTAACTGCCGTACTTATATGTATATTCTTATCAAGAGTCTCAAGTGCTGCTGTTCTGGTATCACCACCCTTTACACTTACCTTGGATCCATCGACAACCTTCTGTTTGATTTCTTCTACAGTAAACTCTTCTTCACCAAACTTGAAAATATTAATGCTCGCATTTGACGAACTTGGCTTGATCTCATACTCAGTACCATCAATAACTACTTTCTTGTCCTTATCTGATAACCCCTTAGCACCCTTTGAACCTGCTGCAGAAAACATTTCCCATATTTCGTCTTGAATTTTACTTACCTTATCATCATCCTTGTATATGTGGTACTCTTTTCCGGCAATCTTAACATTGGTATCATTTTTGATATCCATCGTAAAGGTTCCGTAGGTTCCCGCATCTGCCAGAACACCATTAAGGCCTGCATCATGTGCTACCATATATTTTTCAAAATAACCATTTCCACCCTTAAGCAGATAGGTCTCATTAAATTTCGTTGTCTCTGCAACACGGTCAATTTCTGTTGTGAGCTGTCTGATCTCATCCTGTATAGACTTACGATCTGACTCACTATTTGTTCCGTTTGCTGCCTGTACTGCCAGTTCATTCATTCTCTGAAGCATATCGTGTACTTCTGTAAGTGCACCTTCTGCTGTCTGTACTGAACTGATACCGTCATCTGCGTTTGTTGATGCTCTGTCAAGACCTCTCATCTGTTTTCTCATTTTTTCAGAAATTGAAAGTCCTGCTGCATCGTCTGCTGCTCTATTTATTTTATAACCTGAGGAAAGTTTTTCAGAAGATTTTGCCTGACCACTTGTTGTAATGCCAAGCATTCTATTAGAATTCATCGCCGTCAAATTATGCTGGATAACCATATTATACCTCCATGTGGGTGCAGTTCATCCTATAATCCGTATAGTCAGAGACTGCCTGCTTGATAAAAAAATTCAAATTAAAAAGTTTCTTATTAAGTTGAGTGCGCTCCCACATCGATCATCCTTGACGATGTTTGTATTTGTTTTTACACTCTATATATCGTTCGGTTTTCCGATTACTTAACCCCATTTTTGAAATTTTTTTGATATTTTGTTTCAAAATTGAATTGCCGGCAAATTAAAAAGTCCGAAAGCGCAGTATTTACCTGGGTTTTCAGACTTTGTTTGAATTTAAGATTTATTTCAAAAAATGAATTATTTTCAATATACAATCATGAGAATTACCTATGAAGTACCTTTACTCATTTGATTTTCCTTCCTCTATAGCCTCCAAAATCGCTTCCTTCAAACTCTTACAGTCCTCCGGAAGATGAGCATAATACTTTTTTGCATCTTCAAAAACAGGAATCGCCTCCTCATTATTTCTTATCATAAACTGATAACCGGGAATTGAATATAAATCTTCAACCCACAAATCCTCCATCAAGCTGTTTATGACGGTTTTGTATATTTCATCTCTAAGATTGTCAAGCTTGTTAATCTTATTATTATTCTTTTTATCACTTATATCCTGATACTTACAAACATTTAATAACTGATTACATATTGTGGCTATCTCCTCGGAATTACGGGCAATCATATCCAGATCATCGCACCACTTTTGAAGTTTAACCACGGTATCTTCATACTCTTCATCTGTCTGTGCCTTTGGAAGATTCCTTACTGCATTAGTAATATCATAAGTGTTTTCTTCAAGTTTATCCGCAACCGCTGATAGCGTCATCACCTCAGAACCATGGATAAGCGCCCCACCTTCAGTAGCATCGATAACTCTTAGAGTCGGATTCAGCTTTATTCTCCTCTCAAAAAAGTCTCTGAACTCTCTCCACATAGCACATGACTTAACTGTTCCCCCAAGGGCTCCGGGAATTTCAATTGTCTCAAGATTTCTCGCATCATCACCACCGGAATCTGATTTATCGGCATGATGTTTACCATCAAGATATGCCATATCCTGTCCTATCAGGATAATGGTTTTTATGCCCAGCCTCTCACAGGCTACAAAGCAGGCACCTGATACATTACCGCCAAGGTCCAGTCCCTGAAAATCAGCTTCAACCCTGTCTCCAAACAACGCATGCTCATATCTGAATGTATGAAAATAGATACATCTGCCCTTAAACAATTTCTGTGATTCACTATTAGCCTGCATAGAACAAAGCAGCGGAATCTTCTCTGCTACCTTATATTTAAGAAAAGCAGGATCTTTTACCGGCTCAGCAGTTACAACCATATCCGGCTCAATCCCATGATCATCTAATACATTGATTGCCCTGTCACTACTTATAATTAATGCGTGTCCTTTAATTCTTTTAAGTACATCTACATTTTTATTTAGCGAAGGTCCCGCAGATACTATAACTGCTGGCATACCTTCCGGAATAACCGCACGAAGATCTTTTAAAAGAGAGGCATTTCGCATATGGTTCCAGGCATAAAGTCTGCATTTTAAGCTAATTCTTCCCCGATTTTGCTGGTAATTACTCTGAGCATTCATTATAGTTGTAAGAGCAGCGCAGCATTCCTCAAATTCCTTGTTTTCAGCATAATAAGGTGAATATATCTTCTCTGTCTCAGAGCTGTATGTAATCATGTTCATCATGACATCATTTACATAAAGCCCCTGCTGTTCTTTACTTACATACATAAATATCCTTGGATGATTAATAAAATCAGTAATATCAACACACCCACATACATATGAAAAAACACTTTCCTGAGGTTCATAGACGTAGAACTTCGTGTCCGGTCGCAGCTTCTTAACAAGCGCGCCGAGACTATACCCCACTCCAAATCCCATCAAAAGAACAATAGTCATCCTGTTAATAAACTCAAATCTCTCTACCCAGCGTTTAGACTCATAGACAGGATCATATTCACTATTCATCCTGAGATCAGCACCATTTAGTCCTGCGCCCTTAATAAAAAGGATGGGGTCGCCATTTTTAGCGAGTTCCATCCTATAATAATTATCCTCGTTAGTATCAATCTGTGGTCTGAACCCATATCGTTTCTCAAATTCCCGGAAGTTTTTTTCTCTTATTTCTTCGCTCTTTTGAATCATATCCCCACCCATAAGAATATTAAAATCCCCCTTATTTTATCCATTCCTCTATCTGCTTATTCAGATCATGATGTATTATATCCGCTGCAAGTATCAGATCACCTGCTTCATTTGCAGCTGCAAGCCTTCCAAAATCTGTCTGCCACTTTTGAAATCTTTCCATATTACTCGCATCAACTTTGCCACTTTGAACAAGAAGCTCTGTGAACATTACAAGCTGCTTCATTACCGGCGCTACCATCTCCGCACTGCCTGGCTTTCGTTGATAAATGGTGTCTGCAGCTTTATCATTATTTTTTATCACCTGACGTCCTAAATCCTTTATGCTCTCCATAAATCCCCACTCATCATATTTCAGGTACTGAATTCTTATCTGCCACAATAGTCACACTACTTACTTAATATACAGAAAATTATATCATGCACTTCATTCACTTGAAAAGGGCTCATCAATTCTGCAAGAGTGCCATTACTCCCTGAGGAGTCTGATTTGCCTGTGCAAGCATGGCTTGCCCCGCCTGAGAAAGAATATTGTACATAGACTGTTTCACCATCTCAGAAGCCATATCCGTATCCCTTATACGGGATTCTGCACCTGTTGTATTCTCTACTGTACTCCCAAGATTGAGCATTGTGTGCTCAAGTCTGTTTTGTATAGCGCCAAAGTAGCTTCTGACAGCACTGACTGTCAGAATAGCATTACCGAAGTCATCAATAGCAGAGGTTGCTCTCTCTGACGTGAGAACATTTGTATCTTCCAAAAGAAGCGCCTTGGTACTCATGTCATATCTCATAATATTAACTTTATTAACAAGATCCGCATCAGCTCCCAGGTGAAGGTCAACAGTATACTCCTGACCTTTTTCTTCTATTTCCTTTGCCAATTCTTCAGGTATTTCTTCCGAAATCTCTACATACTTGATAGACTGACTTGTAATTTTAAATGGCTGTTCATCTTTAATAGCCGTAGATCCGAGTACCTGAGTTCCACCTGTATTTAGTTTATCGGCAACAAAAGAACCCACCCCACCCAGGCTGTTATATGCGAGTCTTCTGATGAATTCTACCGGGCTATATTTTCCATTTCCCGGTGAAACGTTACTTCCACTATTGATCGCATCTTTTAGCTGCTGTTCTGTCAAACCTGTTGCTGTTTTTATTACATCAGTAAAAGAATCATTTCTTCCGCCTCTATCTCCATCTAAAAATTTCTGAAACAGATTACTTGATCCATTTCTTAGATTATTCATTGTCACATCATTTCCGTCTGCTGCCAGATAGCTGGCATAAGCTGCAGCAAGATATCCGTGTCCATAAGGACTTTTATCCACAGTGAATTCTCCGCCCTGACTTAAGTATTCAGTTATAACACTATCACCTCTGTTGTCACTTTCACTTGAAAGCTGACTTGCGATGCTTTGAAGCGGACTATTCCAACCTGCCGCAAAACCACCTCCTGCAAGCTGGGCTGCCCCTTCAATAAACCATTCCGGAAAATCCTCTGCTCCACCTTCCGTAGCCATTCTTCTGGGAAATACAACATCCATAACTGCATGCATTGTCTCGTGAGCTATAGTGGATTCAAGTTTTCCAAGCTCCTGCTCACTTACGTTAATCGAAGGATAATCATCACTATCAACTTTCATAGATAGTGAATTTGATTCAAAACCTTGCCCGGGCATTACAAATGATGCCCCCATCTGAGCAAGCGTATTGCCGGGGCCATCTAAATAGTTCACTATAAGGGCTGTATCAAACTGGCTTGTGCCCTCAGTTGAAGCCAGCTCTCTTAGTTTACTTCCCACAGATCCTATTCCGTTTATTATCTGCTCTATGGCATTGGGATAGTATTCCTCAGAAATTTTTTCAGCTACATCTACCAGCGGATTCTTTATTTCATCAGGTATATCCGGAGATGTAGGTACATCCTGCACTTTCGGAGGCTCCGGCCCTTCCTTTAGAAATACATTCAGCTCGTTAAATTTCGTTTTGGAAGTGATGGCATCAATTTCATTTTTTAGCTGGACGATTTCATTGTTGATTGCACGCCTGTCCTCAGGAGTATTAGTTCCGTTCGCTGCCTGCACTGCCAGTTCATTCCCGCGCTGAAGCATCTCATGTAATTCAGTAAGCGCTCCATCTGCTATTTGGACAAAGGAAATCCCATCCCTGCCGTTATTTACAGCGCGACCAAGTCCTCGCATCTGGCGTCTCATTTTTTCAGAAATACTAAGACCTGCAGCATCGTCTGCCGCACGATTAATTTGGTATCCGGAGGCTAATTTTTCAGCAGACCTTGCCCGTCCACTAGTTGAGATTCCAACCTGAATATTAGAATTTAATGCCTGTAAATTATGCTGAATAACCATATATGAATCCTACCTGTTTAATAAAACATATTAGTGCTTGATTGGTTTCATATATGATATCGGACAAATATTGAAATAAATTACCCTTCCACACAAAGAAGGCTCCCCCTTTCGGGAGAGCCCTCTTTATGGTGTACTTAATGTACTTTAGTAATTCGCTAACTGGATTAGCCGAGGAGTGAAAGAACACCCTGGTTACTCTGATTAGCCTGTGCAAGCATAGACTGACCAGCCTGTGCAAGAATGTTATTCTTGCTGTAAGTAACCATCTCATCAGCCATGTCTGTATCACGGATACGGGACTCAGCTGCTGTGGTATTCTCAACAACGTTATCCAGGTTCTTAATTGTGTGCTCTAATCGGTTCTGAACAGCACCGAGTGCAGATCTCTGAGCAGATACTGTCTTAATAGCATCTTCAATCGCATCGATTGCATATGTTGCAGCTGTACCTGTGTTATCCACAACATTCAGGTTCTGGATTCCAAGGTTCTTTGCTGTCATTGCTTCTACGCCAACAGTAATCTTGTTGGTCATATCTGCATCAGCACCAACATGAAGCTGAAGACCAAGATCCTTAGCTACCTGTGCAGTACCTTTGGAAATAGAGAAGGTATAAGAACCATTTACATAAGTAGATTTATCATCTTTATCGATAGTCTTATCAGCAGCATCTGCTTCTCCTGCAGAAACTTTAACCTTAACCTTGCTCTGATCCTTAGCTCCTGTGTTGCTATTAGATGCATCAACACCAATCTTATTAGCCTGAGTAAGCGCAGATGTTATCTTGCTAACTGCTGTACTTATCTCGATATTTTTATCGATGCTCTTATCTACTGCAGTTCTTGTACCAGCTGTATCCTTACCTACACCTACTTTTGCTCCATCAACAACCTTAGCCTTTATTTCATCAAGTGTAAATTCTTCTTCACCAAGCTTAAATACTGTCTTGGAACTATCCTGTGAAGCTGCTCCTGTTACATATGTAGCACCGTTTATGGTAACGCTAGCTATCTTATCTTCTGCAATAGTGCCATCAGTATTTGCCGCTTTTGCTGTGTTAAAGTTTTTCTCAATCTTACCCTGAATTACGCTAATTGTATCAGTAGACTTATCATAAATATGATAATCTTTTCCTGCGATAGTCTTATCAGTATCTGTCTTGATGTCAGTTGTGAATGTAGCTGCACCGCCGCCTTTAAGATTGTCAGCAAGTGTTCCCTGAAGACCAGCATCATGTGCTGCCATGTACTTATTCTTGTATCCGGTCTGGCCTTTAAGCAAGTATGTCTCATTGAACTTTGTTGTCTCAGCAACACGATCAATCTCAGTTGTCAGCTGATCAATTTCGTTCTGGATGGATGTACGATCGTTTGCGCTGTTTGTTCCGTTAGCTGCCTGAACTGCAAGTTCATTCATTCTCTGCAGCATGTCGTGTACTTCTGTGAGTGCACCTTCTGCTGTCTGTACAGAACTAACACCGTCATTAGCGTTCGTTGAAGCACGATCCAGACCTCTGATCTGCTTTCTCATCTTTTCGGAAATTGAAAGACCTGCTGCATCATCTGCCGCACGGTTAATCTGATAACCTGATGAGAGTTTCTCAGCTGATCTTGACTGTGAACCAGTTGTTACTCCAAGATTTCTGTTAGCGTTCATCGCTGTGACGTTGTGTTGTACTACCATAATGTACCTCCTTGTTTGTGTACGCGGCAAATCCTTTTGCCGTAGTTAAAATATTGAATTGTGTTTCAGATTCGGATATACATCTGAGCAGGTTCCTAGGCTACTTCTCAATGTCTATCCTACTATATCCACTAATGCATCTTTCTGTGTTCCGTGCCACATAATTAATGCATTTTGTGTTCTTACATACATTATATCGGACGGACTATCATAAAGTTAACCCCTATTTTCAAAAAAAATATAAATTATTTATAAAATAATATTAAGTCCTACTCAATTTTATCGTTTTCGTAAAATAGTCAAACCATCAAAATGATGGTGCGTGAAGCGATTTTACAATCATTTTGATGGTTTTATAAATAATTAGCTAATTTCTATTTTTCTTCTTTTTTGCTCTTCAAATATTTATATATAGGATATTTTGTTACATATTCCTCTTTTCCCCATACAATCTCTATCTGCGCTCCCTTACCTGTATCTGAATTAATAAGAATTGGTGCATTGAGATTCGCAGTCATGTTGGTTATATCTTCAGGAACAGTAATTGTAACCAGAAGAAGTAAATTCTCTTCAGTAAGTGGCTCAAGGAGTTCTACATCTGCCTCTTCAATTTGAGGATTATAATCCGGTTTAATCGTCAAAGGATCAATAACCGGAAGTGCTATATCAGGATCATCCATTGACTGTAAATACCACAATGCACCTACAGGCTTTTTGCTGTCATGGATAAGTGCAAATTTCTGAAGATCAGGAAAACCAACCAGACCAAAAGGCATTGTTATGATTTTCTTATCCTCGATATCTACTTCGCCAAAGATCCTGGTACTGACTTTCATTTCTCTCCCTCCTCATACTCATACGTTTAAATTTCTGCCTAATAAAAACTTTTAGTTTTTCTCTTATCAGTTTATCATATTTTCGCTAACTTTAAAACGTATTTGCCAAAATCTCTTTTCTTCTATCATCCTTCTATAATTAAGAAGATTCTCTCTGATATGCTGTGGATTATCATCAGGAGCTATCTGATATCCAGGAATTACAGGAACAATCTTTGCAGCAAGTGACGCCGTAATTGAATGATCCCCACAGCTTATAATATATTCCGGCCTAAGCTCTCGTAAAGTGCTGATAATTACCCTAAGTTCATCTGGTGATGGCATTTTGTCATCACATTGAAAATAAGGCACCGCTAACCCTCTTACAAAAACGTTATTGGCATTTGCAAGGTATTGCATTGAATTATGCCCCTCTATTCCAAAGAGTGGCACTACATTTGTGACCGGCAACAGATCATTAGTATTAATTATAAAAGTATTTTGGCACATACTTACCATAATCTCCTGAGCTATGAGATTTGTAATATGTGTTTCTCTATGTGTGTCTGTCAGATACTGCTGGGTTAAAATAACTGTTTGTCCACAGTTTCTACTGGTGAGTTTTAAGAAATTCCCACCACCTCCAAGTGTATCCTCATAATATTTTTTACTTCTCTTATAAATCTTGTGGAATAATCTTTCTGATTCAAACGTAATGATGTAAGGCTTTTGATATGACAAATATCTTGCCTGCATTAATAAGAAAAATCTATATCGTTCGTCAATGCGCATCCCGTCAACATAAGATAGAAATTCTGTGTAGAATTCCTTACTCTCAGTAAGGCGCACCATTAAATGAAGATATGCTACGTGACGCAGCATATCCGGTGTATCTTCCATAGGAAGAAAATAGATACTTTTTCTGATACGTTCAGCAAGCTCTCTCTTACCCTCCGGAGAGAGCGCTCCGCTGATTATCCTCGCTCCGATCTGTAACATCTCATCGAAGCACTCTGTGATATCTTCACTTAAAAGTATCTCAACTATTCTATTTTCATATTCCTTTACAATTGGAAATTCATTCACATTATCACCTAGTTCTTCGTATCATAGAACTGAGGCGGTGTAATCTTGGATTTGTTCATTGTAAGATAATAATCAAGTGCTGCCTGTGAGGATCTTCGGCTTTGATTTATCTGCCCTTTCGAAGAACTGAAATAGTTTTTTGCCAGAGCTCTGTTGCGCTTTTCACCAGCTTCTATTGAGTTGGACAAATCAGTTATTTGCCTTATAAGATCCTGAAAGACTTCTATTTTTTCTTTATATTTATCTTTATTATCCTGAAGTTCAGCTTTTACACGTTCGTACAAGCTTTCAAATCCGTCATTTAGATTCTCAATCCGCCTTATCAGTTCGCCTTTGCGACTAATTGCTTCATCAAATCCTGCTTCATCAAATGCTACTGTACTTTCCAGTATTTCCTTCTGAGCCTCATTTTCAGTAGCTACTTCTTGTAGCACCTTAATCTTTTCTCTAAGGCTCTCTTCCATCATGTCCAGATATGACTCTGTCACTTTGTCTTCCCCACTTTCTTCAAATAATCAATCCCCAGTAATCCTCATCCGTCAGTTTATCTGACAATTGTAATATTCTTAATTCAAAGCCTCTTATGCTCCTGCCGGAACCGGCTTAGGAGCAGGCATTTGTCCTTTTGCTATTTTGATTGCATCCACCCATGTGTCACGCATAGTGTGAATGTGTTTATTCACTTCATTCATGATATCCATTGCTTCTTCTCTATGAAGATCCGCTTCAACAAGCCTTTTCATAAGGTAGTTATATACATTCTCAAAATCTTTGGCAACCGGATACTTCATATCAAGTGTGTTATTGAGATAATCTATTATATTTTCAACCTTTAACAGGTATGTTGTAAATTTTTTCTCATCATTATTTTCAAGCCCCATAATTGCAATATTGCAGAATTTTATGGCGCCCTCATAAAGCATCAGAGTAAGTTCCTCGGGCTTTGCCTGCTGGATTTTAGTATTCTGATACTGATTCATTTGCTTAGCGTAAGGATTTCTCGCTACCGGCATAGAATTCACCTCCATGTTTTATCTTGTCGTTATCCCCTTATATGTCAGCCGCGCTGACCCTCTAGTCTCTTCCCCCTAAACATGGGGGAAGTCGTTATTCAGCTATGTTCTCATCAGCCTGTTCCAAGCATACCGGAAAGAGAGTTAGTCTGTTCATTAAGCTTAGTCATTGCTTTTTCCATTTGGGCAAACTTATCATAGTATTTATCTTCGGTCTGCCCCAGCTTATCCTGAGCCTCTTTGAGCTGTTTCTTATAATTATCAACCTGCTTTTTCATCTGCTTATCTTCATAAAGTGTATAAGCACTTGAAAACTCTGTTGACTTCATAAGATCACCCAACTTAGAGTACATTTCAGAGGATATCGTTTTGAAAAACTTACTTACAAGCTCCGGATCCTTCTCAATTTTTGCCTTAAGTTTATCTTCTTCACTGGAATATTTATCGTCATCTTCATCCCCATAAATATGCCACTTCATTCTGTCAGCTTCTTCAGCGGCAAAATATCCGGGTGTAGCGATATGGAATGACCAGAATGAAGTCTTTACTTCAACTTCTTCACCGGTTTCTTTGTTAATATCCTTTTCTCCCCAGTCATAGGAATGCATCATGATATTCTTCATTTCATTCATGACTCTGAAAATTGTCTGATCCTTTGACAGAAGGCCATCTTCAATTTTTTTATTCCACTCCTCTATCTCATCCTCAGTCATGGAGTCCTTCTCTTCTTTGGTAAGAATATCGTACTCCTTGGCTGCATCAGCGTTATAAAGGGTAAACATCTCACCAACCAGATCGTTGTATTCCTTAAGGAATCCCTTGACCATGTCATAAATACCACTGGTATCAGTCTTTGTTGTAAGAGATATATCTGAAGCTGTCTGTTTTGCAGTTATTGATAATCCATTTATATCAAATGTATTGCTGGAAGAAGTATATTCTACACCATTAAGTGTTATCTTTGCATCTTCTCCTGCATTATAAATGGCGCCATCAGATGTATTAATTCCTAGCGCGGCAACTACATTTTTATCAGAAGCCTCAAGATCAATTTCAAAACCGGCATCGGCCCCGGAAGTAGTAGCCGCCATATATGTACGTCCCTGAACAGCATCAAAACTTGCACTAATTCCGTAACCGTCTTTTGACCTTACATCTTTAAGCCTCGCAATTGCATCAGCTATAGTCTCTGTACCTTTAATCTCAACAGTTACTGCTTCCCTTGTATCTTCTGCTCCCTCTGCGGGTTTGGGACCAAACTTAATGGTAAGCTTATTCTTAACTTCATCAGCTACGGTTCCACCGGCGCCATATCCTACGATATTATCCAGTGTAGTCGTCTGATTTACCTTTCCATCTGCCAACTTCGAAGCAAGCTTGCTTCCTGTCATATAGGCACTGCTGGCAAGCTTATCAACAGAGAGTTTTTGGACGCTATTCATAGCTGTACCACTGGTAGTAACTGATACAGCATCATCGTTGGAAGTTTCTGTTGTCTTTTTAATATAATTTGAATCAAATCGCATGTTGCTCAGTGTCTTATTGTAGAAATCCACAACCTTCTTGTTGAGTTCCTTCCACTTATCAAGCTTCATATCATGCTTTTTTTGATCACTTTTTATTTTATCAACCTTTTTTGACTCTACCTTCGTAAGCTCGGTAATGATACTCTCTGTATCGAGCCCGGAAGCGAGTCCGGTTATTCTCATGGTCATATGGTGCTCCTTTCCCGGGTATATAAAATACTGCACTCTCTACATTCGCCAGAACCAGCTTGAAAAAAAGCGCAGAATGCCCCTTGCACGTTCTAAAACTGCTTTCAAAAGAACCTTTTTAGCCTCTTTCGTCGACCATAAGTCCTGCAAGTTCCCAAGCTTTTGCGATCATATCCAGCGTCTTCTCCGGTGGCAGCTCTTTTATTGTCTCTCTGGTTGTCTTATCCACGATTTTTATGGTGATACGGTTCGTATCCTCATGAATACCGAAGACTGCCTCTGAGTTGCTGATAAGCTTTTTGTTCATCTCGCTGATCGCGTTCTTGATTCGCTTGTTCTCAGCATCAATCTGTTCTTCTGTTATTTCCTGACGAGTCGGAACGTTACTGTTTTTGTTTTCCTGCTGCTCTGCGGCTGCTACCTGTGCTACCTGTGCTGCCTGTGCTGCCTGAGCTGTATGCTGGGGAGTATTCAATGAAAAATCAGGTTTCTCCTGATTCTGTCCTGCTCCACCTTCAGGAAAGTTAACTACACGTTCTGCTTTCTGAACTTCAGGAATTTGAGTTTTGCTCAATGCGCCTACATTACTTACTGCATCCATAGCCATCTCTCTCACCTCCTTGTGTATATTACAGCGGCTATCCTTTTCCGCACTATTATAAGTATCCTCTGTATATTCAGCTCTGAACTAACTAAGAACCGTCATAAAAGGTCATACTTATAGTTTCCTATATCCATTATATCGGATGAAGATGTCAAACCTTTAGCATCTTATAGTAATTTTATAGAATATTAATAGTCTGTTAATATAGAAAAAGGGAGCTGTTACCCCCAACTGTGTAACAACTCCCTCGTACTTTACTTCTTAAGCAGATCAGCCAGTGCAGAAATACCATCGGTATTTGTCGCCGCTTTGTTCTCCTCCTGAATCTGCAGATAAACTTCTTTTCTATAGATAGGCACCTCTTTCGGCGCCGCAATTCCGACCTTTACCTGGTCACCCCTGATATCTAAAATTGTGATCTCTATATCATTATTAATGATAATAGATTCATTCTTTTTTCTGGATAATGCTAACATAGCTCTTCCTTCCTCTCCTTTTTTATACCGAACTCCCAACAGAAGTTTTTGATGTGATATTATTCTGAAGCTGCTTCCTTCTGTTTCTGAAGATAGTCATAAATAGGGTACTTAACAGGATAATCATCATCGTCGATAATGATCTGGCATGCCTTGCAGTTACCCGAATTAATAATGATAGGTCCCTTAAGGTTAACTGTCATCTTGGTAATATCCTGCGGAACAGTTACTGTTACAAGAATCAAAAGATCCTCATCATCCAGAGGCAGGATATCCTTAATGCTATCTTCCTGAACCACCGGATTGAAATCCGGTTTAACATAAAGAGGATCCATAACCGGCATTGCAAATACCGGATCATCAAGTGATTGCAACCATCTGATGTTGTTGGTATCCTTGTCCTTATCATGCATCAGTGCAAACTGAGTCATGTCCGGAAAACCAATTATGCCCTTCGGAAACTCTATGATCTTGCTGTCTTCAATCTCAATTTCTCCGAAAATTCTGGTTTTTAATTTCATTCTGGTGCCCCTCCATATGAAAATATGTAAAATGCTGTTTAAGCATTTCATCGAACTTTCTCTTATTAATGATTGTATAAAAACTAACGATATTTAGCAAGGTAAAATATATTACTCTAGACAGTATCTTGATGATATTTAGCGGCCAGAGTAATAACTATATCAGATGTAGTTCATAAGTGTATCTTTTCCTATTTTACCTGTTGCCATAAGCGCTGCCTGATAAGTCAGCTGCGCAGTGGCAAGATTCGTAGCTGTCTCAGCAAGATCCGCATCCTCATTGTCAGATTGTAATGTCTTAAATGTTGTATTCTGGTCCTGAAGTCTGGAGTTGATGAGCTCAAGTCTCTTACTTCTTGTACCATTATCAGTAACTGCTACATTTGCTTTATCCAGAGCAACCTGCATACTTGTAATCTTATGTTCAAACTCTTCCTGAATATTCTGTCTTAAATAGTCATAAGCCTTTTTGCATGCATCTATTTCATTCTGAACTACTCTCTTTTCCTTTTCATCCGTAAGTGTAGCGAGCTTATCCTTTAGTGTCTTCATGGTTGTATCTACGTTATTAAGCTTAGCTGCTAACTGATCAAGATCGAAAACATCTCGTTTTACAGTTGTCGTGAAAACTGATGTTGCACTGGTATTTATAGTAATTTTCTGTGAATATCCTACATCATACTGAATTTCATGAGGAGCATTTCCTCCGTTGTAGATAACTCCATCTTTGTCCACACATGCGAACAGATTCTGAGGTCTTATATCTCCTGTCTGCCATTCCTTCTTGTCATAAACAACATCTGTAGTATTGGCATTTATGATGAATGGAAGTGCAGCCAGCTTTTCTGTCAAATAATTGTTCAAAAGAACCTCGCCAGTCTTTGCATTTAAGAATACTATGTTGTTGTAGGTCTTAAGATATTCCTCATATGCTTTTTCATAATTTTCTTCATCAGTAACGGGATTACCTGTGTTGAAGTCAGCCCTTCTTGGAGCATAGTCGCCATTTAACTGTTTATAAGCTGCATCAATCTCGTCTTCAGTGGATGTTGAATAAAGGATACGTGATGAATCAATCTCTATCGAAGTTTCCTTGTAGGAAGTGTGAATACTACCATTTTCAGTAACTTTGATAACAGTCTTTGTAGGATTATCATATTCATCATAATCCGTTTCCTTTTCCAGGGTAAATGTTCCGTCACCATTGACAGTTGCTATGAAACCATTATGAGTTTCGATGGTGTATTCCTGCCCAACCGGTCCAAGGAGTGGTACTGTAGTCTCGGTGTTCTCTCCATCTGCAAAATCTATGGATGAAACGCTGGTAGTATGCGTGGATACAATTGCACTTTTTATTCCGGTCGGAACATCCAGGTTTCCGTCTCCATCAGAGTCAGTTAAAACTCCGTCCTTACTTACTTCAAACTGGTACAGATCATAGGTTGTGAGATCTGTAACGCTTATTATATATCCTCTTTCAGGATCTGTTGCGCTTGCTCTTTCAGCAGAATATGTGTAGTTGCCAACAGTAACTGAATATACATTTGAAAGCGGAATGTAGGCCTTTTGCTCAATACCTTCCGAATTCACAAAGGTCATATCAAAATATGTAAGTCCTGTATCGGTAATCGATGCAGTTGCTTCTTTGTTCAGATTTTCCCTGAACTTAAGCTCTGAGTGCTTTCCATCCCCTTCACTATAATCAAGGTTGTCATAGGATAGTCTGATTCTTCCGATATCAACCTGCCTTATATCAACTTCCTTTGTTTCATTTATGAAACCGCCTCCGCTGACATTGAGAATATTTCCTGCATCAAGGTAATGCATGTTAAGTGTTCTGAAGGACCTGGATACATCTGCCGCATTGAATTCGTCATTTATATCTGTAAAGTTCTCTGTCGTAGATTTGTCATAGGATAATGCTGTATCTGTGCGGAATCCTGTGAAAACATAACGACCAGCATAGTCCACATTACCTGTGGAGTAATACTCTTTAGAAAGTGCATCAAGCTGAGTAACTATGGTATTCAGATCTGCCATCGTAAGATCCTTGTTTGCACCTCTGTTAGCCTGCATTATCGCATCCGTAAGCACATCCGTTATAGTTGAGAGTGCATCCTCTGTAACATCCATCCAGCTCTTTGCATCCTTCGCATTTTTGTCATAATACTGTTCGAGCTGTGATACAGTTGAACGAAGTCTGAGGGCTCTGATCGCTATAACCGGATCATCAGAAGGTCTTGCTATCTTTTTTCCGGTGGCCATCTGAGTGTTAACCTCATCCTCAACAACCTTATTGTTGTTGATATTATAGAGTGAGTTGTTGTTCATGATTTTGTTGGTAATTCTCATGGTAAATCCTCTCTTTATACTCCGGTCTCAAGTATCAGTCTGTTATAAACCTGAGATAGTGTGTTGATCATCTTGGAGTTAAGTGTGTAACTGTGCTCAAACTGAACAAGTGCAGATGCTTCTTCGTCTTCATCAACACCCATTACTGAAAGTCTCTGGTTGCCGATTGTTTTCTCAAGGGCTGTGTAGGTCTGTTCAAGTGTCTCAGCATTGCTTGCGTTAAGTGCCACATCTCCAAGTACCTTGTCCAGGAATTCTCCGCTTGTGGCGCCTCTGAATATATCTTCTTTGGTAAGAAATTCATTCAGTAATTCTATATTTCTATATTCTGACTCACCTTCCGTTACATCCATCTTGGTTGCCAAAAGATCTGCGTTTGCCCTGAGTTCTCTTGTTACGATGAAATTACCTGCTGTAATATTGTAATAGCCTTTATTATTGGAAAGTGTCGTCAGCTGCGGATATGAATACTGTGAGCTGGAATCCATACTATTGGTTCCTGAAAAAATGTATTGTCCTTCAAGTGAATCTGCAGTAAAACCCTTGGACATTATCTCATTTACCCTGCTTGAAAACTTTCTGACCCATTCATTCATCTGCTGCATGTAGTAAGGGATTCCCTGGTATTCAAAGTCTGCTCCCGCTTTGGCTGTCCTCTCTGATGGCGGCGTTGTGGAGGCTGTACTCTCTGCTGTCAATGTAAATGTATAGGTATCTCCTCCGTCATACTGCCACTCGTCATAGGAGTAGATTTTATTTGCAACTTCCAGTTTTCCTGTGGGTGGAAGTGTGCATTTGTTCATGTCCTTCAAAAGCGGATCATCTACTTTTATGGTAACTTTTGTAGTGCCGGTATATTTATTTTTTTCAGAATTCTGGACTACTCCGTTAAAGTAAAAACTGTTATTTCCGTCACGCATATCGATAAGGCCCTGAAGCTCTCCGCCGATCAACTTGTTATCAAGATTAAATACGTCAAGTCTGCTAGAGTCATCGCCATCTTTAAAATCTGAAGGAGCCCACTTTATATCATATAATCCTACAATGTCACTTTGATTTACATTTTCATCTGCATCTCTTGCTACGCAGATAAGTCGTCTGTAGGAATAGCTGTCAAGGAGCTGCTGCTTTCCTGCAATATTTACGATAAGTCTTGTGGCACCTGTCTCCCTTTCCGGATTGCTTGCATCAACTACTTTTGTTTCTTTAACATCGATATTTACAATCTTGGAAAGCTTATCAAGAAGTCCGTCTCTCTGGTCTCTAAGTTCATTTGCCCTTGAACCCTGCATCTCTATTATGTTTATCTGTTCGTTAAGTGAGCAGATCTGCTGTGCGTAGGAATTGACCTTGTCACAGTCCATTTTGATTTCCTGATTTATGTCATTTTGAAGCTGCTTTAGCGATTCTGACATGTAATTAAAATAGTCCGTTATCTGGGACATTGATGAGACGAAGGTTGCCTTTGACTCCGTTGTTCCTGAGGCCTTCATAACATCCTGAAGAGCTGACTGCATTTTTGAAAACAGGCTTGAGAATCCGGTTGTTCCCTCATCTTTGAAATACTCCTGGGTCAACTGGTTAAAGTAATTTCTCTGGGATACGCGCCCAAGAAGTGTTTCATTGGTTCTGTATTTCACGTCATAGAACTCATCTCGCACTCTCTCGATTGAAAGGGTATCAACACCTGCACCCGCGCATCCATAACTTGTAAAAAGTCTCAGCGCATCCGATGCCTGCTGATTTACCTTCTGACGACTGTAATCTTCAGTATTGGCATTTGCGATATTATTTGCAGTTGTGTTCAGCGCTGCATTTGCTGCCCTGAGTCCTGACGCCGCTATGTTTAATCCAAAAAATGTTGAAGGCATATGTTATTCCTTTCTTTCTAAAGTAAATCCGTTCATGAAATTGCTGATCAAGAACCAAGAGCAGTTACCACATGCTCCAGCATCTCACTTACCACGTTGATGTATCTGCTGGAAGCGTTAAATGCATTTTGGAACTCGATCATGAATTCCAGCTCTTCATCACTGGATACACCAATTATCTGTTCTCTTGCATTTGATACTGCTGTTACTGTCAGTTCCTGATTTGACTGAATACCTTTATATACCTCCCCTGAGTTTGCAACCTGTGAAACCAGCATATTGTAATAACCTACAAAATCTGTTTTGGTAGCAACATTGGGATTTATCAGATACTCTGCAGTTGTAAATGCGCTCTTTAGCTTTTCTACTGCATCCTGATCTTCGCTTCCATCATTTAGCATGAATGTCATCGCAGTAGGCTCATCAAGGTATATCGGATTGATTCCAATATTCGTAATGATGAATCCTTTTTTATTTTCTCCTGCCTTATGATTTTCATCTATATCATAGTTGAGGCAGTCCTCTTCGTTCAGGACTTTGAAAAGATCGTAATCCGCTGCAAATCCCTGTACTTCTCCGCTGGTAACCGGATTACTTGCTGCTTCTTCGTACACTTTGTTGATCGCTGTGCACATGTTTTTTATCATCTGGTCAAATTCTGCTTCTACATTCATGATGACTGACTGTGCAATATTTCTGTTGTAGTAATTGTTTGTCGGGTCATCTGTTATATCATGATAGTTCGCATGATGATCACCTCTTGCAAGCAATACTGAACGAAGTCTTCCGATATCAGTGTTCATGGCTGAGGATACCTGCTGCTGAAGATCAAATACTTTCGCACCTCGTATATCTGTTACCACCCATTCTTTACGAACTTCATCGTATTCTTTTTTTGCTGCAAATTCCCAATATGGTGTGTTATATCCAACCGGGCTTCCACCTTTATCTGCCGGAAGAATGCTGTCACATGCCATATGATTTACATGGTCTGTCGTTACAAACTGTGTTCCTTCGAACTGTACAAGTACATTTCCGAATACATCTTCGTAGTAACTTATTCTTCCAAGATCACCAAGCTTATCAAGAAGTAGATTTCTCTCATCTCTCAGGTCGTTGGCATGCTCCTGATGCCCTGATTCTATCTGAACTATATTAAGGTTAAGTTCTTTTATTCTGTCACCGATTTTGTTTATCTGCTCTACATAATCAGCAACCTTGCGGTTCATGTTATCCTGATAATTTGTAAAGCCTTCATACACACTATTGGCTCTTACAAGGAACTCATTTGCTCTTGTCACTAGTGTACTCTGGTTAACTGCAGAGGTTGGATTTTTACTCAACTCCTGAACTGCCACCCAAAGGTTTTCCATGGACTCCGCAAATTCAACTCCGTTCATCTCCTGAAGCTGATCCTCAATCTCTTCAAGGGTTGATACAGACACATCATAAAAGGCCTCTCTTCCGGATTCCTGTCGATAACTCTGATCAAGAAACAGACTCCTGACCTGCTTACAATTGTTGTAAGCAACACCGAGTCCGGTCTGCTTCCATGAGATTATTCTGAAATCCTTTTCAGTGGTGATGTATGGGCGAGTGCCCTGTGAAACCTGCTGCCTTGTATAGCCTTCCGTGTCTATATTTGACATATTATGAGCTGTTGTATTAAGAGCATTCTGTGATGTCTGAAGTCCTGATGCTCCAATATATAAGCTACCCATTAAAGATCCCATGTATCTACCTCGTCAAGTAATTAGTGCTTTGCTAATTAAACTTATTATTTCTGTTGTTGCCTGCTTTGTTATGTAGGATATTCTTGCTTCTGACAGTTATAAATCTTGCTTCTTAAGTTAAATAGTTGTGCGCTGGAAGTGTTATTCACTGCTTCATTCATATACTTTATCGGCAGATTTGGCTTATATCTTATATTTATGAGAAAAAATGTTGCCTGTTTCTTTGCATTAGTGACTCCTTCTTTTACACAAATTAATCCTCATTTACCTGATCCTCAGACCTAAATGGCAAAAGAAAAGAGTCATATTTGTTGTTTTTAACAAATTGACTCCTCACACACTTAAATTCCTATGACTTTTTGTGGGCAAAAGCGGAAATCGCCCACAAAAATCCTTTACTGCTTCGCATCAAATCTTCCCATAGGTGCAACACCCAGTCTGTCGCCTCTTGATCCTGCATATCTTGTATAATTCGCAGTCTCAGGAGCGCGCCTTGCTGATTGAATTATGTTCATCTCATACTGCACCATTTCAAGTGAGCTCTGAAGAAGAATCTGATTCTGGTCATTGTTTCTCTGGACATTCTGTGAAATAAACTTGAGCTTATCTCTCTGAACAGCAAGACTTCGCTGCTCGTTGGGTCTTGAATCAAGCATTCTTACAAGATCAGTGAGCTTAAGGTCATTCCCTTTCTCACCGATAACATCTGCAATGCTGTCCATTACTGCTTCACGTTCCTTATCAACTGCAGCTATAAGGGAAACAACTGCCTGCTCATCTTCTGTTATCTTAGCAAGCTCTTTTAAGTTTCTCTCCACAATTACAGGGGTCTTCTTTCCGGACAAAACCAGAAGTCTTTCATATAACGCACATTCTCTGTCGAGAACATCAACCAGATTCTGTAATAAACTTGCCATAGTTTTGTCCTCCTTTTTGTCCTAACCGGCATATCCTGTAACAAATTGCTTAGTACAATTCACAGTCTCCCTGATTGCCCATCTGGCAATTCATCACATCGATTTATCCTAAAAAAGGGCATAGATATAGAGCCTGCCTAATTTCCATCGGAGCTTAAACCGTTCGATTAAGCCGGCTCTAATAGTTTCCATATATGTTTTTCATGACAACTTCCTACTCAGAATGATTCACTGAGCTTAGCGAGGAGCTTATCTGCAAAAGCCTCTCCGCTAACGTCATACGTTCCGTTCTTAATCGCACTCTTTATAGGTGCCGTAACGTCCTCCCTGACATCCGGAGCCTCTTTCACAGCCTGCTTAGCAACCTGAATATCCTTACCGATGTTGGAAATATTCAGAGAATCAGAAACTCTAGTGGTATTCTGAGTCTTTGCTGCTTTATTCACTTTACTGGTGCCATAAACCTGTTGAATCTGGCTGTAAGCTTCTATACGCATATCGTTTCCTCCTTCCTTGGAGAATTTCTTTAGTTCTACTACTTTTATCGGAGTATTTTCTATTTAATTTAGAGGTTTTCTGAAAAAATATCAAATAATTTTTATTCTTCCTCTGCTCTCTCCCTCATATAACACTATCTTGTGGATAGTAGTTACGACATACCCGATTTAGTAGTTTCACCTTTGAAAACCCAAGGTATTGTGTCATTTGTTCCCCACCGATAATATTATCGGAGAGCATATAGCAAAACTTAACCCCTATTTCATAAAAAAAATTTATTTTTTTTTAAGATTTTCTCATGTTAAATTTATGACATCTAAAGCCGATTATTGATCAATGGTTTTCTAAAAGTTGATAGATACTGTTTAACTGATTGCAATGATGCTAATTAACGTTCAACTGATTCCAACACCTTCACATCCTCTGTAACTATCTCAGGTTCTCCGGGAAGAGTTCCCATATGATCGCCATCTTCTATCATAAGCTCAATTTTTTCACCCTTATGATGATATCCAAGATCAATAACCTTCTGGCATGAAGCATTCCCGTATCCGCTGACAAACTCTCCGTCAAGGTAGATGGACAGCGCTCTCTGAATCATGCCTTCACGATTCATATAAAAATACAACTCACCATCAAGTGATGGTGTTACCACATACTTGAAAAGATTCTGCTCCTCTTTTTCAATCTCTGCTTCATAAAATACTTTTGAATCCATTCCGGTAAATCCTTTCAGCAACATTTCCTGTGCTGTAAAAGGATTCCTGGTTACATCTATTTTTTCCAAGAGCTTTGTTACATTCTCACCTGACGTATACTCTGCCGGCAATACATAAGGATTCTCAGTTATCTTGCCATCATCGCCAATGAGGTACTTTATGCCCAGGATAGCATCGGCACAGGCTGTGTTTTGCGCATCGTAGGTTGTATAAAGACCATTATCATTAAATCCCAACTTATACATAAAGAGGCGATTCTCAACCTTAAGAAGACTGTTGTAGGTTGTGGTTCCGTTATAGTCATAATGGAGACTGTCGTTGGGAGTGCGGGGAGATAGGAACTCTAATCTGTATGATTCCTTCGACTTAAAAAATCCGTCATCTGATACGGTAATTCTTTCAAGGCTGCTGTCTTCGCTTTCCGCTATGTCCATAACTTTTGAAAGTGCCTGCCTTGTCAGGATACATTTTTCCATATATCCTGATGCTGTCTCAGCATTCATGGAAGAGCTCTTATAAACACGTACAAAATTCATCGATATATCAAGCACAAGAACAGCCACAAATCCGACAAATATTGCTCTTGCTGTTACTTTCAGGGCTTTATTTAATGACTTTCCTTTCAAAGAATCTGTTGTATTTATCCGTGATAACCATCCCATAAAGGCAGCTGAAACAGCAACAAGTCCCGCATTTATTATCCACGCCTTTGTTCCCATAAAACCAGGCTTATTTATGATTGAAACAATAAAAAGGCCAAGTGCAATCCCACAAGCTATGAGCACGTCCTTAAAAACTATTCCCTCCATACGGGTCAGCGTATAATAAACCAAAATCAGACATACAAATGAAAAGATAAAAGAATATCTGTACAAATATCCATATGCCTCAGTTCCCCCGTGGGCAAGTGTATTTAACGGCTTAATGCAGAAAAACATCATAAGCATGATCAAATAACTTCCACAAAGTAGCTTTGCCCTCTTGTGAATGCTTCGGTTAAAGAAAAATAAGATACACGGAATGATCAACACCGCACCAAAATATATATTTGGCAGACCATTCATTATTTCAAGCGAATCATAACTCATTGTGAAAAGCTTTGATATTACTGAAAAAGGAGACAGATTTCTCCCCACCGCCTCAGATGATGGTAGATACTCTGAAAAAGCCCTTACCATGTCTGCGGAATGATCCTTATTACTTCCCATAAGCGATAAAACAGTCGGCACCAAAAACCACGCATCCAAAATCAGTGCAACTACTGTCGTGGTAATGAATTCAGCAAAGCCACTTATACCAATGTTACGATAAGATCCTGATATATTTTTCCTGTCAGCAACTTCTCTGATACTTAACTTTTCAGAGTTTCCACTATACCCTTCCAGGCATTGCAGAACCGCGAAAGCTCCCAGAAACATCAGAACCATAGCTGAAATATAGTAGTTAAGTACTATCATCACCATTACTGAAATGATGTATATTGCTCTTCCCTTTGACTCGCCACGCATCATCTTAAAAAATCCAATCAGAACTATCGGCATTAGAATTACAGCATCAAGCCACATGATGTTTGTCATGTTTGCAACTGTCCAGGCACTAAAAGAGAAAACAACCGACAATAAAACGTTAATCCATAATTTGCCACTTCCGGAATTCAGGAAATAATCTCCTGCCAGGATGGCAGAGTTATTACGCCTAGTATTATCTTGAGCATCTATAATATTCTTCCTACCAAAATACTTATGTTTGCTCTCAGCCGAATACTCAGGTTTTCTATCCTTGTTTATCTTCATTTCATCCCCGTCAATATATGAAAAAAACAAGGATGTAGTAGCTGCCATTGCAGCCACCTTAAACATGATCAGGAAGGTTACCGCTATCGCATAATATTGGTCCTTAATAAATATGAACATTAGCAAAAATGGACTTGTCAGATAATATGCCCATATACCGAACATATCTGATCCAAGTCCACAGTTTTCAGAATAGAAGAAGCCATCCTCTCCATGCCAGACATTATGATAGTATGAAAAGAAATCCACATACTGCTGCTTCATATCTTCATATAAAAAAGTCTTATCACCAAAAGGTGTAATATGCAGAACAAAGCACAGAGCAGCAAAAAGCCCTGCAGCAAAAAATGCTGAAAATGCTGCCCATAGTTTCCTGTTATTTTTTATTTTTTCCCCAATTAAACTTACCATATCCCCCGAAGCCTCTCTATACTTCAATCAAACTCTATCAGGCTCGAAAGAACCTTATCAGGTCGACTTACATAGATTGAATTAAGCTCGTAAAACTACACTAAATGCTCTGTTCAAGTATCTCTTAATGCTATACAAGCCTAAATTCTCCCTGAAAAACAAAACTAAAATGCTTTACTTATCTTCGCCTCTGACGGCACTCATATCAATCCCTATAAGTACCATTATTACAAAGTATGCTCCCGGCCACCCCTGAAAGTCAAAAATAAATGTCATAGTAAGGAGCGGAAGAAGTAAATAATAAATCCATTCCGGCTTATTATTCTGAGGTGTCTTCTCCCCATAATTCATCTGCAAAACCTTTTTAAATGAATACAATGATTCCCCAAAATACATGATAAATGCAAATATTCCCTGCTCAAGGATCATTGTTGAATATGAGTTATCTATAGCAGGAAGTGATTTATATTTCTCAATAAGCCAGGTCTCAATCTCCAGAATATGATATGCTTTTCCGGCACCAATTCCAAACAGGAACCCGCCTATTCCTCTCTTAAAAATATATCTTACCGCAATACCTATCGTATCCATGCGGAATGTATATGAAGGATCATCACGCCAGTTGATTCCAAAGAATCTGTTGTAGATAACTTCTACCACACCGGTCACATATAATATTACAAACAAAACCGCCAGTACTCCAATAACAGTTGCGATTGTAACAGCTATTGAGGTAGATTTTTTTACGGCTTTCTTTCTCTGCTTTCTTATCCGTTTCAACGGATTTTTATTTCCCGTAGCCCATATGATAAGCATTACAGCAAGCACCAGATATGCTGATCTTGTAAGTGATGAATAAACTCCGGCGATACCAATAAATGCCATAACCAATCTGATACCGGTATCTATTTTCCTTCTCTTTCCATCCAGAGCAGCATCCCCTGTCTCCTTTATAAAGGGCCCTGAAAACAGTGCTATACATACAAGGAACAGCATAAAAAATCCAGCTAATATAGGATGAACATAAACTGACACCATTCTTCCCGGAAGTTCATAGAAAAATTTGGCAGCATCCACTGAGATACTCTCAAGAGGAAAAATCCAAAGCGCCCACCAGATAGTTCCGAAAATGGAAGTTACCGCCAGCGGAACTGTAGCCACATGTAGAACTTTCCCAAAGCTGTCCTTATATTTTTTTCCATATAAAAAGCCCGTGAATATAAGTATATATAACAGCAATCCTCTGGCTATCGTATGAAAAGCCAGTCTTAATACAAACATTTGATACAGCAGGCACATGCAGGCTGTAAAGCTTAGAAGCTTATGCCCCCAGAGAAATTCTTTCAGATATAGAGTCCTGTTCGTAATCAGATATAAAAGCACAAAAAATGCAGTCGCACCAATAAGCGTATAGTAACTTCTATAGACTTTAAAAAATCTTAAAGTCACCGCAAAGAACATTCCCCATAAAAAATAGTACTTCAGGATGAACTCTGCAATGTTCACAGGTATTGACTTTTTTTCTATGCTCTTTTCATTTGCCATATTATTTCTTAACCTTTACTTTTGTTGTCCCGGAAACCTTTTATTACTTATACTTAGCTTCACTATTATGGAAGCCATCATTTCTTAACTTTGACTGTAATCGTCTTGGAAACTTTGTTATATGTGGTAACTGTAATAGTTACAGTTCCTTTTTTCTTAGCAGTGATGAGTCCGTTCTTTGACACTTTAGCTATCTTATTGTTAGAAGATTTATATGTGTAAGTGCTGCACGCCGTGTTAACCCTTGGATTTAGCTGATAAGTTGTGCCTTTTTTCAGTGTGAGTTTCTTTTTTCCAAGCTTAACTTTACTTGGAGCTTTCTTAACCGTAACGTCTATCGCTATATTAACTGCTCCGTTCCCGCGCTGCCATAATGCTGAAACAGTAGCTCTACCCCTTTTCTTGGCAGAAAGCTTTACATTTCCGCCTTTCACGATTGTTTTCTTGGATGAGCTGAATCTAAGAGACTCAGCATTTGCAAGGTCGGATGTCACTTTGGGCAGACTTAATTTCCTAATCTGAACATTTTCCCCTGCGCCCATGGTGTAACTTAGTGAAAAGCTACCGTTACAGGTTGAATCATTATCGATATAAAGTGCATAAGGAATCGAATCAGCAAGTGCATTATCTCTCACATCAGATATTGTTCCACCACTTCTTGCAGCAACTGCAGCGGCCTGTATGTCTGCAAAACTGTTATTTCCAACTGAAGAAGCCTCACTGCTGCTCTGAACAAGAACACCAAATCTTCCGTTTCTCATGGTGTTTCTTGCTACGGTCACACCATTAGCATACAGTACATATATATCTGCGTAAACAAATCCATCATTATAATTGCCCCAGTCACTGTAACCTGTTATTACATTATCTGTAATAGTGAACCCGGAGGGTGCATAGGTTCCTGCAGGATATTCATCACTTGAGCTGCTGCTGTGATAACCGCTTATCATGATTGCAGAAAGCGTATTACTGTCTCTATCAGCTCCACCTAAAGCGAAAGTATTGCCAGTAATAGAAAGATTTGCATCATATGAAAATGCTGATGGCTTGTCCTCTTCTAATGTTGCCATATGTGTATACCAGGAATATGAAGTGGTATCAATTCCTCTTCCAACATTTGTAAATACATTGTTGTAAATTGAGGAGTCTTTCCACATGGTGCACATGATAGCTGTATTGGAGATATTTTCAAAGGTACAATCATGAACCTTAACATTAGTCTGATAGAACTTGCCCTGAATTGCAGTGTGACTTCCAAATCCACGATAAACATTTCTGAAAATACATCCGGAAACGTCTACATTTTCGCAGCAATAGTCATCATAGGCATTGTCCTGATCATATTTCATTGCATCTTCATTGGCTGCATCAATCTGAAAAGCCTCAAGAGGTTCAACACTAACCTTCTTTGAATTCTGGAAAATACAGTTCGTTACGGACACATTCTTACATGCCGCTATCTCAAGCATATGGCTTGCTGCACAATCCTCAATTGTCACATTATCGATAGTCAGACCTGTAAGATGAGCAAATCTGACTGGTACTGTCTCAGATGAATTGCAGCTAAAGCAGCCATTCTGTATTTTTATATTCTCATAATCATCATATTTGCCTTCACCAACAGGATAATCGCCACTCTTTATTTTTCTTGTTGTAAGCATAAGTCTTCCATCAAGACTTACAATGGTTGAGCCGTTCATATCAAAAGTGGTGTTACTTCCAATTCTCATGGAAACATCGCTGATATCATTATTCTTATAATATGTTCCTGTGGGAAGAACTACTTTATAATGCTTTGACTTATCCTCCCTGTATCCATCCCAGGCCTTTTTAAATGCGCCGTTTACATACTGTGTAAACTGAGAGTTCAGCATTTCTGTATCATTTAAGGTATATACTGTCTCTTGGCCTGATGCAGATTCCTGGTAGCTGTATTTTAACAATGTTGCTATAGAGAAAACTGAAAAACTGTCTGTATCACATTCAAGCTCATATTCCTTAAGATATTCAGGCTCCTCAAATGTGCCGGCATTTAGCACCTTTACATCAGACTTATTTATAAGCTCATGAGTCAGGGGATCAATGTTTGACTCCTCCACGTAAACCTCAGTTGATTCTGATGATGTAATGGCAATATCTGATTCCTCTTCATTCACCCTTGTGCTTAATTCCTCATTGTCAGCTTCGTGAAGGTGGAACATCTTAAACTCAGCACTTCCGCCGTAATCCTCCATGGCGTAGGATTTTTCCTCAGGAAGCTTAACCTTTATATGTACCTCTCCATCCTGAGGCTGAATCTCCTGTCCGTCTTCACCCAAAAGCTTAATATCAAAGGATGATGTCTCCATTACGCTGGTCTCAGACATCTCCTGAATCTCTTCCCTGGCAAATCTCTCCTCTTCCTCAGATAACTTAAGTATCTCTACAGTGGTGCCTTCCGGAATGATATTTTCCGAAGCAGACAATGAAAACTTATAGCCTTCAACATCAGCTTCATAGGTAAATTCTGCGCTGTTTAAAGGGCCTTCTTCCTGCTCTGTCGCATTTCCATCTGATATAGCAGGGTCATCCCCAATAGACTCTTCCTGATTTTCAGATATTTCTGCATTTCCATCGGAAACCTCGTATTCAGCAAGTTCCTGCGATGTTTCTGCGTTTCCATCAGACACCTCGGATTCAGCAAGTTCCTGTACTGTTTCAAGGTTTTCCACAGCGCTTACGCTCTGCCCCTGAAATGCACATGAAACTGCAATTGTGCCGACTAATACTTTTGATAAAACTTTTTTCATTCTTATTTCCTTTCCCCTCTCCCCAAATTATTCCTCAGATTACTTAAGTTTTTAATAGGTGTTAATTTTTCTCAGTCCCAACCTGATTCTTAAACACGTGCTTTTTACCTGTCACATAATTAATCGCAATAACAAGCACAGTCACAATGATTTTTCCATAAAGCTTCTTCATATGAACTATTTCCACGAGGAAAATCAGTCCTACATAGTCCAGAATCATTGTGGCACCGCGCCAGAAAACAAACCTTGCAAACTCCATGACAAGTTCCATGAAATTATTGCATTTACTCTTAAAAACAAAATTCTTATTACATAAATATGCAGCCAGCTTAACAGTTATAAGAGTTATCAGATTGGCAATTCTGTATTCCATGCCAAGTATATCCAGAACATGAAACATGGCTACATTCAAAATACTTGTAGCCACGCCAAAAATCGTATATAGAATAGTCTCTTTGTTAACCAGCTTTTTAAATATCTTTTCTAACATACATTTCTTTCCGTTAATTCAATATATAGATTCCTGTTTTTCCTCAGAAAAACGGGAATCGTATTGGACCAGGTCCTCGCGAAGCGAGGGGCGTGTCCTGCCGAAGGCAGGATTTTTTGTGGGCGATTTCCGCTTTTGCCCACAAAAAGTCATACATTCATGAAATCTTACGCTTCAATCTTGTCCTCATCCTTTGCAGCGGCATTATCATAATCAAGCTTCCTCACATGATACTGTACATCTTCAAGTATCTTGCGGTTTGCTGCGATAACA
Source organism: Butyrivibrio sp. LC3010 (assembly GCF_000424385.1). Lineage (GTDB taxonomy): Bacteria > Bacillota > Clostridia > Lachnospirales > Lachnospiraceae > Butyrivibrio. The sequence goes on along the minus strand of NZ_AUJU01000005.1, from coordinate 113,187 downwards.
TCTGCCTGGAGCCCTACAATAAAAGTCATAAATCCCAGCATCATCAGTGTGCTTGCAAGAATAAGCGACTGAACATGACCGCCATCAATTCCCATTGCTATAAATACCAGATAGCGCACTCCTAAAATAAAGCCAATCAGAAATGGTATAGCACCGCAGATTGAGAAAAACTGCAATGGCTTATACATGATATAGGCTCTTATTATAGTAAGCATAGATTTTTTTACATATCCAAGCATACTTGAAAAGAGTCTTGATGGTCTAAGCTCAGCGTTAGTCCTGATATCAACCGACTCCATAGGAATCCTCTCGCGGCCTGCCTGTACAATCGTCTCAAGTGTATAGGTGTATTCATTTACAACATTTAGTCTCATGGCTGCATCTCTGCTGTATGCCCTGAATCCACTTGGAGCGTCCGGTATATCTGATTTTGATGCCTTCCTTACAACCCAGCTTCCGAAATGCTGAAGTTTTTTCTTTAATGGTGAAAAATGCTCAGTCTGATCTATAGGTCTTGCACCTATCACTATGTCAGCCTTCCCATCAATAATAGGGCGAACAAGCTTCTCAATATCATCTCCGTTATACTGATTATCTGCATCCGTATTAGCGATAATATCCGCGCCATTTCTCAGGCAGGCATCAAGTCCTGCCATGAAGCCTTTAGCCAGTCCCTTATTTTTCTTAAAGTTCACAACATAATGAACTCCCCAGTTTCTGGCCACTTCAACTGTGTTATCTTTACTTCCGTCATTTATAATAAGATACTCTATCTTATCAATTCCATCGATGTGCTTCGGCAGATCATTAAGTGCAACCTCTAAGGTCTCTGCCTCGTTATAGCATGGAATCTGAATAATGAGCTTCATACACTTCTCCTCTATAGACGCTGGCTTATATCTGACTCAGTCCGGTCGGATACGGATAACGTGAGCGCCTAAAGGCGTGCGCTAACGATAACCAGCTCCCACTTCTTCAAAACAATATCATTACTATATTAATGGTAATCACACTTATCTGCAAGCAAAAATAACCTGATACCAGTCTCACTGATATCAGGTTATTTCATATTCCATAATCGTATTGGAGCAGGTCCTTACGAATCAAGTGGCATATCCTGCCTTCCGAACGATAACAAGGAACTTCAATATTCTACAAAACATCTGTCATGACAGCTGTAACACCCATTTTCCTTAGCTGCCTGTACTTCGAAATAGTATTTACGGGATGAGCAATAACTCCAACTCCTATTTTTTGGAATATGCTCACCGCATTTTTGTTTACATAATCTGTATAAAATGCGATATATCTTATTTTCTTACGTCTTCTGCAGATTTTTCTGAAGTATTTAAAATCCGCATGCCCGCCTTTTTTAGGAGCTCCGGTTAGTCTGTAGGCTTCAAAAATGTATTCCGGAAAATTATTGAAGCTTTCAAGCTCTCTGTACTGTTTCTCATAATAAATCTGAGGAACTATATTCTCGAAATACTTTTCAGCCTTTTCCTTCCTGCATATCTTTTTAAGCTCTTTATACACCGTAACAAGTTTTGGTTCCTGGGTATCCACGATCAGTTTAATATCAGTATTTTTCAAGAGCTTAATTGCCCGTCTGGCAGTCATGGCCGTTCCTTCTTCATCTGGTTTTGAGCTAAGAAACTCATCATAGGAAACAGTCTTCCTTCCGAATGTAATAAAAGCATGATCGCAAACAAGCACATTGTCTGATGTGAACATAAAGTCAATCTCAATAACTCTTCTGTTTTTATCTATAGCTTCCAAAAGTGCCTCTTCGCAATTAGCATGTCTTACTCCGTTATACTCACCACAGGCATGAACTATTTTTCTATCCTTTATATCTTCCGGGAAAAGTGTCTGATTAACAACAGGACTCTCAGCCATGGCTCTGCCCGGTAATAAAATAATTGCAAGCATTATCGCTATTGCAGCTTGTATTACTCTTTTCACATAACCTCCTATGCGGCTCAAGAAATAGATTGCCGCGCGTTTATTATATGAAGAGGCAGTCAAATCATTTTGACTGCCTCTTTTGTTATCATATATATAATACTTTAATTATGAAACATTTACCACTTCTTGCACTTATTTCCTTTGTCCTTAAGACTCTTATAGGAATCAATGTGGTATGCATTATCTATTCCGCCCTTACTGAATACTGTATTTCCTGTAAATGTAACTTTACCGAATTTAGCATGGCCTGTAGTTCCTGAAATACTTGCGCCGAACATTCCACCCTTAATGGTGTTGTTCTTAACTACTACTTTGCCTTTACTAAAGCCACCCTTGCCGCTGCCATAAGTCTGAACATGGAGACCAAAGGATTTATACTTCTGTGACTTCTTGGCATTGCTGATGATCTCATTATCAGTAACGGTTATGCCGTTTGTATTGAAGAGAAGTAATGCTTCTGTTTTTAGTGATGTAATATTGCAGTTGGTTACTGAAATTTTCTTATGATAATTGCTTGAATAAGTCTTCACTGCATTGCCACCCTTAATAGGAATATTAGCTGCAACACCTCTGTTTCCGGTAACAGTGCACTTATTTATAACCACATTCTCACAGCACTCTCCGTACATGCTGGAAGGTACAAATGCTGCTGTTGTCGGCGCTGCCATATCAAGCTGAATCTGCTCACAGGTCTTATCACTGCTGGAGCCCTGACCTTCAATAATGCAATTATCGATTGTTACGTTCTTACATGCTACAAGCTCAATGTTGTGTCCGCCCATTCCGGATACCTTTAATGTAGCGTTTGTAATCTTTATGCCATTGCCGCCCCAAAGTTTAATAGCAGACTGTGTATCATGCTTAGGCTCAAAAGCAGGATTTCCATCAGCACCATCAGCTCTGATCCATGTTCCACCATTGAGGGAAAAGTCATTGAAACTATCAACTCCATCAGCATTTGCAAACATATTTCCTCTGCACTTTATAGTAGCTCCTGTAGCTTCAATATGTGTGCCACTCTTAATTCTAAGATACCCATTTAAGTATATCTCACCCTTTAATACGACATCTTCTCCGTTATCTATTGCTTCCTGAATAGCCTTTTGATCTCTATACTGATCAGCATCATCGTGCACTACTTCTTTCGCACTTACCTGCGAAGGTCCAATCAGCATTATGGAAAATGCCATAATAGCTGCGGTCAGTCCATACTTGATTATACTCTTCCTATCCTTCATAAATTATCCTCCTAAAAATACATAAATCATAAATTAAGAGTCATTTTGCATATCTAGTGGATTTATTATAGCATCTCAATACAGCAAGAATTCTAAATCAACTATTAAACTTTTATTACAGTTTTGTAAGCCTCTACATTATGGTTTTATTTAATCAGTTTTTTAAGTTTGTCTATCAGTTCAGCATCTGAAGTCACACATAAATCTGGATACAATTCAGCAATACTTAAATATTCTTCCTGAACCTTACTGTATCCAATCTTGTCAGGCATCCATAAAAACAGCGGCTTTTCAGCTTCTATTGCAGCAAATGCTCTGGGACTGTAATCAGCTACGACCGCATCTGATGCTGATATAAGCTCATTTACTGAAAGTGGAGGCATATTTTTGTAATCTGCATCCGCTGCGCCTGTCATCTGGAACTTCTCCCGGTCGCCTCCCTGTGCTCCCTGCATTGCCACCATTTCAGCAAGGCTTCTCCTTGGATCAAACACAAATCCCTCAAGATAATCAGGAACTGTAACAACACTTCCCGGCTTACCATCCACTGCCATGCAGACACAAATAGTGGTTCTCGCAAAATCCTCATGCATTTTTGTAAACAGCTTAGCAAGCTTTCCATCAAGCTGCTCTCTGTCCCTGCAGATAAAGCCGATGACTTTCTTATCCTTCGCATATGGGATTATTTGCTGAAGCCTCGTTCTTGCCTCTTCTTTGTAAGTCTCATCACCAAGCATTAGAAGTGTCGGATTCTTGTCTGTTTTTATCACGCCGCCACTTCTCAGTCTATAATTTTTCCTCCAGAACTCTTCCTCTTCCTTTGTGCTGCCATAGACAACATCATAAGCGGATTTAACAGGGAAAAGCCTGGTTTCCTTAACATTATATCCGCTTCTTGATGCCTTCGAAGCTCCCCACAGAGGATACAGTGGTCTAAGCTCAGGGCTTATCTGGATCATAAGAGTTTCAGGTCTTACATCAAACATCCTTAAGATATAAGGTTCGCCTGCACAGTAAATACGTTCTGCACAGGATAGCTTTTCACAAAAAGTTTCAATGTTGTCGCTGTTATACTTTATATCCTCAAGAATCTCCCACTTTTTTCCGCTACTCTCAGCTTCCTTTTCAAGAATTCTCTTTGCACCGAGAAAAACATCCCAGTCAGAATTCTCATCTCCGAGCAACACTACTCTTCCGGGAACTATCGGTTTTGTTTTTCCATTATCGTAAGCGCGCCTTGCCTTTTTCCTGAGTTTTTCCATTTCAGCTATCCGCTTCTGTTCTGTGCCAAAAAGGCTTTTAACCTCCGGAAGATCAGTAAAGTCGCCTTTTACAGGTTCTGTTCTCTTATATTTATCAAGCCTGCTGCCAAAAAACTCCCTGGCAATACGCTCTGTAGCATGCCCGTCACAGGCACTCATGAACCTCTCTCTGAAGGCATGGACCCTGGCTTTGTCAAAACGCTCGTCAACATGCTCGATATAATCTATCATTTCTGCATTTGTATAGCATACTGGTCCGGGGGTAAGCTCATCAAAGTTGTAATAGAATCCTCTCCAGTCAAAATAATTAGCCAGATCATATGCAAAAAACAGCATTGGTTTTTCAAATATGGAGTATTCGAAAATAAGTGAGGAATAATCCGTAATACAGATATCCGTTACACATAAAAGTTCATCTATACTCATGGCATCAGTCATATCCCTGGCAAAATCCGAGTACTCAGAAGATATCTGTGGTTTGTTCTTAACAAGAGGATGATGCTTTACCAGCAAAACATAGTCATCCTTGAAATGGCTGTAGAACTTACCTATATCAAACATGTCCGGTGTCATGGCATTTCTGGGAATCCCCCTGAAAGTAGGTGCATAGAGAAGTACCTTTTTGCCTTTTGCAGCAGGCATTTCATCAAGGAGATGCTCATAGGCTTTCCTTTTGAAATCATCTCTGTAAAATACATCAGATCTTGATATTCCAATTCCCTTTACACAGGAGCTATCCATGCCCATAGCTTCAGCATAGGCCCACTCGACTTCAGGACTTGATACCGTAACAAGGTCATACTTTGGATGGAGTCTGTAGACCACTCCCTTTTTTCCGTCATTATAGAGCTTGTCTGCGGTGCTGTTGCCGAACTTCTTAAAGGCTCCGGCAGCATGCCACACGTTCATCACATGGGTTCCGCGTCTGACTTTAAAGGACCCTTGCGTATCACTGCTGTCATTGTAAATAAGGTATCTTGCAGTGGCGGCATCCTTTATAAAGTCTATCTGCCTTTTCAGCTCCTGCCTGTTATTCACAAAGCCCTGTCTCAAAAAATGACAGTGTATATCCATCTCATAATTTCTTACAAGATAGTTAAAAAGCTCTCTGTAGCTATCCGTAAGTTCACCGAATCTTATCTCCAGAAAAATGACCTTATCATCCTTAACCGGTTTTAGCGCATAAAAATGATAGATTAAGGGAAACATTATCTTTCTTGTAAGTATTCTGTTGAAATTTGCTGACAGACTGGTGTTGGCTGATGCAGAACTCTTAAAGCTCCTGCCTTTAACATGTCTGTTATCAAAAAAACTCATCTGTTAATTGCTCCTTTGGCAGTTTCTGAAAATATTCATGGACATGGCAATAAGTGGAACCATCGCCATCTGTATAGGATATAAGTATCTGATGTGAGCTCCGCTCTGCGGTCCAACAATACAAAGTGCTATTATCGCAAGGAACGGCACACACATTAAAAATACATATTTATTTTTTCTTACAATCGCATATAAAGCAAGAAGAATCAGCGTCCAGGTATATGTCGATGAAGAGCTGAAAATGCCGATTACAGGATAAGTTGATAATGCGGTCTGTATGCTGTAAATAACTCCTCTATATCCCGTTAAAGCTTCTGATTTTGGAAACGAAAAGTCTGCTCCCTCATCCTTAAGTATCTCGTTCAATTCTCCCATAGTTTTCTGAGCAGAATCATAGTTGTAATATGCCTTATTAAAAGGCACCGGATAAAACAGCTCATACTTAAATTCCAATAGCGCATAGAAATAAACATTGGGATGCTTCTTCATCATTGAGAAAAACGCTTTAAAATAGTTCTTCATATCATCAGATGTGGAGTCCTCTTTAAAACCGTTTTTTACCGGAGATGAATGCCTTGGATTATATTCCTCTGCAAGGGTGTCATACGAAAGAACCGCATCAATTGCGTTTTTTTCTTCTTCAGTAACATCATTTCCGCAGTCTCTGACATATCTGGCCGTCATCTGAAATGGCAGAGACAGCATTTCTCGCTTACTCCCCTGCATGATTCCTGCTGCCGGAAGAAGCGCATTATTCCAAAGAGAATGAACCACCACGATACCTATCAGCACTAAAGCTATGATCAAGGTCCACCCGGTTCTTCTTTTCCATGAAACAAGAATAATTGCAAATATTAAAGAAAGCAAAAGAATATAGTAGGCATCTTTCCTGAAAGCCATCATGCCAAGCCCTGAAAAAATGAGCATGAAATTCATTTTCTTATCCTTGAAAATCTTAAATGCTCCTGACAGAAAAAGCAGCATGAATCCTGTGTATATGATGTCCTTAGTAGCAAGAAACATGTACCTTGTAAGATGTCCTCCCGCAAAAAGCACATATAACATAAAAACGATATTCCAGAAATCAGAAAAACCATATTCCGTGAAGATTTTTACAACATATGAAAAGCAGCACAGCATGAACAAAAACTGTATCAGGGTGTAAAGAAATAGTCCTGCATTAAAGGAACCAAAGATCACTACTCCCAATCTGATACATCCATATAGTAAAAGCGTATGCAAAATCGGATGATGGTTATCAAGCTTTGAACCTGTATAGTCCACAGCATAATGGTTAAAGGATGCAGTATTAAAGGCTCCGGCAAGCTGCGCCTTATTATCAGACATAACAAGGCCGGGGAATGCCGCCACAAAGAAAGGCAGAAAGCATATAAAAAGAGTAATGAAAGTGGTGACAAACGGCTTTTCCCTCAAGTATTTCAAATAAGCCCCAAACATGCCTTTTCCTACAATCCTTATACTGTCCTTCTCTACAGCAATATCCACAAGCATTGCTGCCACAGAAAACGCGACAAAGAGCATAACAGAATATCCAAGATACTCTGCAATGCTCTTTATCAGATTATTCTTTATAAGTTCTATCCCGCCTGTAGTTTTAACGGAATATCCAACTGTGAGGAAAAAGGCAAAAAACAGTGATGCTATCACATCAGCTATAACAAAGCCCTTTTCCTTTAAAATATTAAAATACCTTTTCAAGCAGTGTCACTCCCCATATTCAAAGAACGAATCCACCCTGTTCTTTTTATCAAAAAGATGGTTGTAGCAAAGTGTGTTGTATACATTGATCTCATTGTAGTAGGGTGAAGTCTTATCGTCCACTTCATAAAACTTACCATCTGCTCCAACGTAGCCATTGGCATTTATGATAGGAACATCCTTCATAAGATCCAGCAGATACTTATTATATCCGCTCATCTTCATTCCGCAGGCTTCAAGCATAACAGACTGAAGGTAATTTATGCTTATACCATCTTCAAAAACATAGTTTTCTTCAGGTATATCATAGTTCGCCCAGATAAGGAATCTGGTGTGATACAGATTCATCTGCTCAAGTCCCTTAAGGCTGTTCTTCTCAGCTCCAAGAAGCTCATTGTAGAACTCATCAGAAAGTCCCGGCTCGTGATCTCCAAAGTAAACTATTACCGTGGGATCATCCGTTTTTTCAAAATACTCAACCAATCCTTTAAGTGCATCATCACTCTCATGAATGAGATTAAGATAATTCTCAACGCCATCCTGCTTCAGGTTATCATCAAGAATATCTATTTCATCAGGAAGATTTTCCCACTCTCCAACGTAAGGACTGTGATTTTGCATGGTAACATTGAAAATATAAAATGGCTCTGAATTTTCACTCTTTGCCTTCTCATATTCCTCAATAATTCTTGCAAAGTCCTCTTTATCATCAACGTGTCCGCCGATAGTATGTGTATCCTCAGCAAAATCAGCCACAGTAATGAAATCAGAAAATCCCATGTACGGATAAACATTCTGTCTGTTATACCCGCTTGCCTTATAAGGGTGAAGTGCAAGTATTCCGCTGTAGTTATCAAGAATCATATTCTGAGTAAGTGTCGGAATAAAACTCTTAATATAGAGCTGATATGGCGTAGTTCCCGCAGGAAGAAACGCCTTGGAATCATTACTTAAAAACTCATACTCTGTATTAGCCGTCTGACCACCAAAGACTGAAACATAGCTTCTGCCCTTTATCGTGTTCTCTGTCAGACTGTCATAAAAAGGCATTACCTCTTTATCAGTATGAAGCACGCCCACATCCTGAAGATCAGCAAATGCCTCATCCATAATTACTATTACATTCGGTCTCTTGGCATCTGTATCAGCGGATACTTTATCCGAAGGGTATTTTTCCTGAAGCTCCGTTATGGTATTTATGCTGTAGCCCTTGGGCTTATCAATCACCATTGTACGTATGCTTCTGGTAAAAGTTAAAAGTCCTCCGTTATTTCGATAAGACTTTATCGGCATGAAAGTATTGATCGTAATGCCATGGTTTTTAAGGAAGTCCGTTCCTGCCAGTGTATATGCGGATGAGATAACAACAACCGCTCCAAGTCCTGCAATTATAAGTCTGAATCGGGGATCTCTTCTCTTCTCATTTCCGGATCTGTAAAAAAGGAAAAATGAAAAGCAGGCAAGAATAAATGCGATCATCATAAACTGTTTTATGGTATATGAATACTCATAATCGCTTGCAACGTTTAGTGCTGTTCCTGTTGTAGCTATATCCCCTGCCAGAATCGGTATCTGCCTGAACTTGATTACATAATAGTTCACAACACCGAACATCCCTGAGAGCACTCCCGAAATAAATAATGACCATCTAAGGGATAAGGTAAAAGCATAAATCGACCAGAGAAGCAAAGCGTACAGCCCGTAATTACCAACTATAACCTTAAGCTTACTTCCTATTATCGAATATGTAGTATCCAAAGCGCACTCTGTAAGGTAGTAGCATATAAAAGGATATATCAAAAGCACCACATATCTTGGCCACTTATCCAGGATTCCTCGCATTTTGTCACAGATAAACGGAAATGCAAATGCAAATAATAAAAAGCAGGCAGTCAGAACAATATATCTTTTTCCTGTGTAATCCGTTACCAGACTAAGCCCGAAAACCGTTACCACTGCCGCAATTACCAGGTAAATTATTTTTAAAACTCTGTTGTTCTTAGTCATTATTTTTCTTTCTTCTTATACTTCTCAAGTGATGGCTCAAAGAACATTTTCATGATTCTGTCAGTTGCATGGCCATCGCACGCACTCATAAACCGCTCCTTGAATTTTCTTACTTCTTCTTTGTCGAATCTCTCATCGATGTTTTCGATATAATCAAGGATTTCTTCGTTAGTCTTATAGACAGGTCCCGGAGTCAGTTCATCATAGTTATAATAAAAACCTCTCCAGTCAAAATAGTCATCCAGATCATAGGCAAAAAAGATCATAGGCTTTTCAAAAAGTGAATATTCATAAATCAGAGATGAATAATCGCTAATACAGATGTCACTTACAAAAAGCAGATCTTCTATAGTCATGCTGTCTGAAAGGTCCTTAGCAAAAGAACTGTATTTTTCAGGAATCGCAGGTCTTTTATGTACAATAGGATGATGCTTGAACACAAGGACATACTCATCACTCAATCTCTCAAAAAACTTCTCTACAGAAAGTTTATCCGGAGTTTCGGCACCAACAGTCTTCCCTCTGAAGGTCGGTGCGTAAAGTATTACTTTTTTGCCTTTAGCCTCAGGAAACTGCTTATAGAATCTCTCGAAGGCTTCCTTCTTTTCGCCATCCTTATAGAAAACGTCCGTTCTTGAAAGTCCCACTGCCTTAATGCATTCAGGGTCTTTCTCTTTTCCCATGGCTTCTATATAAGCCCACTCAATCTCTGGAGAGCTTACCGTTACAAGATCATAATTCCCGTGGGAGGGAAATCTTTTCATGTTATCAGCGGTATCCCCAAAAAGCTTCGTAGCCGTGGAAAGTCCGAATCTCTTAAAAGCCCCTGCAGCATGCCAGGTATTTAACTGATGCTGTCCTTTTCTCTTGGGCACACAGGCATGAACATCATTTCCTTCGCTGAATATAAGGTATTTTGCATCAGAGGCCTCCCAGATATACTCTGAATAATGCTTGTATATCTCCCGGCGTCTGTCAGTTCCAATCCTGAAAAACACGCATTTCACATCCATATCATAATCTTCAGTAAGCCTCTTATACAGCTCCTTGTGATTATTAGAAAGTGAAAGGAGTCTCAGCTCCAGAAAAACCACCTTATTTTCTTTAATGGGTCTACGGCTCCCGATGAAAAACATCACAGGAAAAACTATCTTTCTGGAAACCCATCTTATAATAAAATCCTCAGTGGATTGTCTCCACTCCTTAAATGCCATTTAATTACCTTTCTCATCTAAAAGTATCCAAAAGTCTAAGACTTCTTGAATGCAAAAAGGAAAATTCATTCAAGAATCCTGCTTTACAGGATACGCCCCTCGCTTTTAGTTAGTTAGCCTTCAAAATGTCTATTGTGCGCTCAAGTCCCTTCTTCATGTCATAGCCTGCGCTCCATCCGAGAGCTTTTAGCTTTGCAGAATCAAGTATTGCCTTGGTTGCTTTGGAATATCCTGCTGCCTCAGTAGCATCAGGAAGCTCAAAGATAACCTTTTTACCTGCATAATCAGCTATGATTGCCGCAAGGTCCTTTAATGCTATATCAGAGGCTTCATCTGCGATGTTATAGGCTCCACCATTTTCACCAAGAAGAAGTACGTAAAGAAGACCTGTAACCGCATCAGCCACATAGCTGTATGAGAATAACTGAGTTCCCTCTGACTTAAGAACTATATCCTCACCATCAACGCCCTTCTTAATAAACTGCGATATAGCCTTGGTATCAGACCAAAGCATGGTCGGTCCGTAGGTTCTTGAAAGTCTCGGAATAACGATATCCATCCCCTTCTGCTTGATGTAGGACTGGCAAAGCGACTCTCCTGCTCTTTTTCCCTCCGGGTATCCGGCCCTTGCGGTATTACAATCTATGTATCCAAGGTAAGATTCGTCGAAACGATCCACATCTCCTCTGTTCTCACCATATATCTCAACAGAGGACGCAAACATGAATCTCTCTGCATCGGTGCTTATCTCAAGCATATTGTTTAGTCCGATAAGATTGGTCATTATAGTTCCTATCGGATCTGTCGAATACTGCATAGGATGAGTATTACTTGCAAGATGCAGCACATAATCTGCTTTAACACTTTTAATCTCATCCATGAAAGGTTTATTAACATCCTGCTCAATCGCAGTTACAATATCAGGATTAAATCTGTTAGCTATTTTCTCTTTGCTTCTTCCGATAGCATATATTTTTATTCCTGATTTTTCTCTTTCCTCAAAACATGTAAGGGCATCAATAAGGCAGCTCCCAATAAGGCCGGTAGCTCCTGATATAAGGAAGCTTTTCCCCTTAATCTTTTCCCAAGGGAGTTCCTTTCCGAGAATGTACTCTATGTCCTCTTTATATAATGAATTTTCAAGTAAATTCATACCGTTTTATCCCTCCTCCTCTATAAACGCCAGTTTATATCTGACATAGCCCTGTCAGATATTGGTATCTTACGCGCCAAAAGACATGCACTAACAGTAATCAGCGTCTAAAAAGCTTTTTGGGAAGCCAGAGCATCTTTTTACCAATCTTATATGCCTTTGAATTGACTGTCTTATTGTACTTGCTCTGAAGCTCGCTCTCCATGAATAACATATATTCTTCATAGCTTCCTTCAGTAACATGCTTAAGAGTCAGATATTTATTGTGCTTATAAATATCATCAGTTCTTATTTCATCCCAGCCAAGCTTTCCAAAAGCTTCATTTTTAATATAATCAAAGGATTCTCTGAAGCTGTCTATAGTACTAAGACTCTTCTGGCATTTTAGGCTGTACAGATAACTGTCTACCGCTCTGTTCAAAAAGCTCCTCTTAACCTCTTCGTATACGCCCTTTTCCTCAAGAAATCTCTTTGTCTCCTCAAATGCCCTGAACACACACATGGGAGATCTTGATTTGTCGCTGGTGGTGCTTATCTTCTGATTGAATCTCCAATAGATAAGGGAATCTCTTATTATCGTAACTTTATCTGCCAGAACCATTGCTGACATAGTAAAAAAAGCATCGTTTGCTCTCTCGATGCTTTGAAAGCGAATCCCCGTACTTTTAATAAACCCTGTGCGGAACATTTTATTCCACGGTACATTCGTAGTTATATTGAGGATGTAGTCAGGGTTGGTTTTCCTGTTATAGGTATCACCGTTTATAAGATACTGATAATTATTCTTATTCCCGGGAATCCTTTTTCCGCTCTTATCATCCACATGATAAGCATCGCAAATACAGATATCCGCATTCTCTGCTTTGCACTTCGTATAAAGCTTATCAAGAGCATTTACAGCAAAAAAGTCATCTGAGTCCCAGAATACGATATACTCACCGGTTGCTTTATCAAGGCCGGTGTTTCTCGCTACGCCCGCATTCTGGTGCTCATTTCTTACAACCTGAATCCTGTCATCCTTTTTGGCATATTCATCAGCTATATCAGCAGTTCTGTCCGACGAGCCATCATCAACAACTATTATCTCGATATCCTTAAGCGTCTGTGAGCAAATGGTATCAAGACATTTTTCTATCTGATTCTCTGTATTGTACGAAGGAACTACAACCGTAACTTTCTTTTCCATACTAATCTCTCAACTTATCAATATCCCTGAGTGTTTCGGGGAATTTCTCTTTAAGAAAACCAATAGCTGCTCTATATGCTTCATCCTCCGGAACTGTCCCCATCATCTTTCTAAGCTCTGAGGTCTGTTCCTTGACTTCTTTCTCCTTGCGGATCTTAAAGTCTGCTGCAAGCTTATCTATGTCGGCCTGTGACTGCGGAATCTTCATCGTCTGAAGGAATTCCTCATAAGCGTCACAAAGCTTCTCTACATCGCTGCCAAACGCAATCTGTTTACCATGATCAAGCCACAGTATCTTATCGCATAGCTCTCTGACCTGAGATATGGAGTGTGATACAAGAATTGCAGTGATACCTTTTTTAAGTATCTCTCTCATCTTATTTCCGCTCTTTTCTCTGAAAGCTCCGTCACCAACAGATAAAACCTCATCCAGAATCAGTACATCCGGATCCACAAGACATGCGATGGAAAAGGCCAGTCTGCTTCGCATTCCGCTTGATAACTGTTTAAACTGATAATCCTCAAACTTCTCAAGCTCGGCAAACTGGATTATCTCACGGTATCTCTCATCCATAAACTGCCTTGTATAACCAAGCATGGCACCACGCAGGTACGCATTTTCCTTAACTGTCATATCTTCATCAAAGCCACTGGTAAGCTCAAGCAGCGCTGCTATTGTTCCATTAACCTTGATAGTTCCCTCAACGGGAAGAAGTATCTGGGAAATAGCTTTAAGTATTGTACTCTTACCCGCTCCGTTAGAACCGATGATACCAAGCATTTCTCCCTTTTCAAGCTTGAAATTTATGTGTCTGTCTGCCCAGAATTCCTCCACATGATAGTTACCACTGAGCTTTCTTACCACGAATTCCTTTAATCCAATTGCCTTTAAGTCTCCGGTGATATAACGGATACTAACATCATTACATTCTATTACTGACATGTGTACTCCTAAATCTTTGCCTGTATTATAACTATTACGGTCTTAACATTCTCCATAAAGCCCGTAAGCCCCACCAAGTGCTCTCTTTATATAAATCCAACACTGACGCCATCATATTACAGGTAGTAAACAAACTCGTGGTTGTATCTCTTATAAATCCACAAGCCTATTGCCAGATAAAACAGTGCATAAAAAGCGCAAAGCACATGATACTCTATTGAAGGTATGGTGCACTCCATTACAACAACTCTGACATACTTTATCATGACATAAACGGGATTCAGCAGAAATGCCCTCTGGATCATAACATTATTGAAATCCTCTACATGATAGAATATAGCTGACAAATATCCCAAAAGTGTCAAAAATACGTCATACAGATACTGAATGTCTCTGAAAAAGACATAAAGCGCTGATAAAATCATTCCTATTCCGATATTCATGATAAGCAATGTAGATATCGGATACAGGATCATAAGCATATGCGGTCCGAACTTTATCTTGTCAAAGAAACAGAATATGAAAAATACCACCAGCGTCAGCATAAAATTAACAAAAGCCGACACGTTCTTTGACAACAGGAACAGATATTTCGGAACATTTATCTTCTGAAGAATCCTTCGTTCCTTAAACAGTGAGCTCATTCCGTTCTTCGTAGCTTCCTTATAGAAGGACATCATTATATTTCCCGAAAAAAGGTAGGTCGTATAATAAAGTGAATTCTTACCTCTTCCAAAAAACTGTGTGAACACTATCTTCATTACAAGAAGATGAAGAAGCGGGGATAAAATACTCCATCCCATACCAAGTATGGTTCGCTTATATTTCTGATTAAAGTCTCTCTGTACAAGTTCCTCAAACAGGAATTTGTAAGATTTTGCCTTTCTTATTCCTTTTTTTATCTTATTACTGATTCTCATATCTCTCTTACTCTTCAAAATTTAATTACTACACCAAACATCTATAATAGCAATTATTTACCCGTTTTACAACCTGGCCTGTTTATCAGCCTCTATCACCTCAGATATTCTCTTTGCCCTGCTATCAAAAGTATGATTTTCCATAACCATCTTTTTCCCTGCTCTGGCAATTCTATCTCTCTCATATTCATGGGTAAGGTAGTAATCTATTTTGTCACTTAAATCTTTCCTGTCCTTATAGGTCACAAGGCTTGAACCGAATGTCTCATTAAGTCCCGGAACATCATCACTTATCACGAAAGCGCCTGCACACATGGCATCAAAGATTCTGTTGGAAATGATTCCGTATTCTCTCATATCATCCCAGTGATCATTTAAGAGAATTCTGGCATCGTGATAAACTGCAGAAACCTTGTCATTAGATATATAATTTGCTATCACATGGCTCTGAACCTCAGGAAATTTGTCCCAATGTCTTCCATAAACATGCAGGTCATGATCCGTCGGAAGTACATCCCTAAGTATTTTCCTGAAGACTCCTCTGCTGTTACCCACAAAAAGGAGCTCAGGTGCATAATTGTTTTCAGGTATAACCTTATCCTTGCTGTATGACATTACGGAAGGGTCAGTGCACTGCATCAGAATTTCAGAAGGAACCGCAACTTTTTCGCCAAACTTCTGTTTCATAATATCCGATGCATAGAATATGTAATCAGCCTGCATCAGTTCTGTCTCCCTGATATCTGCAGGATGTGAGATTGTCCAGTAAACAAGTCTTTGTCCGTCGCTTAAAGCTTTCCTGTAATATCCGTGCTTACCGCGAAGTACAATAACTGTCCTTGCAGTACTCTCCTTGTACCAGTCGTCGATTGGAAGCACATTTACCTTATATCCCAGTTTTTCCAACGCACCCTTTAAGGCATATGCAAAATGATAGTCTCCCCAGAATTTCCCATCGTCATTTCCGGGCATGGATGCACAGATGTCAATCTCGTTGTTGTCAGGCTTTGGCCTTGTTCCCTGATTTCCACCGCTCCGCCATCTGCCAGGCAGTATTGGCCTTCCGTAATTATTTGCTTTCCTTATTTCTTTATCTCTGAAAACAGAAACCAGGCAGTAATCCGCCAGATAATTATCTTTACCATATGCCTTGGACATAAGACACAGATCCGCCAGTGCAAAGTCCCAGGAATTATTCACATATAAACTGCAAAGACCGCCTATCTTTTTATAATAATCAGCCTTGATCATAATGATATTGATGGATGGAATATCCGTCCCGGCTATACCAAAATTGTCCTCCTCTGTCTTCACATCGGCATCGAGAAGCTTACACAAAGTCCCGCGGTTTGCAGTGGAATAGGGAAGGTACTTTACTCCCTTAAATCTGATCTTCAATGCTTTTCCTTTTCTCATCTTCATTGAGTAATAGGTTGTACCACCGACGATTCCGACATTGTCATTTCTTACAAAGGCTTCTGCAAGAAAATCAAGCCAGCCATCATGTACTTCATCCACATTGTTCACAAAAACAAGGTACTCACCCCTGGCATCAGCTGCATTTTCAACTATTTCGTATTTTATATTTGTTCTGGATTTTTTTATTGATTCTTCGAATCTCTTCCTTACCCCCGGATTATCATTAGGAAGATAGACAACAGAAACAGACATACCGGAAAAATCCTGTATGCCCTTGAAATGCTCCCTGATTCTGAACCTGTCAGCACCTCTTGCCGCAGAGGTTCCTATAAACAAAAATCCTTTTTTTATCTTATTGAACATTAAAATAATCCTTTGATAATTATCAATACAGGCATAGATAATACTTTGCCCATTTGGTACAATATACTATGATTTCCCAAAAAATAACAAGGATAAATTGTGTGGGAATCATTGATTTTACCTGCCTTTGCAGAAAAAATCAGAATTACTATTTTAACGAGGCAAAAATGAACGAACCAAAAATCTCAGTTATTATTCCGGTTTATAACGCCCAGAAATATATCAGAAAATGTCTGGGCAGTATTCTCAAACAGCATTTTCCTCTTGAGGTTATTTGCGTGGATGACTGTTCTACAGATTCCACTCCGGAGATTCTTAAGGAATACGCAGAAAAATATTCCAACGTCACTGTCCTTAGGAATGAAAAAAACATGTATGCAGGCCCTTCAAGAAACAGAGGTCTTGAAATCGCAAAGGGCGAGTATGTCCACTTTATGGATTCCGATGACTTTGTAGCTCCGGGTTCTTACGCCTACATGTATAAAAAAGCCAAAAAGAATTATCTGGATATGCTGAAAACCCGTTGCGTTGCCATTAATGAAAAAACAGGTTTTCCCATAAAAAAGCAGTATCGATTCCCCAGATTTAAGAAGGAACTTTACAATACTGTACTTGATTTTCATAACAGACCTGAAGATCTGTACTGTATCAATGTTGTTCCATGGAATGGCATTTACAGACGTGAATTTCTCTTGGAGAACAATATCCGATTCAACGATCTTTTCTGTGCAAACGACCGCTCCTTTTATGTAAATGTCTGCATCATCGCCAAAAGGGTTATGATCACCAGACGCACCTTTGTCTTCCACAGAAAAAACATCGGTGACTCTCTCGTGGGAAAACGTGCCACACACTTCGATTGTGATCTTGAGTCCTTCAAAATCTGTGAAAATATGTGCAATGACAATAATGTCAACGACAAGGTTCGCTTTGAAATTCTTGAACACGAGCTTCGCAATGTCTTTGGATGGTACAAGATTTTTAATGACAAGAAAACCGTTAGCCCCGCCCACAAACAGGCAATAAATGAGCTCTTTTCCGATAGTCGAAGAAGCTACTTCGATTCCTATGGGGAAAAGAGCAAATGGTCAGTCTTTAAAAAACTTATTTAATCATAAAGCCTGTAGGCTTTCATATCATGTGTCTTCCTCTTGTCCTCAGGAGGAAGCTGCATGTAATCTCCAAACAGGTTGTGGAGATATTCGTTCCAGTATGAGCATGCTTTAAACATATGCCCTTCAAATTCCACTTCTATCCACTTCTCATAAGCTTCTCTCGGAATAGCTTCCCTTACGCCGTACAGGCCTTCAGTTACAATTCCAACATTTTTCGCTTTTTCATATGGATAGGCGCAGCTCTCGCTTATTAGCTTATCATTATACCTGTCAGTATTTACGATATTTGCTATAAGAAAAAGAAGAGGCTTTACCAGCTTTTTGGATAAGCTCTTACCTTCAAAAGGTCTTATGTGCTTCATCTGTACATATTTTCTATAGGTAGTAACCCTCCTGTACAGATCTGCAACTTCTTCCTCTTTATCCGGAAGTCCATCCACCGGAAGAAGATCTATCCACAGATTGTCGTATTCCTCTTCTCTGAAGTAGTCATTAAACACCACTGTTCGCTTATCAAGAACCTTTATAAAAGGGAATCTGGACGTGCCGTTGTCATAGCAGACTATCTTTAGCCAGTCGGGAGACTTGAGTTCATCATTTTTTACAAGCCTGCAGAGCCTGTCATATTCCGGTCTTGCCATGCAGATGTCTATGTCATCATCCCAGGGTATAAAGCCCTTGTGTCTTACTGCCCCCAGAAGGCTTCCTCCGCAGAGGTAAAAAGTAAGTCCGTTCTCATCACAAATCTTCTCAAATTCAAGAAGAATATTCAGCTGAGTATCTTTTATTTCCTGCAGGGAAAGTCGTTTCCCCTTAACATCCGATTCTCTCACTTTAACCAGTTATCCTTATCAGATTTAAGATATGCCTTGAACATCTCAAGGTCGTCCTTTGTAGTAAGCTTGATATTCTTATCAGAACCTGCTGCAAAGTATAGTTTCTCTCCCAGATCAACCATCATGGTATTGGTATAAGCACTGCCCTTAATTCCGATGCCTTTTTCAAAAGCCTCATGATATGCCCAGTCGAGCTTACCGAATTTATAAGCCTGCGGTGTTGAAACTCTTCTTAAGGTCTCTCTTGGAATATATTTTTTTGTCGTGCCCTCTTCCTCATCATTTACAACAAAGATCTGCTCATTATAAGGAAGGGATGTCACAGCATTTCCATGCTTTTTACATACTACAATTACATCGGAAAGAACCATCTCATCCACAAGAGGTCTTATTCCATCGTGAATGATTATAATATCATCATCCTCAGCCTTACCTTCAAGATTGAACACACCATTTCTAATGGATTCCTGTCCGCTCTCTCCGCCGGGAACTATCCATTTTAATTTCGTAATATTGAACTGCTTGGCATAAGCCCAAACCATATCCTGCCAGCCGTCGATACATACAAGCTCTATCGCATCAATCTGAGGATGCTTTTGAAATCCCTCCAGAGTGTACATCAGTACAGGCTTATCATACACATTGATAAACTGTTTAGGAATATCCTGCTGCATACGATGTCCTGATCCACCTGCAATTATGATTGCTATGTTAGCCATTAGGTCTCCTCCTCTTTGTGTATTGGCACGATTACTTCGTAATCCTGCCCTATCGGTCGGAACCATTCCGAATCATGACTTCGTCATAATGGTTCCTCCTCGTAAACATAATTTTTCTCAAAACTTACGGTTATTTATCAAAATCCAAAGCTACCGCCGAGTGAATCTCTCGGTCTTCTTCCTTGGGAATCTGCATATAGTCCGGTCCGTAAAGAATCTCCATATAGGTCTTTGTCCCCTTGGGAATCCTTACATCTAACCCTTCAAAAACTGCATTCTTTGATTGGCACATATCTTCTCTTTTGTACATTTCACCAAAATAATGCTTTCGTCCGCTGGGTATGCAGACCAGCCTGGAATCCTCCAAACCACAGTAAGAATACCAATAAATAACACATTTGGCAACTTTATCGAGGCTCAGCCATTTAAAGAGTTTTCCAAATTTCATCTTCTTTTCAAAGGCCTCTCTTAATACCTCATTGACCGAGAGATATGGCTTTAATGCCTCCCAGTCCTCCGCTGTTTTCCTGCAGGTCAGAATATATCCAAGAGCAAGACAGAGCATACCGTGTATCTTTCTTTTTACCGGATTGTCATAGGTGTTTTCCAGGATAAATATATCTATGAAAATACCTGTGTCCTTCATTGTAAGTTCATTAAAAGCCTTATAGGTAGTTCTCTTTTTCTTGATCTGAACATGGGACATTCCATAGCCTCGTCCACATTCTGGTCCGCAAAGGACATACTTATCCCCAAGCCTTTTGTGGAAAACTTCTTTTAAATGTTCAAAATCCTTCCTGGGCATGTTTAAATCAATGTCATCATCCCAGGGTATAAAGCCCTTATGTCTTATGGCTCCCAGCACGGAACCACCGCTCAGGGTATAGAATATTTTTTCCTCTTCAAAGACCTTTATGAAATCCTTAAGCATCTCCAGAAGAGTCTTCTGCAACTCCTTAAGCTGCTCATCACTTAGTTCAAAGGTCCCCGGTGCTCCCCTGAAGCCGGTCTTAAAAAAGTGTCTCCTGTCACCGGCTCCTATAGCTTTTTTATTACCCATTTATTCAAGTTCCTCTTTTATTTTATCAAAATCCACCACATCACTGTAAAAGCCGTCTACTCCGAGCTTGATGAATTCCTTCATCTCATCGGCACTATTTACAGTATGTGTAAACAGCGGAATTCCAGTAGCCTTGATATCAGCTACAAACTCCTCATTTATGAAGGCTTTTTTTGCAGTAAAGGCAACAAAGTCATGCTTTGATGCAGCGTCCAGAAGGGCAGCCGCTGTCCGCTCCTCTTCTTCGGTTCTATAAAGCGTAAAAATAATATTGTTAAATCCAAGCTCCTCCATGACCGTTGCTTCTTCCTCATGGTAAACCTGAATTATAAATCTGTCCTTAAGGTCAGGGCAATACTCCGCGATCATCTTCGCGCCCTCTGCGTTATAGTCCTGTTTTATATCTGTTACGATATACAAGTCATCGTGGCTTCTCAAGAAATCCACAAGACTTCCAAGCCAGAGGGGTGTAAATTCGTTCTCCATCCTGCAGGAAAGTGCATCCTCCAGTGATACCGCCTCTTCCAGGGGCTCACCATCTTTATAGAGCTGCTTCCATGCATGGGCGCATACGAGCTTTTTATCCGTTGTCATCAAAAAATCCAGCTCGCAGAATTTGTTCCCCTTGGAATTGCAGTTATTCAGCGCTTCCACGCTGCTGGTGTAATTTATCTGCTCACCGCCTACCGATTCGATATATCCTCCTGCATGAACTATATGCTTTTCCGCCACAAGGTCATTTCTTATTTGGGCTGTTTCCTGCGGATTACTCAATGAAAACTCATAAAAATCATCCACCCTTGTCTTTTTATCAAACAGATGGTTGTATACAAGTCTTCTGTATTGCTCCATACGTTCATAATATGGCGAAGTACTGTCATCTGTGTTATAGAAATTCCCGTCAGCCCCAATATACCCATTGGAAGTAACTATAGGAACCTCCTTCATCACATCAAGAAGATATTTATTGTATCCACTCATCTTCATTCCTGCCGCATCCAGCATAAGTGATTGAAGGTAATTGACGCTTATTCCGTTTTCTCCGGAATAATCCGCCTCGGGTATGTCATAATTTGCCCATATAAGGAACTTCGTGTGATACAGATTCAAAAGCTCCTCTCCCTCAAGGTTATTCTTATTTCCGCCAACCAGCTTATTATAAAAACTGTTTCCCACTCCGGGTTCATGATCCCCAAAGAAAACTATAACCGTCGGCTCATCAACTTTTTCAAAGTACTTAACAAGCTTCTCCAAAGCCTTATCACTCTCGTGTATAAGATTAAGATAATCCTGAACACCCTCCATGTTCAGCTCTTCATCTGTTACTTTCACTTCATCAGGCACATTTTCCATATCATTTGAAAAAGGTCCGTGGTTCTGCATGGTCACGTTAAATATATAAAATGGTTCATCACTGTCTTTCCTTGACTTTTCATATTCCTCTATGATTCTGTCATAATCCGCATTATCAGTGATGTGCTCAGACATAGTCTCCACATCCTCAGGGAAATCCGAAGCCGAAATAAACTGATCGAAGCCCAGAGCGGGATATACGTTATTACGATTGTATCCATTCGGTTTGTAAGGATGCAATGCTATCGCCCTGCAATAATTATCAAGGAGAAGATTCCCTGTAAGGGTTGGCATAAAATCCTTGATATAAAGCTGATACGGTGTTGTTCCCGCAGGTAAAAACGCCATGGAATCATTGGATAAAAACTCGTACTCGCTGCTGGCTGTCTGGCCACCAAATACCGACACATAGCTCCATCCCTTTATGGTATTTTCCGTAAGACTGTCATAAAAAGGCATAACCGGTATGTTGGTATTTAAATCCCCCACATCCTGAAGATCAGAAAATGCCTCGTTCATAATAGCGATCACATTGGGTCTTACTTTATCATCAGATATGGAATCAGAGTTATATGTCTCCATAAGCTCTTCTATCTCTTTCGGATCATATCCTTCAGGCTTATCAACTACCATATTCCTGATGCTTCTGGCAAAAGTCAGAAGTCCGCCCTTTTGTCTGTAGGTTTTAATAGGTATCCATACATGAACTGATATACCCTGATTTTCCAAAAAATCACTAAAAGCTATTGTTCTTGCAGCAAATAAAAATACTACTACCGCTATGGCTGCAACTGAAACCCTTTTTAACAGGCCAGGCTTCTTTTCCATTTTCACTCTGAAAAACAGAGCAAAAGCCAACGTTGCCAAAAGGAACTGTATTGCCATGAACTGACGCATTCCCATTTCATAGCTGTAATGTCCTGCCACATTCATCGCCGTTCCTGCTGTTGCCACATCACCGGCTAGAATAGGAACCTGTCTGTATAAAACCGTGAAATAATTTGCGAGTCCAAAAGAAATAAAGAGCAGTCCGCTAATAAAAAACGAAATGCCGTAAGATAGGGTTAACGCGAAAATGAACCATACGATAAGTGCATACAGTCCATAATTGCCCAGAATAATTTTTAATCCATTCCCTGGGAAATCAAATCCTGTCTCCAGTGCAGCTTCAGTAAAATAGAAGCACAGGAGCGGATAAAGAATGAGTCCTGCTATATAAAGTGCTTTCGGTGCCTCCCGCTTCACTTTACCCGGCAAAAAGGGTGAAGAAGCCGCAAACACAAACAGAAAAGCACTTATGATAATATATCTTTTTCCTGTAAAATCAGTTATGTGCTTAAAACTAATAGCTGAAACAAATAATATAAATAATAAATAAACAATGCCGACAACAGCACTTTTTCCTGATTTTCTTTCCACTTTACAATTCCCACTAATTCCTTATGATCAAAAACTATGATCATATTTTTTATGGAAGAGCTTGGCTGCAAGGAATGCTCCTCCCTTTTTTAACCAATTAATCGTCTCTATATGTACACATGGCAGCTCCTGAATCTGGTATCTGGGAATCGCTCCTGTTGTAACCTGATAATCAAGCCACACATTAAATATGAGCTCTGCTATTCTTCCAATGTAACGCCCCTGATAAGCGCTCAAATTCTTCTCGGGATATCTGTTCTCAACCTCCGCGAGAATACTGAACAGCCACTCACAATACTTATCAAGTACATCCCTGCGCATTAT
The DNA here is from genome assembly GCF_000424385.1 of Butyrivibrio sp. LC3010. Lineage (GTDB taxonomy): Bacteria > Bacillota > Clostridia > Lachnospirales > Lachnospiraceae > Butyrivibrio. The sequence continues at coordinate 89,652 of NZ_AUJU01000005.1, read as the reverse complement.
AAACATGTTAAACATATGTCCTGAAGTCTGAGTCATCACTCTCTCAAATGATTCCATGTAATCAGGATAAAGGTCCTTTATGACCTTACCGGTCTCATCAAGCTGTTCCACATAATGAGTGTGCGCATAATGCGATTGAAGAGTCTCTATATAATACTTTCTCTTTTTAGGTACTATAATACAATTTTTAGCCAAAAGACGCTTAATCTCTTCACCGCCCATGATCCTGTTAAAGGGATCATCCTCTCCCCTGGTCTCGGGTGAAGCAAAATATCTTCTGTAATGAACAAGTCCAATATAATCTGCTTTAAGATTTTTCCAAGCCCAGTACAAACCTGTAAGCTCACAGTAACTGCTGTTTTTAAGCGAAATATTATCCCCAGTATTGTCCTTTTCATAAGGTGTAGAAGCTGCCTTCTTCTGACCTGCTCCCACCTGTAAAGGCATATACACCGGATCACTTGGCATTCTATATTTTTTTGTTGTTGCTATAATGATCTTTATATCGGGCATCTGCCGTTTCCTTCTTCATACATAATCGCCAATTTCATATGAGCAAGTCACGTCGGCTTCCATGTCTCACTGAAATCTGTACTAAAGTTCTATTTTACATTACATTGCCATCTTTGTCCACGAGCACCCATGAGGGCCAGTATTCATGCATAAGCTGCGGTGTGACAGGCTGGTTATTTCGCATTGTAAGCGTCCTGACAAGTTTCCTGTCAGGCCTTTTATTTAACCTTGCACCCCAAAATGAGAACGTGGAATTGGCACATATATTCCCCATGCAATGACTCATTAACTGAATATCAAGCAGTGAGTACTTTCCTGTGTTATGATCCACGATGGTGTACCTTTTGGGATCAGAATACTTCTGCCTTGCATATTCAGGGTCATTGGTAAAAATATAAAAATGCGTATCAGGGTTAAGAGCTCTGAAGTAATCCATGGCACTCTCATAGTATCTCTCAGTAGCGATATTTCCAAAGAGCGCTGCATTTTCAGGATCGAGATAATCGCCCCTTCTTATATGGACACTTACACTGGTAACGTTTTCCATCTCATTCATAAGATCCATATTTTTTATATTGATCTCCTGATCCGGATGTGTAGGGAAAATAAACAGTTCCCTAAGTTCATCCATGATGTCGTCATAGTATTTCTGACACGCAAAATAACCTTCTATATATTTGTCCTTGAGCTCAAATATCTCCGGATGATACATACAGCTTTCCGTAAATCTTTTACTTGCAGCAGGGATCAGCTTCTCAACAGCCTTCCTGAATACACTTCTGTCCTGAAAATATGCCCGTTCCTCATCTGTGCAGACAGGCAGAGGAAGATTCTGAAAATAGGAAAGCTCAAGCTGTCTCTTAGCCAGTACTCCGCTTTGATTTTTTGAATCAAACCAGGATGTATCAAGTTTTATATCTTTGTCAGCTCCGGCTCTTTTCAGCTTTCTGTACATAGCGTACTGCTGCATCTGATTTCCGAGCCCGCCGGCAATCTGTATTATAAGCATTTAGAAAAGCTCCTTTATGTATCTCACGTTTAAATCCGCACGGGATATGTAATCCGGCATTATCGTATTTAACCTGTCCCTGATGGAATCTTCATTTTCAAGTATATAGTCAAAAGCCTTCACCAGATCCTCCTCGGTAGCAAGCTTTTGTACCGGCACCACATAGTTTTCATCAGTTCCGAAAAGGTCTCTTGCAATTCCTCTCGACTTTACGGAATATCCAAGAACAAGCGTAGGCACACAGGTTGAATAGGCTGCAATCGTGGAGTGCGTTCTTGCACCTATGAAAATCCTGCAGGCGCTGATTATTCCCTTAAGCTCCTCAGCTGAGGCATCCTCCACAAGTATAACCCTTCCGGTGTCCTTAAACTCATTATAGAGCTCAGTAAGCGGCCCTCTGTCATCATTACTCTTCCACACTACATGAGGAATAAGAGCAACGCATAAATCTCTCTTATCTTCCAGAATATGTCTTATAAGATTCCTGTAGTTTTCCATGGTAATTCCGGGCTTTGACTCTTTTCCCTGAACCATGGGACTTACATTTAATCCTATAGTCTTACCTTCGACAAAGCCTTCAGGAAGCTTTTTATTTTTCACAGGAAGCATAAATGCCGGATCCGGGCATAATTTCACCTTATCCTTTGGGATTCCTCCTGCAATCATTCCATCATAGGATATGGACTCTCTTACGGTTATGAGATCAAATTTCATAAGATCATCCTTTAGCGCAGGAACCGTATCAGGTTCAACAGAGCAGCCCATAAGAACCGAGGACATGCCTTTTTCCAAAAAGGCTTCATGAGCAAGCTTTAAATCATTCACCATCTCAGGATAACAATAATTATCACCGCCTATTGAAACTGCAATGGGTCGCTTATAGGAACCTGCCTTTTTCAGAACGTCCTTAAACTGGTACCTGAGAAATGAAACCGCATCTCCTGTGAGTTTTCTATATACATAATAATAAATATGAGGTATAAGGTCCTCTGAAATTAGTCTCTCCTGCACAATTGAGCACTGGTTCTTTGAAACCCTGTCACCCAGACCGTATTTCAAGTCCTGCTCTTTGCTGTTTGAGATTATGATCGGAGGTATGCTTTCTTCACCCCCACATACCTTGTCAAAAGCTTCCAGCGTAGCATCTGCTATGGCTTCGCAGCCATGATTCCCGCTGCCTGCATGCATATAAAATAAAAGCTGCCTATCCATATCACTCCTCCTCCCAGGCATCAGGATCTAATCCCAATACTGTCTGGAAGCCATAATATCTTGCAATCATCTGATTATTCCAGTTCTGCCAGTCCTCTGTCACATCGGATTCAAAAGCTGCTGAATACTTATTGTCAAACTGACTGTGAAGCATTGGTATCTCTGCGTCAACCGCGCCTTCTTGGGCCTTCTCCTCAAGATATGCAAAGCGCTTATTCTCATCGCGATATATTCTCGCAAGATTTGCAGCATTCTCAATATAAGTAAAGGTCATAAAGATCAGCAAAGCTGCTACACTTCCAAGCTTAAGAGTCTTCATGAGCTCAGAAACATCACCCTTTTCATCCATGGTATTTACATTTGAAAATCCCTGGACTATGGCTACTATAAGAAAAATCCCGGCACCAAAGTACGCTCTCACCTGAGGCGTAACCGTAAGAATCAGGCTGTATGATGTGGCAAAGAATATAAAAGCAAAAAGCCACATCTCTTTTAATGCTTCAAAATTCCTTCCCTGCACCATCAGCAATATAAAAAGAACTGCAAGTACGATCAGAAGAACCATGAATTCTTCCTTCAATGTAAGAGTTATTTTCAGGAATCTCGCCGCAATTGCCAAAAGACCTGTGTTTGACTCCTCCATATACTGAACTCTTATCTTATTCCCGGGGGCAAGCACCATAAATAACAGCCCGACAAAGGTTCCGGATATGGCGGTAATTGTCCAGGGAAAAATCTTTTTATAGTACAAAACAATTATCAGCATAAGCAGGAGCAGTCCACCACTTGTGTTCTCATTACACCAGCCTGCTATGATACCCAGGATGAAAAAGCCGACACTTCTGATCAAAAGGTCACTTCCGGTACTTTTCCTTCCGGAAATACTGTCTCTGTAGGCTCTCCTGTAGAGAGTGATCATTGTCATTATGATCGTTGTGGTAAAAAGGTAGTTGCAGGCACCGGTCTCCCAGAGCACGGTTTCTCCAAAGGATATGCCTGTCATCCATATAAGCAATACTGATAAAAGATAATTATTTATGTTATATCGTACATTACTGTCCACATTAAGATATATAAGTAAAGTAAGTGCTGTAAAGACCGCTGCCGAAAGGAAATTAAAAAAGACTCTTCCCCCAAAGGTGTGCAGGTCTATGAACATGCAGATTCTCAGCATTATATGGGCCACAGATCTCCCGGTCCAGGTCAGATACTGATTGTGTTCCTGCCCAAAAAGTTTAAGAAAATTACCTGCCTCCTCCACTTCTCTACCATAGGACATGTCATCCATAAGTCTGGGAGTCAGCATCTCATATATCAAAATGGTAATAAAGCACATTATTACTGATAAGATGAACAGTTTTTTTCTTGTGTTTTCTTCCTTTATCATCTCTTTTTCCATTGTCCGTATAATTTTATATATAAATCAGGACTGAATCTAAAAATCGCAACTTTTATCTTATAACCGGCTGAAAGCCGGTTATAGGAGCCTTTTATCCGCAGAGCTTTGCTAATAACCTGAGAAGCACTACCTATAACCTTATCCTTCATGACTTCTGCGGATATTTTATCTATATTTTCTCTCATATTATTTGATTTAGCAAATTTAGAAACCACTAACAGCGCTGCCATTATTCTAATGACTGCAAATTTCAAACGAGCTTTATCAGAGAGCTTATACTCAATTTTATTTAATCTTTCATCAGCTATATCCCAGCATTTTATCTGGTCAAAATAGGATGGCTTAAACTCTGTCAGCATAGCACCGCTGTCATTAAAGTTATACCTATATCCGCTTCCGGTTATCATGCTGATGCACTTTTTACTACCTGCTTTTATAAGTATATCCAGCAGGAAAAGCATATCCTCACCAATGGTAATTCCGTCAGGGAATCTGATTTTTCCATCTTCTTCCAGAAGACTTCTTATGAAAAGCTTCCCCCATACGTGTGTATCCTCACTAAGGATCCCATCTTCAATATATCTGTATCCGGAAATCAGTTCATCCGTTTTAATCTTTCCGTCCATGATGACGATGTCTGCATTATTTTGCGCAGCACTCCTTAGAAGATCAGAAATATAGCTTTCTTCAACCAGATCATCAGCGTCAACAAAAGCGATATATCTGCCGCAGGAATTCTCAATACCAAGATTCCTGGCTTTTGATACACCGCCGTTTTTTACATGAAGTACCTTTACATTCGAAAATTGTGCAGAGAGCTCATCACAGATTCTCCCTGTAGAATCTTTAGAACCATCATCAACAATGATGACTTCAATTATATTATCGCTTTTGGTAAAGCCATTAATTACATCTTCTGATATTTTCTGAGAGCATACTGATCTGACACAGTTTTCAATATAGTCCTGTGCCTGATAAGCCGGAATTATAACGCTGACCAACGGCTCTGCCATGGCTTTATTCATTAGTGTGCCCCCATCGTCACTCTGTCGAACCCCTTTATTATCATCCGAACTCCAAGTATTACCGGCGTGATCGGATGCCTCATACATAAGTATATCAGTTTATTTCCTTTTTCAGATACGGTAACAGGCGTGTTCTTAATAATGTCTGCCACCTCTCCTTTTCCAAATACTTCCTTTACTCTACCCGTAACATCCGGAGCATTGATCCTTAGCTCACTCTTCATAACCAGAAACAGGAGTCTTACATACTCTCTGTCCATCTGCTCCACTGCATTAGAAACTCCCTTATCCTTCATGATGTCCAGAAAAGTCTTGTATATCATTTTAATGTCAGCAAGAAGTCTCTTGTCGTGGCCATGGGACATGGACTCTCCCACCGTCCTGTAATGATAAAAATATCCGTCCTCCACTACAGTGAGTCTGTCTGCATCAAGCAGGCACGGAAGGGTAATATTCACATCCTCCGCCATACGAAGATTAAAATTCAGATAATGCAGATTATCAAGGATAAGCTCACGACTTATAAGCTTCATACACCTGGACATTGTTACAGGTCTGTTCTCTTCACCCAGAAGTCTCTTACGTACACTGTCAAGTGCTTCGTTTTCATAAACTCCCGGCGCTAAACCCTGAGTAGCTTTTCTTTTTTCGTTCTTCTTTTCAATTATATAATTACTGCTGATGATTTCCCTGATTCCGGGCTCTTTTGACACATACTTCAAAAGCTCCTCTATCATATTGGTTTCTACCCAGTCATCACCATCAATAAAGAGGGCGTATCTGCCATTGGCAGCCTTTACGCCCTCACTCCATGCAGATATCAGGCCACCGTTTTCCTTATGGATTACCCTGATGCGCTCATCCTTTGCGGCGTACTCATCGCAGATTTCTCCGCTTCCGTCGCTGGCTCCGTCATCCACCAGGATAATTTCCATATCTCTATAGGTTTGGTTTATAACGCTCTCTATACAACCGCCAATATATTCCCGAATATTATAAACAGGAATAATAACGCTAACCTCTTTATTTGCCATGTATTCCTCTCTTAACGTGCACCTCTTCCAAAAAGTACCACGCCTACAGTCTTTAAAAGAATACTGATATCAAGTCCTAAAGACCAGTTATCAATATACTGAAGATCCAGTTTTACAACATCATCGAAATCTTCTATATCACTTCTGCCGCTGATCTGCCACATCCCTGTAAGACCGGGAGTCATGCTGATTCTTCTTCTGTAGTACTGATTGTACTTTTCAAATTCATCCTCGGTGGGTGGTCTTGTACCCACAAGACTCATATCACCCTTAAAGATATTGAGGAACTGTGGAAGCTCATCGATACTTGTCTTTCTGATAAATGCTCCCACCTTTGTAATTCTCGGATCATCCTTCATCTTAAACATCAGACCGTTCATCTCGTTCTGATCCTCAAGCTTCTGTTTAACCTCCTCAGCATCGGTCCTCATGCTTCGGAATTTATAAATCTTAAAACGTCTTCCGTTTCTGCCGATACGAACCTGTGAAAAGAATACCGGTCCCGGAGAATCAAGCTTAATGGCAAGTGCCACAAAAGGAGTAACAATTCCTGTTATGGCAAGTCCTACCAAAGATCCAACTATGTCCATGACTCTCTTTAAGATAAGTGCTCTGTATCTCTCGGTTCCATGGATGTATGAAATAACAGAATAGGTTGCAAGGTTACCAACTGAAGTACTTCCTGCAATATTGGGAAGTTCTACGCAATAATGAACAGTTACACCCATATCTCCAAAAGCAGCAATTGTATCATTCAATGCTTTCTGGCTGATGTTGGGAGTGTATATAAATATCTCATCAACAGGATATGATGTCACTGTATCGATAAGATTATCTCTGTTAGCGATTATCTTTACGCCTCTGATCTCCTCACCGGACATATCCTCATCAAGGCAGACAGCTCCTTCAATGGAATAATTGAACTCAAGTCTGTGCTGAAGATGTCTGATAGTAGGCATCATGATTTCTTTCTCGGAAACCACAAGAAGCTTTATCGCAGAATCTCCATTCTGCCAGTAGTTTTTCAGGAACAGTTTTACCAACTGATGAAAAACAAATGTCAGAATGACATTTATCACTATAAAATAAAGCATAACCAGACGGGAGAACTGCTCCGCCAGCTTAAGCACATAAGCAACAGCTATAGTTCCCAGAATAAGCACAAACTCAAATTTTGCAATGGCTGCGCCCTCCTGCCATATGGTTCGCTTTAGAAATCCTCTGTTTGAATCAATTGCGAAAGTGTAGATCGTACAGATAAGTATCATAATAACGCAGATATAGAAGTGCATTGACTTATCCTGCATGTCCCTGAAATTCCAGAAACGGAAATATGTACCGAGCACGAATGAAATGATTATGGATATTATATCTACTATCCATAATGTGTAGTTAATTAGATACTTTGCTTTTCCTTGCACTGTTCTCCTCCCATCTGTCTGACAACAGATAAACCCCGGCGATGGGAAGCAAATAATTCCTACCTATAAAAGAAGAAACAAAACTTGCTTCAACCAGAGTAAATAAACTTACAGAGATTATCATGATCATAACACCATAATCTCTCCTCTGATACAACTTGAATATCAGATAAACGATCACTATCAGAATCAATATCGCGGGTATAATCCCATACCAGTAAAAAAGCCTGACCCACCCCATATCAAAAAAGGCATTACCACTGAACTCGTCTCCCCACAAGCTCCAGGTCTGAAGTGAGCCTTTATGCGGCTTTGTATCATAATACAACGACTGTATCCTACCTGTAAGCAGTCTGTCCAGCTTATAGTAAAACGGATACTTTTTCTTCCTTGCATATCTGCTTATGGCTGCTGCCCAAACTGAAAAGCCGACACATCCTGCTATCACCACTACCCCGGAGATATACAGAAGCTTTGACCTCTTCAGCGGTTCTATCCCATAAACCAAAAATGCGATCATGATAGTAAAAACCGTAAGCGCTGTACCTGTCCGTGAATATGTCAGAAAATATATGATCACATTAAATACAAGCGCGGCTAACATTATAACATTTCTTTTGAATTTCTCAAAATCTTTTATCAGATAAATGAACAAAACAGTGATAGAAAATATCACGCTCTGAAGGGTGTTGGGATGTCCGAAGCCAAAGGCATATCTGACTTCATCCGCTCCTCTTCCAAAATCACCAATAAGCTTTACATCTCCTGCAATACCAAAAACTGATCCTGCCACTATAATGAGAGCCCCGGCAACAGTTACTGCAAAGATATACTTTAACATTTTCTTTAGATCAGCATCCTTACAGGCTATCACAAACAATGAAAATCTGAGAAGATCATTATTCCCGGTAACCCTGTAGCCTATCACACTTATTACCCCTGTGATCACTATCACTATCCATTGTTTAACTGAATAGTGCGTCAGCAATAGTGCCAGTACCGTAAATATAAAGCTTACCCTGAAAACAGGCTTTGGACTCGAAAGCGGAAATACACTTCTTTCATATATCATCAGCAAAAGTTCTATGGTAAGAGCAATATATAAAAATATATTACGTAGTCTTGTGATAAACGATTTTTCCATCAAGTGTAGTCTCCACGATCTTTTCGTCACTGACTTCATATATAAGATCACATTTCTCGATTGTATTAAGCCTATGCGCGATGATCACCATCGTCTTCTTACCATGAAAGCTGTTTATCGCCTCCATAACCGCTGCCTCTGTCTCATTATCAAGAGCACTTGTTGCCTCATCAAAAACAAGAATCTCAGGGTTGTGGTAAAGAGCTCTGGCAATTCCGATTCTCTGTCTTTGTCCGCCGGAGAGTCTTACACCGCGGTCACCGATTTTAGTATCAAGACCTTCAGGCAGAGTTCTTATGAAATCAGCGAGCTGAGCTTCCTCACATACCTGCCATATTCTGTCTTCATCAATTTCATTTGCATCTATACCGAACGCAATATTGTCTCTGATTGACTCATCTATGAGATAGATGCTCTGCGGAATATATCCTATCTGTGCAAGCCATGATTCATAATTGCTGAAAATATTTACCCCATCACAGAGAATTTCTCCACTCTGAGTGTGTAATAATCCAAGCAGAATATCTACAACGGTTGACTTTCCTGCTCCCGATGATCCCATGATACCAACTGATTTACCCTTAGGTACTGTCATATTGGCATCTGTAAAAATATTCTTATCGGAATCAGGATAAGCAAATGTAATTCCCTTGAGTTCAATCTTGTCACGTAGCTCTAAGGCAGGACCAGCTATAGCCATCCTCTCAGCCGCCATCTTCTTGTCTGTCTTCATGGACTCAGAGAGATTGTCATAGACGAAATTAAGCGAAGGCTCTTCATATGCAATCTCCGTAATATAAGTATTTATACGGTTTGCACTGGGTATAAGTCTTACAGCTGCAACACCAAAGGCTGTAAGGTGTGTAACCAGAAGCTTGGTATCTCCGCCCCGTGCCACATAGGCAATCATAAATCCAAACACAGCAGCCATGAAAACCGTCTCTATCAAAGACCTTGGCGAATTATTAAGAACCGTGTATCTGATGTCCGTTTCTGCACCGATTTTACCTGACTCATAATAATTTCTTATGAAAAAGTCCTCACGGTTTAATACTTTAACTTCTTTAAGACCATAGATAGCCTGAATTCTCCACTTTGCAATCCTTGAAGCAATGGACTGGTTCTTTCTTCCGATTTCATTCATAAGTGGCTTTAAAATCTTGGTAATAAGAACAGTCATGCCTCCAAGCACCACTATCATAAGCAGCGCCATCTTCCAGTTGGTATAAATAAGGAAAATACCTAAAAATGATGAGACAACCAGCTCTGTACACAAATTCAAAAGAGCCAGCATCAAAGAAAATGTTTTTGGTATATCACCATCTGTAATACGGAATACCGTAGGTATATCCGCCCCAAGATAATCCTCATAGGGTCTGTTCAAAAACTCTCTCATAACTCTGGAAATCATGTCATTGCGGGTTCTTGAGATAAAGCTGTTCTGGACATATACCAAAAATATAAGATAAATATTTTTTACTATATATATTACAATTAGCAGCGATAACATAGCACAGATCAGCTTTGCATCGGTATCAAGCCCCATCGAATCCGTCAGGCTCCTCAATATCTTTATGCTGTCTATCTTTTCGCGCACCTTACCGGGATCAAGAATAACCCCTGCCACGGGAGCAAGGATTCCGACACCCAGTGTCTCAAATAAACCGCCGATAATTATCATAAATCCTAAAATTACCAGCATTCTCTTTTGTTTTTTATCAAAAATATAATTTATTTTGGAAAAAAGACTGAGTTTCTCAGCCTTCTTCTCCTTTGGATCAGTTAAACTCATAAATATCCTTTGTAATCGATTTATTTAAAGTTAAATACCCGCGGGTATCGCAAGATGAACATGCAGGCATGTTATCCTGACTCGTGCCTTCGTATGAATCAAATGCGCGTCATACGCTCAGTATAAATATCATCCATAGGCTTGTTATTGAGCCATTTTTTAGGCACAATAACAGTCTTATCCGGTGAATCATTGATCCATGCACTCCACCAGCTATAACTTGAATTTGCAAGAATATGGTGTTTGCACAGACTCATGAGCAGCATATCAGCTGCATCCTCATTTTCTTCGCCTGTATCTACAATGCGGAATTTCTTTCCTTTGACGTTCTCCTCACACCATTCCTTATCTGCAGTGAATACATAGAAAATAGCTCCCGGATGTTCGGAAAGCATTAGATCGATTGCTCTTTTATAATAATCAGTATCACAGATTCCGCCGTAGGTCTCAATGGCACCCGGCAGCAGATAATCTCCTCTTCTCACATGAATACTGATGGATTCTGTTTCCCTTATCTGTCTGTACAGCTCCCAGCTCTCTTCCGAGGTAAATACTTCGGCCGGATTAAAAGTAAATTCTTTCCGAAGCTGTGCTATAACATTCTTATCACTGAAATACTTATCACTTTGGAAATAGCCGTTTAAATAAGCTTCCTCCATTTCAAAGATCTTAGGATCAAAGATTCCTGTCAGTTCCTCATATTCTTTGGTTTTTCTCCCAAAAATCTTTCTGCGGATCCTGCTGAACAGATCCATATATGAATCCGTGATATCGACCACCTCGGCATCAGTTGCCTTATCATAGGTGATGCCAAACATATCCTCCAAAACCGGATCTCTTTGAGGGTCATCGCGAAATCCGTAAAAATTATCAATCTTAACTTCTCTCCCCAACGCTTTCAGTTGAAGATACAGGGCATATTGAAACATCTGATTACCCAGACCGCCCATCATTCTTATAATTATCATACGTCCCCCTGATCCTTACTTTATGTAAAAATGATCAAATATAAACCGATGCTCTAAAAACTTCTGCATCCTCTTTTTTTCTCTGGGATCTGCAATCCGGCAGCTATAGATTTTATCAAAATCATCTCTGCATCTCTCGGTGTAGGAAGTTATATCCTTAAGATACTTCTTTTTGTCACCAATCTTGTCAAGCTTTGCCTCGGTATAAAAATCCAAAAGCCTCTTATACATAAGATAGTCCTGGGTATATGCAAGATCATCTCTGCCGATTCCAACAAGGTAATCCCTGACTGATTTACAGGACGGTATCCACTCGGAAAAGATGGCAAAAAAGCCTTCCTGATCCTTCACGCTGTCCTTCCTGTCTATTATATAATGATAAAGCGGAGTGTCAACGAACACGGCCTTTTTTGCGCTTCCAAGGATTTCCAGCGTGAATCGCCTGTCCTCATAGAACAGCTTATTGGGAAAGCTTTTATTCACAAGAAGGCTCCTGTGATAAAGCTTGTTCCACACCATGCTTCTCACTGGCAGAACATCTGATTCCTCTATGCAGCTGGCGATCATATCATCAAGCCCAAGCAGAAATACTTTTCCTGCTCTCATATCCTCTGTAAGTGGATGAATATCAATAGCCCTGTCTTCTTTATCCTCATAATAATCACAGATAGCCAGTTTACATTCTGCAGCCAATATAGCACTCATCATGTACTCATAGATATAGCTTTCCACATAATCATCGCCATCAAGAAAAGCAATGTACTCTCCTTTAGCCAGAGCGATTGCCTGATTCCTGGCAGTCCCCGGTCCCTGGTTCGACTGGTGGACTACTCTTAATCTCTTTTCCTGAGTCATATAATAATCGCAAATTCGCGCGGTATTATCTCTTGAACCATCATCTATTATAAGTATGTCCAGATTCGAATAAGTCTGTGCCATCACCGACTCAATACATCTGGCCATATATTTTTCAACGTTGTAGCAGGTAATTGCCACCGTAATCAGGGGCTGCTCTGCTTTAGGTATGCCATCAAAATAAAAATGACTTAAATCTTTCATATATCCACCATTTTCATATATGCAATGTGTTAAAACGGTTTTTATTTTATCAGACTATTATAATCAAAGCTATTTAATAAAACTTTTTCCGTCATTAAGTAGTCGTCTACATTTTCACCGGTAATCCTGTCAGAGGAAGTAAACATATCTGTCTCCTCATAGCCGTTTTCATATTTTATTATGGTATCCATAATAAAACTGTTTACCTCTGCATCATAGTGAGCCTGATCTCTGTATTTTGACAGATCAGTTGTAATATCCGTATGAGTCGTAAAGCTGTAAATATGAATATTATCACACTCAAGCATCTGCCTTATGGCAGCTTCCTTATAAGCAAGAATCTCATCAAGCTCTCCCGCTTCATACAGATTCCCCCAATATACCATTGAATATGGAGGAAAGAAATATAAAAATTTCGTCTCCGGATGCTTCCTTGCAAGAGATACTACATTCTGCTCAATATTGGCATCAAGTATTTTAAACTCTTCTTCCTGTCCGGTGATAAGAAGCTGGCTCTCAGGCTCTTTAAACCTCTTCTTTCCCATTAGGACATAGTCTTTACCATACTTATTGTCCTGATCAGTATAGCTGTAATCATCAAAGCTTGTATGTCCCGGTTCCTCTCCCTGAAAATATGAAGCAAGGGCAGGGAGTGCATATCTCAAAAGCACATCTTTATTCAACAGATATTTTACATCATCTATAGGATTATCGTTTGTGATCCATTCAGGATATTCGCCCATATCCTCTCTGAGTTCATCCTTATCCTTAACAAGCAGTGAATAATCAAGCGGTCTCAAAACATATCTGGGATTATGTCCGCTTCTGTAAGCCACCGCCAGATTGTCATTGATTTCTTTATATGTAGCACCTGAGTAAGTGACCTTTATCGTGCTAAATCCAAGTCCTTCCTCAAACTGACTTGCTTTAAAATTCTCAGACATTGAAGTTCCCGTAATTATAGCATCATAATCAAAATGCTTTGTAATCCCGTCATTTTGGGATCTCTGATCATACAGTTTATAGAAAAACAAAGGATTTGGTGCTCTGTAATGAAAAAACGGGTCCACAAAAAACACCACCCCTCCAATAAGGAACAGGGTAAGAATAGTCATGATCAAAATTGCATTAAACCATTTTTTTGCAGACATCGGTTAACTCCATAATATTATTTTTTCCTCAAAAGCAGAGATTGCACTACTGAGAAAATTCAATATCTTAAAAATTAAAATAAAGAAAAGTCGATATTGAGCTCATGGACACAATGCAGGCAACAAGTATAACCCATGTAAACACAAGGGATAATGCATTGGTCCTATACTTTCTTTCATAATTGTTCTCACAGCAAAGGCAGATAACAAAAGCGGCCAATAGCGATAAAATGCATCCTGTCATAAGTACCGTGTGATCTGAGCTTGGAAGATGCAGGAATTCTAACACATACTTGAATTTAGGTATTCTGAATCCCTCTATCAGCTCTGATCTTACATCCAGATTAACTACGCCAAAACGTTTGATGATCTGAATAAACTGTGTTACACTCGCTCCCCTGAACATGATCCATGATACGCACAGAAATTCAAAGGTAACAAACCAGCTCACTGCTCTTATTATGCCCTTCAGGATAACTCCAAAAGGAAGCCTTCCTGCAGCATCACAGACCTTTACATATGTGCCGTGAGTAAGCTTATTGATACACTGAACTATGCCATGGGATATTCCCCACAGGATAAAGGTCCAGTTAGCACCGTGCCATATTCCACTTACCAGGAAAACTATCATCGTATTTATATAGGTTCTGAGTTTTCCTTTTCTGTTTCCTCCAAGAGGAATATAAACATATGTGGTAAGGAATCTGGTCAGTGTCAAATGCCATCTTTTCCAGAATTCAGCGATTGATATAGCCTTGAAAGGAGAATTGAAATTCATGGGAATGTCAAAATTAAACATCGCTCCAAGACCTGTTGCCATATCACTGTAACCGCTAAAATCAAAATAAAGCTGGAATGCATAAGCAGTCATTACAATTATTATCTCAGGTATTGTGAGAGCCCCCTCCCCTGCGGGAATAAGAGATGCCTGTAAATATCCAAAATCCACTGCTTTGCCAAACATATCAGCTATCAACATCTTCTTACCAAGTCCTCTGGTAAACATCATGATGCCACGGCTCAAATTCTCAAAATACGGTTTTTGTTTTTTACTGTCACGAAATTGTGGAATAAGCTCCGAATGCAGTACAATCGGCCCTGCCACAAGCTGTGGAAAATATGAAACAAACAGCGCATACTCAAGAAAAGAATAATCGTCTGTCTCTCCTCTGTACGCATCTACCACAAATGAAATCTGCTGGAATGTAAAAAAGCTTATTCCCAGTGGGAGTACTATATGTCTAAGATTAAAATCCGCCTTAAAAACTGTATTTATGTTCTGTATGAAAAAATCATAGTATTTAAAGTAAAATATCAGGCCTACATTAAAAATTATCCCCAATATCAAAAAGGGCTTCCGCTTCTTTTTCTCTTCCCCTCCGTGCAATATCATGGCTTTTGACAACAGATAATTTATTGCAATACTGCTGCAGATGATAAGAAGATAGCTCGGATTAAAATATCCATAAAACCACAATGACATTAAAAGCAGGGAAAGCATTGCCGTCTTATGTCTGCCCGTTTTATGAAATAAAAAATACATTATGAGCGACAGCGGCAGAAAGCACAGTATGAAAATGTATGAATTAAATTGCATTCATTTGCTCCTAAATCAATTCTTCAAAATACTCGCGCCACATATTATTGACGCGATCAGGATTGTATTTTTCCCTGACTTCAAGTGCCGCTCCTGCCATTTGTCTGGCTTGTGGCAAATCAGCCATCAACCTGTCAAGGGCATGACAAATATTTGCTGCCATTGTCACATCCGTATCCATAGGTATAAGAAGACCGTTTTTACCATTTTCAATAAGATCTGCCGGTCCTCCGCAGGGACAATCCGTAGAAATACAGCAAAGTCCCAATGACATTGCTTCTATCAGCGCATTGGGCATACCCTCTGTTCTTGATGTCAGCACAAAGAACTCTGCTTCGCTTATCCTGTCGGCGATTCTGTCAACGCTTCCCTTAAAAGTCACCTTTCCGGGTAGGCCTCTTCCGGACTCATCGAGAATATCAAGACTTCCGCATAGCTTCTCAAGAACATTCCTGGTTGGTCCATCTCCATATATCATCAGCCTGTAATCAGGATACTTTTTAACCACATGTGAAAAAGCATGGATAAGGATTTTCTGATTCTTGTTCTCATCAAGTCTTCCCACCGATACTATTACCTTTTTTCTATCGTCGAAGGGAACTACCTCATGATTTATAAACTCTTCGTTTATTGCATTTGGCAAAACCTTGCACTTAGGCTTTATAAATGCCCCAAAATAGTCCATGGCTCCGTTAGTCTGAACCACAACCCCTGCTGCCTTTGGAAACAGGAATTTCATAGAGGTATTAAGACCAAATGACGGATACTCCTCTGAAGGCGTTGCTCTTACAGATACCACTACGGGAATTCCCAGTCCTGATGCAGACTGTATTGCCATCACATTATTTTTCCCAAGAAATGACAAAATAAGATCAGGCTTTAATGTCTCCCAGATATTTGTAAGTTTATCGATTCTCTTGGTAAAGTTCTGAATTCTGCTGCCCTTTTCATAAGGCATAAGCGCAGAAAAGACTCTGTTTATCCCCACCGGTGCTCCACCCTTTAAGTCAACATAACGTTCATCTTCATCGGGATTAAGCACCTTGACCGCATTTTTGCCATTATTTGCTTTCAGGACCTTCCAGGCAGCATCAGGAATATCATATTCATCATCAGAAAGGTAGGTTGTTACCAGCGTGACTCTATAACCTATACTGAAAAAATATTCAGCCAGGTTACACATCACCCTCTCTGCTCCACCTTTATTAAGTGAGCCTATGTACATTGCTATGTGCTTTTTCTTCAGACTCGCTCTTTCGTCCATATAAAACCTCATCTGTCAGTTACAAAAATCTGACTACATATATCTCTCGTACCACTGCTGGAAATTGAAAAAGCTCCAGGAAAGCTTCGAATAATTAGCGCCGGTTGCAGGACCTCCATCACCTTTTTCAAGATAATTTCTGATAAAGTGTGAAGTGTATTTAGCATCAAACACTCCCTGTCTCTTAAGGAAGCTTTCATCACTGTAATCTATCAGCTTATCTCTAAGAGGCCCTCTAAGCCATGCATCCATGGGAACTCCAAATCCCTTTTTGGGTCTGTCCAGTAACTGTCTTGGTATGTAATCATACGCAATATCCTTAAGAATATGCTTCTTATCCCCATCCATAAACTTATATTTATGTGGTATGGAAAAGCTGTATTCCATTACATCCGTATCCATGATCGGACATCTGCACTCAAGAGAATACTTCATTGATGCCCTGTCCATTTTAACAAGAATATCTCCAGGAAGATATGTATCCATATCCAGAATCATACGCCTTATCTGCCAGTCTGATATCCCGTAAGAAGATTCTATAGGATATTTGCAGGGGAAAAGGCCATCATCTCCAAAGTCACCTCTCATATACTGATCATATGTAAGAGTCTGATCCATGCTCTCTTTACCTGTTACAAAAGCATGTGCTGAAAGAATATAGCTGGGAGATGAAAACTGTGTCTTTGTCTCCGGATTCCTGTTATCTGCGACAACCTGTACCCTGAAGGGCATTTTCTTAAGAAGCTTCTCATTTCCTACAGGAATCTGTCCAATGCCGTTTACGATTGCCCCCGGAATATCCAGCTTTTGTGCCTGCGCTACATTTTCATAGATATTGTAGCCACAGAAAAATTCATCACCGCCATCACCTGATAATGCAACAGTAACAGACTCCCTTGCAAGCTTGCATACAAGCATGGTCGGTATTTCCGACTCATCCGCAAAGGGTTCGTCATAGTATGCAGGAATGCTTTCCACAAGATCAAGCATTTCAGACTCGTCGATGTACAGCTCTGTGTGATCTGTTCCAAGATGCTTTGCAACCTGCTTTGCAAATTCTGCTTCATTATACTCAGGAACGTTAAATCCTATACTGAAGGTCTTTACCGGCTCCTTACTGTTTTCCTGGGCAAGTGCCGTTATAAGTGAGGAATCATAGCCTCCAGACAAAAAGGCCCCCAGCGGAACATCGGCTATCATTCTGTTTGCAACCGACTTTTGAAGTCGCTTTTTGAGTCCGGCCTTCGCCTCTTCATAGGAAGAAACCATATTGGCTGAATTATCCTTATAGGCTTTTTTAACATCCCAGTACTTGTATTTTGTAGTATTTCCGTTATTAAAAATAAGCATCTGCCCGGGCTCTACCTGCCACACATTCTCAAAAATACTCTCCGGAGCATTGATGTACTGCTGGTAAAGGTATCTGGGTATTATGGATTTTCTGATATTACCTGTAAATCCGGGGCATTTCATTATAGGTTTAAGCTCAGAGGCAAAAACAAGATTGTTATCCTCAAGCCAGTAATAAAGAGGCTTTTTACCTATTCTGTCGCGCACAAGATAAACATCCTGTGTTTCCCTGTCATATAGCGCAATTGAAAACATACCATGGATATGCTCCGTAAATTTAGCTCCCCATTTAAGGTATCCTGCCAGGATAACTTCTGTGTCACAGGTGGATTTAAAAGGATAATCTCTAAGCTCCTCCTTTAATTCGAGAAAGTTATATATCTCTCCGTTAAAAACGACAGAAATCCTGCCATCCTCCGTAGACATGGGCTGATGCCCAAGGGGCGAAAGATCCAGGATTGAAAGTCTTCTCTGTGCAAAGCCTATAACGTAGCCGTCTCTGCCCGGGTAAAGCTCTACTCCACTGTCATCAGGACCTCTGTGGATCATTGTGTCATTCATGACTGTGAGCTCTTCCTTGGTTATTCTGTTTCTGGATATATATCCGCAGATTCCGCACATGGGCTGCTCCTTTTCCTTTTTATATTTTTATTGAAATAAGTAATGATCGTGATATTTAGTGGTCAGCGTAATATAGACTTATATAACCTCTTCCAAAAACTCTTTCCACTGCTCAAATATTGTTTCAGAGTTTGCTATATCATATACCTTGGCTGCTTCTATGCCAAAACGTTTTGCCATGTCTTTATCCTCAATAAGACGGCATATTCTGTCAGCCAGAGCATCAGCATCTCCCACCGGAACCAGAAATCCGTTTTCTCCGTCCCGTATAACTGTTCTTGGTCCTCCGGGAGGACAGTCAGTAGACACCACTGGCATTCCCATAGCCATTGCTTCCAGCAGAGAGTTTGGAAAGCCCTCGTAATCCGAGCTGTAGGCATATACCTCTCCCTTAGGTATCTCTGCATCTATGTGTTTGCAGGGCCCCATCAAAAAGATAAAATCCTCTGCATTATTATCTGCTATCTTCTTTTCCAGCTTTTCCCTGGTTCCATCCTCAGATCCGCCTCCGTATATTCTAAGGACATAATCTGGATGGCGGTCATGGACCTTCAAAAATGCATCACAGAGCATGAGCTGATTCTTAAAATCCACAAGTCTTGCGTGATGCACAACTGCCTTATCCGGTTGTTGCGGATGTGCAACTCCATGATACTTTGCATTTATAGGATTTAATATAATCCTTGAATTATCCTGCAGGTAGGGCTTAAAGAATTCTTTTTGTTCCTCAGTCTGAAACACACAGCCTGCTGCCCTTGGAAAAAGCCATTTTATCTGTATCTTATCTGAAAATGCATCATAGTTACCGACAGGATTTATTCTGACTGAAATCACCGTAGGTGTTTTTGTACTCCTGCTTGCCATAAGTGCTCTGTAATTTGCTCTGTGAGCAAATGCCACAAGAACATCCGGCTTGTACTCCTTTAGAAACGCCTTAAGATACTTCACTCTCAAAAAGAATTTGGTAATTCTGTCCTTCTTCTCATCACTCTCAAGAAGTCCCACATGGATTCTGTTTATCCTGGGATCAAGGGTGAATTCATTCTCATCATACCACTCTGTAGCAATGAAAACCTCATACCCGGATCTGGCGAACTGATTGGCCAGATTACTTACAACTCTCTCAGCTCCGCCCTGACCAAGGCTATTTAAATGAAACGCAATTCTTTTCATAATTATCTCATTCCACTGTTTTCATAATTGATTTTACACTACCCGCACAAGCAGGATGTTATAGATTCCTGTTTTTCCTCAGAAAAACGGGAATCGTATTGGACCAGGTCCTCGCAAAGCGAGGGGCGTGTCCTGCCGAAGGCAGGATTTTTGCGGGCGATTTCCGCTTTTGCCCACAAAAAGTCATCAAATCTTCTCAAGTATTGTATAAAGATTCTTTGCATATCCCTCAGGATTATAGGAAAGTGCTCTCTCGTAGGCCTTCCTGCCATATTTTTTCATCTTTTCCTCATCTGTGATCATTTTGAGGATTCCATAGGCAAGGAGCATATCCTCCTCTGTAATATTGGATGCATCAAGATCAATGTTCTGATCCATATCAGGAACGATTATTCCGAATTCACCCTCAATTATCTTATCTGTTGATGATCCGTCAGGCGCATCGGAAATAAGCTTCTGATATTCCTTCTCATTCAGAAGAATCTCTCTTGGTCCGGTTTTGCAATCAGCAGCCACGCAGGGCTTTCCCAGTGCCATGGCTTCAAGAAGCGCATTAGGGAATCCCTCATGGTTTGAACTTAAAACGTACAGATCAGCCGCATCCACAAACGGGAAGGGATTTTTCTGAAGTCCAGGGAAAAAGACCTTCTTTCCAATTCCAAGATCATCAGCCAGTTTCCTAAGTCCGCTAAAATCACCTGTTCCTACAATCACAAGCCTTGAATCAGGATAATCCCTGGCCACGATTGAAAATGCCTTGATTAAGTGCCAGAATCCCTTGATATAATCCTGTCTTCCAACAGATACGATGGTGAAAGGACTATCCAGTGTGTTGTCAACAAGCAGTCCATTTCCAAACATATCCTTTGCTCTAAAGAGCCCTTCCTTGTCCCCGGCTTTTTCAGTAATCATGGATATATCCAGCGGATTATAGATATAGCTGCTCTTCTCATAGTTGTAATCACGCTCAAGTTCTCTCATTATTTCCTTGGAACAGGAAAGAACCTGGTCTGCCCTTTTACAAAAAAGAGTAACTTCCCTTTTATTCTCCATATCAGTAGAACATCTAAGGCCCGTAAGTACCTTAGCCCTGTTACCAGCCTTTGAAAGAACATTAACATAGTTGGCACTTGAGCCGAAGCTGTATGAAATATCAATATTATGGCTCTTCTTATAACTTCTGACCTTTCGCACTCTGCGAAGTACATTTACAACCTTGCCAAGCTTCCCAAATTTCCTGGTGGCAGGCACATTAATGTTTACCACGTCTATTCCGGATACATCATAATTGATATCTTTGTCAGAAAAAATCAGAATAGTCACCTTATAATATTTTTGCATAAGCCTGGCAGTCGCCACGCAGACTCTCTCAAATCCGCCCTGGTGAAGCATCGGCACCATAAGTAAAAGTCGTTTCATTAAAATTTCCCTGTAAGATAGAATTGTTGCATTATCTCAGCCTGGGTCCTGACATCAAAACCGGCTTTTTTTATCATTGCATTTACAGGCTCTCTGGAAGCCTCTCTGTCGCCTATAGGTATCTCTTCCTCATTCTCACTGTCACTTTCCCTGTAGTCACGGAGCATAAGATCATTTAAAATCTTTCTGGCCCAGACCGCCGGCGGCTCCTCTATGCTCATCCTGCTGACAAGAGGAGTAATATCAACCTCCGGAGTGATTGAATCAGATATAAGGCACTGAAGTCCTGCAGACTGCGCTTCAACAACTGTTCCCGGAAGTCCCTCATATCTTGAAGGGAAAAGAAAATAATCCATAGCCTGATAATACTCATTGGCATTGGTCTTGTTCCCGCAGAATATAACATGCTTATCTATGTGAAGGTCAGATGCAAGCTGCTTCATGGTGTCCATAAGCGAACCCTCGCCAAGCATCAGAAGACGTATTCGCATTCCATGAAGAATGTTAAAGGAATTCGAATCATCATGGCTTAAGATTCTCAAAAACTCTGCAAACACCTTCAGAAGATACTCATGATTTTTGGCATAATGAAATCTTCCCACATGTCCTATGACAATTGCATTTGAAAGTCCAAGTTCATTCCTTATCTTGTTTCTGATCTCCTGATTATAGACAAAACGCCTCAAATCGATTGCATTGGGAATTATCCTTACCTGTCCATCGTCTGTCATGGCATCGCCAAATACTGATCTTGCGGCATTTTCCGTGCAGGCAAACCTGAGATCACATGTCCCTGCCTTAGCCAGAGGGCTTCTGATTATTCTGGTGACAACGCCCTTGATTCCCGGGTCCACACCTGCGCTTCTTGCATGAGCAATTGTAGTATTGATACCACAGCTCTTCGCAAGAGGAAGATATATCGCAGCAGTACTTGTCATATGCCCCTGCACCATCCTCCACTCACCGCGATGCTGCATAAAAAACATACGTATAGCATTCTTGTAATCCCTTGCGTTTGTTCCATGAAATTTTGGAATCGCATATATATTTCCACCGAGCTTCTTAACCGTGGCATCAAAATAGTCAGGCTCCCTGACCGCCATAAGCTCATCCGAGGTGGGACATTTTTTGCCTGTAGCTTCGGGATCCGAGTGAACCAGGAAATCAAACTGTACACGCTCTCTGTCTATATGCCTGTACAGATCCATAATCCTGCTCTCAGCCCCTCCAAGTCCCAATGTTCCAAAAACATGCAAAATTCTTATCGGTTCTGCCATCGTTACCACCTTTTATTTACGGCGATATATTTTAAGCGTGCCATCAGATATTCTTTAATCCCCTGAAAAACCGGGGCTTCCACAGGTTCCTGCATGAGCCATTCATCCCAACTCACCACTTTGCCTGATTCGAATACCTTCTCGTAATATGCAAAATCATCCCCGTTTAATGTATTAGTATGAATTACGAAGGTAGTATATCCCTCGCTCTCATCCTTAAGCACTGAATCCTTCCTGAAAGATATAGGAAAGAAAGTCAAATCAAATCGTCTGTAGGCCTGTTTTCCAAAGCCGTCAGTAATTCTTCTGAAGCCGCTTTCCGCAAGTGCTTTTATGGTATTTCTGTCATAGCTGTGACTTGGAGCCATGAAAAAATCAGTGGCTATGCCATGACTGCCAAGAATGCTTTTTCCTTCAGAGATCATGCTTATCTGCTTCTCAAGACTGATACCTGCAAACTCCGACTTTTTATTAAGTGGGAACATTCCGCCCTTTTTAGTCGTATATACATGGTTAAGACCATGCATGGCAATTATCCAGCCCTCTGTCTGCAGATTCCTTATCAGATGCCAGAAATGATAATCCTTCTCCTTTATCTTATCATCACCGCTAAAGTCATCATCTGATCCATTTGAAGAGTTGTCCTCCTCTTCATCTCTGAAGGCATCCAGTTTAGGATCCTTATTTTCCGGGACAACACCAATAAGAGGCTTTATGTGATTCTCATCCAACAGCCTCTTAAACCTTCTGAATTTTCCCATATCCATTCCCGGAGAAATGTCATCAAGTCTTATAACTATCTTCATACAACAACGCCGCCACTTTTTCGGTGGCGGCATATCCCCCTAGTCTTTGCTATTTGACTAAATACTGTTATCATCCGATAACCACTAAACAGCATTTATATATTTTCTTATTAAAGTCTCCAATAGCTGAACTCAGCGCCATCGAAATCATCCTTATTATATATTCCCTTCACGTCAAGGAATACTCTCTTATTATGCTCCGGGTTGTACCACTTTTTAATCTCATCAATGGTAATACCCTTGAATTCCTCATGAGCAACAGCCATGATAACTGCATCCATATCCTTAACAGCATCCATGTTATCAAAAGTGATGCCATAAAGTCTTTTTGCTTCTGCGCTGTCAGCCTCTGGATCAACCACTACAGGATCGATGCCATATTCCCTGAGCTCATTATAAATATCAATTACCTTGGTATTTCTTGTATCAGGGCAGTTCTCTTTAAATGTGAAACCAAGAATTGCCACCCTTGCATTCTTAACATTAAGATCCTGTGCTATCAGATTCTTAACGCAGGATTCTGCAATATACTTACCCATATCATCATTGATACGACGTCCTGAGAGAATTATCTGGCTGTGATAGCCAAGCTCCTCAGCCTTGTATGTAAGATAATAGGGATCAACACCTATACAATGTCCTCCTACAAGTCCGGGTCTGAATCCAAGGAAATTCCACTTGGTTCCTGCTGCCTCAAGGACACTCTTTGTATCTATTCCCATCTTATGGAAGATCATAGAAAGCTCATTCATAAATGCTATGTTGATGTCTCTCTGGCTGTTCTCGATAACCTTGGCAGCCTCGGCAACCTTGATGCTGTCAGCCTCATGAACACCTGCAAGAGCAACGAGCTTATAAACGTTTGCAACCTCCTCAAGTGTCTCCTTATCCATTCCGGAAACAATCTTAACGATGGTCTCAAGTCGGTGAACCTTATCACCGGGGTTGATACGCTCAGGTGAATAACCAACCTTGAAATCAACACCACACTTTAAGCCTGATTCCTTCTCAAGGATCGGAACACAGATATCCTCAGTTACTCCGGGATATACTGTTGATTCATAAACAACTATTGAGCCTTTAGTCAGATTTTTACCAAGTGTTCTGCTGGCACTTTCAACAGGAGTAAGATCCGGTGTGTGGTCATCATTAACAGGTGTGGGAACTGCAACAATGTGGAATCTGCACTCCTTAAGTTTCTCGGGATCAGCAGTAAAATCTACAGTAGTTTCGCTGATTGCTGCATCTCCAACCTCTCTTGTAGGATCAACACCACTCTTATAAAGTGCAACCTTCTCTGCATTAAAGTCATAACCTACAACCTTTATCTTTTTTGCAAAGGCTACTGCGATAGGCATACCCACATATCCAAGACCTACTAATGAAAGCTTTTCTTCTCCTGCAAGGAGCTTCTCATACAAACTCATTTTTATACCTCTACTATTATATAGTGATTTAAGGGAGAAAAAATCTCCACTCACTGATGATACGAATTTCTTCGTCGTTACTTTTCGCACCTTAAAGTGCTCACAGCAACACTTCATTTCTTTAAAACTTTATAAAGACTTACTCTACAGGCAGTAATCAAGCCTGTCTAGATTTTTAGCCTTCACAACCTATTATACTATGTATGTCAACTTAGGAGCATATACCGTTAAGTTCCTTCTTATAGGCATCAATAACAAGCTGCCTGTCGAAGTTCTTCTCTATATATGATCTGCCGGCGATTCCCATCCTCTTGCGGTCCTCTTCTCCCAGAGAAAGGATTCTTCTCATGGCATTTACCAGAGAGTCAGCACTTTTTACATCAAAGGTAAAGCCGCTTTTTTCTCCGTCAAGAGCTTCTATACAGCCATGAATGTTGGTGCATAAAATCGGTCGTCCGCAGGCTGCAGCTTCAAGAAGCACATTTGACATTCCCTCATGGTAGGAAGGATGAACTATTATGTGGCTCTTTGCCATCACCGGCTCGACAGAATCAAGATGTCCAAAGTAATGAAGGATTCCTTTATCCTCAAGGGCTTTTATGCGGGGTTCATAGATGTCTCTCTCATCCTCCTCGAACTCTCCCACCAGATCAAAGCATACATTCTCATACTCGGAGCTGATTTTTTCAGCAGCTTCCAGGTATTCCTCTATACCCTTATCCTTCATCATCCTAATAACCGCAAGGAAGTGGATTCCTTCCGACTCATCGGGATATTCGTGAAAAGGATGGTCTGTCAGATTAACTCCGGAACCGGGAAGAAGTCCGCTGTTTTTAAGAGCAACTCCTCTTTCCTGCATGAAGTGTCTGTTTCTCTCATTTTGAAAAAAGACTTTTCTTGCTCCCCTTGTGGCTCCTCTGTAAAGCCCTATCAGAACCTTGCTCATGACTCCGCCATTCTCAATGGCTGTTCCAAGACCGGTAATGTTGGTTATATATGGAGTACCGGTAAGCTTACATGCCATACCGCCATATATATTAGGCTTTATTGTATAAGTAAGAACTGCCCCGGGTTTTTCTCTCCTTATCATATCCCTGTATCCGATCAAGAGTGCAAGGTCCTTTAAAGGATTACTACCATGCCTCTCAAGCGGAGTCTCTATAAGCCTTGTACAGTATTCCTTCAGCTTATAACAGTTTTCATCGGGCGGCACTGAGATAAGGACCTCATGTCCTGCATCTAATAAGGATTTTAAAAGTTCCTTTCGAAAAAGCCACAGCCCATTGGCATAATTTGACAGTATCAGTATTTTCATTGCATTTCCTTCATTCTGCCTTCAAGCTCAGAAAGCTTCTCAATCACCACACTGTCGTACATGAGCATGCAGATATCTTCTTCATACTCTCCAATAACAGGCTCGTTTGCCTTCTTCTCTACTACGTTCTTATATATCAGTGCAGGGAAATCAACTCCCGCTCCATAGGCATGAAGATATGCTCCGCCAAAGCGGGGATTAATCTCGGAAAGATAATACTGCCCGTCCTTATAGAACAGATCCATATCAAGAGGGCCATTGAACTTAAATACTTTCATGGCATTTTTAACAAAGTCAAAAAGAGCCTCATCCTTGAAGGATATCGTCTTATTAGCTCCTCCGATGGTGGTTGAGATCTTCTTCTTGGAAAAAATCGCCACAGGTTCATGTGTGAAGGTATCAACATAAACATCTGCATCCATATCCTTACCATCCATGAACTGCTGGATTATAAGTTCAGGATTTCTGGCAGTGAGCTCCTCTAAAAGTTCAAGGCTCTCAACCTTTCTAGCTCCAACACTTCCACTGCCTGTTCTGGGCTTTACAAATACAGGGAAATCTATCTCTTTTCTGTCGTAGCTTTTCTTAAAATCAGAGAATGATCCAAAGGTCAGAACCGTAGGAATTCCTTTCTCTGTCAGATATTTAAACATCTCATATTTATCAAAGCACAGATCAGCTGTCTCCTTATAAGGTGCAAGAACCTCTACTCCTATGGCATCAAATTCAGCTCTGTGCTCAGCAAGTATGGATATTTCAGGATCGATAAGTGTGGTTATGGCATCTATCTCTTCCTTTTTACATATCTCAAGTATGGTAGGAACATATCTTATATCATTTATAAGCGGAACTCTGTATACCACATCTGCAAAGGCAGGCGCAGGCGCATAGGGACTGTTATCCGTAACTACTATCTTAATCTTATCACCCAGTGTCTGTCTGAAATCCTTAAGTAATTCGCAGCGTCTTCCCACGCTGGTAAATAAAATATTCATTATTGGTTCACCTCGTTCTTTTCAGGAGTGCCTGTAAAGGCCTCCATAGTAGCATCTGTTTTGCTGTTTACATCATCATGCTTAAAGACAACAGCAACAGTCATAAATACTATTTTTAAATCCATCAGAAAGGACATGTGATCAACATAGTATACATCCTTCTCAAACCTGTCCTCCCAGCTAAGAAGATTCCTTCCGTTCACCTGAGCCCATCCGGTAAGTCCCGGACGAACCTCGTGGCGTCTCTTCTGCTCTGAATTATATAAAGGAAGATATTTTACAAGAAGCGGTCTTGGTCCCACAAAGCTCATATCACCCTTAAGTATGTTTATAAACTCAGGAAGCTCATCAAGACTTGTGGCGCGAAGTTTTTTCCCGAACTCAGGAAGCCTGTCTTCATCAGGTAAGAGATTGCCGTTCTCGTCCTTTTTATCTGTCATAGATCTGAATTTGTACAGGTTAAACACCTTCTCATCCTTTCCCGGACGGGGCTGCCTGAATATCACAGGACTCCCCAGCTTAACCCTGACCAGTATCGCAAGTATAAGATAAAGCCAGCTAAAGCATATCAGTACCATAAGTGAAAGGATTATATCTATTATTCTTTTTATGCACAGGGCATAGATTCCCTGCCTTCTTTTTTTATCGTTCATTTTTATCATCCATAATTGCCAATTATTATTCCAATATTGTATTATAACCTATAGAAGTTTTATTTCAAATAATCGTTTTGCAGGGAGTTTTAATAAAATGAAGTTAGATTTAAGAAGAGGCAGCATCAGGCTTGTAGTAGTACTTTTAGCTGCTTTTTTGATGGCATTAAATATCCAGACCTTCGTTAACGCAGGAGGTCTTTATCCCGGCGGAGCTCAGGGACTTACCATCATCATCCAGCGTATTGCCCTTAAGTTTTTCGGCATTAGAATCCCCTATACGCCCATTAACATCATACTGAATATAATTCCCATCTATATTGGTTTTCGTTATATCGGTAAAAAATTCACTTTATATTCCATGATAATGGTTGTATTCAACGGCTTTTTTGTTGACCTTATTCCCAGCCATGTCATAACCCACGATCCGCTTTTGATATCCGTATTTGGCGGTATCATCGCAGGCGTTTCACTTTCAATCTGCCTTAAGGTTGATGCTACAAGCGGTGGTACTGATTTTATCTCCATATTCCTTTCACAGAGAAAGGGTATCGACGCCTTCCCGATAATCCTTGCCGGCAACTGCATCATCCTTACTGTTGCAGGTATACTCTTTGGTTGGGACAAAGCTTTATATTCAATCATCTTCCAGTATGTATCCACACAGGTTCTTCATATTATGTACAGAACCTATCAGCAGCAGACACTGTTCATTATCACCGACAAGCCTGCAGAAGTATGTGAGATCATCTACAGAATCAGTAACCACGGAGCTACCCTCATGCACGGCGAAGGTTCCTTTGAGCACAACAACAAGATGGTTGTTTACTCCGTAGTCAGTGCCTCCGATATAAGGAAACTGATCCCTGCTATTAAGGAAGTTGACGATGGCGCTTTCATAAACTCCATCAGAACCGACAGGGTTCAGGGTAACTTCTACTTAAAGCCCAGAGACTGATCCATATAGCACTTAAAATGATTATTGTCTGGTAACACTCATAAATGCTTTAGCTATGCAAAAATCCCACACCATATCACATGCGGTGTGGGATTTTTTATTCATTATTTATTTGGATGCAAGTTCAAGAGCTTCATCAATATGTGCCGCAAAGTTCTCACGGCCGACCTTGTCCACAAATCCATCCTTTTCCATGGTTCTCATGGGCTGCTCGTTAACATGTGAGAATATGAGGCGAACACCTTTCTTCTTGCAGTCCTCATAGAGCATCTCCAAAGATCTCATAGCTGTTGCATCGAGGGCTGGTACGCTTCTCATTCTTATTACAAGGCTCTTTGTAAATTCCTTGGTGGTTATGTTTGCCAGAGCATCAGCATCACCAAAGAACATAGGTCCTGATATCTCATATACACGGACATGCTTAGGTACTACTCTGAGATCAATGCTGTCCGGATCCTCTTTTGTCACATCTGTGTCATCAGGATCTACATAAGTCCAGCTTCGAACTGAAGACTCCTCGCTCATTCTCTTCATGAAAAGTAGACATGCGAGAACCATTCCAACTTCAATAGCAACAACAAGATCAAATACAACTGTAAGAACAAAAGTTGTAACAAGTACGATTATGTCACTCTTGGGAGCTGTCTTACACAGATGTGTAAAGGGTCTCCACTGGCACATATTGTAGGCAACCTGGAACAGGATTGCTGCAATTGTAGGCATCGGTATAAGAGCCGCATAGGGCATCAGAACCACCAGTACCAACAAAAGTACTATAGAATGAACAATACCGGCGATGGGTGTTCTACCACCATTCTTGATATTTGCAGCTGTTCTTGCGATAGCACCTGTTGCAGGAATACCACCGAATAAAACAGAACCGATGTTACCACAGCCCTGTGCTATAAGCTCCATATTGGATCTGTGATGTGAACCGATCATTCCATCTGCAACAACTGCTGAAAGAAGTGATTCTATCGCAGCAAGTATTGCAATAGTAAAGCCATTTGAAAAAGATCCTCTTATAAGCTTCCAGCTGAATACCGGAGCATGGAATTTAGGAAGTCCACCGTTTATTGTATAAAGATCTCCTATGGTATTAACCTTAAGACCAAGTCCCTTGACCATCAGGATACCGACGATTACCGCAATAAGTGATGCAGGAATCTTCTCGAAAAACTTAGGCCATATAATAAGGACTGCAAGGCACACAAGACCAACAATTAGTGCCTGATAATTTAAGGTAGATATATTGTTGATAATGGCTTCTACTTTCTCAGTAGTTTCGATAGTCACTGTTCCCTTGGGATATGTAAGTCCCAGGAAGTCCTTTATCTGTCCCACAAGAATAGTAACTGCAATACCTGCAGTAAAGCCTGTTGTGATTGTATAGGGAATAAACTTGATAAGAGTTCCGAGTCTTAAAAGACCCATTACTATAAGAAGAATTCCGGCTATTATGGTTGCCATCATCAGGCCTTCCATTCCGTCCTTAGCCACAATGCCTGCTACAATTGTAGCAAATGCTGCCGTAGGACCGGCTATCTGAACTCTGCTGCCGCCCAGGAATGAAATGATGAATCCTGCCACGATTGCCGTATAAAGACCTTCCTCAGGTCCAACACCGGAAGCCAGCGCCAGAGCAATCGATAGCGGAAGTGCAATGATTGCAACAATAATACCGGAAATCACATCAGTAGTGAATTGCTTCGCCGAATACTGCTTTATCACAGAGAAAAGCATCGGCTTAATTTTGTCCTTTTTCATAATCTAAAATCTCCCATAAATGCCCGGATCATGTGCCTGCATGTTCATCTTCATCAAATCATAAAGAATATATCAGTACACTACTTCACCGGATGATTACTTAAAACAGACAAAATTATATCACAATTTTTTTGTTATAAAAATTTATTATTTGTATAAATCCAAAAGATTATTGAGCTCTTCCTTGTACGCTTTTACCACAGAGGCGGGAGCAGATATTTTTATGGATGGTCCAAGACCAAACAACCACCCAAAGAACTGCTCACTGACAGCAACCTCAACTCTCACATCAGACCACCCCTTCTTTTTGGCAGGTTTTATCATTATTTCTTTTCCGAACCTGTCCAGAAGAACTCCGATCATCTCATCCTTTATTGTCAAAGTCACATTCGTGGCTTCACCGCCAAACATACCAAAAGCCCTGTTGGTGTATTCAGCCAGATCAAAGGCCTTAAAATGCTCTTTTCCCTCTCTCTTATCATCTAGAATTTCTATTTTATTCATCTTATCTACGCGGTAGTGCTTAATAATTCCAGCATCAGAGTCATAAGCGATGAGATAATAATTTTCATCATTCCAGGTAAGACGCCAGGGACTTATTACATAAGCCTCTTTTTTTCTTGGAACAAGTTTTTTGTCTGTATTCCAGGTCATGTAATTAAATTTTATCTTTCTGTTTTGTGCAATAGCGTTGTGAATCTCATCGACAGTATAATAGATGCTCTCGTTCATGGTTTTTATGCGTCCACTCACGGAAAGCTGTCGCTCAAGCTGAATAGCTTCATAATTACTTGCAAGAGTAGTCAGTTTTTTTATCAAAGCATTGGATTTTTTCTCGGTTATAAATTTAAAGGACTGTATGGCATCCACCAGAAGCTTTAATTCAGCCAGTTCAAATCTTCTGCTTCCGATATGATAGCAAAAATTTTTCCCTGTTTTTTCACCTACCACATCAAGCCCGATATCATTCAGGGCATCTATATCAGTGTAAATGCTTTTTCTGTCAGCACTAACCCCGTATTTTTCCAATTCCTTCAGAATTTCCGGCATGGTAAGACCATGATCATCGTCAGTCTCCTCAAGCAGGATTTTCGAAAGATAGTACAGTTTAAGCTTCTGATTTGTCCCTTTAGGCATTGCAGACCTCCCCTATAAACGCTGACTTATATCTGACCCGGGCCGGCCGGATACTGATATAGCCGGCTCTTATAATCAATTCTCTTTATATAGTAAACTTTTAAATGATTTTAAGCAATAATTATCATTTGGCAAAATATGCCTAGCGCCACCGGTATAAATCCGATGGCGCCTGATAATTTAAACTATCTGCAGTAATAAATCATGTGCTGTCCCATACTGACAGTTTTCCACATAATTCCATAACCCAAAAGTCTGATCAATATGTGAGATTATAAAAGGTGTGCTCTTAATTCCTCACCGCTCTTATCTGAAAGATATGCCGGAGGGATGTCAAGCATGGTTCTGCAGCCTGTCTGACCTTCCTTGTTCATGCGAAGTGCTGCTCTTGCTGCTGCAACAAGTACGCTTGTTGTGAATTCCGGATTGGAATCAAGCTTTAAGCTATACTCAATAACATGGTTGTGCTCTTTATCTGCACCTGTCTTACCTGTTCTGAATACAAATCCGCCGTGAGCCATTCCGCTGTGGTTCTTAAGAAGCTCCTCTTCGCTGATGAAATGTACAGTTGTATCATAGTCAGCAAAGTAGTTGGGCATCTCCTTGATTTCCTTTTCTACCTTTGCTGCATCTGCGCCATCCTCAAGAACAACGAAGCACTCTCTTGTGTGCTTGTCACGGGTTGTAAGCTCAGGATTCTTGCCGCTTCTTACTGCTTCAAGTGCGCTCTCAACAGGGATTGTATACTGCTTTGCATTCTTTACGCCCTCGATACGTCTGATCGCATCTGAGTGGCCCTGAGAAACGCCCTTGCCCCAGAATGTATAATCATTTCCATCGGGAAGGATCGCATTTGAGTAAACTCTTGCAAGAGAGAACATTCCGGGATCCCAACCACAGGAAATAACTGCAACTTTTCCTGCTTCCTTTGCAGATGCATCAACATTTGCAAAATGCTCCGGAATTCTTGCGTGTGTATCAAAACTATCTACTACATTAAACAGCTTTGAGTACTGAGGTGTCTGAACAGGAAGATCTGTAGCACTACCGCCACAGAGAATCATAACATCAATCTTGTCCTTCCAGTCTTCAACATCATTTACAGAAACAACAGGAACGCCCTGGGTCTTTATTGATAATGATGAAGGATCTCTTCTTGTGAAAACAGCTACGAGCTCCATATCAGGAGCTGCCTTTACTGCAAGTTCAACGCCTTTACCAAGATTTCCATAGCCTAATATACCGATTCTAGTACTCATTTTTCCTCCTTTTGTTGCCTATGGCTAATAAGCCAATGCAATTCGAACTCTTATAAAGCGCATTATACGCTCATTAGTATGTAAAAATCTACAACAAATTTTAACGATTTAATTCGCTAAATTATTTTTAAATTTAA
Organism: Butyrivibrio sp. LC3010; assembly: GCF_000424385.1. Classification (GTDB taxonomy): domain Bacteria; phylum Bacillota; class Clostridia; order Lachnospirales; family Lachnospiraceae; genus Butyrivibrio. Next base: position 56,770 of record NZ_AUJU01000005.1, on the reverse strand, counting down.
GAATACAGATTTTTTCCATAATATAAGCCTTCTGCAATTTGACCCAAGGGGAGGAACTGCCTACGGAGAATCCCATAGGTCAGTCCAATGCTTCATCGTTGCTTTTACATTACCCAAAGTAGCAGAAGGCCTATTATTTTTGGTACCAGAATCTCTTTTTCACGAAACCTGGGAATTTTTATCTTATATCATATACGCTTCTTAGTCTGAGCTTTGATGTATCGCCTGAAATCACGTCCACAGTAACTTCTCCTGCATTCATATCAAAGTAATTGTCAGACAGGATAAGATCCTCATTTTCATTTAAGATTTCCACGCCGCGGGCATAAGCATCAGCCTTAACAGTAATCTTGCCATCATGAACAGTTGCGGACAGATTCGGATTCTGGAACTTGAAGTACTTCGGCATTGTGAATATGACTGTTCCTGATGAAACAACTTTTCCATCAATCTCTGCTTCGTAGCTCACATACTGCGAGAATCTGTCAGCATCGGCAAAATCAACCTTCTTAGTCCATGTACTTGAAAGGGCAGGAACGAGTATGTTCTTATCAGCACCTGCAGATCCGGGATTTCCTCCCTCTCTTTCGCTATCAAACTCAGCAATACCTTCCCTTAATACTTTTCCGGAAGCATCTCTTAAAGCCCATGTTACCTTAGCGGTAATATCACTTCTGGTCTCATTTGCCACATTGAAAATTGCTTCCTGCTTAACTTCTCTCGGCAACCAGTTAAGAGGAACTCCGCAGGTCATCTCGCCCTCTTCCTGACAGGAAACCATTATCGGAGCAAAGAATCTCTTTTCAGCATAGTGCAGTGCTTTAAGTCTTCCCTGATAGTCTATACTTGACCAGGATGCAACAGGCCAGCAGTCATTAAGCTGCCATACCACGGCGCCCATACATCTTCCTCTGTTTCTTCTGAAATGCTCTACGCCGTAGCGGATGGCATCTGCCTGGAGCATCTGTGAAGCATAGATGACTGTTGAAAAATCATTGGGATAAAGGTATGTCTGCTGCATATAATTAAGTATCTTGCCGTTGGCAGCACCATTCCTCTGATGCCTTTCCATAATATATGAAAATACATTCTTATCTGCAGGATCATCAGTGAAGGACTCTACAGTCTTCTCCGCAGGGAAGGACTGGAATCCAAACTCTGACAGGAATCTGAAATAATATTTCCTGTATTCAGAGAATGGCTGATTTTCGTGCCATACTGCCCAGTAATGAACATCCCCGCGATTTTCATCGTTTGGTTCATCAAAGCATCCGCCTGAAGAAGGAGATGCCGGCCAGTAGTACACATCAGGAGCAAATTCCTTCATCATATTAGGAATAAGGTATTCAAACATTATTGTATAATCGCGCTTTTCTGAGGGCTTTGAAACCCACAGACCGTAATTTACAAACATCTCCATCTCATTATTTCCGCACATGAGTCCCAAAGATGCATGATGCCTTATTCTCTTTAAATTATCCTCGAATTCAGCTGTAATATTGTCCTCAAAATCAGGTGTCAGATCATAAACACCGCAGGCGAACATAAAGTCTTCCCAGACAAGTATTCCGTACTCATCGCAGATATCAAAGAACCAGTCATCAGGATAATATCCGCCGCCCCATACTCTGATGGAGTTGTAATTTGCAAATACTGCTTTATCAAGAAGCTTTCTTGTAACCTCAGGATTAACTCTTCCAAGAAGATGATCTTCAGGGATATAATCCGCACCCATGGCAAATACCTTAACACCGTTTACCACGAAGCAGAATTCATTGCCCCATTCATCCTTCTTTGTGCTCACTGTACAGGTACGAAGGCCTATTTTCCTCTCCCATACATCAAGAGCATTGCCACTCTCATCCTTTAAAGTCACCTGAACATTGTAAAGAGGCTGCTTTCCATAACCATTTGGCCACCAAAGCTGCGGATTCTCGATTGTGATTTCATCAGGAATCTCATCCTTATATTCAGTAACGCTTCCGTCAGGAGCTGTAATCTTAATATCAACATTTAATTCAAAATCATCCTTATCCTCGCAGGAGCATGAGTATTCTTCAGCTACGTCGATGATCTCAAATTCAAAATCAAGTCCTACAGTTCCGCTCTCTTTTCCGTCCTTATCAATCTTAACATTCTCATGATTCTGTCTTATCAAAACAGAATCAATTCTTGCCTTGTTAAAGCAGATAAGTGATACAGGTCTGTATATTCCTGCATCCGGAAGATGTGCACCCCAGTCCCATCCGAACATGCAATGAGCCTTTCTAAGATGAACAAAGCCCTGCATTGCATCTTCGCTTCCTTTTGTGGGAGCTTTTTCATATGCATCCTTTATATATCTTGTGGGTGAATTGAAATAAACCCTGAGCTCGTTCTCATCCTCAAGCTCTTCCTTTATATCAAACTCCCAGATTCTGTGCATATTATAGGTACTGCCCAGTTTTTTTCCGTTTAAATAAATATCCGTGAGCGTATCAAGACCATCAAAATGAAGAATTACATTGTCCGATGAATCTGCTTCTGCAGGCTTTTTAAAATTGCAGACATATTCATAGTCATCATCCATAAGCTTGAGCGCCTTGTCCTCATTATCCTTCCAGAAAGGATCCTCCATCTCACCTTCTCTTAAAAGGTCAGTATAGACGGTGCCGGGGACAACTGCGTTTATCATCTTTGCATCCCCTGCCTTGTGCATTTTCCAATTCTTGTCTAAAAAAGTCGTACTCTTCATAAACATTTCTCCTCGTTGTGTATTGGCACGATTACTTCGTAATCCTGCCCTATCGGTCGGAACCATTCCGAATCATGACTTCGTCATGATGGTTCCTCCTCGTTGTGTATTGGCACGATTACTTCGTAATCCTGCCCTATCGGTCGGAACCATTCCGAATCATGACTTCGTCATGATGGTTCCTCCTCGTAGCTATACCTAATTGTATCTTCAAAAATGCTTTGCCAAACAATCTCCACTAAGCTGGAAACACCTCGCAAAATACTCTGTTTAAATATAAATGGTACCACTTTATTGTGCAAAAATGGTACCATTTCATTAAAAACAATTCTAATATTATTTTACTGATTTTCTCCGTTTCAGGAACCTACAACCGTATCAAGATCCCACTTTTCATAGATCTTGGGAACATCACTGATAAGTCTCTTTGTATATACAGCCTGAGGATTGAGAATAACATCCTCTGCAGATCCGGATTCAACAAATTTACCATGCTCCATGATGTAAACTTTATCGGAAATATAATAAGCAAGTCCAATGTCGTGAGTGATGAAAATGATCGTCATATTGATCTCATCACGAAGCTTTAAGAGCATATCAAGGATTGTTGCTCTTGAGCAGGCATCGATCATGGATGTAGGCTCATCGGCCATAAGGATCTTCGGCTTTAAGAGGAAAATGCGGGCTATCATAAGTCTCTGCATCTGTCCGCCGGAAAGCTCGAAAGGATATTTGTTGGTAAGCTCTGCATACTTAAGGTTAACGAAGCTGCAGGCCTCTGTCTTCATCTGTATCTTCTGCTCTTCAGGAAGGTTCTTGAAACCTCTCATGTTAAGACAGTCATCAAGTACCGCATCAATCTTGTAGAAGATGTTATAGGATGAAAAAGGATCCTGGAAGATGGGCTGAATATTTTTCCAATACTCTTTCTTCTTCGCATTTGTGCTGATATCACGGGGCTTTCCCTGATAATCTATTGTTCCTTCCGTTGTACTGATAAGTCCAAGGAGCATCTTTGAAAGAGTTGTCTTTCCGCTTCCTGACTCACCAACTATAGAAACGATCTCACCCTCATTGAAATCAAAATCCACATGATCAACAGCTACTTTTTGTGTTTTACCAATACCAAATACTTTTGTTAATCCTCGTCCTGAGAGGCAAGGCTTCGGTGCAGGCTTATTTGCATTAGTCGAATTCTGTTTCTGGCTCTGGTTTTGATTCGTTGCCATTAGCATATACCTCCCTAAGTTTTCTTACTGACATCAAGCAGCGGTAGCATCTGCCGTTCTCAAATTCCTTTACATCAGGTGCCATAGCAGTACATGTAGGTACTGCATATTTACATCTGGGTGCAAATCTGCATCCCTTAGGCGGATTCTTTAAGTTCGGAGGTGTTCCCGGAAGTGCTGTCAGATTATGGGCTTTCATACCTTCCTCAGGAACGATGATGGATCCCATAAGCCCCTTTGCATAAGGATGAATCGGATCAAATACCATCTGTTTTGCTGTTCCGAGTTCTACAAACTGTCCGGCATACATTACTGCGATATCATCAGTTACATTGTACAAAAGCGGAAGCTCATGTGTAATGAAAATCATGGACTTAATGAAGCCTTTTTCCATAAGCTGTCTCATCATTCTGATAACCATCTTCTGTGATGTAACATCAAGAGCTGATGAGGGCTCATCCGCAATCAGTACTTTAGGTGAAAGAATTGTGGAAATGGCAATAACTGTACGTTGTTTCATACCACCTGAAAGCTCTACAGCATGCTTTTCAAGTACATCCTCCGGAAGACCAAGCTCTGCAAAACGCTCTCTTGCCATATCGTAAATTTCTTTTTTCGTCATCTTGATTCCATGAGCGTGAATAACGTCCTCAACAAAACGAATAATCTTCTGAGTAGGATTCAGCGCATTCATGGCTGCCTGAGGGATGTAAGCTATCTCGTTACCAAGAATCTTTCTACGAACATCATCAGGCTTCATATTTGAAATTGTCTGGCCGTCTACTATAATATCTCCACTTATATAATGAAGGGGAGCAAAATAGTAACCCATAAGTGAAAGTGCAAGTGTTGATTTACCGCATCCGGATTCTCCGGCTATACCAAGTGATTTTCCTTCTTCTACCTTAAGAGAAACACCATCAACCGCATACACGTCCTCATGGAATCTGGTTATATATTTTGTTTTGAGGTCTCTTACCTCAAGCATTACTTTTCCCATACTTAACCTTTTCCTTTACTGTTCTTAGATCAAATGAAAATGATCTGTTTTCCATGACTTTCCGAACGATAATAAGAAAAAATCGTTCGGAATCCTATAATTACGTCTTAGCATCAATCACGGAGCTGCGGGTTGAATACCTGATCCATTCCTGTGTTCATAAGGTTTAGTGAGAATGAAATCAGTGCTATAAGAATTACTACAGGGAAGTATGCCCACCATGAACCGTTAAGGTGTGCAGAGTACTGCATAGCCCACTGCATCATAAGTCCCAAAGTAGCAGTCTTTGTTGTTGCAGGTCCAAGTCCTATCATTGAAAGCTGTGCTTCTGCAAGGATTCCTGATGAAATCTGAAGAATCATAGCCATAACAACATAGGAAGCAATGTAAGGAAGAATATCGGTAAAGATAATTCTGAACATGCTGTGTCCTGACAATTTTGATAAGTTAACATGGTCTCTGTTTCTAAGAGAAATAACCTGAGATCTTACAGATCTTGTGGTCCAGGGCCATGAAGTAAGTCCGATGATAACACCTACCATCACTATACCTCTCGCCTTATCACCTACGGAGTAGGATATAAGGATCAGGATTACGAAGGAAGGAATTACTGTAAACAGGTTTGTTATGAAAATAATGATGTTATCAGCAAGTCCGCCCATATATCCTGCAAGAAGTCCAAGCAAAAGTCCGATGGCTGTTGCAATAAGTCCTGCAAGAAGACCAATCTTTAAGGATGATTTTGTAGCTGCAACCAGCTCTGTAAGTACATCACGTCCAAAGTTATCAGTTCCAAGAATGAATGTCTTTGTTGTTACATCTTTAATATTTACATAATCTGTATCTTTAATTATTTTGCTCTGCTTAAGATTACCCTCTTCATCCTTTTCAGCTACGATAACACCTGAGTCCTTCATGGCTGCTGTGATCTGATTATCAAGTCTCTTAAGAGCTTTTCTCTTAGCTGTTGTAAGTCCCTTATACTTTGTATTGGGATCATAATTTGCTTTCCAAAGTGCTACAAGACCTTCTGCATCTGTTACGTCAATCTCAGATTCTGCAACACCGGCCTGCTTTATAAGGAAATTCTGAATGTTGGCTCTGGTATCGATATCGAGAACCATTTCAAGCTTTGAAAACTGCTTTGGAATCTGCAGATTATAGGATTTCTCCAGTGCTGATTCCTCAACTGATACGTAAGTACCGGGTTTGAAGAAGTTACCCTGTCCTATCATCTGAAGCGGATCAGCCGTCACAAAAATAGGATAAATAAGTACTGTGAGAAGTATAAACATAAAGATTACAAAACCAAACAGAAACTTTCCGGAATGGAAAATTTGTTTTATTGTATTTTTCATTTTTCATTCCCTCCTTAATCTATCTGGTTAGCTTTAACTCGAGGATCAATAACACCATATAGGAGTTCTACCGCAAGGTTAGCTATAAGTACCATTATTGTGATAATGAGTGTACATGCTGAAAGCAGCGGATAATCCTGACCATTTACAGCTGAAAGAAGTGTCATGCCAAGTCCCGGATATGAGAAAATCATCTCTGCCACGAGAGCACCACCCATCATAGTTCCAATTGAAAGTGCAAGACCTGTTATCTGAGGAAGCATTGCATTTCTGAACACGTATCCTACGATCTTTTTATCCTTGATTCCAAGGAATCTTGAATACTTAACATAGTCTGCATTTAATTCATATATTGACATTGATCGCATACCGATTGCCTGACCACCAATCGTGATAAGAACGATTGACCAGAAAGGAAGCTGGTAATGCGCGATAATCGACTTAATAAATGTCCAGCTCATATTTGGAATAAGATCATATCCATAGCCGCCTGATGAGGGAGCTATTTTAAGTCTGATCGCAAACAGATAAAGAAGAACTGTTGCCATTCCAAATGCAGGAATATTACCAATAAATAAGAAAATAGGAAGGATTACTTTATCAAAAGCACCTTTGATATAAGCGGCAATCGCACCAAGAACGTTACCAAGGATCCATCCAACTATAATTGCCGGAAGCTGGAGGCATATTGTCCACCATACTGCGCTTGCTATTATATCGGAAACAGGTCTTGGATACTGGCTGAAGGAAACACCAAAATCACCTTTCAATGCATTTCCAAGCCACATAAAGAATTGTTTGTACATCGGTTCGTTAATACCGAACTTATTTGCATAGTCATTTAAAACCTTCTGTATAGCCGTTGAATCCGTCATACCGCTTACTGCCTTAGATGCTATAGCGGAAACAGGATTTCCGGGCATCAGGCGCGGGAGAACAAAATTAAGGATTACGGCAAAAACAAGTGTAAGAAAATACCATAACAATTTCTTACCATAATATTTTTTATACCCTTTCAATTAAAAGACCTCCCTTCTGCATTCATACGCCATTTTTTGGTATAAAAAGGCTGCCGTAAGCGTTTTTGCCACTAACGGCAGCCCCAGTTTACCTAAAATCAATATTTAATTCATCATTACTCAACAAGTTCAAGATCGTAAAGAGCTGCAATACCATAACCATCTGTGCAGTCTGTCGGAGGAATATTTCTTCCATCATCAGCTGCAGGGAAGTTTGTCCATACAGACTCGTTTACAGCGTAGAACAACTGAGGACGATACATAAGAGCAACTGCAGGGCACTCATCAAGAAGGATTCTTGAAAGCTCTGTATAGTACTCTTTAAGCTTTGCTTCATCAGTCTCTGTAGGAATAGCTTCGAGGATCTTTTCGGCATCATCGTTCATGTAGTGACCAAAGTTACCACTCCAGTTAGAAGCAAGCTTTGCATACTCTTCTGAGAAGTAGAACATTCCCTTTGAGTAAGGGTTCATAACACCAGCGCCGGGTGCTGACCACATGCAGATATCAAAGTTGCAGGTTGTCATATCATCATAGAATGAAGAAGCTTCAGGGAAATATGTCTGGATATCAATACCAATCTTCTCGCCTGCTGCTGCAACGATTTCCATTGATGCATTCCAGTCTGACCATCCTGTAGGGCACTCAGCCTTGAAGGAAAGGTTCTCACCGTTGTACTCACGGATTCCATCGCCATCTGTATCCTTGATGCCAGCTTCGTCGAGGAGTGCATTTGCACCGTCAACATCAGCGTTCTTCCACTGAAGATCTGCGATAGCATCAAAGTCAACATACTTTCTCTCACCATCTGTAGGTCCAACTACTGATCTGGGATACTCATCAAATGTAGGTGACTGACCAGACATAGCTGATGCAATGATCTGCTCATAGTCAACTGCCATAGCGATTGCACGACGTACTTCCTTCTGATCAAGACCAGGTCTCTCTACGTTAAAGAACATTGAAGGAATAGCTTCGCACTGTCCATAAGGAGCTTCATCAAGCCATGTAGAAATCGGAAGATCATCCTCTAACCACATATTCTGAACATCTGTGATGAACTGCTGGCAAACATCAACTTCGCCCTGTGAAAGAGCAACCTGTCCTGCTGCGTTGTCCTTATAAATTGTATGAGCGATGTACTTCGGAACGGGAAGTTTGCCCCACATGGAAGCTGCCTGTCCCCAATAATTATCATCTCTCTGAAGAACAGCCTTCTGATCGTTAGAAATGTAAGGAGCATAAGGTCCTGTATGTACAAGATCTTCCATAGTATCCTGTTTAACCTTATCAGCATCCTCGCCGTTTCTCTCTTCTACAGTCTGCAGATATGCTTTCTGCAGCATGTACATTGTATTAAGGATTGATGTAACCTTAAGAGGGTTAACAGCTTTGCCGTCTGCAACCTTAGCCTTTACAACTACTGTTGTATCATCGGTAGCCTCTACGGAATCAATATATGTAGAGAAGTCAGAACCCTGTGAAGACTGATACTTAACATGAGTAGCATATGTGTAAGCAACATCCTCTGCAGTAAATGCAGAACCATCACTCCACTTAGCATCGGGATTAAGTTTTATAGTAAGTTCTGTCTGGTCATCATTCCAGCTGTACTCAGATCCAAGAAGAGGATAGAGCTTGCCATCAAGAGGATTGAACATGAACAATGTCTCATATACAAGTTCACGTGCAACATCATTTGCGGAAAGTGCAAGACCATTGTTTGAGTTAGCTGACATAGGGTTCCAGTCATTGATTGTTCCCCATTGCTGACCTGCTTCATACAGAGTCTCGTTTCTGGGTGTTGACTCGCCGTCTGCAGCAGCTGTATCATCAGCGGCTTCTTCGGTTTCCTCTTCAGCGGCTTCTTCCTCAGTAGCTTCTTCAGTTGTTTCTTCTTCTTCTGCTGCTGCTTCTTCAGTTGTTTCTTCTGCTGCAGGAGCTTCCTCAGTTGCTGTAGAAGTCTCCTCTGTTGCTGCAGGAGTCTCTGTTGTTGTTGTGCCACTGTTTGATCCACCGCCACATCCAGCTAACATGGAAAGTGATAATGCGGATACGCACAGAAGTGACATAACCTTCTGTAAGTTTTTCTTCATAACTTACCTCCCTTTCATTTTTGTTTTGAGTTCTCACTCACATTTTGATAATAGAATTTTAATATTTTGTTCATATTCGTTTATATCAAAAATTCCACATCCATAAAAAAATTTCCACTTTTGTTCATTTTTTACACTTAAACGTTATATAATCAAGACTCTATTGTGATTATTTACAACGAATTGTTGCCACTATTACAAATGTTGCTCGAATAATTTGTATTTTCTTCTAATTTAATGTAAAATTTTCTTAGTCGTTTTATGACTAAATTTTTATGAATTTGGGAGCTTAGCGGATAGTTTTGAGGGGACAGGGTAAGTTTTTTATGCAGACAAACACTTCGCTTATAAAGTGGAAACTGGAGAGCTATTACGAGGAGAAGAAAATTCCTATCTGGTTTTTTGACCAGAATTTTGATGTTGCATACACAAATTTCTCTACTGCTGCCATCCTGAACCTCTTCGAATGCATAAGACCGCTTGCAAGAAATTTCGTACTGGCGCATTCTATAGAAGGCTATCATCTTAATCTTGATAATCCCTATGTCATGTATTTCGAATTTTCCTATTCTGTCGGCAAACACGTTAATTACACGATGATATTAGGTCCTGTTCTGACTGTCAGCCCAACTGAAAGTATCTGGCCTGAGCTGGGATTTACAGGGAATCTTTTTGCTGAGCAGAAAAGAATTCTCTCAAGAGCCTTACCTGTTATGGGAATTTCTGACTTCAAACTTGAGATTACCAATTTTCTTAAGCAAGTCATTGAAATTACGCCTCCATCCTTTGAATCCGATAATCTCAGCACAGTCATAAATAAATATTCTTCAGTAGCTGATGAAATTAGTGCTGCTGAATCTGAACTGGCTTCTTTTGATGCTTCAATTATTGATGAAATCTGCAGACTGGAAGATTTGTTCCAGATCTATATAACAAACGGTAATACTTATCAGCTATATTCTTTATTTAAAGATGAGCATGCCATTTCTGTCATATTTCCAAATAAGGCATCAGTTGGAAGCTGCAGAATAAAAGCTGCCGAGCTTCTGACACTGGCAAGAATAGCTTCTCATGACAGCGGCAATGACAGTGCATCATGCTACACAAGATATAATAAGTATTCCGCACAGTTATTAAACGCTAAAAGCTTTGAAAGCATTTCGAAAATCGTAGAGAAATGCGCTATTGAATTTGCGCGCAACTCTCATGATATGAACAAATACACAAATGAAGCATATTCTCCTATGACTAACAAATGCATCCAGCGAATCATCGAAAGACTCCCCGACAAAGTCTGTCTGGATGAGCTCGCCAAGGAGCTTCACATATCTGCCAAGTATCTCTCTGCCCTGTTTAATAAAGAAACAGGCTCATCAATTACTGATTTTATGCAGGATCTTCGTGTCAACGAAGCCAAACACCTCTTAGCCAATACAGAACTATCCTACCTGGAAATAAGTACTCTTCTCAACTTCAGTTCACAGAGCTACTTTAACTGCATATTCAAAAAGAAGACGGATCTGACTCCAAAAGAATTCAGAGAGCGGGCAGCCCAAAGGAGAGTATTAAGTAATTAGTCGATTTTCTTTCTATAAATATTGATACTATTTTGATATAAAATTACCCCCGAGATCAAAATGATTCGGGGGTACTTCAAATCAGATCATTTTAGTGCTTTCTTCATTTCCTCAATAACTATCTTCAAAGCTTTGATTCTTGCATATTTCTTATCTACAGATTCCAGAATATGCCATGGAGCAAAGGTGGTACTGGTCTTTGCAATCATCTCATTGACTGCAGCCTCATACTGATCCCACTTTTCGCGGTTTCGCCAGTCTTCATCCGTAATCTTCCACTGCTTCTCCGGCGTGTTTTGTCTTTCAGTAAATCTCGCAAGCTGGGTGTCCTTATCAATCTGAACCCAGAACTTTACTATAACTGCGCCCCAGTCATACAGTTCCTTCTCGAATTCATTTATCTCGTTATAAGCTCTCTGCCATTCATTTTCTGTGCAGAATCCTTCCAGAGGCTCAACCATAACCCTGCCATACCAGGTTCTGTCAAATATTGTGATATGTCCGGTTTTAGGAAGTCTTGTCCAAAATCTCCACAGATAATGCCTTGCTTTTTCATGAGGCTCAGGGGCTGCAATCGGTTCAACCACATAATCCCTTGGATCCAGGGCAGCTGTTATCCTTTTGATATTTCCGCCCTTACCAGCTGCATCCCATCCCTCATAAGCGATAATTACAGGAACTCTCTTTCTGTATGCTTTTTTACCAAGTTCCTTAAGTTCCTTTTGAAGAGTCTTAAGTTCTATCTTGTACTCCTCATCTGTCAGGAATTTATCATTGAGCTGAATATCCGCAAGCTTTTGTACCTTCTCCATAGGGAATGTATTCTGTAATATAGGAACATTAAGCGAGTGATTTTTCAATGCTACATCTATTCCCTGATTAAGGAATTGCAAAACCTGAAGCTCAGCATATTTTCTGTCTGTAGCATCGATTATATACCAGGGTGTTCTTGACTGATTGGTGTCACCTAAATATCTGTCATATACTTCCAGGATATCATCATAGTGCCTGTTCTGCTTTATATCAGCATCAGTGACGCGCCAGCTTGTATTTTTATTCTTAAGAAGACTATCCAGACGCTTCTTTTGTTCTTTCCTGGAAATATTCATAAAGAACTTTATTACAAGATATCCGTTATCACACAATTGCCTCTCGATGACATTTACAGATCTTACTCTGCTTACATAGGTCTCCTCATCTATGGTGCCCTGCAAAACACCATCGATTATCTCTTCCATCCAGCAGGTATCAAAAAACCTGAATTTACCCGCCTCAGGAATTTCTTTTATATATCTGTACAGGAAAGGATATCTTTTCTCTTCCTCACTGGGTTCCTGATCAAGAGTAGCGACTTTAAAAAATCGAGGGTCAATATTCCTGATAACCTTGCCGATCACAGCACCTTTACCTGCAGCATTCCACCCTTCAAACATAACCATTACAGGAAGACCGGCTTCTTTTATCTTCATCTGAGATGCAAAAAGCTTGCCGCGCTCTTCCTTCAGCTTTGCTTTCAAATCTTCTTCCTCAGGTATCTCAGTTACAATAAAATCTTTAAGCATATGCCCCTCCTATATAATAAGAATTTTGCCTGCAAAAAAACACCGTATATGCTAATGATAGCACACACGGTGTCTCCTATATACTGTTTAGAAAAGTTTAATATTCCGTTTTACACGTTATCTGCCTCTGCCTCGACGTTGTTGTTGAAGCTTACTCCGCGATTGATGTCTCCCTTATAGTTCTCACCAAAGCTATAATCATTTCCGGGAAGAATTGCATTAAGAACAATTCCGAATATTGCAGCAAGTGCTAATGATGTGAGAGTTACTGCGGTTGATCCGATTGTAAATGTAAATCCGTCTGAAAAACCAAGTCCTGTTACCAGAATAACTGCCGCCACAATAAGATTTCTTGACTTTGTAAAGTCAACCTTATTCTCTACCACGTTTCTTACACCGATAGCAGAGATCATTCCATAAAGCACGAAGCTGATACCTCCGATGATGGCTGTTGGCATTGTGCCTATCACATCTGTGATCTTGGGAATAAAGCTTATGATAATGGCATAAACTGCTGCAAGTCTTACAACCTTTGGATCATAAACCTTGGACAGTTCAAGGACTCCTGTATTTTCACCATAGGTTGTATTCGCAGGGCCGCCAAACATTCCTGCAAGAGCTGTGGCAAGACCGTCACCCCAAAGTGTTCTGTGAAGTCCCGGATCCTCAAGGAAATTGTTGCCTGTAGTAGCTGATATAGCTGAAATATCACCAACATGTTCCATCATGGTAGCCATAGCGATCGGCGCCATAACAAGTATTGCTGTCAGATCAAACTTGGCAATGACGAAGGGCTGAACACCTACCCAGCTTGCTGAAGCTATAGGTGCAAAATCCAAAATTGCGCTTCCATCCACATTTGTCATTCCTGCAAGATGCATTACAACTGCTACCACATATGAGATAACAACACCCATCAGTATAGGAATGATCTTCCACATTCCCTTACCCCATATGTTAAAGATAATAACAATTGAAAGAGCTATGATCGCAAGAATCGGATTAACAGCTGCATTGCTGACAGCTGACGGTGCGAGGGATAAACCTATACAGATTATTATAGGACCTGTTACCACAGGCGGAAGGAAATGCATTACCTTCCTCACCCCTACAAGCTTAATAAACAATGAAAGAACCAGGTACAAAAGGCCTGCCACTACAATTCCTCCACAAGCATAGGGAAGCTTTTCCCCATAGGTCATGTCCGCAAAGATTCCTGTCTTAAGCTCTGCAACCGTTGCAAAACCTCCAAGAAACGCAAAGGAAGAACCCAGAAAAGCCGGCACCTTAAGTTTTGCAAACAGGTGGAACAAAATCGTACCTACACCTGCAAAGAATAAGGTTACCTGAACCGAAAGTCCCTCTCCGTGAAAATAGCTGTTAACAAGTATCGGCACCAGAATCGTAGCACCAAACATAGCAAACATGTGCTGCAGACCTAAAATAGCCATCTTGCGCCAGCCAAGTACAGATGCGTCATAAATAACTTTACCTTTTTCTCCCATATCTTCTCCTCCTATATGATTACATAAAAAAGGCTCCAGGGGTTATCGCCCTTGAAGCCCTAATGATTATAGCACGCACATTATCTTATTAAAAGAAAAATTTGTAGCCATATTAATATTCATGATGTAGTTTAGTTACGCATAGTCGCATCATGACTTTTTTAACCTATCATCATATTCATCAGAAGGTTATAAATCCAAGAACTGATGCAATCGAGCTGATTAAGATTATAACAACAAATATAGGACACAGATACTTAATCATAAAGGAAAATACTTTTTTTCTTTTGAAAAGATGATTCCCATATACTACCTCTTCCTCAACCTTATCGATAGTCATGTAGAAAACAACTAAGATGCATGTTGCAAAAGCTGCTATCGGCATCATCACTGAATTTGTCAAAAAGTCAAAGAAATCAAGGAACTGCATACCTATGATTTTTACATTTTCCAAAGGTCCGTTTCCAAGAGATGAAAGGCTTCCCAAAATGACCATTATTACAGCCATTATCACCGTACCCTTCCTTCTATTCCATTTAAATTCATCAGCGAATGTAGAAACTGCACTCTCTGTAAGAGCTATCGCACTGGTCAATGCAGCAAAAAGGACAAGTGCAAAGAATAGAATTCCCACGATTCTGCCAAATCCCATGCTGGCAAAAATCTGAGGCATAGTTATAAACATGAGAGAAGGTCCTGCATGCAGTGTCTCAGGATCTCCACCGGAAAAAGCAAATACTGCAGGAATGATCATAAGACTTGCAAGTATAGCTATCGCTGTATCAAAAAACTCAACCTGTCTTGTAGCGGCTTCGATGCTTACTTCCTTCTTTATATAAGAACCGAAAGTTATAAGAATACCCATAGCAATAGATAAAGAGTAGAACATTTGTCCCATGGCAGAAACCACTGTCATCCAGGAAAAATGTTGAAAATCCGGAACCAGCATATACTTCACACCTGCAAGTGCACCTGGGCGTGTCACGGAATAAACGCTTATGATTATTGCCAGCACAACCAGAATGGGCATCATAATTCTTGAAACTTTTTCAATACCATTCTCCACCCCCATAAAAATAACAACCAGCACCATCAACATGAAAACTATAAACCAAAATTCAGATGCGGTGCCATCTGAGATAAATCCGGTAAAGAAAGAAGCGTCTGCTATATCTTTCACAGGACTGGTCAGATATGCGTATAAATACTTACATACCCATCCTCCAATAACCGAATAATAGGGAACAATAAGGATGGGAATAACAGCATTTATCCATCCACCAATCTTCATACCCAATGAATCGTTACCCAATTTGGAAAACGCACCAACGGGACTTTTTCTGGTAAAACGTCCTATAGCTGTCTCTGCTATGATCATTGTGTATCCAAAAGTAAGCGCCAGAAGGATATATACAACAAGGAAAATTCCTCCACCATACTTTGCACAAAGATATGGGAATCTCCATATATTACCAAGTCCTACTGATGCTCCGGCAGCAGCAAGAACATATCCTATCTTGCCTGAAAATGAACTTCTATTATCTTGTCCCAAAATATAAACCTCCGAAAAATAAATTCACTACATTATATCAAAAAAAAATAAAAATGGATTTTATTTTTTATATTTCAATAATCACGCAGGAACATTTTAGTTGATTTTAAATACTTTTCTACGCTATCATTATTTATGGGGGAATAAAAAATGTATCTGAACAAAACACGTCATTATCTCTCAAAATCAATTCTGATGGTTGCAGTAATAAAGATTCTTGTGACTTTGTTCATAGCTCTGTTCAGATTTTTCATGCGCAAATCTCAAAACCTGAGTCCGGATATGCTAAATAACGCCTACTGGTCAGTCCAGTTTATCGGCTCTATTGTAAAAATCTTTTCCATTGCCATTATTTTTTATCACGCATGGAATCAGATGAATCATGATATCAGAGTTATCCCAAAGGAAGACAGAGAAGCTATGCGCATTTTACAGCTTGAATACTTCAAGAACAATCTTCCATCCCTCACAGCATCATCAATAAGTAAGCTCCTTCAGCTTTGGAGCGTTATTTTCATTGGTTCAGAGATGCTCTATCTTTTCACGTCAATTATGTATAGACGTTTTATAAGCATTCTCACAGGTGCACTATCAATAAATCCTCAGGATTCACAGGAAATACTTGTTCTTCTTTATAATATGACCCACGGATTTAAGTATCTGGAGATTCTGACTTCCCTTGTCCTTGGTGTCGTCACTACGGGAATATTTCTAAAGGATAATTACCTTAAACTCATGTCTATTACAATAGTTGTAATTTTCATACTTGCCTTTGGTCTTTTTCAGATGCAGACAGTTCTTTTTATGGGAAAAGCCATAGGAATTGTCTGGACATCCGTGATTTATCATCTGGCCGAAACAGCCGGTCTTGCAGGATTTTCCATATACCTGTCGGTACAGTACAAGGGACTTTAGAGCTGAGACTGATCAAAATTAAGATTCTTTTTATTTTTCAGTTATATGTGTGGTTTTATAATGGATTTATATATATTTCTAAGCGCAAACAGAATATAACTATAAAAAACAGGAGGATTTAAATTGGCAGGATTCAGAGATAACAACACCCTGAAAGAAGATATTTTCAGCTACACAATGATTGGAATAGGTGCCACTATTGCAGCATTTTCCATTGAAGACTTTCTTGCACCAAACAGAATTTTCGATGGCGGAATAGTCGGTGTTTCAATGATTATTGCCAACTTTACCGGTTTCAAACTAAGTATTTTAACCTGGGTTCTCAACATCCCGTTTTTATTATTTGGATGGAAGAAAAAGGGACCCCATTTCGTATTCAGATCAATATATGCCATGACTATATTCGCAATAGCCGTTGCTTTCTTTGAGACCACTCCTGCTGTTACAAATGAGCATCTACTTGCCGTAACTTTTGGTGGACTTATTCTGGGCGTGGGTGTCGGTATAATTCTGCGCTATGGCGGATGCCTTGACGGAACCGAGATAGTCGCTTCTATCCTCAGTCCCAGGATACATCTGCCTGTCGGACGTCAGGTACTGATGTTCAATATAGTTTTGTACATGATAATCGGATTCTTATATGGCTGGAATAATGGTCTTTATTCCATCCTGACTTATGTGCTGGTTTCCGTTGTAATGACCCGCGTTGAAGAAGGCTTCGACGCGCAAAGAGCCTGCATCATTTTTACCCATGATGATATAAACGCAATTAAGGACCGTATCTACAAGGAGCTTGGCAGAACCTGCACCGAGTGGAATACAGAAGGCTATATCGCGGGGCAGAACAAGGCTCTTTACGTTGTAATAAGTCAATATGAGCTAAAACAGATCCGCGACATACTCGCAGACTTCAACTGCTTTGCCACAATCAACAACATAGATGAAATTATCGGGCAAAATGTTAAGCAGACTTTGTCATAGAATTCCTGTAGTCTATTTCCACTTTCGTCCGAAAGAAGTCATAAAATGTTTTAAATAACGTGTAAGCAGGTACTTGCGCAAATATTCCGCATCCCGTACTTCTACACCGTTTGCAGCCTGCCCTGCGAAACGCTGCCTGTAGTATACGGAAAAGGTATGCCTTGAAAGTGCCTTTAAATCTGTTATCTCCAATCTCTCCCCCGGTACGTTTTCTCCTTCCGGAATAAGAGGAAGGTAGTCCTCCAGCATCCTTATTTCCTTCCCCTGCTCTGCAAACTCTCTGTTCATGAAAAACAGAATATCTTTCATGTTTTTTTCAAGCTTTCCGGGCAAGGGTGCGGCTTGGTATCTTAGTGCCCTCACAAGGATTATTGCCAATATCATGACTATTCCGTATAAAAGAAGCCCTATCAGAATAGTTCCCAGAGTCTTCAGCAAAACAAGTACATCAATAACATGTCTTTCCTTCTGACCTGCTTTTTCATCGCCTTCAAGATCTGAGTTTTCCTCCAGATTTTCAGGCATTTTGGGAATATACATTTCGCTGTCTTTTTCTGATACTTCCTCCGTAAGAGTTATCTCTTCCTCTTCCGGTAATACTATATTCCATCCCGTATCTATGGATGTCCTTCTGACTGCTGTGGGTTCAAAAGGTACCCAGCCGATTCCTTCAATATAAGCTTCCACCCAGACGTGCGCCCTGTCTCCGGTGATGGAAAATTTATCATAATCTGTGTCAGGAAAGGCATAACAGTACCCTTCAACACATCTTGCGGGAATTCCTGATAATCTCAGAAGTGCCACCATGGAATTTGCAAAATGAACACAGTATCCTTTTCCTGTTTCAAACAAAAATGAGTCTACATAATTATCGTTATTAACTCCGCCCTCTTCCGGGCCCTGCAATTTAGTTGAATATTTATACTGCCTTAAGTATGATTCAATAGCCCTGCAGGCATCATAGCTGCTCGCTGCATTCTCTGTTATATCTTCAGATAAGTCCTTCATTCTGGAAGTTGCAATATCTCCTGCATCCAGATATTTATTAAGATCATTATTCTCCTGAATCCACTTATTATAATCCCTCTCACTTACACTCCGGCTAAGCTGGTAATCATAAAGCCGTCCGCAATATTCCTCCATCTCTGCATAGGTTGGCCACGGAACCTCTTTTGGACTCCTCATGATTTTTTCCAGATACTGACTGCCATAATCGATATTCATATAAATCACATTATAGCTATCACCCTTTTTGTGCATCCGCTTGAATTCCGTCCCTGAATCATTCTTTTCATCCTTGTTTCCATACTCGATTCTGAGACAGTTTTCCGGTCTGATTATATCCTTCGTTCTGAGGTAGGCAAGCTCAATCGTTGCTTTTTCAATTCTTCCAAAACATTTAGCCTCTTCTCTTTCTATGTCATGGGAATATAATGCATATAAAAAGTTCAAAAGGCGCCTTCCTTCAAGATCCTCCACAATGTCTTTATCATCACCTGACATTATTTTTCCTGTAAGATAAAGACTGTCAGTAGTGCCCTTTGTCGTAACATATATTTCATCTCTGCTGTTGGATGCCAGGCTTCCGGGAGCATTGCCAAGTCCGCTGTACCCGCTTTGATATAACATCCCATCGCCTATCCCTGAAAAATAGTAGCCGGTATTCTCAGCCAGAGTTTCAAATCCATCTCTTATCTGATACCCGATTCTATATAAAACACTCCAATCGATAGGCTTATCACTTGTTGGAATAAAAAACAACAATGCTTCAAGCAGAATAAAAAAAGCAAGCCATCTGTATCTGTAAATCTCCGGACTACTATTACCTTTACCGTTTTCATCTTTATGCAGTTGAGGCTCAGGGGAGTCTTCATCTCCTCTGATATCCTCGATTTCGCTCAGACTAAATCCCGGTATCTCTGTGTTTTTCTTGTTTCTTACTGAAATCAGACAGATGATCCTGCATCCTTCAATCAGGGTAAGCATAAGTGCAAAGGATATTACAATCTTAAGATCCAAATATCCATACATAAATCTGATAACAGTAATGACATCCACCACCAAAACAATAAATGCCACAAATGCAGGCACCTTCGAAATAAAATGAAGTACCAGATAAACCAAAAAGGCCCCAAGAGCAATTATTCCAAAG
The DNA here is from genome assembly GCF_000424385.1 of Butyrivibrio sp. LC3010. Classification (GTDB taxonomy): domain Bacteria; phylum Bacillota; class Clostridia; order Lachnospirales; family Lachnospiraceae; genus Butyrivibrio. The sequence continues at coordinate 37,090 of NZ_AUJU01000005.1, read as the reverse complement.
GACGAAACACAGCTCTCCAAAAGGTTCTCCGATTCCTCTGCCCAAAGAACCGGAATATCATGAAAAAACATTAACAGCACACCTGTTATTACCACCTGTGCACCTATAATAAGCCCACTGCTGCTGATAAATCGCCCTACCAGCAAAATGCCCTCGAAAAGTACATAAAATGCAATAAAAACCGGCCAAAATCCAGGTTTTAAAATAAGCGTGATGATGCTCACAAGCAGAATTCGCTCAATCGCTGTTTCTGATTTCCAGAAAATGCTCTGTTCCATATTCATGTTCTCTGACTGTGATAACGATACTGTCCTGCTCATTTTCAGCTATACTCCCACTTTGTGCTTCTAGCTTTTCCATATCCTTCTCCCTGTTATAAAAGGGGCCCTTGGATATGTCCTCATAGAATTCTGAAAATCCATCCAGTGAAGCAACCTGTACGTCCTTGAGTTCACCTCTGGGATAAAGAATCCTTATACTCTCTCCCTTTTGTGCAAAATAATAGGCTGCAGATACTGCAAATTCCAGGAAATAATCCCTTCTTTTTATGAAATCCGTATCACTGTTTTGCGAAATACTGTTCTCCGCAACAAGCACCATAACAACACTTCTAAGTTCAAGAGTATCCGGTATCCTGCTTATCAGTTCCCCGGCAGAAGCACTGGCTTTCCAGTGAATACTCTTTAGCGGGTCTCCGGGCTTATAGGGTCTGAACTCATTTCCCGGAACAGGTTCTTTTAATACGAGACTTCTGATTCTGCTGCTGTTTTTTAGATTCTCAAAATCAAGCACACGATTGGCCACTTCGGTTATCATTGGCATAACCGTTACTCTGTACGGTGATGGTATCTGAAAAACAGCACCGTATATATAAAAGGGATCATAAAAACATACATTTACAAGGCCGACATTATAGATACCGGCATATCTGCATTTAACCTTCCCCTTAATAACCACACGTTTTCCCGGAGTAAGATTTATGAGCCTGTCACTATCAAGGAGTGAGGTTGCAAGATTTTCTTCTGTTATCAGCCTTGCATCATTTATCCTGAAAAATCCTGCATCCTCGATTACAAGCTCGTAGGGCTGCTCCTCATTTTTCATTACTCTTCTTGACGGAAGCTCCTGATAGGTCTGGAAAAAATAATTACTGACTAGTATATAAATAACAGATAACGGCAGATAAAAAAGCATAGTGAAAAGACACATATATGGCAGCGTTCCACCCATATATGATGCCCAGACAACAGATGCTATTAAAATAATCAGGTAAATGAATAATCTTTTATAATTGATTTTCATAGCGACACCGGTTTACTGCGGAACAGGATGATTATTAAGTATTTGAAGCATTACAGTTTCCTGTGACATTTTATTCATCTTAGCCTCAGCTGATAATATCAGTCTGTGGGGCAAAACATCCTTTGCAGTCTCGAAAACATCAAGCGGGATGCAGTAATTACGCTCGTCAAGATATGCCCTTGCCTGGGATGCTCTCAAAAGATCAAGCAGGGCTCTCGGGCTTGCCCCGCATTTTATACTGTGATGTTTTCTCGTCTCTTCGACAACGTTTACCGCATAATTCACCAGGTCTTTATGTATCTCAACCTTAGCCGCTTCTTCCTTCATCTGTATGATATCCTCAGCTGAAAGTACAGCCTGAGTTTCCTCATGAAGTATTCCTTTTAGAAAATCGTCTGCAATTTGAACTGAACTGTCCTTTGAAGGGTACCCTATAGAAAGCTTCATCATGAATCTGTCAAGCTGCGCCTCCGGAAGCGGATAGGTTCCTGCCATCTCCATGGGATTCTGCGTACCGATAACCATGAAAGGTTCGGGAATAGAAATTGAATTGCCATCTATGGTAACCTGTCTCTCCTCCATGGCTTCAAGCAGAGCAGCCTGAGTCTTTGGAGATGTCCTGTTGATCTCATCAGCAAGAACTATCTGATTTACTATGGGACCCGGAAGAACTTTGAATTCTCCCTTTTCCATACTGTACACAGACAAGCCCGTTATGTCAGACGGCATAGTGTCAGGAGTGCACTGTATCCTGGCAAAACTACAGGAAAGAGAATCAGCAAGCGCTCTTGCAAGAGATGTTTTACCAACCCCCGGAACATCCTCAAGAAGAACATGTCCACCTGCAAGCAGCACTGTGATGACTTTTCTGATCACGTCATCCTTTCCTATTATTCTCTTTTTCATATTTTCAGATAAAACCGCAACTTTTCCCATACTCTGACCCCAATCCTCTTTTTGCATTAAGTAAAACAATTCAAGACAACACCCTTTATTATAGCAGATATTGTAAAAAAGTTAACGTAATATCAATATTTTAATTTATATTTACTCCTTCTCGAGATCGTGAAAACCACGCGCTAGCTGTGCATCCCACGGAGTGCTTTTTATCATATAGGAAATCCAACGGAATTTCCTATATGGTAAGAAAAGAATGTCGCTTGCGACATTCTCGCGCCGAGCGCGGTTGCAGAATGCAACATATTCCTTTCGCGCGAGTGCGCATCCTCGCGGAGCGTTTTTATATCATAGGAAAGAAATTTCCTATGATATAAAAACGCTGCCACGCTAAAACCAGCGTGACAGCCACCAAATACTTAATGCCTTAATATAAGAATTCCATTTACCCCCAAGGTTCCAATATCTTCCGTGTCCATCTCCCATTTTCTTGAGTAAACAATATCTGAGAAATCCTTTATATCGAGCTGCACAGGCTTTTCCTCACAGTTAAGATAAATCTGAAGGCTTTCATTTTCACCAATCTTCAAATACTCTATTACCCTTTTCTCTTCGATATCATCAGAGAAATGGAAATTCCTGCTCTTGCAAGCCTGCAGGCTTTTCCTCATATTAATAAGATTCTTTATTTCAGAAATCTCAGCTGATTTCTTTCCTGCATCTATCTCATCCCAGGGCATACATCTGCGGCAATCAGGATCATATGTTCCATCCATGATGACTTCTGTTCCGTAATATATGCAGGGACTTCCCGGCATTGTAAATAGTACAGCCAGCTGCTGATAGAATATATCTACATTTTTCTCAGCCTTCTCAAAAAGTCTGTTAGTGTCATGAGAATCCAGAAGATTAAACAGTACATCGTTTACCTGAGAATAATACATGGTAAAGCATCTGTTTATATCATATTCAAAAGTCTCTTTACCTCTGTTTTTATAAACCCAGAAATCTGCTATAGCTGTAGAAAGCGGATAATTCATTACTGAGTCATACTCATCTCCCCTCAGCCATGATACTGAATCATGCCATATCTCACCAAGTAGGTAAAAGTCACTCTTCATACGCTTTGTCATGTATCTGACTGCCTTTAAGAATGAGTGAGACACCTCATTACCAACATCAAATCTAAGACCATCTATGTCAAATTCCTCAATCCAGAATCTGATGATATCCAAAAGATAATCCTGAACAGCCTGATTACTGGTGTTGAGCTTTGGCATGTACTCCGCAAAAGCAAAGGAATAATATCTTCCATCTCTGGTATCGCGTCCCTGTTCCACAGGCCACTTGTTTACCATATACCAGTCCGCATACTCAGAGTCCTTTCCATTTTTCAGCACATCCTGCCACATGGGATGATCTGCTCCAGTGTGATTGAAAACCGCATCCAGCATAACCCTTATACCTGCATCATGTGCCTCTCTGACCAGCGCCTTCAAATCATCATTAGTTCCGAAGGCAGGATCCACCTTCTTGTAATCAAAAGTATTATACTTATGATTACTGTGGGCTTCAAAAACAGGATTCAGGTAAATACCTGTTATTCCAAGCTCCTTCAAATATGAGAGCCTGTCGCGTATACCTCTGATGTCCCCTCCGTAATAATCCTTCATGCCCACCTTACCGGTCTGCCACTCCAGAACATTCGTGGGATTAATGCTCTCATCTCCATTACAGAATCTCTCAGGGAAAATCTGATACCACACGGTATCATTAACCCAGGCAGGAGTATCGCAGACATCTGCAGCATTCATCCAGGGCATTATGAAATAGGAAAGAGTCTTCCCCTCCTGGTTCATCTCCTCATCTGTGAGGAATCCATCCTCAAAGTAATAGATGCACTCATCACCTGAATGAATCTCGAAATAATATTTACATCTCTTATACTCAGGACGAAGTGTGGTTGTCCACCAGATATGATCCTTTAATCTCTTTTTGAAATATATCTCTTCCTTATGACCGCTCCAGCGCTCATTACCACCCATGATACCCGCATCATAGGGATCTCCATGATAGATATATACTTTATCAACGTCGTATCCGGTCTTAATATTGATTATCAGCTGATCCTGGTCAAGGGGATAGCAGTATTGTTCTGACATTCTATGGTATATTGCACTTAAATTCATATAGTCTCCTTTAAGAAAACGTTTTCCATGTATACAAGACTATACCCTATAATGATTTATAAATCAATACCGAATTTCAATAAGCTATCGATAACAAAATACTCCCGGCCGATAAACATCGACCGGGAGCTATAATAAAGATCTTATCTCTTAACTCTTGCGCCTGCACCGCCCATGATGGCCTCAACCTCAGCACAGGTAGCCATTGTTGTATCACCGGGAGTTGTCATTGCAAGTGCTCCGTGAGCTGTTCCGTACTCAACAGCCTTAGCTGCATCACCGGTTGTCATAAGTCCGTAAACAAGTCCGGATGCAAATGAATCACCGCCGCCTACGCGGTCGAGAATCTCAAGCCCCTTGTAATCCTTAGCCTTGAAGATCTGACCATCAGCCCAGCAAAGTGCTGACCAGTCATTTACAGTTGCAGTCTTAACTGTTCTAAGAGTTGTGGCAACTACTTTGAAGTTAGGATAAACCTTAGCAGCCTCATCGATCATCTTCTTATATCCATCGAGATTCAGCTCCTTGAGATTAGCATCATTTCCTTCAATCTCGAAGCCAAGGCAGGCTGTGAAGTCTTCTTCATTTCCGATCATAACATCCACATACTTTGCGATTTCCTTATTAACCTCCTGGGCTTTTTTCTGTCCGCCGATTGCAGACCACATAGAAGCTCTGTAATTGAGGTCATAGGAAACTACTGTGCCATATTTCTTTGCAGTTTTAATCGCCTTAACAACTGTCTCAGCTGACTGCTCTGAAAGAGCCGCATAGATTCCGCCTGTATGGAACCATCTTACTCCGAGCTCGCCAAAGATATAATCAAAATCGAAATCCTTATCAGTAGCCTGTGAGATTGCAGTATTTGCTCTGTCTGAGCAGGAAAGAGCACCTCTTATGCCAAAGCCTCTCTCCACAAAGTTAAGACCATTTCTGCACTCTCTGCCGATTCCATCAGTCTTTTTCCAATTGATAAGTCTTGTATCCACGCCGCCCTGCATGATGAAATCTTCTACGAGGTGTCCTACTTCATTATCAGCAAACGCTGTTATTACCGCAGTATCCATGCCAAAGCATCTTCTGAGACCACGGATAACATTGTACTCTCCGCCGCCTTCCCAAACCTTAAATTCTCTGGCTGTACGAATACGTCCTTCACCGGGATCAAATCTAAGCATTACTTCTCCAAGTGAAACTGCGTCATATTTACAATCTTTTTTATCTCTTAAGTTTAAATCCATTGTTAGCTCCTCATTTATAATCACATGTTTTTATCTGACTCATGCCGGTCTGCCCTCAGTAACATTGGCAAATCATGCCACATCCCTGTCAGTATTATTTAAAATCCGAAATACTCTACTGCATTACGTCCACAGATATTTTTTACAAGATTACTTAAATATCCCATATCTTTCGGATATTCACCATTTTCAACCCAGCTGCCAATCTTATTACAAAGGATTCTGCGATACAGTTCATGACGCGGGAATGACAAAAAGCTTCTTGAATCTGTAAGCATTCCTATTGATGTAGAGATAAGTCCACCATCAGACATTGACTCTATCTGCCTCTCCATTCCGTTCTTGTGGTCACAGAACCACCAGGCTGCACCGGGCTGTACCTTGCCTTTTATATTTTTTTCATTACTGCAAAATGTTCCTGCCATCGCTACAAGCATCTCAGTATCCTTAGGATTTAAGCAGTAAAGGATTGTTCTTGGAAGTTCATCTCTTAAATCCATTGCAGACAGTAATGCTGAAAGCTGCGGAGCATAATTAAAATCATTTAAAGCATCAAAACCTGTATCCGGACCAAGCTTTTTAAAGAATCTCTCAGAGTTATTCCTTATAGCTCCTATATGAAGCTGCATCACAATATCATGTTTTGAGTAGAGTCTTCCAAGTTCGGTGAGCATGTAGCCCCTAAACTTGCCCTGCTCTTCCTCACTAAGTACTGCACCGGAGAGTTTTTTCATTAAAAGCTCATCAACCTCTTCCTTAGTAGTAGGCACAAAGAAGGTACTCTCAAGGCTATGATCGGAAACCCTGCATCCATTTTCAAGGAAAAATTCAAGGCGAAGCTCAAGCGCCTTAAGCAGTGTTTCAGTGCTGTCTATCTCAAAGCCTACTGTTTCACTGAGCTTTTTAATATAATCTGCAAAGCCTTCTTTTTCTATTCCGATTGCCTTCTCAGGTCTGAAGCTTGGAAGAACCTTAATCTCAAAACCATCCTCACGGATTTTTCTATGCCACATAAGATTATCAACAGGGTCATCTGTGGTACACAAAACGGATACATTTTGCATCCTTAACAGATTGCGTACTGAGTACTCCTTCTTATGCAGTTTATCATTGCATTTGTTCCAAATATCTTCTGCAGTATCAGGACTGAGTGGTTCTTCGATTCCAAAGTAACGTTGAAGTTCCAGATGAGTCCAATGATATAACGGATTGCCGATAAGATTCTGAACTGTGTCAGCCCAGGCCATAAACTTATCAAATGGTGCACCGTCACCGGTAATAAGTCTCTCAGATACTCCGTTTGCTCTCATGGCTCTCCACTTGTAGTGATCTCCTCCAAGCCAGACCTCAGCCATGTTGTCAAAGCATTTATCCTCATAGATTTCCTTTGGATTTAAGTGATTATGAAAATCTATTATGGGCTCATCCTTAACTGCGCTAAAAAGCTCTTTTGCAGTATCGTTTGAAAGGAGAAAATCTTTATCCATAAACTTCATCATATTTTCTCAAGTTTCTTTCTTACATTGCCGTTGCCCTTCATATCTGAATATATTTCAAGCACTCTCCTGGCAAGATTATCCTCGTAAAGATTTACGCCAAATACATCTTCTCTCTTAAGAACATCTTCAGGAGAAAGAGCTTTTAATTCATCGAGAAGCGGATCAGGGCTCTGCTCGAATTCTCTTCCTTCATCATCGATACCTTCCAGATATCTTAAATATCCTGCAAGAACAAGAGGCACTACCTGAAGGCTATCTGTGCTAAGTTCACTCTGTTTCCTGTATGCCTTTATGGTCTCACCAAAACGGATGGGGAGCTTTTGTGATGTATCACAGGCAATACGCTGCGGTGTATCAGGCATGAAAGGATTGGGAAGTCTTTTTGTAAGTACCGCATCAAGGAATTCAAAAGGAGAAAGTACCTTGGGATCAACTACTACCTTCATTCCCTCTTCCTTACCAAGTCTTGTTACAAGTCTCTTTAAATCTGCGTCATCCATTTCATCATGAATTGTTGTATATCCAAGGAGGCAACCGAAAATGGCAAGTGCTGTATGAAGCGGATTAAGGCAGGTGCATACCTTCATCTTTTCTGTCTTATCTACTGTTTCTCTGTCTGTGAAAATAATTCCGCCTTTTTCAAGCTGAGGACGTCCGTTAGGGAAAAGGTCCTCAACAACCAGGTATTCAGTTTCTTCGGCATTAACAAAATTTGCAACATAGGTGTGCTTTGTTGTAACTATAGGCTCTGCACCTTCAACACCATCCTCAACAAGCATTGCTTTTACAGTGTCATCCGGACGGGGTGTGATCTTATCGATCATTGTAAGAGGAAATGCGATAAGCTTGGGATTATTAATGTAGTCAACAAATCCTTTATCACACTTGCCGCTCTCTACCCATTCGCCTGCGATTTCCACTACTGCTTCCTTCAATTTATCTCCGTTATGAGAACAGTTATCCATGGAAACGATTGAAACCGGAAGACTTCCAGCTTTATATCTTTCAAGCAGCAGTCCAACAACCTTATTCATATAAGCTCTGGTCTTGTAACCTTTTTCAGTGATCGTAAAGCTGACCATCTGAAGAGACGGCTTTCTGAAAATCTCGCGCAGTCTTTCGATTTCCTTCTCGTTCTCTTCATCCAGTATGCAGGATTCTGCTATTGAGCCAACCACGCTTTTTTCAACTGTTCCGTCAGCCTTAAGCGTTGCAAGAATGCTTAAGTTATCGCAGGGTCTGTTGTACTTTTCAACAATCTCATAATCGTAGCCCTCTGCAACGATGAGACCTGTATCTGTTACACCCTCATCCAGAAGCTTTTCAACAACATTTGCCTGAAAAGCTCTGAATATATTACCTGCACCAAAATGAACCCATGTAGGATTTTCTTTGGTTCTTTCTACCATTTTTTCTCTGTCATAGCCCGGAAGCTTATAACCTTTTTCCTCCCAGACCTTTCTATCCTTAATACCTTCGTTTGTTAATTTCATTGCTATCATCCCCTATTACTTATTACTCTTTTCGATTGCTTCCCAAAGGCCATTGATATAAGTTGCACCAAGTGCTCTGTCATAAAGTCCGTATCCGGGCATAGCCTTTTCACCCCAGATCATACGTCCGTGATCAGGACGGATGGGACCTGTAAATCCGATATCATAAAGAGCCTTAACAATCTCATACATATCAAAGCTTCCATCGCTTGAGAGATGAGCTGCTTCCTCAAAATCTGTAGGAGAATTGAACTTAAGATTACGAACATGTGCAAAATGAATTCTTCCCTTGAGACTTCTGATCATATCCGGTAAATCATTCTCTAAGTTAGTACCATATGAACCAGAGCAGAAGGTTACACCATTGTGCGGATTATCAACCATCTTCATCATACGATGGATATTTTCTTTATTGATTATGATCCTGGGAAGACCAAATACAGGCCATGCAGGATCATCAGGATGTATAGCCATGTTGATATCATACTGATCACATACAGGCATTATCCTCTCAAGGAAATACTTAAGATTTTCAAATAGATCTTCGTCTGTAACTCCCTTGTACTCCTCAAAAAGCTCCTTAACATGAGCAAGTCTGTCAGGCTCCCATCCGGGCATTACTGAACCGTTAGTATCACCGGCAATTGAATTAAACATCTCTTCCGGAACAAGTGCATCAACAGCTTCCTGGGTATATGCAAGAACTGTTGAACCATCTGCTCTTTTTCTTGCAAGCTCCGTACGTGTCCAGTCAAAGACAGGCATGAAGTTGTAGCACACCATATGGATGTCTTCTTCACCAAGATTTTTAAGTGTCTCGATATAATTGTCGATAAGCTGATCACGGCCGGGCTTACCAAGCTTAATATCCTCATGCACATTGACGCTCTCTATACCAGCTACTTTAAGACCTGCTGCCTCAACCTCATCCTTCATAGCCTTAATTCTCTCGCGGCTCCAGACTTCCCCGGGCTTTGTATCATAAAGTGTTGTGATAACTCCCTTAACTCCGGGAATCTGTCTTATCTGTTCAAGTGTTACGGTATCAAAATCTTTTCCGTACCATCTAAGTGTCATTTCCATAATTATCTGTATCCTCCAATTTCTCTAACCCCTTACATCGTATTTAAAGCTCTTGCCTTCTGATGCTATGGAATTATTATTTCCGCTTATCTTAAACATCTTTTCAGCCGCGAATCTCTTTAACTATCTCCGCTGCCTGCCTTGTCATTTCTTCAACTTCTGCAAAATTACCTGCTTTTATAAGATCACCCTTAACCATCCAGGTTCCACCACAGGCAACTATCTTGTTATATCCAAGGTAATCTCTTACATTGTCTTTGTTTATTCCACCGGTAGGCATGAATTTGAGCTTTGTATATGGAGCTGCGCAAGCCTTTATCATGGCAAGTCCGCCTGCAGGTTCTGCGGGGAAGAACTTAACAAAATCAAGTCCAAGCTCCATAGCCTGTTCCATCTCACTTGGTGTCTGCACGCCGGGTGTTACAGGATATCCCTTCTCCAGACAATGCTTAACAACAGTGGGATTAAAGCCCGGTGCTACTATGAATTTGGCACCTGCTGCCATTGCTCTGTCTGCCTGCTCACAGGTAAGTACCGTGCCTGCTCCAACAAGCATGTCCGGAAAATCCTTTGACATAATACGAATAGCCTCTTCAGCAGCCTCTGTTCTGAAAGTAACCTCAGCTGCAGGAAGTCCTCCGTTCATAAGCGCCTTTCCAAGAGGGTGCGCATCCTTAGCATCATCTAAAACTACAACCGGAATAATACCGATCTTTGTAAATTTCTCTTTAATCTCTTCGAACATGACAATTCTCCTCCGAAATACTGGTTTTCATCTGACTTATACATCAGGTCCCTTGATGCTTACATAATACATGGCAAAAAAACAAAAACCCATTGTCACAGTTGTTACTCACATTGCAAAAGTTGTCATGTTATGCTTTTTAAACAATATAAAAACCTCCTGAATGATTTATTACTATCATTCAGAAGGTCTTTAATATTATTTAGTCTTTCTTTTTCTTGTAAAATACAAAGCTTAACCACGACTGTATTCTTTAGCCTGGTCGATTACGCTCTTCATTAAAGGGGATACATATTTTTAGCAAATCAGGTTCAAAATCCCATAGCCATGCCAATAATTCTTACTACAAGAGCAGCTATCCAGGCAACCACACATTGCCACAATACAACCATGACTGCCCATTTTATACCCATTTCTCTTTTTATAGATGCCACAGCTGCAACACAGGGCGTATAAAGAAGAGAAAATACCAAAAGACTGCTTGCTGTTAAAACAGACAGAACATTTTCCACACCATCTCTTTCAAAAAGAACCCGCAAAACTGAGACAACGCTCTCTTTTGCCATAAATCCCGAGATAAGCGAAGTAACAATCCTCCAGTCTCCAAGTCCTATAGGCTTAAACAGTGGCACCAGTAATCCTGAAATCATCGCAAGTATACTGTCTTTGCTGTCATTAATGAGATTGAAATGCAAGTCAAAGCTCTGCAAAAACCATACAACAACAGTTGCTACAAAAATAACTGTAAAGGCTTTCTGTAAGAAGTCCTTGGCCTTTTCCCACAAAAGCTGCATCACACTTCTAGCACTGGGCATTCGATAGTTTGGAAGCTCCATGACAAAAGGAACCGCCTCACCCTTAAACAAAACCTTTTTGTAAATAAGAGCCACCAGCACTCCCAAAATTATTCCAAGAAAATAAAGAAGTGTCACCACAATCCAGCCATACCTTGGGAAAAATGCAGCTGCAAAAAATGTATAAATCGGAAGCTTTGCAGTACAACTCATGAAAGGCGTGAGAAGTATTGTCATCTTTCTGTCCCTGTCACTGGGAAGGGTCCTTGTTGACATAACAGCAGGTACTGTACACCCAAAACCAATAAGCATTGGCACGATACTTCTTCCTGAAAGACCGATTTTTCTCAAAATCTTATCCATGAAGAAAGCTACTCTTGCAATATATCCGCTGTCTTCCAAAAGGGATAAGAAGAAAAACATGGTAACAATGATCGGAAGAAAACTAAGTACACTTCCTACACCTTCAAATATTCCGTTTATAACAAGACCATGTATAACATCATTTACGCCTGCCAGGGTCAACGCTTTGTCAGTAACATCGCCAAGCGCTCCTATTCCCATTTCCAACAATCCCTGTAAAAAAGCACCTATTACATTAAAGGTAAGAAAGAATACAGTTCCCATTACAATGATAAAAATAGGAATTGCTGTATATTTTCCCGTGAGATACTTATCTATCTTCTGACTTCTTAAATGTTCCTTACTCTCGTGGGGTTTTACCACACATTCCCCGCAGACCTTTTCAATGAAGGAAAATCTCATATCTGCTATGGCAGCACTGCAATCAAGCTCACGTTCTGTTTCCATCTGCTTTGTGATGTGCTTCACCATCTCTATTTCATTCTGATCAAGCTGCAGCCTTTTTATAATTCTCTCATCACCTTCAATCACTTTACTCGCTGCAAAGCGAACAGGTATCTGCGCCTTTTGGGCATGGTCTTCAATGAGATGTATCATAGCATGTATGCATCTGTGAACTGATCCGCCGTGGTCATTAACATCGCAAAAATCATCAATCTGCGGTTTTTCCTGATAGTGAGCAATATGTATTGCATGATGTACAAGCTCATCTATACCCTCATTTTTCGCTGCTGAAATCGGAACAACCGGAACTCCGAGCAATTTCTCCATTCGGTTCACATCGACTGATCCGCCATTTCCTCTCAGCTCATCCATCATGTTGAGGGCAATTACCATAGGGATATCCATCTCAAGAAGCTGCATCGTCAGATACAGATTTCTCTCAATGTTGGTTGCATCAACTATGTTAATTATGGCTTTTGGTTTCTCATTAAGTACAAAGTCTCTGCTTACCAGCTCTTCACTTGAATATGGAGACATGGAATATATACCCGGAAGATCAGTAATAGATGTATTGTATCTTCCACGAATGGCACCATCCTTCCTGTCAACTGTTACCCCGGGGAAATTACCTACATGCTGATTGGAACCTGTAAGCTGATTAAACAATGTTGTCTTTCCGCAGTTCTGGTTTCCTACCAGCGCAAACGTTAGAATCTCTTCATCTGGTAATGGATTGCCGCTTCCCTTAGGATGATACTTACCTTCTTCACCAAGACCGGGATGCTCTATTTCCTGCTTTTTGGAGACTTCTACATTATCCTCAGCTTCCCGTTCAACAAGTGTAGCCTGTATCTGCTCAGCTTCGGCAAGTCTTAGTGTGAGTTCATACCCATGAATCCTAAGCTCCATGGGATCTCCAAGCGGCGCAAGTTTCACCAGAGTGATCTCTGCCCCGGGAATAACACCCATATCCAGAAAGTGCTGTCTCAGCGCACCTTCACCACCTACTACATCTATTCTTGCAGTCTGACCGACCATTAAATCCTTTACTGTCATTATGCTCTCCTCGCAATTGTTTAACTGTCATTTTAATTATACCATATGAGAACATTTGAATAAAAAACCGCCTGCGTTACGCAGATGGAATGATCAAATCTATATAATGGAAAATATTGCTTTATCTCCCTAAAAAACATATTCTTTCCCAATAACGATTGCTTTTGCATCATGGCCATGCCCAATATCTCTTGTACATGCCACAGGAAGTGTATTTGAGATATGCATTTTCAAAAGATCATATACTGAAAGGGGTAATTCTGCTTTTTCATAATTAGTGAAAGTCCCAAGCAACACTCCTGCTATTTGGTCAAATACTCCTATATCATCCAATTGGTTAAAAAGAGTCCCTATCTGTCCAACTTCCCCGCCAAGAGACTCAAGAAGAAGTATCTTCCCATTCAGATCAGGCCAGTATCTGGTTCCTGCAAGTTTTGTAAAACAGCGGATATTGCCGCCTGCAACCACACCCTGCATGGCTTTTCCTTGCAAAAAGCTGTATTTTATATCAAACAAGTCATTATTCTTTCCTGAAATATAATCTGAAAATCTCTGCCTTTGAATATCCCCCCAGGACCAAATCATGTTCTTTACCTGATAAAGAACTCCTGGCTTACCTGTCATCGTGTAAATAGCATTTATAACAGTAGTCAGGTCACTATATCCCCAGAAAGTCTTATCGGTCTTCGCAATGGTTTCATAGTCCAAATATTTTAACACTCCATTAGCCAGGTCTCCGCCTGAGATATCATAAATCGCATCTATCTCATCATCGGTATAAAACTTCATGAGATCTTCAGCTCTTTCTTTATCAGTTCCACTATATACATCAACCGTTCTCATGATATGTGGAGAAAAATCTGTCCCGATATTCATGTCGCTAAGAACCTTTTCAAGTTCTGTCAGTTGCTCCTGCCACTCCGGCAAATGCCCATTTGAGCAGGCTGAAATTCCTACTTTAATGTTTTTTACTTTCCCTTTAATCATGCTTCAAATCTACTCCATAATCATTTTTCAAAAGAACAACAACTTCCAAAGTTTCGCCAGCCTTGCCTTCTATTTGTACTACTTCCGTGTAGTAAAGGCTACACATATTTTATGCATCCGCCAACCTTAATCTTTTAACTACCGTTTCCTTCATGGCTCTATTATAAAATTCCACTTTTAAGCAAAATTCCCAATCATCTTGCTATTTATTAAGCTATTTTCATATATCCCTGACCCGCTTGCATGCTTAATGATTGGATATACACTTCCATGCAGTCAAAAGCTTTTCCATATTCCAGGCAGCATTTGCGGGACTCGTAGATGGAAGACATATTGCAGGCCTTTTGATCACAGGCTCCGTATACTTTTTATAATATTTTAGTGCTGTTTTCCCATTCACATATATTGCCTTGATATCCGCTGTATTTAAGATAACACTTAAATCGTTGGGCACTACATTTGTGATACTTGCATCCGATGATCCTACTATATCGCATGACTGTATCACATCCCATAATGCAATCTTATTCCTTATCAATAGAGCTTTCTTTTCCTCAATTGTCCTGGGTTCTTCCTCTTCGAATACTTTGGAAACTATCTTCCAAAATCTATTCTGCTTGTGTCCATAGAAAAAGCCTTCCTCCCTTGATTTAACCGATGGAAAGCTCCCTAAAATCAGGATATTAGAATTATAATCATATATTGGCTCAATTGGATGTGTTATCATACTTTTGTCTTCCTCTTCCCCTACCAATGCAATTATACACACTATTCTACAGTACAAAATGGTACAAAAAAGAGAACCGCAATACTCTGTATCTCCTATTAGGTAATCAAGCCGGAGTTCAACAAGGGAATCTATATCTTCGATATCAGCCTTCTCAACTTTCATTGTATCATCCATGCGCTTTCCTCAATCTTTTTCGTAGTACACTATATCCATATGATCGTTAACTCTATCAATTCTGCCTGTCTGATGATAGCCAAGTTTCTCATACAAATGAAGATTGCCTTTTTCCTGTAATATGGTATCCAGACACCAATGGGTTGATCCATATTTTTTCTCCGCCACAAGTATTGCCTGCTGCGCATATCCTTTATTTCGGTACTCAGGCATGATCCAAATAGGAGAAATCCGCTTTCTGCTCCCGTCTTTCTTATCTACAACACGGATCACTCCTACCTTCTCATTATTTGCCATAATGAAGAAATATGTCGTCCACGGCTGTTCAAACCTTGCTAATACTTTATCCATGTCTTCAGCCGCGGGACTCATATCATAATCCTGATATTTTTCCAAAAGATCCGAGAATGCTTCCACCTGCATCTTCCAGACTGTTTCAATATCCTCTCGTGCTATCGGCTTCAAATCTATGCACATCTTTTTACCGGTTTTGATAAAATCAATCAGTTCCTCTAAATCATCAAAATCATCGTAGTCACCCGTTATTCCTTCACGATGATAGACCACGCCTGCTCGTTCATTACGTTCCAAGCAATCAAGAAGTTCTTCAAGTCCATACCTCCGGGCATATTCCGCAAAAGCCCTTGGCTTTATTTTTTCTGCATATAAACCCTTACGGCATTCCGCAGGGTTGCACTCATAGCACCCACTCAGGTTTTTATCAATACCGCATCTGCGTACTTCACACCATTCTGCATCCTTACACCATGAAAGTTCCATAAAACCATCGCGTTTACATCCTTTACATGTAAAATTCTCGGAGCATAAGCAGCAAGCCAGCCCGCAGCGCGCAATCCCAAGTTCCCGTTTCATAGTCCTGTGTGATGTTTTCCAATCTTCCTTCGTCATCAGGCTCACATGGCCTGTCCGCTTCTCGTGCATCAGCGGCACATCCACATTTTCGGATCGCCACTGATACTTGAATCCGCATTTCTCCTGGACTCGCTTGGACTTGGCATTGCCTTCATAATATCCAATCCATACCTTCTGCATACCTAAGTCCTCAAAAGCATGGCGCAGCATTTCCTTCACCGCTTCCGGCATAATGCCCTGACCCCAGAACGGCTTTCCGAGCCAGTATCCCATCTCGCATTCATCATCTCGGTCAGTCATATCGGTATGACCGTTCAGCTTCAGTTCAATTGCTCCGATAGCCTTGCCATCCTCTTTCAGACAAACAGCATAGGCCTCTTTGCCGTTAAAGACATTCTTTATCACATCCCGGCTCTCTTCAATACTCTGATGAGCAGGCCATCCGGCAATAGGACCCACATCGGGATCACTGGCATATTTATATAAATCCTCTGCATCGCTTTCGTTCCAGCAACGCATGATCAAGCGTTCTGTTTCAAGCGATTTTTCTATGAACATTTCCATATCCGTACATTTCCAGGTTCCTATCGGCATCTCACATTCTCGCGTAGCATACGCCGTAAACCCTACCGCCTCATAACAATACCTTGCACTCTCATTATTATCAAATACACCCAGATCAATCCTTTTGGCGCTGAGATGTTCCTTTACATATCCTATTCCAAGCTGAAGCAGTTCTTTTCCGTACCCTTTTCCCTTTATAGCGGGATTGACTATTACAAAGCCAAACCGAACAGAACTGTCATCGTCAACTCGCGGATACCGTATGATGAAATGCCCTAAAACATCGCCATTATCATCTACTGCCGTTAGTGGATAGAAACGCCTCGTTTCAAGCTGAGGTGCATAGTTTTCATTTATGTCATTTCCCGAAAGAGGATACTTATTAAACCTGTCAGCAGACCATTTGTATAATTCTTCCTCTGATTGGAGCCACCCGGCTATAATCTGCGCATCTTCCTTTTTGAAATCTCTCAATATCATCAGCAACTTACCTGTCCTATATCATTCTTGTACTTTTCAAGCAGATCATGCGAATATTCTTTTTTCATATCCGACTCTCTTACTGACTTCCATAACGCCGCTGCCACTTTCAGCCTCTATGGAAACTCCTTCGTTGCCTCATCTTCGCAGAAATCCTTTACAAACTTGTTCCATCATCATTTTGAACAAGCCACTTCACTTCCTGATCTGTAAGTTTTCCTGGATAATCACTTCGTATATAACGTAGATTTCCTATAGGCAGTGCCCTCGTATTTAATGTTGACTGTAATAATGATGCCATCTGCTTTATTTCTCAATTCCCAGCCACTGTATAAAGGCTGTCTTGTCGCTACTGTTATATCCGCATTTTTCATAAAACTGAAGAGTCTCCGGCTTCTTTGAACCTGTCAGTAGCATCATCTTATAGCAGTTCTCTTTTTCTGCAATCTCCCTGGCAAACTCCAGACATTCACTGGCATAGCCTTTTCCCCGATAATCCTTACGTGTCACCACGTTTTCAATAAAAGCATAGGGGCGGATATTTCTTGTCAGATTGGGGATGATCACGCACACGCAAGATGAAACAATCTTACCATCCACCTCGTTCACAATCAGATGGTGATTCGTATCCTGTATTATCTGAAGCCATGTATCTCTCAAATGCTCGTCTTTTTCAGGGATACTGTCCTCATGTAAGAACAGATACAGTTCAAGTATTGCATCCAGATCACTTTGTTCAGCTTCTCTAACCATGCTTTTTCTCCAATCTCATAACATCATAGCAGAGACAATCACCGTTATCCGTTTTGATGATGTTATACTCTATTTCCTTATATCCGCGTTTCAAATAAATCCGCTTTGCCGGAAATGATGCATCGATCTGAACACATTCATACAATTCCAGTATCTTCTTCTCCGCAAAATCAAGCAGGGCCTTCCCATATCCCTTATGCTGGTAATCTGGAAGAACAAACAAACGATTAATACTATTGTCCTTAATCGTCACTGTACCGACCGACTCTCCGCCCTCATATAAAACAAAAATCTTATTATCAGAGATATCCGTCACAATATGTTCGTCCGAATGATGTGCCAGAAAGAACTCCACGGCTCCTGCTGGATAATATCGGGGATATATTGATTTGATTGTGGATCTGGTAATCTTACGAACGATTTCCAAATCCTCCTTTTTCGCTGTAACTATCTCCACTTATTTTTTCTCTCTTTCGCAGCACTGCAGAAGCTGCATAGTGCAGGACTTCAAACTGTTCCGGTGCGATCCTGTCCAACAGCTCCCTGTGTTCTTTATCCCACCTGGCTAATTCTGTCTCTGACAATGAGGCTCCCACACCTCTGCAGGCTCTCATTCTCCCATGCCAGGATTCTTTGGTAAATGGTACCATCAGATCATATTCCTCATGATCCTCCATCTCAAAATAGTCATATGCTACATCCGGAATCCAAATTGGATGTCTCGTTTCCCCGGCACCTGACCATTTTGGACTGTACTTAAGCACAAGTTCTTCGCTTGCGCCTGCGATTTTATCTTCATATGGCAGCCATGCCATATACAGGATGAGCAACTTTCCATCCGGTTTCAAAAGATCAGCCAGTTTGGGGATTACCTTCTCATGGTCAAAGTACCAGAAGCACTGACAAGCTGTGATCACATCAAAGGTCTCTCCCGTAAAATCCAGTTGTTCTGTTGGAACAGCCTGAAAGTCTATCCTCATATTTGAAGCGGAAGCCAGTATCTTTGCCTGCTCAATCTGCTCCGGAGAAATATCGGTCCCGAACCATTCCGCCCCATATTTGTACATATTGCGCGGCAGAACGCCTGTACCGGTTCCCAGGTCAAGGACTTTCTGCCCATTTATGCAAAGACCCCTGTCCGCAATCTTCTTATAAAATTCATCCGGATAGATATCTCTGTACCTGGCATATTCCTCAGATGTTCTTCCCCAATCAAATGCTGTTCCATCATCTATTCGTTTATCCAGTATTTCCACTTACTCTTCCCTCTTCACATAATGCAGTTCAATGTCAAACCCCAATGCCTCCATCATCTTGACGAAGGTATTATTGACTACGCTCTCGTTTCGCTTGATAACCCGGTTTACATAGGCCCTGGTGGTATCAATCTCTTTCGCCACCTGCGCCTGAGTCTTTCCCTGCTCTATGCACTTAACTTTCACATCTAATTCGATATTATTTTTGACCATGATTTCTTCCCTGTTCTCTGATCAATCGTTGTCTTATTTGTATAACTAGTAGTATATTTTAATCTCAGGATTTTTCAAGCAAAAAAAGAAGCCGATCAGATCGCTCCAACCGGCTCCGCCGCCTATCCCTCTATGAACTTTATCACTTCATCTGGAAACTTCTACCTGATCTCGATATGCTCCAGATCATAGATCAGAACCTTATCTATCCAGCGTCAGCACCTCATCCAGCTGCTTCTTCTTTGCCTTCTCCTCAGACATATTCTTTCCTCCCATCCGGATAAAGTAAATATGCCTTCTTTAAATCAGCATCATATCCTGATGTAGGAAGTCCTTTTATCTTTCTAATTTCTTCATCAATGCGAATGGACTCAATAAATCTCTGAGTTAGTTCATCATCAGAAATTCCACATGTATAATCCAATTCATTTTTTTCTTTTATATCACTCATAAAAGCTTGCACCTCATTTATAGCTTCAATCGTTAGCTATATTATACCTTAATGATACAGCAAAAAAAAGAGAAGCATCACTGCTTCTCTTTACTGCCGGCGACCGGGATCGAACTTTTAATAGTCCCAAAAACCCGCAGAGAAAGGGGCTTCGCCGGCCTTGCCTTTCTTTTGTACCAAGTTTGTACCACTTTTACAGCATATAAAATAAGTTCCAAATATGCATAGCAAAATCATTATTTGTCTTTTTTTGCCTATTATATAGAGATAAAGACAAGTAATATTCAGTTTCTTTTTTTACAATTCCCCCATAATGATTTTCAAAAGATCCACTACACCAATATCTTGTCCGGATTCATATTTCTCAAGTTCAGCCGTATCATCTTTTCCAAAATAGATCAGCCTATCAACCTCATTACTGCCGGTCTCCTTCTTAAAAGAATCAAAGGCATGTAGAATGTTTTCTGAATCAAGGCTTGAATAAAACACAAAAGGAAAGCCATACTTATTGTCATTAGTAACAAGATATGATTTGCCTATATCAGTAACGCTATTCCTGATTTCTTTTCCTACCTCTTCTTCAAGCTCTCGAAATGCTGTTACTAAGGGTGATAGCTTATTAGTCTCTGTACTGCCATCCTTGCGTGTGGCACCACCAATAATCCTGTCAGAAGGGTCCATAACTCCACCTATCCCCTGAATCTTTCCTACAAACTCTGAACCTACTCCATTTAATGAAACAAACAGCTTTTTGTCAGATGAAACTAATATGCAACCGGCATACATACTTCTACATGCATACTCTCCAAGATCCATGATCTCACTGTATTTGTAATGGGCATAATCAGAGGGCTCACAGGTTATCGTGACTGTGCCGTCATCATTTTCCATATTGATTACAGAATATAACGCCCCATTAAACATCCCCGGGTACTTTGCTGTAAGTTCATTCCAGTAAACTTGCACTCCTTCTTGAATATCCTTTGGCAGTTCTCTTGCCGCCACTTCTTGTATTATTAGCTCTTCTATTGGAACAATTTTAGTCATATTAGTTTGCACTTTCTATGTATTTCTTGATTTCTTCGGCAGTCCTTATCACGATTTCAACATCCGCATCAGAAGCATTATCTTTGGCAAAAGCATTGATATCACGCAGATACTGCAAACCATATCCAAATTTTTCCAGCATCCACTCCTGATTAGGAAAAATCCATATATGAAAGTGCTTGGAGCGTTCTTCCTGAACCAATGTAACAGTTTCGGCAATTTTCAGATCCTTTATAGCTCTTTCTGCAATTGCTATTGTATTTCCTATCTCAGCTCTCTCGTCTACAGTTAATTCCGCAAAAGACTGAATGTGTCTTTTACTTGTAATTATTAGAAAACCGGGAATTGGAATCTCAGGATCTGCGGCAAGAATAATCGACTCCCCATCATAAATAATTCCCCCAGGAAGTTTCACCTCGCCACGCACAATTGCGCATCCTACGCACTCAGACTTAATTTCATTCCCTAATATATCTTTTCTGTTCATAGCTTCCCCTTTGCATATTTTTTTCACCTATAAGGATAAAGCATGCCCTTAGGGCAAGGTCAATACTCATAAAACTGTAATGCAAAAAGGATTGCCAAAATAGCAATGCCATCCTTTGTCTGGTTGTTTCTAAGAAGCTCTTTCACCTCTGCAATTGGCATCCATACTTTATCTGCTACTTCATCAGTATCCTTGATCCGTCCTTCAGAATCCACCTTAGCACCGAAAACATGCATCACCTGATCTGACATACCATTTGACGGATTCTGAGAGCACAAGAACTTAAGGTCTTTTACTGTGCATCCGGTTTCTTCCATAACCTCTCTTCTGGCAGCTTCTTCTATTGACTCTCCGTTTTCTACTCCGCCCGCAGGTATTTCCCACTCCAGATGTCCCACAGTATATCGCATTTCTCTGATCATCAATATCTCATCTTTATCATTAAAGACAACTATTGAAACACCCTCATGATGGTGATGAATCTGGTGATATTTTTCAATGATATACCCACTTGGAAGCTTGACTTTATCTGTATATAACGAAAATATTCCACATTCATATACTTTGTTTCTATCAAGCCTCTCAGGAAAGAGCATATTATCCATCCTTAACCCTCACTCTTATAACAATGATAAAATGTGCTATCCATATCTACAGTAACAGAGCCATCTTTCAGCAACACAGTTTCAAAGTATTTTTCTATAGCATCCCTGTTGTCCTCAAGATATTTCCCGCCCTCGGGGTATTTCATTTGCACTCTGTCAAAAAGAGCATCTGTGCTATCGAATACTAATGGCCCCGGAAGCGCTATCTTTTCTACTCTATCGAAGTTCTCTGATAAAAGCGCCTCAAACTCTGCGTCTGCCTGCCTTCTTTCTTGTCTCTTTTTAAGGGCAAAAGAAATATCTAAACCCGCTTCAGTTAAACAATTTTCCCAGAAATCGTATTCCTTCACTGCTTCTCCGTAATGATTAACAGAGAACATACCGCCTGGCACCAGCACTTGCGCCACATTTTGAATAAAGTAAGCATCATCATGCAGATAAGATAATAGATAATGCGCAATGATCTTTGAATACTTCTTCTCTCTTATCTTTTCCCATGTCTCATCTTTTTCAAGATTACTGAAAAAGATCTGAATATCAGAGCCTTCCGGAAGAGTCTCGCGGTTATCCTCCAGATAATTGTAGAGATCATCAGCCCAATTTCCGTGAATGTCTACACCTAATACATTGAAGCCCTTGGGAATACGATCCCAGTTCTTTCTCCACAAAAGGCCGTAGCTGCAACCAAGGTCAAGAACAGTATCATTTTCTTCAAATGATAAAGAATTAAAAATCTTTTCATACCACTCAATTCCGTCTGCAGCATGTTCCGCAGCATACCATCTGCGCTCATCCGCCCCCTGACTCATTTCCATCTTCTTGATAATGTCTGCAATATCGTCCCAGTCAGGATTTTCATCAAACCTTGCAAGCGCTGATTCTATGCACTTTGCAGCCTTTTGAAGTTCATATATTTTCTGATTCATCATTTCAAGCTGTTTCTCGAGGATTTCTCTTATAGAACTCTGTTCATCATTCTCAAGACTGCTCTTAATCTCTTCAAGACTAAATCCAATATGCTTGAGCGCAATAATCTTTTCAAGAATTATCAGTGAGCTTTTGTCATAGAGTTTGTAATTGCCATCGGAATGCCCAACAGGCTTAAGCAGCCCTTTTTCATCATATATACGAAGCGCCTTTGTTGATACTCCTGCCTGCTTTGCAATTTCTCCCGATGTCATTTTTTCCTTCATACTGATGCCCTCCTTTTTAGGTAAATGCATTTTTAGAAACTAAGTAATACAGCTGATTCGTACGTACTTCATCCTGTGATTACTTAATGGTAAGGGCTGCCCCAAGGGCAAGGTCAACACTTTTTCATAATTAAGTCTCACCTTCTTTTTTGGTCCAAATTCTGACCCACTTTCGTTTGTTGATGGTCCACTTGAATACTGAATAAAATGTAAATATAGTTATACCACTTTTATTTGTTTTTCCTAATTACAAAGCATTTCAAGTAATAACAGTACCTTCTACAATATCGATAACATCAGCATAGCCTGCCTGTCGTATTAAGCGGCTTATTCCATCAAGCACTTCTTCCCTGGAGAAATCATGCTCTATAAGGAACTCTTCTCCCTTCTCAGATAAATATTGATAGAACATTGCCGCAGCAGCAATGCTATTCTTATCAGAATAATCAAGAGATTCCAAAAGGAGATTTTCAGCTTTATTTATCTCTCCGCAATCTATCATTTCAAGAAGCTCAGCAAGTTTTCTCCCGGAAACTTCATAGCCATTATCACGCTCCATCTCTACTGCAACATACTTTTTACCTAGCATCAATGAAAAAAGTACCCTTACCATTTCCTTAATGATGCGCATGATATAATCTTTTTCATCGTCAAATGTCATAATGCACCTCCGCTCTCATACGACAATACATCATTTTCTGTGCCTGGATGAAATAGCCGCTAAAGCCCTAAGTACAACAAAAGATATAATAAAAATGATACCAAAGAAAGCAATGGAGAGCTGAAATTCATTTCTTACAGAATATCTAAGTGCTATAAAGAAAAAGGGTACTGTAAACACCAATGAAGTTACTGCACTGACAAGAAGATCCCTACTTATGACCTCCGACTCCTTCTTTAAGCCGTTCCATACACCTGCTCTGACAACAATCGTCAGATATATAATGCCTCCGGCTAATATAGCTGCAGTTTCTCCAATTACCAGTCTCATGTCAGCATACGTTACCAATTGAACCAAAATTGTAGCTGCACATACCATGAAAACTGTAATAAAGCCATAACTGCTAGCTTTTACCGCTTCCTGTTTCTGAATATCAGTGTAATCAGCTACCGTTTTCAATGTTTCTTTTAATTCTTTATGCTTACTGTCGTATGCATCCCTTTTTCCATGATTCATTCCCTTAAACTAATATTTTAATAGTCATGTAAAATCTACAAAGTTTTCCGGTATCAGTTCATAATCCACTGAAGACTGAATTTCTCCAACCTGGTTTGTCCATGAATCTATATTTTCTCTAACCTTGCTAAAACCCAAAGTCTCGTAGACATGCTGAGCTCTTTTGTTATTTAAATTGGTATCAAGAATAATCTTCTTATATCCTCTTGCAAATAACTCGCCAATAAGCATGCTAAGTATCTTTTTGCCTAATCCCTTTTCCTGATATAAGCTGTCACAGATCTTGATGCCAATTTCAGCAATATTTTCGCCCATGTTGTAATAACTCATCTCTCCTATAGAACTACCTTTATAATCTATGATGAGCCTTCGCTTTGTCTCGTCCATGTCACTTGATATCTGATCCCGGATCTCATCTGCAGTAGTCCCAAGCCCGTTAGGAAAGCCTGCATGTGCCATAACCTTACCATCATTCCACCATATAGCAAGCTGCTCACAATCAGTTTTTTCTGCATTTCTTATAGTAATGTCTTTATTTTTTATATTCATTATGTATTATTCCTATCCATTTTAATTATGCTAAAAATGCAAATAGTATCTTTATGATATCTTGCTCAGCTCACTTAGATCACCTTCTCAAATAGCTGATCCATTCCCCCCATAAATCGTTTCAAAATCTCCAAGCTTCATAAAGCCATATTTCTCATCATTATTTAGTAATTGTATTTCCAAAGCTATACCTCTATTCCTCTGTATCAAGCGATCTCTTTAATTCTTCTATATCAGACAATCACTTCTTAGCAGTACTTAATTCCTATCGCAGTAAACTCCCCAGGCAGCCTTTCATCTTCCCAGGAAGGGTGCTCATCAAACTGTTTTATAGAAAATCCATTTCTTAGCATAGAATTTATGATTTCGCTTATCGTGTATTTTCTATAACTGCATTTGGGGATGCTTTTTCTTATTTCTTCATCGTAAAATCTGGCATGTGCCATTTCACCTTCAAATATATCAGTAGAGAAATAGCTCCCCGTAGGCTGTTCTAGCTTTAAACTATCAAATATTTTGGTAAAAGGGTGGAAGTCACTGCAGATTATCTTTCCGCCTGTTTTAAGAATAGCGTTCATAACTTTCATAAACTCATCTATATCGTGAAAATAGTGAAGTATTCCTCCCTCCATGAAAACAACATCAAAGTATTCAGAATACCTGTCAAGGTTTAATTCAAGTACATCCCCAACTTCAAAAGCAATCTCGACATTCGCAGAAGCTGCTACTTCCATAGCATACTTTTTGTTATCTTCAGAAATGTCAAAAATAGTGACATCTGCCCCAAGAAGAGCAAGTGGAATAGCTTTCTTCCCACAAGAGCCACAGATATTTGCCACCTTAATACCTTCAAAGGAATCAAAATATACGGCATATTTTTTGAGCATTCCTATTGGATCCGCTATGTCCTTCTGTGCTCTTTCTTGTGGTGTTCCGCTTGTCTTAACCCAAAAGTCATAGGCATCATACTCCCATGCTTTTTTATGCTGCTCACTATAATCCCGCATCGACAACCCTCCCATATATAATTATGCTTTGGAAAATACCTACATATCTTAGCATAACCATTGAGTATCTCCCACAAAATAGCTGTATTTGAGAACATCTCCGCAATAATTAAATATCATCTTAAATCGTTAGTAAAACAAAAAGCTTCAAATCTAGATAAATTCTAAGTTTGAAGCCATACACATTTAATACCTGCGACCGTGATTGAACTTTTATGACGCCTCTGAATTCCCCATTCAGCTGCTTGAATCATTCTTCC
This sequence comes from Butyrivibrio sp. LC3010, assembly GCF_000424385.1. Taxonomy (GTDB): domain Bacteria; phylum Bacillota; class Clostridia; order Lachnospirales; family Lachnospiraceae; genus Butyrivibrio. The sequence goes on along the minus strand of NZ_AUJU01000005.1, from coordinate 11,178 downwards.
AACAGTATCTCCTTCGAAAGTTCCAAACAATTACGATAACCAAAAGAAATCCACATAGCAAATTATAGTTGTCAACCAGCTTATTAACCAAAAATAATCCTTCATTGCAGAATCCATTTAGATTTCATAACGAACCTAACAGCTCTATTACCGCGTTCAGATCATCCACCTCAAAATCTGCCTGTTCCTCTTCGCCAAGAGCATCCCAGTATTTCCACATCCCTTGCTTCACACGAACAGTCTTCATACCTATTTTCTTAGCAGGTATTATGTCATTATCAACCCTATCTCCGATCATGACAGCATTCTCAGGCTTACAACTAGCTCTTGATAAAGCAAGTTCAAATATTCTCCTGTCCGGCTTCTCTAATCCTTCTTCTGCAGAAGCAATGACAATATCTATAAACTTTAAAACACCATGCTTTTCCAATCTGGCTGCTGTTCCCGGGATCTGATTTGCAATAATTCCAATTTTATATTTCTTACTCAATCGCTCAAGGCACTTATATGACTCCGGAAACAATTCCTCATCTTCACTTCTCCAGCGAGGTCTTTCTATTCCGTATTCCTGAATCAGTACTTGTTCTCCCTTTTTCTTTTCCTTATAAAGCTGAGTAACCTTATTCTGTATCGAATCAAAAGGTTCATTAACAGCATCAGCAATTTCGTGTAGTCTATGTAAAAATGGCTTTTCCTCACTTACCAAAGTTGAGCCAACATCAAAAAAGAGCCATTCTATGTTATCCAGCTTCATCACAAATCCTCTATCATATTAATTGCATCATCAACAGAAATGCAGCTTGCAAATCTTTCCGGCCACATCATATCGTTGTAATACTTGTAGGTAGTTTCTCTATCCATGTAATCATTGTCGAAAGTAGAATTGGTACCTTTCGGAATTATTACCTTGTATCCTCTTTCAAAAGCCGATTTCACAGAGGCATCAATGCAAAAGTTCGTCTGCAATCCGACTATCATCAAATCTTTTTCTCTGGATTCTCTGAGATAATTTGCAAGATCATTATTACCAAAGCAGCTGTTTATCGTCTTTATGAAAATCTTCTCATTTTCCTTTGGAGCCACCTGATCAGCTATCTCAAAATCCTTGTCACCAAAAGAAAAGCCTGTTCCAGGGCCATCATCATGCTGAACATAAATAACCTCAACATTATTCTTCCTTGCAGCATCAATAATACTTGTCACATTCTTTATGAATCCGTCAAAATCATATAGTCTTTCATCGGTGATTCCTTTTTGTACATCTATAACAATAAGCTTCATCGAACACCCTCCAAAAAAAACATATTTTTACTATAACAGAAAAAGAGCCATTCAACAGTATTTTATTCTGCTAAATGGCTTTTTAGATCAGATGACTGTCGAATGCTGTCGTCTATAAGTAGGGATTGGATTTCTTCCATATATCCGCTTGCAGGAAGGACAAATCTTGCAGTCATCATCACCGCATTTTATATCTTGAAGCTCATGTCCACATTCTGCACAGAATTTAAATAGCATTTCTTGTCTCCCCCCATCAGTCTCCATTAGTCCAGCGTATAACTGTCTTTTTCTACCAAATCATATATATCTTTGGATGCTTTCTCTTCAAAATATGCTTTCAAACGCATATTGGAATCCCATTTTGCCTGAGGATAATTTCCATGGCGGCTTTTGACATCATTCATGCGTTCTTCGATGTTCATCACACCTTTACTTCCGGCCAATGCATCACAAAGTTGGATCAGTCTGTCATAATCATCAGCTGAAAGTTTCCCCAACTCAGTCTGAATCAGCTCATACTCCTCATCTGAAGTATCAACCTTACCAACATACTCATCAACTCTCATGTTGTTGAAGGAATGTGTGAGGCACACTCTGGCAACTTCATCATATCCCAAGGACATCATGTATGAATATCCATCAGAAACATGTTTCAAATAGCTTACTCCAAACTTTCTTCCAATATCATGAAGGAGTCCTAAAATATAGGCTTTCTCCGGATTCATCCCCTCACAGCCTAAAGCAATCTTCTCTGCACAATGCGCAGCAACACGGCTGTGATTCCCCCATGGTCCAGGATTATACTTCTCTGCTTCCTCTAAAAGTCTTTCTGCTTCCATTCTTGTTGGTAGCATAGTTCCTCCCATTACTCGAAATTATAAGTCCGCTGCAAAATCACTCTTTTCCCGAATTATTCTTAATTTCAAATCCATTGTCTTTTGCGCATTTCATCAAAGCTTTAGAAACATCACTAAAAATGACACCATATCTCTTTGCTTTACTGCAGTCCATCCACAAATTGTGCCTTGCAGGTGCATCTTCTAGCCGAATTTCTAACCCAAGTTCTTCTATAAACTGACTTGTTATCTCATACATGGATTTTGTAGTTTCACTGCCAAAATTATAAATTCCGCCCGGCAATAATATTACGTTTTCCATGTTTTCAGCGACTTCTTTTACGTAAGTGATGCCTCTATATTGCCGAGAACTAAACGCAACCGCATCCTTAGCATTTACAATGTTCATATAGTAATTGGATTTTTTTACATAATAGTCATACATCCATTCAGCACGAAGCATAACTGCATCGGGGCAGATATCAAGCACCCTCTGTTCCATTTCAAGTTTATGCTTTGCATAGATGTTTGACGGATTAACATTTTCTTCTGTATAAGGCCCATTGTCTTCAAGTCCGCCATATACCTGATCAGAGCTGAAGCAGATAAGTTTTCTCCATTCGCATGCTTTAGCAAGAAACACCGGTAGCTGAACATTTGCAATATATGATGACTCTGGATTTTTCTGGCATTCCCCAATATCTGAAATAGCTGCAGTATTCACAATAGTATCTGCACCGCTCTCACTAACAATTCTCTTGATCTGATCCAAAGAAGCATTTCTAAGTGATGGTGCGGCCACCACATCTTTGCAGATTTTCATTAATTTACTGCCAACAAACCCTTTTGCTCCGGTTACAAGTATCATTTATATGTCGCTCCGTCATAATGATAAACTATGCCCTAAGGGCAAGGTCAATTATTCTTAGTTAACTCTCGACCAGCACATCTACTTCATCTTCGGATGGCTCTTCGAATAATGATTTGACCTTATTAAGCAAACCTTCATCAACATAATACGCAGCTTCACCCGATGCATTTCTTTTATTGATTCTTTCCTCCCATACTTCAGGTGAAACCTTAAGATAATGCAGCTCTGCTTTTATATCTCCGTGGGAAGCATAGAATTCTTTGATTCTATCCCTTGTAGCTCTGTTCCAAAGTCCCCAGTCAAGAATTACATTTATTCCAGAATTCATAATCTGAAGAGATAATTCCAGTAGGTACCTTTCTGCACGCATTACATAAGTATCATGCATATCTCCAGCTCCCTCTGGGAACATAGAGAGCGTTAGATCATCAATAGAGAGAATGACTGCACCGCTCTCGCTCTTAATCCTTTTGGCATATGTGCTTTTCCCACAACAAATTAATCCGCAGGTCATTATTACCTTAGACATATATATTAAATCCCCTTTATCCTTCACATAGCTTTTCTATAATCTTTTGCTGAATATCAGGCGTAATTCCTATTGACGTGAAATAATTCTGAACAGTTCCATGATTAGCTTCTATCATCTCCATAAACTTGATCATATTATTCTCATTTGGAATAACAATCTTCATATCCAGATCCGGAAAATTCTGCTGTATCTGCTCAAAGCGCTTCTTATTGTTTTCTTTCGTCCTCATATAGTCATAAACAATATCGCTTTTCCTAACACCACAAAGCCACAGTAAAAGCGCAGATATTACCCCTGACCTATCTTTTCCCGCAGTGCAATTAAACATAACCGAAGAATCTGCGTTTGCTATTGTCCTAAACACTTCACCAATGTTAGCTGCATGCGCGATCTGATAGTAGCTCTCCGGGACAGCTTCTACACTTTCCGGAACTCCACTACCTTCTTCTATTGGAATATCATAATATTCAAAGCCTTCCATATTCGCAAGTCCATGAGGCTTTCTTTCTTTTTCTTCTGTAGATCTGGTATCGATAATCGTTGTAGTTGAAGAGTTCTTTAAAAATGATATATCTTTCTCAGATGGATAATTTGCAACATCACTCCGTATTATTCTGCCATACTTGGTGTAACGCTCTGTTCCGTCAATTCTATATCCGCCTAAATCTCTGGTAGTTAAGGTCGTTTCAAGCAAAGAATATGTCTTATTGTCCCATGCATTGTCGTAGCTATCAATCAAACCTTCTCCTGTTTCTAATGCCTTTAGTTCCTTAAGGCACAATTCCACAGCCTCTGCTATGTACTCATCAGCCATCTCTTTTGTAAAAAAGAAAATATCATCGTCAGGTACTGGAACAAAATAGTCAGCCATCGACTTCATTAGTCCATCAATATCATAAGTACATAAGCTTGCTATCAGCTCATCTTCGAATTTATCAGGCACTTCAATATCATTGCTAAGTCCGTACTGTGTGACAACATAATAATTTATTATTGAATAATCCTTATGAAGCTTCTCCACATTCCCCGGTATCATGGGATTCCACTTATATTTGTCGAAAACAAAATGTCTATAGCAAATATCCTGAACAAGATGCAGATAATAGCCTATATAGAGATCATCTGTCTTCATCAGTTCTCCATACTTAGACCTGAAAAGCTCAAAATCATATGCCTTTCGATTAAATCCCCATACATATTTGTTTAAATGACTTGCCTTTCCTTTTCCTGCATCCGGAAGAATCGCCCCAAACTTTAGCCTTCCCTCATCATTGAATGTATGCCTTTTCGTAAGTTCATTTGTAACCGCCAAATGTATAATACTTGATGCCATATATCCCCATTCCTCCCAAAGCCAATGAATTTTCCTCGTATTATATGATCATACTCGTTTCCTTCTACCAAGAACTGAAACTCTGTTTCTAACAACTAATTTCTTCTCGTTCACCGATTGGGTAGTTCCATTACTCCCCAATTCGTTGCCTGATACATGTATTGCATTAAGCATCAAATACCTTTCACAGACTTTTGCAACCACAGATTTTCCCTTAAAACTTTGTTTACCATAATGATCTAGTGATGACAGCAATATCCTTTGTAATAATCCTCATGCATCTTATCGGCATGCTCGTCAATGAATGTTCTCCAATTAAAACCTTTCCGAGCTATTTCTTCACGAATATCCATGTAATGTAATTTACAGTAACTTCCATCTTCTTTATTCCCAGTATCAGGTGCAAGAACGGATCCTACAAGGAACATATTTAAATCTCCTACTCCGAGTTCTCTTGCCACAAACCGAGAAACTATGTAATGAACCATTGATGATGCCATTTCCCCACAACTCCCTATACTATTATGTTTTTATAACCTATTTTTTCTTCTTCATCCATATCCTCATTCTATACAAATATCCTGGAAGGAGTTTACGGTAAAAATCAATTTCTCCAACTTGTCGAACTACTAAGTATTTCTTAGAAGTTCTCTTGATGAACTGGAATTCTGTTAAAAATATCCTTGTCTACCAGTGGTCAAGCCAAATTATCAACAGCATATCTATCTAAACTTCGGTCAAAACTTCGGTCATTTCTGTTTACTGTATTACTTGCAGCCTTTGTACCCATATCTTGCTGTAATCTATCAAATGGTATAGTTACAAGAATAGTGTTATCTCTAAACTCAATTGCATCTCTTCCGTATTTTCCAACTGTTCTTGGTATACCTCTCCCTGAACGCTCGCTTATATGGAGCTGTAAAAAGATATCCGACAGTTTTCGATTGACCGGAACAGACTCTCCTAAGAAAAAGCCTTCCATTGTCTGTTTAGGTGGGAGATTTCCTCTTGAAAGAATTTCCAGCCTATCTTTGTATGCTGTGAAAGAAGGTGCATTCTGCTCAACCCAGTGATTATGAACAATGGAATTGATCACAGCCTCAGAAAATGCTTACTATAGTCACTTAACCTCTATTCGCCCACTCAAGTATCTGCATTATTTTCCCTCAAAATAGCCTGTTAAACTTTTTCTACTATTCTTATGATATGTTCCACAACTGTTTCAAGCTCTTGCGCGCCATCAACCACATAATCTGAAGTTGTTCTAATATCCTTTAGCATTTGTGTATAGGCGGCTCTGGAATGTTTCAGATAAAGTTCCATCTCATACCTTATTTTATCTGCAGATGCTTCCTGCATGTCACGTAACACTCTTCGGGCTAAAGCTATATCAAGAGGCGTATCTATAAAAATAGCGCAGTCAATATAATCTTTAATCAAGCTATTCTGGTACGCAAATGGGTAGTCCAAAAATAAATACTCATATTTACCGATACCAATTACTTTTTCTATATCATCCTTCAATGGGCTTAAATTCCAAACATTGTAATCGGCTCCATTTTTAACCCACAGACCAAAATCCTCAACCTCGCCTTCAAAAGAGTACTCATCAAAGTGCAGCGCTACAGCCCTTGGAATCCTTCCAACAATTTGATTGATTGCAGATGTTTTTCCTCCTGCTGTTACCGCACCGATAGCAATGATTTTCATTAATATAGCTCCTGTCGTAATGATAAACTATGCCCCAAGGGTAAATTCAAATATCTTCGTCAAAAACACTTATCTAATTCCTTATATTAACTGTAATAAAGCCCTTGATATAGCATCAGCTTTCTTGTATATTTCTCTGCAAATATCCGTACGCCATATATAAAAAAGAAGAAGGTCGCAACTCCAGATAATATCTGAGTTTGCGACCACTATCAAATGCCGGCGACCGGGATCGAACTTTTAGCAGTCTCCAACCCCCGCAGAGAAAGGGGCTTCGCCGACCACGCCTCTTTTTTGTACCAAATTTGTACCATTTTCGTGTAGTAAAGGATACACATTTTTACTTAATCACTTTAAATATCATTACTCATACAAAACTATATACTTCAAATAAAGGCATCGTAATACTTGTGAAGCATCTCATCGGTTGTTTTGTAAATATTCTCTCCAAGGAAATAATCTTTCAATTCCTCAATACAAAACGAAAACTCCCCAATCCTATGTCTGTTCTTAGGATCTTCAATAGAAAGTTGCAAAAACTCAATCGCCTTTTCACAAAAGCCTATTTTCCTTTTTTCATTACCTTTATTTTTCCAATTAATTGCTCTGGAAACCTCACTACCTATATTAGAAATCTGCATGCTAACCGGCATTTCAAACCACGTAGTTCTTAAATCTTTATCCATTTTTCAACTAGCTCCTTTATTTTTTCTCTTGCAACCGGATCTGCAACGTCTCTCCCTACACGCGGGAATCCTGCCTCTCTGTTTCTTGGTGGGTTAATCATAGAATCATACTCAATTTCACCATCGAAATATATATTGAATCCATATAACGACTTCTGATCTGATCCATTCTCCAAAAGCATCTGTTCCAAATCTGAATGCAGTTCTGCATTTAATGCAAGTATCCCTTTATCAACATCTGCTACCGCCTTTACCATTTCATCTTCATTGAAATACATTTTGTCTTCCAAAACTGGCATCTGTTCAATTTTTATTTCTTCTTCAACAATAATCATCAGTGGATTTTCCCTTCGTATTCCTATTATAAAACAGATTATTTCTAACCAACAACGCTATTCCTGCTGAAAAACCATATTTATGCTCTAAACCCATAGTTCTTCAAAGCCTGAATAAATGACCTTCTTCTCGGATACTTTGCTTTATAACTCATCATAAGCGACTGCTTTGCTTCTTTTTGCCCTCTTGACTCAATTACTTCACCAAAAGCTGCAATAAATGATGCACATTCCCCATAGTAGTTACGTCTTTCAGCCTCCATTATCGCAACAACTCGCTTTTCAATAATTTTTCCTATCTTATCAAGCCACTTTATTTTATCATCTTCAGAGACATCTAATTCCATCTTCAAGTTAGTAAAGAGCTCCATAAACAAAGAATAACTGTCCTTGTGTTCCAAATCACATGTTCCTTTGTAGTAATCATCAGCATTAAGCTTACATCCTGACACTGCTAACCTAGCCATACTCTGAAGTCCGCTTTGGTATTTTTCACTTTCGTAAAGAATCAGCATAAACATAGCCAGCCCCTGCTTCATAAAGGTACTAGACCATCCTAACATCTGTTTTTCACAAAGCCCAAGGTTAAAAACTTCGTCAAATTTCTTTTCCCAGAAAAGCAATGTACAATAATCATTTTTATATAACGCATTTTCGTTCAGTATGTATTCCCTATTATACGTATCTACACTTTTGCTGCGGGATAATGTCTTGGCATATTCACTCTCAATAATATCTTCAACTTGCTTGGAATAATCCTTCCAAACCCTGGTAAGAAAACGAATACGCAGATAATTAACTACAGAACTATCTGATCTAAAAGCTTCTAACCAACATAGCTCTACTCCTGGTAGTGTATTTATCCTGCCAGCATAGTTTGCAGTTAAAAGCGCTATTTCTCCGCGAATAGTTAGATTATCCGGTATCTTATCCAAAGCTTCCGTTCCTATCCTAAACAACTTGATTGGATCTGCGTCAGACTCCCCGGTTTCCAGAATCTGCTTAAATAATTCCGGATGCGTTACAGCATGCGTTCTAGCCACATTTAAAGCCTGATACTCATCTTGAATCATAGAAACTGCTTCTTTTAAAAGCCTTTTAGTTCTCCAGTCATTATGAGCACCAAGGAGTGTTATCCAATCTGACAAAAAGGTATTGAACTCAGGAAGAGAATGATTTCCTATCTGCATTACATCTTCAAGCCTAAGATCATTACAGTCAAAATTTCCCATCATTGTATATATTTCACTTGCACGTGCCCTTGATTCCTTAGCCATATATGTCAGATATAATGATTCTGCAACCAATTTGTCAAAAAGACCTACTATAAGTTCATGTTCATATAAATCCTTTATTCCTAAAGAATCTCCGCAATAATCATCCCAATCTCCATCAGCGAAAATACTGATTGAAGATAATACCTTTGCCAGTTTATACCCCTCTGTATACGACTCGGTGTCAACACATTCATGGATTAGTCTGATAGCTGTTATAAAATCAGGTACTATTTTCTCTGGATCCGAGAAAAAAACTTCATCATCATCACTATTGTACCAATCATCCCACTCTTCATTATACTCACTGGCAAGACAGCGCTCACCTTCACCAATTTCTTCAAGTACAGATATGATATCCTCGACTTTTTTCTTTAATAATTTTTCTTCATCACTGTCCTGTTTTACTATTCCACTTCTATTATCAATAATACTAAGAAAATGAGTTCTATCATTTTCAGGAAGAGTTCTTGCCAATTCACGAAGACATGACTTCAGCTCCTGTTCTGACATACTTTCAAGTTCTGTATCTACTGCTCTCATAAATTTTGGCAGGTTCATGTTGTATCCTTTCTCAAACTAATAGATTCTAATTTTTTACTTTTACTTATTTCAACATCTGCTCTGTAATTTCCAGCAATTCTTCTGCTGCGTGGATATCTTCTATCCTGATAAGATTATCCCAAGCATCTGTTTTTCCCAAAAGGTTCATCCCGCCATTCCAGACAATAGTCTTGTCTATGACAGCATAGCATTCAGAGTAATCATCGGTGGTTCTCACCAAAATACCCGCTTTTTGGAGTTCATCAATAAGAAGTTCAAGCTCAATAGTATCCTCATATCCCACTGTCTCTGGATTCATTGTTATTACCACAATATTAACACCTGATTCCTGCCTTGGCTTATCTCCATAGATGACGAATACATGATCTGCTTTATTTTGCAATTTCTCCCTTATTACATCCACATGCTTTTTGAGCTTAGTAAGCACTAAAGGTGTCCTACCATCAGAAATCGCTTTTTCAACATCGCTGACTATCTGCTCATTTCTTACTTCACTTTCAATAATAAGGCTGTCCGCTTTATTAATATCCAGTACTTCCCCTGTTACATTGATAACTCGTGTAAATCTCGGTACTAGAAGCCTTTCAATCCCCTGCTCATCAGCTTGCTGTCTCGCGGTATATTTGTGCCTCATTGGTCCAAGCATCATAAACATCTCTGTTAAACACATCCTCATAAAAAACACTTGTGGATTCATAAGCAATGCCATTATCTGATAAAAGAGACTTTAGGTTATGATTTTCTTCCTCTAAATCCCTTATGATTTTTCTTAACGTGTTTAAGTCATGTGATTCCAACTGCATGTCCAGTCTCCTTAGCAAAGAAAGCATTTTATGAGTATTATTCTACTTCATGCTAAAAAAGAAGAGAAGCACAAATGCATGCTTCTCTTCAAATATACTGCCGGCGACCGGGATCGAACCGGTACGGGTATCGCTACCCACGGGATTTTAAGTCCCGGGCGTCTGCCAGTTCCGCCACGCCGGCTTTTATTAACAAAAAGCCGCTATTAAGCGACTTTAAAATGGAGCTTCGGGGACTCGAACCCAGGACCGACCGGTTATGAGCCGGTTGCTCTAACCAACTGAGCTAAAGCTCCTTAATTAAATGACTCCGACGAGGCTCGAACTCGTGTTACCGCCGTGAAAGGGCGATGTCTTAACCACTTGACCACGGAGCCGTATATTTCCTGCCTCACAGGATATGTTTTTGTTTAACTCCGTTAAACGAACTCCCCAAGTAGGACTCGAACCTACGACACTTCGGTTAACAGCCGAATGCTCTACCGACTGAGCTATTGAGGAAAATTGAACCGCGCTATGTGCGGTTCAAACAGACTCTGGGATGCTTGCATACCAAGATCTGTTTGAAACGTACATCATGTGACTATAACCACATGGCAGGAATTACACAGTAATCGCTGCAAAGGAAGCAGTTCTCACAAACCTTCCGTACCTTCAAAACCGAACACTGAATACTTCATCTTTGATCCGCTTTTTTCGTTCTATATCCATATTGGACAAGCCCTCGACCTATTAGTACACATCAGCTGAACACGTTACCGTGCGTACACCTTGTGCCTATCTACCTCATAGTCTCTAAGGGGTCTTACTGCTAAATGCAGGGATATCTCATCTTGAGGGGGGCTTCACGCTTAGATGCCTTCAGCGTTTATCCCTTCCGGACTTGGCTACCCAGCCTTATGCATCTGGCGATGCAGCTGATACACCAGCGGTCCGTCCATCCCGGTCCTCTC